>NZ_CP121668.1:0-600000 GCF_029714425.1 Bradyrhizobium sp. CB2312 | reverse complement strand
AGTTCGATCCGATGCGCGACGAGGGCAATGCCTACGCCCGCAAGCTGCTCGCCGCGGGCGTCGCGGTCGAGCACGTCTGCCATGACGGCATGGTCCACAACTTCCACGCCATGGGCGCGATCCTGCCGCAGGCCCAGCTCGTGCTGTCGCAAATCGGCGAGCAGGTCAGGCGGGCGGTGGAGAAGTGAGGCACTTCCTTACCCTCTCCCCTTGCGGGAGAGGGTGGATCGCCGCGCAGCGGCGAGACGGGTGAGAGGTCTCTCTCCGCGAATGCGATAGAGCTCGCTTGTTGAGGCATACCCCTCATCCGGCGCTTCGCGCCACCTTCTCCCACAAGGGGAGAAGGAAGAAAGAATCACGCGCGCGCGCCGATCACCGCCCTTGCCGCCACGACATATTCCGGCCAGTGCGCGTCCGCATACCGTTCCGCCTGCCGCGCGCAGTTGATATCGGGCGCATGGGCGGCGGCGATCGTGCGAGCGAAGCGCTCTTCGGCGACCGTCACGTCCCCGGGCTCGGACAACGGTGCGGCGGCGGCGACAGCAGTCGGAGCAACAGCAAGCCCCGCCAGACCCGTGAGCAAAATGCGGCGTGACGTGTTCATTTCTGTCGTCCTTCCATTGTCCGGCCTGCACTCTGGCCGGCGAGTGTGTCAATGCGATCACGGCAGGGTAACCGCGCATATCGGCCCCGTCCACCGCTTGCGGATGGCGCTTGACCGCGGGAATGATCACGTTCCATCTAGAACACGATTCCGTCACCAGAGCGCCACGCGCCGGATTGTCACGTGTCCTACCCGCGCCGATCATACCGTCCGGCCTCGCCCGTCGTGATCGGACTGCTTGGCCTGGCGATCTCGGCAGGCACAGCCTTCGCCGCCGATGACGACGAGGACAAACCCACAAAGCCCGCCATCCCGAACATCTACCTCGATCTCCGCACCATCTATGCGACGATCCCCGCAGGCACGCTCGGGCTCGGCTTCGGCAACACGTCCTTGTCCGCCGCGTTCGAAGCGCTGGCGGCACAGCGCGGCACGACGCTGCCGAACGGCTTGCCCGCGGCAAAATCGATCGTCGTCGACCTGCCGCTGACGGTCGACGTCAGCGATCGCGTCTCGCTCTATGGCGGCGTATCGGGCTCGACGATAGATATCGGCGGCGGCTGGTCATCGTTCGACATCACGAGCTGGAACATCGGCGTTCAGGCCGATCTCTACCAGCAGAACGGCGGAAAGATCCCGACCATCACGCTGCAATCGACCCTGACGCAGTCGGTGCCGAACGAGCAGGGCATGACGACCTCGTTCAACAACATCCTGGAATTCGACTACGCGCTCGACGAGGACGAGACGCGCGGCTGGCTCGCGGGCGTGCAGTACACCCACACCGACATCGCCAGCCAGCTCGCCAGGATCAAGCCGAACACGATCCTCTATGCCGGCGGCTACTACCAATGGCCGAGCAATTGGAAGTTCACGGGGCGGCTTGGCGTGCAGTCGTTCGGCGGCGCGCAGCTCGGGGGCCGGACCCTGGCGGAGTCCTTCACCCAGCCGATCCTGCGGCTCGACCTCGATCGCATGGACGACAATGACAACCGCCTGTTCGGCATCACCGCGCTGATCGCGTGGATGCCGAAGCCGTCCTATCAGCTGACCTTGCGCACCCCGCTCTATGCCGTGCGCAACTGACTGCAGTCATGGTGGATTTTGGATGAAGCGCGCCGCCCGCGATTGGCCGGATGGCAGGGACCAGACCGGGACCCTTGCCGCTGATATGACGAGCTTTTTCGCACCCGCCGTGGCGCGTCGGCCGTCAACCGATCGTTAATCTTCATCCGAAAACGTCTGTTGCGTTACATCGCCACAAGTAACCTTGCGCGAAACTGGGCCGGCGTTTCGCATCATGTGCGCCCTGGAGGCTGCGAATGTCCCGCTTGGTCTCGGAACGGACGTTCCTTGCTGGGAAGATCTTTTTCAATTTCGGCCAATCGTCGATCGATTGCGTCGTGCGCCGGCTGACCGAGGAGGCCGCGACGCTCGAGATGGAGAGCGGCCTCGGAGTGCCCGAGCGATTCCAGCTCAGGCTCGCCGGGCGCGAGATCCTGGCCTGCCGCGTGATCTGGCGATCCGACCGCCAGGTCGGCGTCGCCTTCGAGCAGCCAGGCAGCGAGCGCCCGACCGGCGAGGAGCGAGAGCGCTCGTCCGACGCGCTGATGCGCAGCCAGATGCTGGCACTGCGCGCCGCGCTCGATCATGTGCCAACTGGCATCGTGCTGCTCGACTCCAATCTCCGAGCGCGCCTGATCAACCAGTCGTTTCGGCAGATGTGGCGCCTGCCCGACGAGGTCGCCGACAGTAATCCCTCCATCCTCACGCTGCTTCATCACGGACGTGACACCGGCGCCTATGAGGTGCCCGACCCTGAGCTCGACGCCTTGGTGGCGGAGCGTGTCCGCGTGATCGAGGCGGGCGATCCGACGCCGATCGATCTGCGCCGGACCAACGGCGATGTGGTGCGCGTCCAGGTCACGCCATTGCCCGATGGGGGACGCATGCTGACCTATACGCCCGTCACCGACATCGTGCGCACCTCGGACGAACTGAAGCTGCTGCGGGATGCGCTGGAGAACGTCCAGGACGGCGTCCTCCTTCTCGACTCCGACCTGCACGCCACCTTCATGAACCGGCGGATGCGGCGATTCTGGGAGGTCAGCGAAGACGAGGCCGCAAACCGGCCTGCTTATTCATCGCTGGTGCGGCGCCTCCACCGGGCCAGCGCGCCCAATCTGCCAACGAACGAGCTCGCGAAATTCCCCGCGCGACGCGTCGAAGAGGTCAAGGCCGGCGATCACGTGCGCGACCTGCAGACGCCGGACGGAAGGCGCATCAGGGCCCATTGCACCACGATGTCGAACGGCGGCCGCATGCTGACCTATGTCGACATCACCGACCTGACGCAGAAAGCCGCGATGCTGGAGACGCTCGCCACCACCGATCCGCTCACCGGCCTCTACAACCGCCGCCACTTCCTCGACAATCTCGATGCGGAATGGAGCCGGTTCCAGCGCTACTACCGTGCCGTCTCGGTGCTGATGCTCGACATCGATCACTTCAAGTCGGTCAACGATCGCTACGGCCATGCCGTGGGCGACGCCGCGATCAAGGCGGTCGCGGCCGCTTGCCTCGACGGCAAGCGGAAGTCGGACATCGTCGGCCGTCTCGGTGGCGAGGAATTCGCCGTGCTGCTGCCCGAGACCAGCCTGTCCCGGGCGAGGACTGTCGCCGAACGTATCCGCAAGCGCGTGATGAGCACGCAGGTTCTCGCCGACAAGATTCAGTTCGGCCTCACCGTGAGCATCGGCATCGCGGAGGCCACCGTCAGCATGTCCGGCATCGACGCCTTGATGGGCGCGGCGGATCAGGCGCTCTACCAGGCCAAGGCCGAAGGCCGCAATCGCTGCATCGCCTTCGTACCCCCGCCGCCCGCCAGCAAGGCGGCGGAGTGATCGAACGAAGCGGCTCTTAGTCCGGCACCGGCACGTCGAACGTGTTGAGTGTGACCGAGACCATGCAGTAGACGCCGACGAGATAGGACAGCTCGGCCGCGCCGTGCTCGCCGAATTCCTTCACCGCCGCCCGATAGGTCAGCTCCGGCAGCACGCCGCCGCTGACCAGCGCCGAGGCCATGTCATAGGCGACCGCTTCCTGCTTGGTGAGATCGACCGGGCGCTGGCCGGCGACGATCGTCGCGAGCTTCTCGTCGGAGAGGCCGCGCTGCTCGGCGACCAGCACGTGGGCATAGAGCTCATAGCCGGAGCGGAAGTGCGAGCCGGTGACGAGGATAGCGACCTCGCGCACCGGCGCCGGCAGCAGCGGGTTCGACGCGACCGCCTTGACCAGGTCCCAAACCGGCCCACCGAAGCGCGGCTCGCGAATCCAGGGGTTCCATGGCCCGAGCAGCGCACCGTCGTCGCGCATGTTCACGAAGCCCTTGAAGTGGTCCTTGATGCCGGCTCGCATGTCGTCATAGAGCGGCTTCTGTTCGGCGGTCAGATCCTTCGGATCGAGAATGGGGAGGCGCACGGCAGGATCTCCTCGTTGAGAAGCGCGGAGGCTCGCCCGCATGCGCCTGCATGGCAAGTGAAGTTGCCGTGACGACCGTGCGATTCGAAAAGTGGCGTGCTCAAAACTCCAGCGGCGCGTTGTCGACGACTTCCTTCATCACGAAGAAGGTGCGGGTCTGGCGCACGCCTGGTAACGCGATGAGCTGCTCGCCGTGAATGCGGTTGAAGTCCTCCATGTCGCCGACGCGGATTTTCAGGAAATAGTCGAAGTCGCCGGCGACGAGATGGCAGTCGAGCACGAATTTCAGTTTTGCGATCGCCTGCTCGAAGATCGCAAAGCTCTCCGGCGTCGAACGGTCGAGCACGACGCCGACCATCACCAGCGTTCCCTTCGCCACCTTCTTCGGCGCCACCATGGCCCGGACGGTCGCGATGAAGCCGTCCTCGAACAGCCGCTGGGTGCGGCGATGGCAGGTGGCGGGGCTTATCGCGACGGTTTCGGCCAGCTCTGCATTGCTGAGCCGGCCGTTATTCTGCAGCAATCTCAATATCTTAAGGTCAGTTCGATCGAGCCGGGCGGCCATGGAAGATGCTTCCACATATAGATGATAATTCGGAAGAAATATGCCGTGATGGCATCATTCTCGCAAGATCACGTGCAATATGGTCGCAATATTCGAGAGCACATTTTCCCGGGTTGGTGTTAGCGACGTCTCCAGACCTCAACGCCAATCGGGATATCCCATGAAGCTCGACAAATTTCCGCGCTACCCGCTGACCTTCGGCCCGACGCCCATCGAGAAGCTGGAGCGGCTGTCAAAGCATCTCGGCGGCAAGGTCGAGATCTATGCCAAGCGCGAGGACTGCAATTCCGGCCTTGCCTATGGCGGCAACAAGCTGCGCAAGCTGGAATACATCATCCCCGATGCGATCGCCTCGAACGCCGACACGCTCGTGTCGATCGGCGGCGTGCAGTCGAACCACACCCGCATGATCGCAGCGGTCGCCGCCAAGATCGGCATGAAGTGCCGCCTGGTGCAGGAAGCCTGGGTCCCGCACGAGGACGCGGTCTATGACCGCGTCGGCAACATCATGTTGTCGCGCATCATGGGCGCCGACGTGCGCCTGGTCGACGACGGCTTCGACATCGGCATCCGCAAGAGCTGGGAGCAGGCGATCGAAGAGGTGAAGGCGGCGGGCGGCAAGCCCTATGCGATCCCTGCCGGCGCCTCCGTGCACAAGTTCGGCGGGCTCGGCTATGTCGGGTTCGCCGAGGAGGTCCGCAAGCAGGAGAAGGAGCTCGGTTTCAAGTTCGATTACATCATCGTCTGCACCGTCACCGGCTCGACCCATGCCGGCATGCTGGTCGGCTTTGCGGCGGACGGCCGCGCCCGCAAGGTGATCGGCATCGATGCGTCCTTCACGCCGGCGCAGACCAAGACGCAGGTGCTCGAGATCGCGCAGAACACCGCAAAACTCGTCGAGCTCGGCAAGGAGCTCGTCGCCGACGACGTCGTGCTGATCGAGGACTACGCCTATCCCGCCTATGGCGTGCCGTCGGAAGAGACCAAGGAGGCAATTCGCCTCACCGCGCGCCTCGAAGGCATGATCACCGACCCCGTCTATGAGGGTAAGTCGATGCAGGGCCTGATCGACCTCGTGCAGAAGGACCATTTCGAGAAGGGCGCGAAGATCCTGTACGCGCATCTCGGCGGCGCGCCGGCGCTGAACGGTTATGCGTATGCGTTCAGGAACGGGTGAGATAGACACGAAGATTGTCGTCCCGGGGCGCGACAAAGTCGCGAGCCCGGGACCCATAACCACAGGATCGCATTTGGCGAAGACTTGTGGTTACCAGCCTTCCGCAACCACATCTGCATGTGACTATGGATCCCGGGCTCGCGACTTCGTCGCGCCCCGGGATAACGAGGTGGATGGAAGGCGCCCTACCGCGTCCTGATGATCTGCAGCAGCTCCTCGCCATAGTGCTCGAGCTTCTTGTCGCCGATACCAGGCACATTGCGGAGTTCGTCCAGCGTGGTCGGCCATGCGCGGACGATGCCGTCGATGGTGGCATCGTGCAGCACGACATAGGCCGGCACGCCGCGCTCGCGCGCGACGTCTGAGCGCCAGGAGCGCAGCCGCGCGCGCAATTCGGGATCGACATCGCCTTGCGGCGCGTCTGCGGCCGGCGCGAGATCGCCGCGCCGGGATTTGGCGCGGCTGGCGCGGACTCGCGTGCCGGGCGCTTCCTCGCGCAGCCACACTTCGGTCTCACCACGCAGCACGCCGCGCGAAGAGTCCGTGAGCTTCAGTGCGCCATAGGCTTCGCTGTCGCTCTGCAAATGGCCCATCGCCACCAGCTGCCGCAACACGGTGCGCCACTGCTTCTCGTTGAGCTCGCGTCCGATGCCGAATACCGAGAGCTTGTCGTGGCCGAACTGCGTCACCTTCTCGGTCAGGCGGCCGATCAGCACATCGATGAGGTGCATCGCGCCGAAACGCTGGCCGGTGCGATAGGCGCAGGAGAGCAGCTTCTGCGCCAGCACCTTGCCGTCGCGCATCTTCGGCGGCGTCAGGCAATTGTCGCAATTGCCGCAGCTCTCGCCCATCACGATCTCGCCGAAATAGGCGAGCAGCCGCCGGCGCCGGCAATGCGCCGTCTCGGCAAGGCCGACCAGCGCGTCGAGCTTGCCGATCGAGACCCGTTTGAATTCGTCCGAGCCGCTGGATTCGTCGATCATGCGGCGCTGCTGCACGATGTCCGAGAGGCCATAGGCCATCCAGGCCGCTGACGGCTTGCCGTCGCGGCCGGCGCGTCCGGTTTCCTGGTAATAGGCCTCGATGCTCTTGGGCAGGTCGAGATGAGCAACGAAGCGCACGTCGGGCTTGTCGATACCCATGCCGAAAGCGACGGTCGCCACGATGACGATGCCGTCCTCGTTGAGGAAGCGGTCCTGGTTGCGCGAGCGCACGCTGCTGTCGAGCCCAGCGTGATAGGGCAGCGCGGCAATGCCGGCATCGTCGAGTGCGGCGGCGACCTCCTCGACGCGATTGCGCGATAGGCAATAGACCACGCCGGCATCGCCGGCATGCCGCTCGCGGATGAAGTCCTTCAGCTGCGATACCGCGTTGCGCTTGTCCACGATCTCGTAGCGGATGTTGGGGCGGTCGAAGCTGGAGACGAATTGCGGCGCGTCCGTGAGCCGAAGCCGCTCGACGATCTCCTTGCGCGTCAATTCGTCGGCGGTCGCCGTCAGCGCGATGCGCGGCACCTCGGGAAAGCGCTCGGCGATGATGGAAAGGCCGACATATTCAGGGCGGAAGTCATGGCCCCATTGCGAGACGCAATGGGCTTCGTCGATCGCGAACAGCGCGACCTTCGCCTGCGCCAGCAGCGACAGGCAACGCGGCGTGACCAGGCGCTCCGGCGCGACATAGAGCAGATCGAGATCACCGGCGATCAGGCGGCGTTCGATGTCGGAGGCTTCCTGCGGGCTGAGCGAGGAATTCAGCGCGGCAGCGTTGACGCCGGCTTCGATCAGGCCGGCGACCTGGTCGCGCATCAGCGCAATCAGCGGCGAGACCACGATGCCGCAGCCTTCCCGCAGCAGCGACGGAAGCTGATAGCACAGCGACTTGCCGCCGCCGGTCGGCATCAGCACGAGGCAATTGCCGCCGTCGGTGACATGCCGGACGATCTCGCCCTGCGCGCCGCGGAACCCCGGCAGGCCGAACACCGAATGCAGCACCGACAACGCGTCGCGACCGTTGGACGGCGCAGGCAGCGGAGCGGTGGAGGACGTGGACATGGTGCCGGAGCGATGCTTTGGGATTCGTCACAAGGCCAGTCGCATGCTGGCGCGGGCGTGGCAAGACTGTTTGGGGGGCTGGACGATGTCTTCCCCTCTCCCCTTGTGGGAGAGGGTGGCTCGCCGCATGAGCGGCGAGACGGGTGAGGGGTTCTATCAGCAAACTCGATAGAGTTGGATTTGCCGATAGAACCCCTCATCCGGCGCCTCGCGCCACCTTCTCCCACAAGGGGAGAAGGAAGAGAGCGGCTACGCCCCGATTCGTCGCAGCGCTTCGGCGACCGTCACGATCGGCAAGTTGCGCTTTCCTGCCGCCGCCAGCGCATGGCGCATCAGGGCCGGTGTGCAGCCATAGGGGCTCGGCGTATCAGCGACGTCGTGGCCGTAGAAGATCAGCCAGCCGCCGCTTGCGACCGCCGCGTCGAAATAGCGATCGATGCCCGCTTTGTCGATTTCGCGATCGACCAGGGGCGAAGCGCGCAGGAACTGGAGGTCGATGACGTCGCTGTTGACGCCAGGCAGGATGCCGCGCGCCGAGCGGAAAGCCTTGGCGAGCTGCGGCTTGCGCCAGATCGAGGCGATGCCATAGGGGTAGGCGAAGTTCTCCAGCCTGATCGAGGAATCGATGCCGCGGAAATGGCTGCGATTGCGCTCGATCTCGCGCGCCATCGCAGCCTCGTCGAGATCGGCCGAGCTCTGGTGCGAGAAGGTGTGGCAGGCGATCTCGTGACCGGCGCGGTGCAGCCGCACGATGGCGTCATTCGACAGGCCATGCCAATGGTCCGACGGACGGTCGATCAGGCTGCCGGCGATGTAATACGTGCCGCGGCCGCCATGGGCTTCGAGGAGGGATGCGCCCTCGCCTGCGGCACTGTCGGGCGCGTCATCGAAGGTGAAGCTCACCATCGGCGCATGCGCGGGCAGGCGGTGCGGCGCGGCGCGGAAATGCCGGGCCAGCCGATTGCTCACGCGTCCCTGGAGTGCCGACCACACGACCGCATTTCCTGTTCGCCCCGATTCGCTCAATCAAACATTCGTATGCGGCCCGAGGCAAGCTTCACACTTCGTTAGTCCTAACATGGAGCCCGCCGCCCCGATCTAGCGCGCCACGACCGACGCGTCGGCGTTCGCGCCGAGATATTGCAGCCAGTTGCGGAAAAGCACCGCTGCCGCGCTGCCGGCCGCGATATCCGTGCGCAGATTCAGCGCGGGCAGCTCGTTGGTCAGCGCCGGATGACGCTGGTGCTTCGCCTGCTTCTCGAAGCGGAGGAGCTTCTCCTCCGTGGCTGCGTCAAAATAGCTCACCGGCAGGTGCGGATAGATCTCGCGCTCACGGGCGAGATAGCGGCCGATGTCGCGCAGATATTCGCGCTGGAGCGACAACGCGTCGTATTCCGGGTGACCCTGGAAGAACACGAAGCGGCTGGCATATTGCCGGATGAAGACGTCGACGCCGGCCTGAGCCGAACGCGTCAGCACCCGATAGCCGGCGTCGTCGAGATCGCTCTCGGCGATCTCGTTCAGGCGCGAATGCGAGACTTTTAGCGGCGCGGGCGCCGCGCGGGTCAGGGCATCGTCCGTCACGGCCTCGCAGTCGAAGATACCGTGACATTTGGTCGGCAGCCGCCGCCGTTCGATACGATCGAGATGCAGCACCGCCGCATGCGCGGCAAGGCACGACCAGATCGTCGAGCGCGTGTTGAGCTTGGCCCAGTCGATCAGATCGGTGAGATCCCGCCAATACGGCTCCTGGTCGAGCTCGGGCGCGACCGGCTCGGCGCCGGTCACGATCAGCCCGTCGAATCTGTGCCGCCTGAGATCCGCGAGATCGGAATATTCACTCTCGACATGCCACTTCGCTTCCGGCGAACGTTTCACGGAAGGCAGCGAGAAGCAGTGGAAGCGGATGCGGCGCGCACCGGCCGCGGCCTGAAGCAGCTTCATGAACTGCCGCTCGGTCGCCTTCAGCGCCGTATCAGGCATGTTGTTGATCAGCCCGATCGTGAGCTCGCCGTGGTCGCGCGCGAGATCGCGCTCCGCCGGCACCAGCGCCGGGCTCGAGATACCTTGATCCCTGTCGATCAAGATCGTCATCGGCCTGGCCGCCTACTCCGCGGCCTGGAGGCGCGCCGACGGACAGGCCTTTGCGAGCGCCTGGTCGATGTCCTCGATGATGTCTGAGGCATGTTCGATGCCGATCGACAGGCGGATCGTCTCCGGCAGCACGCCGGCGGCGCGCTGCTGGTCGGCCGACATCTGCCGGTGCGTGGTCGAAGCCGGATGGCAGGCCAGCGACTTGGCATCGCCGATATTGACGAGGCGCGTGATCAGCTTGAGCGCATCGTAGAAGGTCTTGCCGGCTTCCATGCCGCCCTTGATCCCGAAGGTGAACAGCGACGACGCGTTGCCGTTGAGATATTTCTCGACCAGCGGATAATAGGGGCTGTCCGGGAAGCCGGTGTAATTCACCCAGGCCACGCGCGGATCGCCGCGCAGGAATTCGGCAACCTTGCGGGCGTTCTCGACATGGCGCTCCATGCGCAGCGCGACGGTCTCGATGCCCTGGAGCAGCAGGAAGGCGTTGAACGGCGACAGCACCGAGCCCATGGTGCGCTGATAGACGCTGCGCGCGCGTTCGATATAGGCCGTCTTGCCGAAGCGCTCGGCATAGACGAGGCCATGATAGGAGGCGTCCGGCTTGTTGTAGGCCGGGAAGCGGTCGGCGTGCTTGGCCCAGGGGAAGTTTCCGGAATCGACGATAGCGCCGCCGAGCGTGGTGCCGTGGCCGCCCAGGAACTTGGTCAGCGAATGTACGGCAATGTCGGCGCCGTAATCGAACGGCTTGAGCAGGATCGGGGTGGCAACCGTGTTGTCGACGATCAGCGGCACGCCATGGGCGTGCGCGATCTTCGCGAGTGCTTCGATGTCGCAGACATTGCCGGCGGGGTTGCCGATGGTCTCGGCGAACACCGCGCGGGTGTTCTCGTCGATCAGCTTCGCGATCGCGTCCGGCGCGTCGCTTTCGGCGAAACGGCCGGTGATGCCCTGCCGCGGCAGGATGTGCGAGAGCAACGTGTGCGTGGTGCCGTAGAGTTGCGGCACGGAGACGATGTTGCCGCCGTGATCGGCGACATTGACGAAAGCGAAATGCAGCGCGGCCTGACCGGTCGCGACCGCAAGCGCGCCGACGCCGCCCTCGAGCTGGGCGATGCGCTTCTCCAGCACCGCGCTGGTCGGATTGGCGATGCGGCTGTAGCGGAAACCTTCGGCTTCGAGATTGAACAGCGCCGCGCCATGGTCGGCGCTGTCGAAGGCATAGGCTGCGGTCTGGTAGATCGGCACGGCAACTGCGTGCGTGGCGGCTTCGGGCTCGTAACCGGCGTGAATAGCGATCGTCTCGTTGCGCATCGTGCCACCTCCGCGTGGAGCGGGCCGCACTTATTGGCCTGTATGAGGCATGTGCGTTGTCCGCCGTCCCTCTGTTAGAGGCGGGTGGTAAAGCGGACAATAATTCGCATAGAGATCGAGGAAGTAACCCTAACAGCTGTTGGTGAATTGGCCGGAATTCGGGTTAATTTGGATTAATGAATCGCAGCGCGCTGGCGCGGCTTGCCCGGCGCTGTTTCTTTTTTCTCTCATTGCGGGCCGAGAGTGCACCATCATGTGCAGCCGAACGCTTCAAACATTCTCACAGCTCTCAACGGCTGTGCTTCGTGCGAGATCGAATCGCTTCCGTCGAAGGGGGCGGAATGATCGAATCGTCAGCCAACTCCGCCTCTTTGCGTCGTGCTCATTGAGGCACTCTTAGGTCCTCTCTCCTGACCCATATTGCGGTTGAATATGACGGCGAATTACCGCTAAGATTGCGACATTGCGACCAGCTTTTTTCGACGCAGCCATTTCGACCGCGACCATTATCGGAGCAATTGCCATGCTCACGGAATTCGACGGCGGATACGACCAACAGCCATTTCGCGATCTATGCGCCGACTATCCCGGCGCCGAGGCCTACGATCCACACGATTTCCGGATCGAGTGGGGCCCGATCTTTCACCGCGGCCGCCTCGACGGATCGGCGCGCGTGCTCGTCGTCGGTCAAGATCCGGCCCAGCACGAAACCATCGTACGCAGGATCCTGGTCGGCACCGCGGGCCGCCGGACGCAGGGCCTCCTCGCGAAGCTCGGCGTCACGCAGAGCTACGTGATGGTGAACACCTTCCTGTACAGCGTCTATGGGCAGAGCGGCGGGAGCAAGCACAAGAATGAGCCGGGCATCGTCGGCTATCGCAACAAATGGCTGAAAGCCGTGCTCGCGCCCGGCAACATCGAGGCCGCCGTCTCGCTCGGGGGCCTCGCGGACGAGGCCTGGAAGGCCTGGCTCAAGACGTCCGATGGCGCGGCCTACAAGACGCTTCCCTATCAGCACATCCCGCACCCGACCTGGCCGGAAAGCTCGGCGCATGATGCCGCCACCCAGGCCGCGAACACCAAGATCATGCTGACCAAGTGGAATGCCGCGCTCGCGGCTCTCGCGCCGCAGGTCAAGCATCCCGATGTGACGACGACGCTGGTGCCCTATGGCGATGCCTTCAAGCCTGCCGAGCTCGTCGACATCATCGCGAAGGATCTTCCCGCTGGCCTGCCGGCCTGGATGCGCGGTGATGCGGCATGGGCGGTGCGCCAGGGCACTGACGCGGCGACCAAACGACGCACGATCACCATCACCATACCCGACGGGGTGATCCCATGAGCCCGGCCGCAAATCCGAAGCGATGGGCCCTGACCGGGCGGATCGTGACGATGGCGGCCGAGGGCGACGTCATCAAGAGCGGAACGATCTTCATCGAGGACAGCCGCATCGCCGCGGTCGTGCCCAAGGGACAGCCGGCCCCCGCGGGCTTCGAGGCGATCGCTCCCGTCGCAACCGGCGGCACCATCTATCCCGGCCTGATCGAACTGCACAATCACCTCAGCTACAACATCCTGCCGCTCTGGCGCGTGCCGCAGCTCTACGGCAATCGTGACCAGTGGCAGAACGCCAAATCGTACAAGACGTCCGTGACCGGACCCATGAGCGCGATTGCGCTGGCCGATGACGGCTCGCTGCTGCCGGCTCTGGTTCGCTACGTCGAAGCCAAATGCCTGGTCGCGGGCACGACGACGAGCCAGGGGATCACGCTGTCGAACTGGAGTGGCACGATCCACAAATATTACAAAGGCGCGCTGCGTGCCGCCGAGATCGGCAGTCCTCCCGACCTTCCGCGGGCGCACTCGAAGATTCCCGACATCGACGCCGAGGATTGGGCGAAGTTCGACAACGAGCTGAAATCGTCGGCGTGCTTCCTGCTGCACCTCAGCGAAGGCATCGATGCCAAGGCGCACAGCCACTTCCTCGCCTTGCGCAACGGCTCGGGCGATTGGGCGATCGAGCCGTCGCTGGCCGGCATTCACTGCACGGCGCTCGATGCGACCGATTTCGGAACCATGGCACAGCACCAGGCGAAGGTGGTCTGGTCTCCCCTGAGCAATCTGCTGCTCTATGGGAAGACGACGGATGTCGCGGCCGCGCGCACAGCCGGCCTCACCATCGCGCTCGGCTCGGACTGGTCGCCATCCGGCAGCAAGAATCTCTTGGGTGAGCTGAAAGCGGCGAAGGTCGTCTCGGCGCATTTCAATCTCGGCTTCAGTGATTACGACATCGTCTCGATGGCGACGCGCAATCCGGCAACGATCCTGAAATGGGATGCAAAGCTCGGGACGATCGCCCAGGGCAAGTTCGCCGATCTGCTGGTCGTGAAGGGCGTCACCGGCGATCCCTACGGCCATCTGATCAAGTCGCGCGAGCAGGATGTCGTGCTGGTGGTGATCGGCGGACGGCCGCGCTATGGAACGAAGAGCGCCATGCAGAAAGCGGGCGGGAGCGGCGAGGCGCTCAAGATCGGCAGCAGCGCGCGGGTGATCGACTTCACCTCGCTCGACCAGGACCCGGGGATCGAGAACATCACGCTGACGGACGCGACGAGCCGCCTGGCCGCTGCGCTTGGCAATCTCGGCACGCTGCAACCGCACAGCCTCGCGATGTCGGCGGCGATCGCCGGCGGAACCGTGTCGCGCACAGGATGGCGCCTCGCGCTCGACGAGCAGTTCGGCAACAATGTCCAACTGCGTCCGCGGCTCGTCTATAACGGCGACCGGACCGGTCCCGATTTGCAGGCCGCCGCTGCGGCGGCGCCCGAGCCGCTGCATCCGATCAAGCTGGATGGCCTCACGGTGGCGGGCGATGCCGCCTTCCTGGACACGCTGAAGAGCGAGTCGAATCTCCCGCCGGGAATCGCAACGGCCATCGCGGCATTCTACCAGTCGCCGGCCTAGACCGGCGGCGGGTTCAGCCGCGCAAAGCCCTCCTGGATGCGATAGGGGTAATAGGGATAAGGCGGCATCACCGCGCTCGCCTCGTCGAGCCGCTTGATCTGGTCCGCGCTCAGCGACCAGCCGACCGCACCGAGATTGTCGCGCAGCTGCCCCTCGTCGCGCGCGCCGATGATCACGGAGGAGACCGTGGGACGCGAGAGCAACCAGGCGATCGCGACCTGCGGCACGGTGCGGCCGGTCTCTGCGGCAATCGCATCCAGCACGTCGACCACGGCGTACAGACGGTCCTCGTCCACGGGCGGGCCGAACTGTGCGGTGGCGTGCAGGCGGCTTCCTTGCGGCAGCGGCTGGCCGCGCCGGATCTTTCCGGTGAGCCGGCCCCAGCCGAGCGGGCTCCAGACCAGCGCGCCGACGCCTTGGTCGCGCGCGAGCGGCATCAGCTCCCACTCATAGTCGCGGCCGAGCAATGAGTAGTAGACCTGGTGCGCGACGTAGCGCGGCCAGCCGTGCCGGTCCGCGATGGCGAGCGACTTCATCAGCTGCCAGCCCGCAAAATTCGAGACGCCGACATAGCGCAGCTTGCCGGCGCGCACGAGCGCGTCGAGCGTCGACAGCACCTCCTCGATCGGCGTGAACGCGTCGAAGGCATGAAGCTGGAGCAGGTCGATCGTGTCGGTGCCGAGGCGGCGCAGCGCCGCTTCGACCGATGACAGCAGCCGCTGCCGGGAGGAGCCGGCGTCGAGCGGACCATCGCCCATCGGCAGGCTCATCTTGGTCGAGATCAGCACCTTGTCGCGACGGCCCTTGATCGCGGCGCCGAGAATCTCCTCCGACGCACCGTTCGAATAGACATCGGCGCTGTCGAACAGATTGACGCCAGAATCGAGGCAGATGTCGATCAGCCTGCGCGCCTCCTCCGCGCCGCTGCGGCCCCAGGCCGAGAACAGCGGGCCCTGGCCACCGAACGTGCCGGTGCCGAAGCTGAGGACGGGGACTTTGAGGCCCGAGGCGCCTAGATTGCGGTACTCCATGATCGCGCTCCCTATTCCGCCGGACATGCCGCGGCCGCGACAGTCGTGCGGTCAAGCTGGAGGCTCCACAGCGCCAGCAGGAGACCGATCGCCGTGATGCCGGCTGCGACCAGCGGCAGCGCGGAGAGGCCGAGCCCGCGATCGATGGTGACACCGCCGGCCCAGGCGCCGAGCGCGTTGCCGAGATTGAACGCGGCGATGTTGAGGCTGGAGGCCAGCGTGCGGCCACTGGGGCCGGCCGCTTCCAGCACGCGAAGCTGAAGCGGCGCGACGGTTGCGAAGGCGGCAATGCCGAGCAGCAGGATCAGCGCGATGGCAGCGATCTTGACCGACAGCAGGGCGGCCAGGCCGAGCAACACGATCGCGAGCGCGGCGAGCGTGCCGATCAGCGCACGCGCAAGGCCACGATCGGCGAGCTTGCCGCCGGCGACGTTGCCGATCGCAAGGCCAACGCCGAACACCAGCAGGATCGGCGAGACCGCGGCCTCCGAAAAACCGGTGAAGCGAGTCAGGATCGGCTGGATATAGGTGAAGACGACGAACAGCCCGGCAAAGCCGAACACGGTCATGGCAAGGCCGAGCAGCACCTGCGGACGGCCGAGCACCGCGATCTCCTCCGCGACCGGAATCGCCTTGTCGTCCTTGCCGACATGGCCGGGCACAAGCGCTGCCACCACGGCAAACGCAATCACGCCGATCACCGTTACCGCCCAGAACGCCGCGCGCCAGCCGAGCATCAGGCCGAACCAGGCCCCGAACGGCACGCCCAGCAGCGTTGCGACCGTGAGGCCGATGAACATGGTGGCAATGGCGGAGGCGCGCTTGTCTTCAGCGACGAGGCCGGTTGCGACCACCGAGCCGACGCCGAAGAACGTGCCGTGCGCGAGCGAGGTCAGCACCCGCGCCGCCATCAGCAATTCATAGTTCGGCGCGAGCGCGCAGGTCGCATTGCCGAGCGTGAAAATCGCCATCAGCGCCAGCAGCACGGTTTTCCGCGGCATTTTGCGCGTCGCCAGCGTGAGGACCGGCGCGCCCACGAATACGCCAAGAGCGTAACCGGAGATCAGCAGGCCGGCGACCGGCACGGAGACATGCATGTCGGCGGCGACCTGCAGCAAGAGGCCCATGATGATGAATTCGGTGGTGCCGATGCCGAAGGCACCGGCGGTGAGCGCGAGGACGGCGGGAGGCATGCGTTGCTCCAATGGATGAGACGAGCCACGCAGATAGCTGCACCGCGGCAAAACCATTAGAATGTCCGCAATCCAATCATTTGTGACGTGAATTCAACATGGCCCGTTTCGACACCAACCGCTCCGCCGAGATGGAGGTCTTCGTCCGTGTCGTCGATCTCGGCGGCTTCACCCAGGCCGCACGAAAACTGCGGCTGACGCCGTCGGGCGTGAGCAAGCTGATCTCGCGGCTGGAGACGCGGCTCGGCTCCCGGCTGATCAACCGCACCACGCGCAAGCTCACGCTGACGGAGGAAGGCCAGGCGTTTTACGACCGCGCCGTGCGCATCCTCAGCGAGATGGAGGAAGCCGAGCGCGAGGCGGCCTCGGGGGCGGCGCCGCGCGGCCGCCTGACCGTCAACAGCAACATCCCATTCGGCATGTTGCATGTGATGCCGCTGATCCCGCGCTTCATGGCGCAGCATCCCGACGTCACGCTCGATCTCGTGCTGACCGATACGCTGATCGACCTGATGCAGGAGCGCGCCGACGTCGCCATCCGCGTCGGCCCGCTGCGGGCCTCGCGCCTGGTCGCGCGCAAGCTCGGCACCAGCCGCATGGTCGTGGTCGGCGCTCCAAACTACCTCGCCCGCTGCGGCGCGCCAAAGACACCGGCCGATCTCGCCGATCACCGCGGCATCGGCTGGACCTTTCCGCGCAGCATCCGCGGCTGGCCGTTCAAGCGTGGCGACCACGCCGAGGAAGCTGTGCCACCACCGGCCGCGCGCGCCAGCGACGGCGAGGCCGCCCGCCGCCTCTGCCTTGGCGGCGTGGGACTAGCCCGCCTCGCCCTCTTCCATATCGGCCCCGACATCGAAGCTGGGCGTCTTGTCCCAGTCCTCCAAAACTACAATCCCGGCGACCGCGAAGACATCCACGCCGTCTATGTCGGCCACACCGCGCCGCTACCCGCCCGCGTGCGCGCCTTCATCGATTTCCTGGCCGAGCACGTGCGGGTGAGCGACCCCGCGCTGAAGCGCGCGGGGGATGGGAGGTGGAAATTGGTGAGATGAGGCTGATGGCGGCGAGAGTGTCGGTCAATCCTCATTGAATTGTCATGCCGCACCCGCTTGATGGCTCCCAAAGCATGATGCCGCGAGTCACGCGGCATCATTCGCTTCCTGGAGGCAAGCGAAGCTAGAACTTCATCGTAATGCCGCTGTACAGGCTCGATTCGGTGCAGGTGTTGTTGCTCACGCCCGGCGATATCATGCAGAGCTTGCTGACCTTGTGATCGAGACCGTATTTGTTTTGTCAGTAGCGATAGGCCACCCAGACATCGATATAGGCGAAAATTTCGGACCCCATATCGCCTTGGATGCATCGAACGTCAGACGGATCGGCTCGGAGTTGAGGGAGATTTTCGTCATCGAGTTGGCCGGCGCCGCGACGGGCAACGGATTGTCCCCTCACCCTCTATCCACCACCCACTCGGCAGCATCGATGACGTACGCCGCGTGACGAAAATCCCTGATGGTGGCGAGCTTGTCGGCGGACCAGTTCAGCAGCATGAAGTATTTCGGCCGCCCATTCGGCTCATTCGGATCGAACACCAGGATCGCGGGACGCCCCTCGACCTGCCCCGTCACCAGTTGCCAGTCGTTGACCTTGGAATAATTGCCGAAATAGCGCGACACCTCGGCCTTGCCTTTCAGCCTGGTGCGGTTGACGAGCTCCAGCCTGACGTCATCGGCGATCATGGCGCGGATCGCGTCGAAGTCGCGGGCATTGAAATGGCCGACATAGGCGTTGAGCCGCGTGCGATCGGCTTCCGACAGGCCCGGCTGCGGCGCGTCGTCCGGCTCCTCGGCGAACTCACGCAGCTGCGTGCGCCCACGATGCAGCGCGGCCTTCACCGCCGGCAGGCTGAAATCCATGATGTCGCAGACCTCGGCAAGCGAGCAGCCGAGCACGTCCATCAGGATCACGCTGGACCGTTGCGCCACCGGCAGCCGCATGAAGGTGCGCAGGCTGGTCGCAGCGATCTGGCGGCTCTCCACATCATCGAGCTGGTCGGCAATCATCTCGATCTCCTCAGCCGAATGCAGCGCCTCCTGCCGGTTGCGGCGGCGCAGGAAATCCAGCGCGGTGTTGTGCGCGATGCGGAACAACCAGCCCTCCGGACTGACGACGGGCGAGACCGATTGCAGCGCTCCCATCGCCTTGATCAGTGCATCCTGCAGCACGTCCTCACCGTCGATGACCGAGCCGACCATGCGCGCGCAGTAGCGATGCAGCTTAGGCCGCATCTGCGCCAGCAGCACCTCGAGATCGACGGTGGCCAGCGGGTCTGGCGCCATTGTTCCTCCGCCTCGCCTGTTTCAGGACTCGTCCAGCATACGATAATTGCCGACGATCCTCACATCACGAACCAGCGGCGGCTCTGCGCAACGGTCGCGGATGCCGTCCTGGAACGCCTGAAACGCCTTGAGTTTCGGGATCGGGCTCGAGCCGTCCTCGGCCGTGGCCTCGACAAAGTGGATGAAGGTGTCGTCCTCCAGCCGCAGCGTCAGATAGCGCACGCCGTCCGGCCCGGCCGCCTTCAATTCCGCAAATACGGCCGAAACCAGTTCGGCGTTCCTGTCGGCCAGCTCCGGCTTGGCCTTGTACCTGATCAATGTCCTTCTCATCGCGCGCTCCTTGCTCATGTCGCGACCTGGCTCGCTCATCGCGCGCCATCTTTCCATTTCAGCATGGCTTTCCCAGACAACCGGTGCTCCGCTTTTCCGGATCAAGCTCGCGTCAATGGCCGCGTCACTCCTAGGACGTTTGCCGGCCGGCAAAGGATGCGGCCCGGGAAAGATTAATTTCGGGCGCATCCTTTGCCCCTCCGGTCTCGTCTAGCCCGCAGAACGCGCCGCGACAGGGTGGTGCGGCATATGGAGAGTGGGCAATGCAGACCCCGACCAATCGCGCCGAGAAGAACTGGGTGCTTGGCGTCACCGCGCTGGCATCCTTCATGATGGCGCTGGACGCCATGATCATTACGACGGCATTCGCGACCATCCGCGCCGAATTCGGCAGCCCGGTCGAGACGCTGCAATGGACCGTCAACGCCTTCAACCTGACCTTTGCCGTGCTGCTCTTGACTGGCGCCGCGCTAGGCGACCGCTTCGGTCGCCGCCGCATGTTCGCGGCCGGGATCGCCCTGTTCGTCGTTGCGTCAGTGGCCTGTGCGCTCGCCGGCAACGCCACCGCGCTGATCGCTGCCCGCGCGCTGCAGGGCACCGGCGCCGCGCTGGTGATGCCGCTGGCGATGGCGATCCTGAGCGGCACGTTCGGCCGTGAGGAGCGCGCCCGCGCGCTCGGCATTTTCAGCAGCATCACCGGCTGCGCGCTGATCGTCGGCCCGGCCATCGGCGGCTTCATCACCGAACATCTCGGCTGGCGCTGGGTGTTCTGGATCAACCTGCCGATCGGCCTGATCGCGATCGCCCTGGTGCTGGCACGGTTGCGCGAAAGCTTCGGACCGGCCGCCGCATTGGACATCCCCGGACTGTCGCTCGTCGCGCTCGCAGCGCTCGCGCTGGTCTGGAGCCTGTTGCGCGGCAACGCCGTGGGGTGGGCGAGCGCCGAGGTCATGGGCACGCTGATGTCAGGCCTGGTGTTCACCGCCGGCTTCGTGCTCTGGGAATTGCGCGCGGCCGCGCCGATGGTGCCGATGCGGCTGTTTGCATCGCGCGCCCTCGCCTCCGGCATGTCCGCAAGCGTCCTGTTCTACGCCGCGATGTATGGCGTATTGTTCCTGCTGCCGCAGTTCCTGCAGACCACCCTGGGCTTCGACGCCTTCGGCGCCGGACTTCGCCTGCTCCCATGGACGGCGACGCTGTTCGTCACCGCCCCGATCGCCGGCGCGGTCGTCAACAGACTAGGCGAGCGGCCGCTGGTGGTGACGGGATTGCTGATGCAGGCGATCGGCATTGGCTGGATCGCGGAGATCGTGGGCCCCGCGGTTGCCTATTCCGCTCTGGTCGCGCCGCTGGTGCTGGCCGGCGTCGGCGTCTCGATGGCGATGCCTGCAGCCCAGAACGCGATCCTGAGCTCGGTCGCGGTAGCCGAAATGGGCAAGGCGTCCGGCGTCTTCAACATGGGCCGCTTCCTCGGCGGCATGTTCGGCATCGCTGCGCTGGTGGCGAACTTCTCGGCCAACGGCGGGGTCGATTCGGCCGCGCATTTCGAGAGCGGATTCGCTGCTGCGATGATGCTCGCCGCAACACTGTCGTTGGCCGGCGCGATCGCCGGATTTTTCCTGCCGGCACGGCGACGGACCGCCGGCGCAGCCGCGACGCAAGATGCGTGACGCCCACAGGGATAGGCCTGTGCCCGGTATCTCGTTGGTGCGAAGGGTGTGAGCGACCCGAGAGATAGGTAACGGTCCGTACCGGACACATGGGTTACACTTTCCGCTTTTGTTCTGCGGGGAGGTGTGGATGCCGTGGAAAGCGAGTTCGGTGATGGAAGAGCGCCTTCGCTTTGTCGCCCGTCTGCTGGACGGGGAGGCCATGACGGACGTCTGCCGGGAGTTCGGCATATCACGCAAGACCGGCTACAAGATTTTCGATCGCTACAAGGAACAGGGGTTGGCGGCCCTGAGCGATCGCTCGCGGCGGCCGGTGCACTATGCCAATCAGCTCCCGGAGCAAGTCGAGGGCCTGATCGTCCGCCTCAAAGCCGAGAAGCCGCACTGGGGCGCGCGCAAGATCCGTGAATTGCTGGTCCGGCGGCTCGACGGCGATGTCAGGCTTCCCGCCAAAAGCACCATTCATGCGGTGCTCGATCGCCATGGTTTGGTCAAACGCGGCGGCGTGCCGCGCCCCCGCGCGCGCGGCACGCCGCTGTCCGCGGGCGCTGTACCCAATGATCTGTGGTGCACCGACTTCAAAGGCGAGTTCAAGCTCGGCAATGGCCGCTACTGCTATCCACTGACCGTCACGGACCATGCCTCGCGCTTCCTGTTGCTGTGCGACGCGCTCGATTCCACCCGCGAGGAGCCGGCCATTGCCGCCTTCGAGCGGCTGTTTCGCGAGCGCGGGCTGCCGCTGGCCATCCGCTCCGACAACGGCGTGCCCTTCGCCAGCCCCAACGCCTTGTTCAATCTCTCAAAGCTCTCGGTGTGGTGGCTGCGGCTCGGGATTGCGATCGAGCGCATCAAGCCGGGCCATCCGCAGCAGAACGGACGCCACGAGCGCATGCACCTCACCCTCAAGAAGGAAACCACTCGGCCGCCGGGCGCCAATAGCTTGCAGCAGCAGGAGCGCTTCGACGCGTTCCTCCGCGAGTTCAACGCCGAGCGTCCCCACGAGGCCCTCGACATGAACTGCCCTGCCGAGCGCTACCTGGCCTCAACGCGCTGCTATGCCGGCCTGCCGGAACTGACCTATCCGTTCCACGATCACGAGCTACTCGTCACCGCCTGCGGACGGCTTTGCCTGCATCGCAAGCGGATCAATCTCTCCACCGTGCTGGCCGGACAAAAGCTCGGCATCAAGGAGGTCGACGACGGCATTTGGCTCGTCAGCTTCATGCACTATGATTTGGGATATTTCGACCTGGAGCAGAAAACCCTGCAACCCCTCGACAACCCGTTCGGCACGAGGTTGTCACCCATCTCTTAGGTACGATCCGTGACCTATGTCTCCGGGCCGGACAGTGCAGATATGGCGGAGAGAGTGGGATTCGAACCCACGGTACGGTTTCCCGCACACACGCTTTCCAAGCGTGCGCCTTAAGCCACTCGGCCATCTCTCCGGAGCGCCCTCTCTTGAAGGGGCGGCGGTGATTTTGCAAGGGATCGCGGGGAAATCGGGCGATTTTTCCGCAACATATTGTATTTACGAGGGAATATCGCGCGTCGCGAGACCGTCGGGAACCGCCCATCGGCTGAACCGGCGGCGGGTTTGGCGCGACGATTCTCCTGAGCCCACCAATGACCACCGGGGACGCCATGACCATCCGCAAGACCATCGCCGCGCTGAGCCTGATTTCGGCCCTTGGCTCCGCCTTAGCCGGGCCGGCCCTGGCCCAGGTCTGCACCCGGCAGGGCGTGGACGTCAGCTGCGATGACGGGCGGCGCGGCATCCTGTCGGGCGACGCCATCCTCTGGCCGGACGGGACGCGCTCCAGCTCGACGCCGCATCAGAGCGTCATCATCGGCAACAAGAGCTCGATCCATGTCGGGCCCGGCGTGTTCGTCGGCCAAGGCAAGGGCATGGTGCCGCTGGACGATCCGAACGCGCCGAACAAGCGGCAGTGCGCGATCCTGGATGGCGTGTCGTATTGTTATTGAGGTTGGAGCCACGCTCTATACCGTCATGCCCGGGCTGGTCCCGGGCATCCATGTTGTTGAGGCCGCGTGGCAAGGCGTGGATGGCCGGGTCAAGCCCGGCCATGACGAGTTGATAGAGCCTACGAAAACGCTAAATCAACCGCACGCCCGAGATCGCCGATTTCAGCCAGCGCAACGCCTGCGGCGGCTGGGCTGCGAGCGGGGCGACCGCCGCCTTCTCGGTGCGGCACTTCTCCAACTCGGCGACGAAGTCCGCCGACCATTGCTGGATGGTGTGACCGCGCAGCTTTTTCATCATTGCCTCCCAGCGCATCTTGCGCTCGGTGAGCGGCATCGCGGCGGCAACCGCGATGGCACGGGCCATGCCGTCGATGTCGTGCGGATTGACCAGCAGCGCGGTGTCGAGCTCGTTGGCGGCGCCGGCGAATTTCGACAGCACCAGCACGCCCGGATCCGCCGGATTCTGCGCGGCGACATATTCCTTGGCAACCAGGTTCATGCCGTCATGCAGCGGCGTCACCACGCCGACCTGCGCGGTGCGATAGAGGCCCGCGAGCACGGCCTGGCTGAAGCCTTTGTTCAGGTAGCGGATCGGCGTCCAGTCGACCTCGCCATGGCGGCCGTTGACGTCGGTGACGAGGCGCGCGACCTCGTTCTGGAGGTTGCCATAGGCCTCGATGCCGCCGCGCGAGGGATTGGCGATCTGGAGCAGCGAGATGCTGCGCGAAAATTGCGGCTGCTCGGTCCAGAGCCGGTCGAACGCGCTGATGCGGTTGACGAGACCCTTGGAATAGTCGAGCCGGTCGACGCCAATGGCGAGACGCTCGCCATTGAGGCTGCGGCGCAGCCGCGAGACATCCGGATGCGACGCCGACTTCGCGGCATAGGCTGCGAACTTCTCCGCATCGATGCCGATCGGGAAGACCTCGCAGCGGGTGCGGCCGTGCTGCGAAAGCACGAGACCATCCTCGACGACGAGGCCGAGCTCACCGCCGACATAGGAGAGGAAGTTCTGGCGATCCTCCTCGGTCTGGAAGCCGATGAGATCGTAGGCCAGCATCGCCGTGATCAACTCGCGATGATGCGGCACGCCCTGCATCACCGCGGCGACCGGCCACGGCGTGTGCAGGAAGAAGCCGATGGGATCATCGACGGCGAGATCGCGCAGCTCCGCGCCGAGCGCGAGGAAATGGTAGTCCTGCACCCAGAATGCGGTCTTGGGTTTGCGGAAGCGCATCAAGGCGCGCGCCATGAAGGCGTTGACCTCGCGATAGCTGACATAGTCGTCGCGCGAGACACGGATCAGATCGCTGCGCGAATGCAGCGCCGGCCACAGCGCCGAATTGGCAAAGCCTTCGTAATAGCCGCCGTAATGCGCTGCAGGCAGATCCAGCGTCGCGATCGCGCCGGAACCCAACGCCTCGACCTCGGCAAACGGTTCCTTCTGATGGCCGTCGCGCACGCGGCCGGAGGAACCCACCCAAATCGCTCCTGAATGTTCAACAACTGGCAGCAACGCGGCCGCCAAGCCGCCCGTCATGGGCTCGTTGGGCTTGCCGCGTGCGACACGATTTGAAACGACAACCAAGTTCACAGGTCGTCCCCTCCTGTTCATTCCACCCCGTCTAACTGCCGTTCATCAATATGGTTCCTGTCATGATTTCTTCGGATTGAAACCAAAATCAGGCATGCGCGTTGGAACAGGTTTTCCTTGCGGAACCCGGAAATTTCACTGCAAAGACAGCATTTGTGACTGATCGCGCAGCACGCATCCCGGCGCGCAATGATACCGCGCCGAGTTCATTGTGTCGGTGACGTGGCGCTGCCTTGGTTTCACCTAAAGCGCGTTCGCGCTTTCGGTCGTTTTGAGCATGATCTTTTCGGAAAACCGCTCCACACTTTGCGCCAACGCGGCCCTTCGGGTCCGGATCATGCTTTCGGATCGAGCAGGCGCGCGAGAAACGCGCGCACGTCGCTCGGTGCATCGAAGTGGCCGTTGACGCCGATGGCGCGGCGGCCGACCGAGAAGGCGAGGCCGTTCATATCAGGCATGATCGCGAACACGGTTTCATCCGTGACGTCGTCGCCGATGAAGATCGGGCGGCGTCCCTTGAAGGGCTCGTGCTTCATCAGTTCGCGCACGCCGCTCGCCTTGGTGAATCCCGAATGCTTGATCTCGCAGACGAACTTGCCGGGCAGCACCTCGATCGGCGCGTTGGGCAAGTCGGCGCGGATCAACGAGACGGATTCGTAGATCGCCTTCTCCGCGTGCGGCGCGAGGCGGAAATGAAGTGCCAGCGAATAGCCCTTGTCCTCGAGCAGGATGCCGGGGCTGAGCTTGGCGATCGCAGCTAAGCGCCGCTTCAGCTCCTTGTCGAGCGGCGGCGCGTGCACGTCGTCCGCTTCACTGTCCACCGACAGCCGCATCTCGGCGCCGTGACCGGCAACGGCGCGGAAGACATCCGGCGCGAAGATCAGGTCGATGTCATTCAGCGAGCGGCCGCTGACCAGCGCCAGCGCGCCGGAGGTGCGCTCCACCAGCGCCTTGAGCGTCTCCGACAGGCCCGGCGGCACCCAGACCTCGCGTGGCGTCGGCATCAGGTCGAGCAGCGTACCGTCGATGTCGAGCAGGATCGCGGTTTCGCCGAGATGCGGCACGAGCGCATGCGGCACCGGCACCGCATCAGGGGCTTCATCATCGGCCATGGCGTGCGTCTGATCCAGTTCGGCGAGTTCTGATGTCATAGTCTACTCCATGAAAGCGAGCGGCCGCGCGATTTGTTCGAGCGATTTGCGTTCCGCAGAGACGGCATAGCGCCACGCCACGATCGCGGCCGCGATCATCAGGAACGATCCCAGCAGATAACCGGCGAACACGCTGTTGCGCGATCCCGTGTCGATCAACGCGCCGAACAGCGCCGGCCCGATCACGCCGCCGATGCCGGTGCCGACCGCATAGAACACCGCGATGGCCAGCGCGCGGACCTCGAGCGGAAAGGTCTCGCTGACGGTGAGATAGGCCGCGCTCGCGGCGGGCGATGCAAAGAAGAAGATCACCATCCAGGCGATGGTCTGTCCCTGCGCGCTCAAGGCGCCGATCGAGAACAGATAGCCCGACAGCGCCAGCAGCAGGCCCGATGCGCCATAGGTGAACATGATCATGGTGCGGCGGCCGAGCGTGTCGAACAGGCGGCCGAGCAGCAGCGGGCCGAGGAAGTTGCCGGCCGCGAAGGGAAGCAGATACCAGCCGACGTGTTCGGCGCTGATGCCGTAGAAATCGGTCAGCACCAGCGCGAAGGTGAAGAAGATGGCGTTGTAGAAGAATGCCTGCGCGCTCATCAGCACGAGGCCGACCAGCGCGCGCTGGCGATAGACGAAAAACAGCGTGTGCACGACCTCGCGGATCGGCGTATGATCGCGCATCTTCAACCGGATTTTTGCGAAACGACCGTCGCTCGCATGCTGGTCATGGCCGATCACCGAGCGCTCGATATCATCGACGATCGCATGGGCCTGGTCGGGCCGGCCATGGATCATCAACCAGCGCGGACTTTCCGGGATCCACATCCGCATCAGGAGCACGACGAGGCCGATGGCCGCGCCGATGAGATAGGCGAGGCGCCATCCGAGATCAGGGCCGATCACGGCGGGATCGAGCAGGACGATCGCCGCGACCGCGCCCATTGCTGCGCCGATCCAGAAACTGCCGTTGATGACCAAATCAGTCCAGCCGCGATAGCGCGCAGGCACCAGCTCCTGGATGGTCGAATTGATCGCAGTGTATTCGCCGCCGATGCCGGCGCCGGTGAGGAAACGGAACACCGCGTAGCTCGCCACATCCCACGACAGCGCGGTCGCCGCCGTCGCGGACAGATAAAGCGCGAGCGTGATGAAGAACAGTTTCTTGCGGCCGATGCGGTCGGTGAGCCAGCCGAAGCCGAGCGCGCCGAGCACCGCGCCGGCGAGATAGGCGGAGTTGGCAATGCCGAGATCGAGATTGGAGAATTGCAGCACCGGGCTCTGCTTCAACGCGCCGGAGAGCGCACCGGCCAGCGTCACCTCGAGCCCGTCCAGGATCCAGGTGATGCCGAGCGCCAGCACGACGCGAGTATGAAAGCCGCTCCAGGGCAGCGCGTCGAGCCGCGCGGGAATGCTGGTCTCGACGATGCGCTCAGTCGCGACCGCCGCCGAGACCGCAGATCCATAATTCAGCGCTGGGCTCTGCTGCAATTCCATCGCGTTGTTGTCTGGCCAACGAAAGCAGCCCCGGTTCACAGGATGTGGACAGGGGCGATCATGGGGGTGGGGCATTCGGCCTGCCACCTGTGACAACGTCTGCGACGAAGGCGGGTTCCCGTGGGAACGGCAACCGATACCGCCCGTTTCCGATGGAGCCGCCAGGAGTTGACGCATGGCTCACGTCAGAAAGACGACACATTCGCGTAAAGCGAGCACCCACAAGACCGCGCGCCGGAAAACCAGCGCCCGCCGGAGCACCGCGCGCAAGAGCACCAAGCGCGCCGCGCCAAAGCGCTGGTCACAACGCGTGACCAAGGAGAGCGACGCACTCGACCTCAAGCAGGGCGTGTTCAAGCTGACCAGCGCGAAGAAGATCGCGGCCTCGCTGAAGCGCTCGGCCGAGCACAGCTCGCGCCGCAAGACCGGCGCATACCGGTCGGCGCTGTCGATGCTGACCTTCTACATCAACCGCGCCGGGAAGACGCTGCCGAAGACGCAGCGCTCGCGACTGGAGCGGGCGAAGGTGGAATTGAAGCGGGCGTTCGGGAGGGAGTGAGATTCGTGCTTCTTGCTCCGCTGTCGTCCCGGACAAGCGAAGCGCCGATCCGGACCCATAACCACATGGAGTAGTTTGGCGAAGATTCGGAGTTACCGGCTCGCGCCAAACTTCTCCCTGTGGTTATGGGTCCCCGCGCCCCGTGCGCAATTGCGCACTAGGCGGGGACGACCAGTGGAGGGTGGCGCTGCAGCAGTCTCACGCCGCGCGGATATTCGCCATGAAGCGATCGAGCTCGGCGCGCAGGCGGGTGCTTTCGCTGGAGAGCGATTTTGCCGAGTTCAGCACCTCTTCCGAGGCCGAGCCGGTCTCGGCGGCGCCGCGGTTGACCTGGCCGATATCGGTGGCCGCGATCTGGGTGCCTTGCGCGACGGTCTGGACGCTGCGGGCGATCTCCTGCGTCGCCGCGCCCTGCTGCTCCACCGCGCTCGCGATCGAGGTCGAGATCGACGAGATCTGGCCGATGGTCACGCCGATCTCCTTGATCGCGGCGACCGATTCGGCGGTGGCGCCCTGCATGCCCGCAATGTGCGATGAAATCTCGTCGGTCGCCTTCGCAGTCTGGCTGGCGAGCGACTTTACTTCGCTGGCGACCACCGCAAAGCCGCGGCCGGCCTCGCCAGCGCGGGCTGCCTCGATCGTAGCGTTGAGCGCCAGAAGATTGGTCTGCTCGGCGATCGCCGTGATCAGCTTGACGACTTCGCCGATCTGCTGCGCGGCATGCGAGAGTTTTCCGATGCGGCCGTCGGTCTCCTTGGCCTGCACCACCGCGGCTTCAGCGATGCGGCTGGAATCGCGGACTTGGCGGCCGATCTCCTCGACCGAGGCCGACAGCTCTTCGGTCGCAGTTGCAACCGACTGCATGTTGCTGGAGGCCTGCTCGGAGACGCCGGCGACCTGGCTCGACAGGGTCTGCGTGGTCTCGGCGGTGCGGGTCAGCGTAGAGGCCGCCGATTCCAGCTGCACGGCGGAGGAGGAGACGTTGGAAACGATGGCGCCGACGGCGCTTTCGAAATCATCGGCAAAGCGGATCAGTTCGGAGCGGCGTGCGGTCGCCTGCTCCCTGTTCTGGGCTTCGCTGGCGGCGGCATCGCGCTCGGCCTTGGCGACCGCCTGAACCTTGAATTCCTCGACCGCGCCGGCCATCTCGCCGATCTCGTCCTTGCGGCCGAGACCCGGCAGCACGACGTCGAAATTGCCCGAGGCAAGCTCACGCATCGCCTTGCACATCGCGATCATCGGACGCGAGATGCCGTTGCCGAGCATCAGCGCGAGCACCGCGCCTATGGCGAGGCCACCCAGTGCCATCATCAACATCAACTGCTCGGTCTCGCCGATGGTCGCATTGGCACTGGCCTCGATGCGCTGCTGATCGGCGGTCAGGTCCGACCGCAGCTCGGCCGAGAGCTTGAGGATCGACGCCGCCGATTTCGTCATGTCACCGTTCGACTTGACGATGATCTTCACGTTCTCGGTCAGCTTGGCGAACGAGGTACGGTACTGCTTGAGGAGATTGCCGATCTCGGTGACGCGGTCCGTGATCTTCTGGTCGTTGGCATAGATCGAGACCAGCAGGGTCTCCAGGAACTTGATGCGGGCGACGACGCCATCGGCGTTCTTCGGCTCCGGCTTGGCGACGAATGCGCTCACCGAGGTGGAGACCGCCAGATATTGCGAGGTGACGTCCTTGGCCGTGGTCTGGACGGACGCAAGGCCCGCCAGCACGGCCGTGTCGGCGAGATCGTCGAACTTGAAGCGGATCTTGTTGCCGACGCTGTTGAGCTCGTCGGCCGCGATCTTGTTGTTCTCGCGCGTCAGCGTGATGATCTCGCTGAAGATCTTGGCGAAGCGCTGGAACTCGGCCTCGAGCTTGCCGACCTGCTCGCGGCGGGCAGCACCGGTCGTGGCTGCCATCGACTTGGCGATTGCGCCCCTCAGATTCTCTTCCGCCGCCTTGGCCGCGATCTCGTCATCCGGCGCGCCGGTCAGGGTATAGGCCCGCGCCAGCCCCTGATAGGCGGTCAGCTCGCGGTCGACGGTCCTGGCGAGGTCGGCTTCCGACACGCTGGCACGATAGGCGGCGACGGCGCCCTGGATCCGCTCGAAGCCGAAATAGGCAAAAGCCATGCTGACGGCGAGGATGGCCAGCACCGCCACGAAGCCGAGGATGATTTTTGCGCGAAAGCGCAAGGTGAACAGCTTCGATGAGCTCGGCTTCGACTTGGCAGACATTCCCCCACCCCATTCCATTCGCGGAAAACCAGGCGCAGCCCGGAAGCAGCCCGCTTCCTGACTCACCGGCACGTTACGGGGCAAAGGATAAGCTGTGGTAAATTTGTGGCGCCGCAACCGGCGGTTAGGTGTCGCAGGGAATTGTTAAGGCGCGCTTTCTCGCGCCGCTATAAATGTTCTCACTTAGGTACCGCGCCACACTCCGCTGTCGTCCCGGACGAGCGCAGCGAAGATCCGGGACCCATAGCCACAGGGAGTGGTTTGGCGAAGACTCGGAGTTACCGGCTCGCGCCGCAACTTCTCCCTGGGAGTATGGGTCCCGGATCGGCGCGCGCTTGGGGCGCGCTGGTCCGGGACGACAGCGGAGGATGATGCAACGGCAGCGCTCACGCCGCGCGGATGTTCACCATGAAGCGGTCGAGCTCGGCGCGCAGGCGCGTGCTTTCGCTGGAGAGCGATTTGGCCGAGTTCAGCACCTCTTCCGAGGCCGAGCCGGTCTCGGCGGCGCCGCGGTTGACCTGGCCGATATCGGTGGCCGCGGTCTGGGTGCCTTGCGCGACGGTCTGGACGCTGCGGGCAATCTCCTGCGTCGCCGCGCCCTGCTGCTCCACCGCGCTCGCGATCGAGGTCGAGATCGACGAGATCTGGCCGATGGTCGCGCCGATCTCCTTGATCGCGGCGACCGATTCGGCGGTGGCGCCCTGCATGCCCGCAATGTGCGATGAAATCTCGTCGGTGGCTTTCGCGGTCTGGCTCGCCAGCGACTTCACTTCGCTGGCAACCACCGCAAAGCCGCGTCCGGCCTCGCCGGCGCGGGCTGCCTCGATCGTCGCATTCAAAGCCAGAAGATTGGTCTGCTCGGCGATCGCCGTGATCAGCTTGACGACTTCGCCGATCTGCTGGGCGGCATGGGAGAGCTTGCCGATGCGGCCGTCGGTCTCCTTGGCCTGCACCACGGCGGCTTCAGCGATGCGGCTGGAATCGCGGACCTGGCGGCCGATCTCCTCGACCGAGGCCGACAGCTCTTCGGTCGCGGTCGCGACCGACTGCATGTTGCTGGAGGCCTGCTCGGAGACGCCGGCGACCTGGCTCGACAGGGTCTGCGTGGTCTCGGCGGTGCGGGTCAGCGTAGAGGCCGCCGATTCCAGCTGCACCGCAGAGGAGGAGACGTTGGAAACGATGGCGCCGACAGCGCTTTCGAAATCATCGGCAAAGCGGATCAGCTCGGAGCGGCGTGCGGTCGCCTGCTCCCTGTTCTGGGCTTCGCTGGCGGCGGCGTCGCGCTCGGCCTTGGCGACGGCCTGAACCTTGAATTCCTCGACCGCGCCGGCCATCTCGCCGATCTCGTCCTTGCGGCCGAGACCCGGCAGCACGACGTCGAAATTGCCCGAGGCAAGCTCGCGCATCGCCTTGCACATCGCGATCATGGGCCGCGAGATGCCGGTGCCGAGCAGGAAGGCGAGGACCGCGCCCAGCAGCGTGCCGCCGACGGCCAGCATCAGCACCAGCTGCTCGGTCTTGCCGATGGTCGCTTCAGACTCCGAATCCAGCCGCTGCTGCTCGGCGACGAGGTCCGCCTTCATAGCGGTGGCGCCTTGCAGGATCGCGCCGGCCGAGCCGCTCATCTCGGTGACGAGATCGTCGACCATCTTGGCGTTGGCGATCAGCTTCTCCAGCGCTTCGCGATAGGCGACGAGGATGGTCTTGGCGTCCTTCAGGCCGGCGACGATCTTGTCATCCATGGAATAGACCGCGCCGAGCGAGTTCTCGACGAATTTCAGCCGCGCCAGCGCACTGGTCGCGATGGCCTGGTCGGACGTCAGCACGAAATTGGTCGCCGCGGCGCTCGCGGTCTGGAATTGGGCGTTGACCTGCTTGGTGCCGAACTCGATCGCCTGCGCCTCGGAATCGGAGGCATTGTTGCCGATGTCGTCGAGCTTGTACTTCAGCAGATTAGCCTGGCGTGTGAGCTGGTTCTGCACCAAGAGCGCGCTGTCCCGCTTGGCCTGGAGCACCTTGGCGAAGGTCGCGGAGAAATTCGAAAACTCCTTGGCGAGCTTGGAAAGGCTCTCCTGCCGCGCCGGCGTCTTGGCACCCTTGACGGCCTGGTCGATGGCATTCTTCAGACTGGCCTCGGCATCCAGCGCCGTCTTGGCGTCATCTTCCTTGCCGGTAACGACGAAATATTTGACGGCCGAACGGTAGCCCAGCAGCTCGCGGTCGATGTTACGGGCAAGATCCGCCTCGGAAACGCTGCTGCGATAGGACCCGACGCCGGACGACACCCGCTCGAAGCCGAAATAGGAGAAGGCCATGCTGCCGGCGGAGATCACCAGCACCGCGGCGAAGCCGAGGATGATCTTGGCGCGGAACCTGAGGGTCGGAAATATTGTACGCTTCGACGGCGACGCGATACGCCCGGACATTCCAACCCCCATTTATTCTATTCAGCCGAGATCCGGAGGCGCCCCGCCCCCCGACCTGGATGCGCAAAACTAAGGCAGAATCGATAAGGGGCGGTAAATTCGGCACGTCCGCCCAATGCGGGGCTTGATCGGCCAGAGGCCGACCGGTGGGATGACAGCTGGCATCCCACGAAGCTGGCCGGTCCGGCCGCCAAATCCTCGACCCGCCCGCGCAAGTCGTTGCGTCCACGGCCGGATCGATGACTTTTCCATGACCGGGGCGACCAAAATCCCAGTTGCAAAGTCCGGACGCCGCTGTCTCTAATTAGAAACAATCAAAATCATCCCGGGAGGACTACAACCGTGTCTACAGTCAAACTGACGGTGAACGGCAAGGCCGTCGCCGTCGACGTCGAGGATCGCACGCTGCTGGTCCATCTGCTGCGCGATCACCTCAATCTCACGGGAACCCATGTCGGCTGCGACACCAGCCAATGCGGCGCCTGCGTCGTCCACATGGACGGCCGTGCGGTGAAGTCCTGCACCATGCTGGCGGGCCAGGCTGACGGCGCCAACGTCACCACCATCGAAGGCATCGCCAAGGGTGACGAGCTGCACCCGATGCAGGCCGCCTTCCGCGACAATCACGGCCTGCAGTGCGGCTATTGTACGCCGGGCATGATCATGTCGGCGATCGACATCGTGCACCGCCATGGCGGTCAGCTCGACGAGGCCACAGTCCGCCAAGAGCTCGAAGGCAATATCTGCCGCTGCACCGGCTACCACAACATCGTCAAGGCCGTGCTGGATGCAGCCGGACGCATGAAGGTCTCGCAGGCGGCCGAGTAAGCGGCCCGCCTCGAATAAGAACCACCGCCGCGGCTTTCGAGGGAAAGCGCGGTCAAAACAATTTCCGGTCGGGAGGACCAGACATGGGTGTTGAAGGCATCGGCGCGCGCGTCGTGCGCAAGGAAGACAAGCGTTTCATTACCGGCAAGGGCCGGTACGTGGACGACATCAAGCTCACGGGCATGACCCATGCCCATTTCATCAGAAGCCCGCACGCGCACGCCAAGGTGAAGAAGATCGACTCGTCCGCCGCGCTGAAGATGCCGGGCGTGGTCGCGGTGCTCACCGGACAGCAGCTGGTCGACGACAAGGTCGGCAACCTCATCTGCGGCTGGGCCATCACCTCCAAGGACGGCAGCCCGATGAAGATGGGCGCATGGCCGGCGATGGCGCCGGAGACGGTGCGCTTCGTCGGGCAGGCCGTCGCGGTCGTGATCGCCGACAGCAAGAATCTGGCACGCGATGCGGCCGAATCCGTCGTCGTGGATTATGAAGAGCTGCCCGCCGTCGCCGACATGCAGTCGGCCATCAAGGCTGGCGCGCCGCAGCTTCACCCCGAAGCTCCCGGCAACCAGGTCTATGACTGGGTGATCGGCGACGAGGGCGCGGTGAGCGCCGCCTTCTCGAAGGCTGCCAATGTCGTCAAGCTCGACGTCACCAACAACCGCCTCGCTCCGAACGCGATGGAGCCGCGCGCGGCGATCGCCGATTACGATGCGGCGGAAGAGCACTTCACCCTTTATACGACCTCGCAGAACCCGCACGTCGCCCGCCTCGTGCTGTCGGCGTTCTACAACATCGCCCCCGAGCACAAGCTGCGCGTGATCGCCCCCGACGTCGGCGGCGGCTTCGGCTCGAAAATCTTCATCTATCCGGAAGAGATGGTGGCGCTGTGGGCCTCGAAGAAGGTCGGCCGTCCCGTGAAATGGACCGGCGACCGCACCGAGGCCTTCCTCACCGACGCGCATGGCCGCGACCACGTCACCCATGCCGAGATGGCGTTCGACGCCAACAACAAGATCATCGGCTTGAAGGTGAAGACCTACGCCAATTTCGGCGCCTACATGTCGCTGTTCTCCTCGTCAGTGCCGACCTATCTCTACGCGACGCTGCTGTCGGGCCAGTACAACATCCCGGCGATCCATGCCGAGGTGATCGGCGTCTACACCAACACCACGCCTGTTGACGCGTATCGCGGCGCGGGCCGGCCCGAAGCGAGCTATCTGATCGAGCGGCTGATGGAGACGGCGGCGCGGCAGCTCAAGGTCGATCCGGCCCAGCTGCGCCGGACCAACTTCATCACCCAGTTCCCGCACCAGACGCCGGTGATCATGGCCTATGATACCGGCGACTTTAACGCCTCGCTCGATGCGGCGATGAAGGCGATCGACTATGCCGGCTTCGCCGCGCGCAAGGCGCAAGCGAAGTCACAAGGCAAGCTGCGCGGCATCGGCGTGTCCTGCTACATCGAGGCCTGCGGCATCGCACCGTCGAAGGCGGTCGGCAGCCTGGGCGCCGGCGTCGGCCTGTGGGAATCGGCCGAGGTGCGCGTCAACCCGGTCGGCACCATCGAGATCCTCACGGGATCGCACAGCCACGGCCAGGGTCATGAGACGACGTTCTGCCAGCTCGTCGCCGATCGCCTCGGCGTTCCCATCAGCCAGGTCTCGATCGTCCATGGCGACACCGACAAGGTGCAGTTCGGCATGGGCACCTACGGCTCGCGTTCGGCGGCCGTGGGCCTCACCGCGATCCTGAAGGCCATGGAGAAGATGGAATCCAAGGCCAAGAAGATCGCCGCGCATGCGCTGGAGGCGTCGGAAGCCGACATCGTCATCGAGAACGGCGAGTTCAAGGTGACCGGCACCGACAAGGCGATCGCCTTCCCGATGGTCGCACTCGCGGCCTACACCGCGCACAACCTGCCTGACGGGATGGAGCCGGGCCTGAAGGAAAGCGCCTTCTACGATCCGACCAACTTCACCTTCCCGGCGGGCACCTATATCTGCGAGCTCGAGGTCGATCCCGGCACCGGCAAGACCTCCTTCGTCAACTTCGTCGCGGCCGACGATTTCGGCCGGCTGATCAATCCGATGATCGTCGAGGGCCAGGTCCATGGCGGCCTGGTTCAAGGCATCGGGCAGGCATTGCTGGAGCACGCGATCTACGATGCCAACGGCCAGCCGGTGACGGCCTCGTTCATGGACTACGCAATGCCGCGCGCCGACGATGTGCCCTCGTTCAACCTCTCCCACACCACGACGCTGTGCCCGGGCAATCCGCTGGGCATCAAGGGTTGCGGTGAGGCCGGCGCGATCGGCGCGTCGGCGGCCGTGATCAACGCGATCACGGATGCGATCGGCAAGAACAATCTGGAAATGCCCGCAACCCCTGATCGGGTGTGGCGCACGATCCACGCGGCTTAAGGGGAGGACCGAACATGTACCAGACCACCTATCATCGCGCCTCCTCGGTCGACGAAGCCGCCAGTCTGTTCGGCAAGAGCAGCGAGGCAAAATTCCTCGCCGGCGGCCAGACGCTGCTGCCGGTGATGAAGCAGCGCCTCGCGGGGCCCTCCGACGTGATCGACCTCGGCAAGATCAAGGAGCTGATCGGTGTCGAGGCCGCCGGCGACACGCTGACCATCAAGGCCGCCACGCCGCATTACGACGTTGCGACCAGCGATGCCGCGAAGACGGCGATCCCCGCGCTCGCCTATCTGGCGTCGCTGATCGGCGATCCCGCCGTGCGCTATCGCGGCACGATCGGCGGCTCGATCGCAAACAACGATCCCGCCGCGGATTACCCGGCCGCGCTGCTCGCGCTCGGCGCCACCGTGAAGACCAACAAGCGGTCGATCTCCGCCGAGGACTTCTTCCAGGGCCTGTTCACGACGGCGCTTGAAGATGGCGAGATCATCACCGCCGTGTCGTTCCCGGTTCCGGCGAAAGCGGGCTACGCCAAGATGCGGCACCCGGCCTCGCGCTTCGCACTGACCGCCGTATTCGTCGCGCAGACCAAATCCGGCGAGATCCGCGTCGCTGCGACCGGCGCCTCGCAGAGCGGCGTGATGCGCGTTGGCGCCATCGAAGCCGCGCTGAAGGCAAACTGGTCGCCGTCGGCGCTGGACAACGTCAGCATTCCCGCGAATGGATTGCTGGCCGACATCCACGGCACGGCCGAGTACCGCGCCAATCTCGTCAAGGTCATGGCGCAACGCGCAGTGGCTGCGGCAGGCTGATCGCCCTGCTCTAGCGACTGAACACAAGATTTCCGCGGCGCGCAGAAATGCGCGCCGCTTTTTTGATGCGCCCATGCGTGAAAAGCGCTTGCCTCGCTGGCGTGAAGGCGAGAAAAGTTAATCAGCCAATTAACTCGCCCCCAAGAGCAACGTCAGAGGCGTTTGCCGGACCACCGGCATTTGGCCGCGACCCGAGGAAACAACATGCTCGATAAACCAGCCCAGAACACATCCGTTCGTACCTCCGGCCCGCTCTCGGGCTTCCGCATCGTCGAATTCGCCGGCATCGGGCCCGGCCCGTTCGCGTGCATGATGCTGGCCGACATGGGCGCCGATGTCGTCACGCTCGACCGCGTCGGCGCCAAGAAGAGCATGAAGTCGGTGGCGGGGCGCGGCCGCAAGGTGATCGAGCTCGACCTCAAGGACCAGGCGGCAATCGCGCAAGTGCTCGACCTGCTCGCCAGCGCCGATGCGCTGGTCGAAGGCTTTCGTCCCGGCGTGATGGAGCGGCTCGGGCTCGGCCCCGATGTGGTGCTCGCGCGCAATCCAAAACTCGTCTACGGCCGTATGACCGGCTGGGGCCAGGAAGGCCCGCTCGCCAACGCCGCCGGCCACGACATCAACTACATCTCCATCACCGGCGCGCTCGCCGCGATCGGCACGAAGGAAGCACCGGTGCCGCCGCTCAACCTCGTCGGCGATTTCGGCGGCGGCGCGCTCTATCTCGTCGTCGGCGTGCTCGCCGCGCTGCTGGAAGCGCAAAAGTCCGGCAAGGGCCAGGTGGTGGACGCCGCGATGTGCGACGGCGCGGCATCGCTGATGTCGTTCTTCTTCGACATGACGACCCTCGGCCGCTGGACCGAGGGGCGTAACCAGAACTTCCTCGATGGCGGCGCGCATTTCTACGGCGTCTACGAATGCGCCTGCGGCCATTTCGTCTCGATCGGCTCGATCGAGCCGCAGTTCTACGCGCTGCTGCGCGAGCGCGCGGGCCTTTCCGACGCAGATTTCGACGCGCAGATGAATCCCAAGGCGTGGCCGGCGCTGAAGGAAAAGCTGAAGGCCGTGTTCAAGAGCAAGACGCGCGAGGACTGGTGCAAGATCATGGAAGGCACCGACATCTGCTTTGCGCCGGTGCTGACCATGTCGGAAGCGACGCAGCATCCGCACATGGTGGCCCGCAACGTCTTCCTCGAGCGCCACGGCGTCAAGCAGCCCGCGCCGGCGCCGAGATTCTCGCGCACGCCATCGGCGGTGCGGGAGCCGGAGGGTGCGGAGATTGGCACCGTGACGGCGGCGTGGAAGAGATAGAGCCGACGGGCACGCTCTCGTAGGGTGGGCAAAGCGAAGCGTGCCCACCACTTTGACCGAGATCGCGGAGAGATGGTGGGCACGGCGCTACGCGCCTTTGCCCACCCTACGGCAATGTGCCTGACGGCCGCGTCCCTACGCCGCGTTCCCCACCTTCAGCACCCCGCGCCGGATCTGATCCTCCTCGATCGACTCGAACAGGGCCTTGAAATTGCCTTCGCCAAAGCCGTCGTCGCCCTTGCGCTGGATGAACTCGAAGAAGATCGGGCCAATCGCGTTGGCGGAGAAGATCTGGAGCAGCACCTTGGTCTGGCCACCATCGACCACACCCTCGCCGTCGATCAGGATGCCGTTCCGCTGCAACCGCGCGACGTCCTCGCCATGCTTGGGCAGGCGTGCGTCGATCTTCTCGAAATAGGTCTCGGGCGGCGACGGCATGAACGGCAGGCCGGCGGCGCGCAGGCCTTCGATCGTGCCGTGGATCTCGCGGCAGCCGCAGGCGATGTGCTGGATGCCTTCGCCGCGATAGGTCTTCAGATATTCCTCGATCTGGCCGGAATCGCCGGCGTCCTCGTTGATCGGAATCCGGATCTTGCCGTCCGGGCTGGTCAGCGCGCGCGAGAACAGGCCGGAGGCGCGGCCCTCGATGTCGAAGAAGCGGATCTGGCGGAAGTTGAACAGTTTTTCGTAGAAGCCGGCCCAGACATCCATGCGGCCGCGATGGACGTTGTGGGTGAGATGGTCGAGATAGAACAGGCCGGCGCCATGGGGCTGCGGATCGCGCGCGCCGAGCCAGTCGAACTCGGCATCATAGGCCGAGCCCTTGGCGCCGTAGCGATCGACCAGATAAAGCAGGCTGCCGCCGATACCCTTGATCGCGGGCACGTCGAGCGTCTTCTGCGCCGATGATACGTCGGCGGGCTCCGCACCGAGCGCAATCGCGCGGTCATAGGCCGCCTTGGCATCGACGACGCGAAACGCCATCGACGGCGCGCAGGGGCCGTGGGCGGCGACGAACTCGTAGCCGTGGGTGCCGGGCTCCTCGTTGACGAGGTAGTTGATGTCGCCCTGGCGATAGACCGTGATCTTCTTGGTCTTGTGGCGCGCGACGGGCGCATAGCCCATCAGCTTGAACAGCGCGTGCAGCTCTTCCGGATTGGGATGCGCATATTCGACGAACTCGAACCCGTCGGTGCCCATCGGATTGTCGGCGGTGATCGTGGCCGGCGGTGCATCGTGCGGAAACGGACCCATGGTGCTCTCCCAAATGGCTGCTAGAGAGGAACTATCCTTCATCGAGCGCGCAATGAGCGTGCAAACGGGACATGATTTGGCTATCCTATGCACGATCCGTGCATAAAATGGACAAACGACGCATGATTTCCGTGGACGCCTTCGACCTCAAGATCCTGACCGCGCTCCAGGACGACGGCCGCCTCACCAACCAGGAGCTCGCCGAGCTCGCAGGTCTCTCGGCCTCGCAATGCTCGCGGCGACGGATGCGGCTGGAGGAGGAGAAGGTGATCGCGGGCTATCACGCCGACCTCTCCAGCGAGGCACTCGGCTTCGGCGTCATCGCCTTCATCCAGGTGGGGCTCGCGACCCACTCGCCGGACAATTCAAAACGCTTCCGTGCACTGGTGAACCGCATCGACGAGATCCAGGAGGCTTATTCGCTCACGGGAGATGCCGACTACGTGCTCAAGGCCGTGCTGCGGGACCTCAAAGGTCTCTCCAACCTCGTCAACGACGTGCTGATGCCGCACCAGAGCGTCGCTCATGTGCGCTCCTCGATCGTGCTCGACCGGCTGAAGGAAAGCTCAAAGCTGCCGCTCAAGGAGATCAAGCCCGGCTGAAATGGTGGGAACTACGGCATTCGCGCTTCAGCGGCGATCTGCGATGATTGCGGCCAATCCGGGAGATCGAGCCATGGCCCTCCAGCTGAGACCGAACTGCGAATATTGCGACCGCGACCTGCCGCCTGATGCAACGGACGCGCGGATCTGCTCGTACGAATGCACGTTCTGTGCGGATTGCGTCGAGACCAAGCTCTCCAACGTCTGCCCGAACTGCGGCGGCGGCTTTGCCCCGCGCCCGATCAGGCCGACGCAGGAATGGCGGCCGGGCGTGTGCACGAGCAAGCAGGCGCCGTCCGACAAGCGGGTGCATCTGAAGTACAGCCTGGAGGACGTCGCGGCGCACTGCGCGCGGGTGCGCGACGTGCCGCCGGAGCAGAGGTGAACTGCCTCCACTTCGTCATTGCGAGCGCAGCGAAGCAATCCAGACTATCTCCCCGGAGACAGTCTGGATTGCTTCGTCGCTTCGCTCCTCGCAATGACGGAGCTTGTGGCGATGGCGGAGTTCACTCCGCCGCCAATATCGTCCCCTCGACCTCGCCGAACCCGACGCGATAGCCGTTGCCCTGGCACCAGCCGCGCATCACGAGGCTGTCGCCGTCTTCGAGGAACGAACGCTTGGCACCGCCGGGCAGCTCGGCCGGCTCGGTGCCGTTCCAACTGATCTCGAGCAGGCTGCCGCGCTGGTTCTTCTCGGGGCCGGAGATGGTGCCGGACCCCAAGAGATCGCCGACATTCATGGCGCAGCCGGAGGAGGCGTGGTGCATCAACTGCTGCACCGAGGACCAATACATGTATTTGAAATTGGTACGGCTGATGCTGGCGGGCGCGTTGGCACCCGCAGCGCGCAAGGAGACGTCGAGCTCGACATCATAGTTCTGCGGCTTCGCCTGCTTGAGATAATCCAGCGGCACCGGCTCCTGCTCCGGCCCCTTCTGACGGAACGGCTCCAGCGCCTCGCGCGTCACCACCCAGGGGCTGATCGAGGTCGCGAACGCTTTCGCCAGGAACGGCCCGAGCGGCACATATTCCCATTGCTGGATGTCGCGCGCGCTCCAGTCGTTGAGCAGCACGAAGCCGAAGATCATCTCCTCGGCTTGGCTCTCGCTGAGCATGCCGCCCATCGGTGAGGGCTGGCCGATCACGACGCCCATCTCCAGCTCGAAGTCGAGCCGCTTGCACGGGCCGAAGCTCGGCACATCGACGTTCGGCGGCTTCAGCTGCCCGCGCGGCCGCTTCACCTTGGTGCCGGAGACCACGACGGTGGAGGCGCGGCCGTTATAGGCGATCGGCATATGCAGCCAGTTCGGCTGCAGCGCATTGTCCTTGCCGCGGAACATCACGCCGACATTGGTGGCGTGCTCCTTGGACGAATAGAAATCGGTATAGCCGGAGACCGCGAAGGGCAGATGGAGTCTTGCATCGCGCATCGGTACCAGCACCTGCTTGCGAAGCTCCTCGTTGTCGCGCAGCTCCGGATTATCGTGGCGCAACAGCTCGCTGATCCGCGCCCGCGTCCTGGTCCAGACCTTTGGTCCGAGTGCCATGAAGGGATTGAGCGAAGGCCCGGAGAACACGCCAAGCGGGCCGACGTCGAGCCGCGAATCCTGCTCGAGCTCCCAGAGGTCGAGCACGTAATTGCCGATTGCAACGCCAACCCGCGGCGTCGGATTGGCCGCGGTCGAGAACACGCCATAGGGCAGGTTCTGGATCGGGAAATCGGAGGTGGGATCGATTTCGATGAAGGAGCGGAGGCTGGGGTCGTTGGGGTGAATTGTCACTTTTCGCTCGATTCTTTCTTCCTTCTCCCCTTGTGGGAGAAGGTGGCGCGAAGCGCCGGATGAGGGGTCTCTATCAGCGAACTCAATTGCAAGAGAGTCGCTCGCGGAGAGAGACCCCTCACCCGTCTCGCCGCTATCGCGGCGAGCCACCCTCTCCCACAAGGGGAGAGGGTAGGAACGTCACGGCTTGTTCGGATCGAACCGCTTCTCCAGGCCCTTCCAGCAATCCGCGTAATCATCCTGGAGCGTCGACGACTTCGCGGCGTGCGCCGTGACGCGCTGCGGGTAGCGGGTCTCGAACATGAAGGCCATGGTGCCGGTCAGCTTCACCGGCTTCAGCTCGCCATTGCTGGCGTGCTCGAAGGCGTCGCGATCGGGGCCGTGCGGCAGCATGCAATTGTGCAAGGAGATGCCGCCCGGGACAAAACCTTGGGGCTTGGCGTCGTAGACGCCGTAGATCAGGCCCATGAACTCGCTCATGATGTTCATGTGATACCAGGGCGGCCGGAAGGTGTTGTCGGCGACCATCCAGCGCTCGGGGAAGATCACGAAGTCGATATTCGCCGTGCCCGCGGTCTCCGACGGCGAGGTCAGCACCGTGAAGATCGAGGGATCGGGATGGTCGAAGCCGATCGCGCCGACCGGCGAGAACGCGCGCAGATCGTATTTGTAGGGCGCGTAATTGCCGTGCCAGGCAACGACGTCGATTGGCGAATGCGGCAGGGTCGTTTTGAACAGCGAGCCGCCCCATTTGACGTAAAGCTCGGTCGGTGTGTCCTTGTCCTCGTAGCTCGCAACCGGCGTCAGGAAGTCGCGCGCATTGGCGAGGCAATTGGCGCCGATCGGGCCGCGCTCCGGCAGCGTGAAGGCGCCGCCGTAGTTCTCGCAGAGATAGCCGCGCGCCGGCCCGTTCGTGATCTCGACGCGGAATTTGACGCCCCGCGGTATCACGACGATCTCGCCGGGCTCGGCGTCGATGCGGCCGAACTCGGTGACGAGACGCAGATTGCCCTGCTGGAGCACGAACATCAGCTCGCCGTCGGCATTGTAGAAATGCTGGTCCACCATCGACTTGGTGATGAGGTAGACATGCGCGGCCATGCCGGCCTGCGTGTTGACATCACCGGCGGTGGTCATGGTCTGCACGCCCTGGAGGAAAGTCACCTCCTCCTTCGGAAGCGGCGTCGGATCCCAGCGCAGCTGCGCGATCGGCAGGTCGTATTCATGGCACGGCGCCGAGCGCCACAGGCCGGCATCGACTTTCTCGAAGCGGCCGGAATGCTTCACCGAAGGACGGATGCGGTAGAGCCAGGAACGCTCGTTGGTGCCGCGCGGCGCGGTGAAGGGCGAGCCGGAGAGCTGCTCGGCGTAAAGGCCGTAGGCGCAGCGCTGCGGCGAGTTGCGCCCGATTGGCAGCGCGCCCGGCAGCGCCTCGGTCTCAAAGCTGTTGCCGAAGCCGGACATATAGCCCGGCGTCACCTGGGCCGAGCTGCGGACGATCTGATCAGGCGAGGTATTGATGTTCATGACTATCCTCCTCCTTGCAGGGCGGCCCACATTTCCTGGTCGCGCTTGTCGGTCCAGATCACGGGATCGTCGATCCCCGACGCCTCGTCATAGGCACGCGAGACGTTGAACGGCAGGCAGTGCTCATAGATGGCGAAGCTGTGGAACTTCGGATCCATCACCTCGCGCGTCGCCGCCATCGATTCCTTCAGCGTGCGCCCCTTGGCGACCGAAATTTCGGCCGCGCCATAGAGCGAGGTGACGAAGTCGCGCGTCATTGCGATGGCCTCGCGTACCGTGCCAACGCCCTTCAGTGCATCGCCGCGACCCGGTGCGATCGCCTTGGGATTGAAGTTGCGGATCTCGTTCAGCGTCAGCGGCCATTCGCGCAAATGCGCATCGCCGCAATAGCAGGCGGAGTGATATTCAATGAGGTCGCCGGAGAACATCACTTCGGCATCCGGCACCCAGGCGACGATGTCGCCGGAAGTGTGACCCGCGCCAAGCTGCATGAGCCGCACCTCGCGTTTTCCCAGATAGATCGACATCTCGCCTTCGAACGTCAGCGTCGGCCAGGTCAGGCCGGGAATGCTGGCCGCATCCTGGAACAGGCGCGGGAAGCGGCCGTACTCGGAATCCCAATCCTGCTGACCGCGCTCGGCGATCAGCCGATGGGTCTCCTGCGAAGCCACGATTCCTTGCGCCTTGTAGGCGGAGGCGCCAAGCACGCGCACGGCGTGATAATGCGACAGCACGACATATTTGATCGGCTTGTCGGTGACGGCTTTGACGCGCTCGATCACCTTGTTCGCCATTGCAGGCGTCGCCTGCGCGTCGAACACGAGGCAACCGTCATCGCCGACGATAACAGCGGTGTTCGGATCGCCCTCGGCGGTGAAGGCGTAGAGATCGGTACCGATCTCCGAGAAGGTGATCTTCTTCTCGGAGAGATCGCCGGTGGATGCGAAGTTCTTCGCCATCAGGTCATCCTTAAGTCAGTGGTTATTGTTGTTGCTGCTGCTGCTGGCCGTCGATCATGCGGCGCTTGGCCAGCCCGATCGCCTCGCGCAGCACGTCGATGTCGCCGATATGGTTGGCGAGGATCAGCACCAGCGCCGCGTCGAAATCGGCGCTCTGCTCCTCGGTGAGACCGCGATGCGCCTCGACGATGGCGCGGAAGGCGTCGTCAGGCCGTGTGAAGTTCGAGCTGGTCGAAAGCGACATGCGAAACCTCAACTGACGCCTATGGCGCGCGACAGCGCCGCCGCAATCGCCTCGCGCGTCGGATGGCGGAAGCGCGCTGCGACATAGCCATCGGGCCTGAGCAAATAGGCTGCGCCCGGCCCGGCGTCGTAGCGCTTTGCGACCAGGCCCTGGGGATCGGCAAGCCCATCCTCGCCGCCGATGCGGATATCCTTCAGCCCTTCCGGCACGTCGGTCGCCGCGCCATTGTTGAACGACATCAAGGTAAAATCCGTTCCACCCTTGCGGAACGCATCGGTCAGATAGGCCTGCTCGCCGGCAACAGGAGCGTCGAGCATGGAACAGCCGGGAGAAGGGCCAGCGCGCCACTCATCTGTATCAAGCGATGACAGCGGCGAGTCATAGCTGCACGGCACCGAGAGCCGGCCGCCATTGACCATGCGCTTGCCGAACTCGGTTTCCTTGGCGAGCGACAGCACTGCCTTGCGCAGCCGCGCTTCCTGGTGCGAGTTCGGCGCCATGAAATCGGTCGAACGGGTGGATTCGCGGATGTTCTCGTCGGCCGCGAAGCTCCGCTCGACATGGTAGCTTTCGAGCAGGCTCGCCGGCGACGTGCCACGGAGCACGCGGTCGAGCTTCCAGGAGAGATTCTCGGCATCCTCGAGCCCCGAGTTCGCGCCGCGTGCGCCGAACGGCGAGACCTGGTGCGCTGAATCGCCGGCAAAGATCACGCGGCCATGGATGAAGCGGTCCATCCGGCGGCACTGGAATTTGTAGAGCGAGATCCACTCGAACTCGAACTGGTCGTGGCCGAGCATGCGCGCGATCCGCGGCCGTACGTTCTCAGGCTTCTTCTCGACCACGGGATCGGCATAGCGGTTGAGCTGGAGGTCGATGCGCCAGACATCGTCGGGCTGCCGGTGCAGCAGCGCCGAGCGTCCCGCATGGAACGGCGGATCGAACCAGAACCAGCGCTCGGTCGGGAATTCCGCCGTCATCTTGACGTCGGCGATCAGGAACTGGTCCTCGAACACCTGTCCGGCAAAGTCGGCGCCGACCATCTGGCGCAGCGAGGAGCGCGCCCCGTCGCAGGCGATGACATATTGCGCGTGGAGGCGATAGGGGCCCTCCGGCGTGTCGATCGTCAGCACCACGGAATCGTTGCGACTCTCCACCGCCGTCACCTTGTTGCGCCAGCGCAGGTCGATCGCGGGCAGATCACCGATGCGATCGACCAGATAGGCCTCGGCGTAATATTGCTGGAGGTTGATGAAGGCCGGCCGCTTGTGACCGTCCTCGGGCAGCAGGTTGAACTGATAGAGCTGCGACTCGCCGTGGAAGATGCGGCCGACGCCCCAGACCACGCCCTTGTCGACCATGCGGTCGCCGACACCGAGCCGGTCCCAATATTCCAGCGAGCGCTTCGAGAAGCAGATTGCGCGCGAACCTTCGCCGATGCGGTCGGCATCATCCAGCAGGACGACGCGCTGACCGCGCTGGGCGAGGTCGATCGCCAGCGACAGCCCGACCGGGCCGGCGCCGACAACCACCACCGGATGCTCGGCCGGATTTGGGCTGGGGCGATCCTGGTCGAGGTGGCGGCGATAGCCGAACTGGGTCTTGGCCTTTCGCGTATTGGCCGGCGCCATTCGCTAACCTCGGCTCTGGTCAGGAGAGGACTGATCTGCTAGATAGTCTCACGTGCAACTATTTTGGACCGGAGCCGGCCGGCCGTCAACTGGAATTCGGAGCGCTCTCCTTGGCGAGGACATCCAGCGACATCGCGCTGAAGACGCGGCAAGCCGATGAGGCTTCACTGCGGCCGAAGGCGCGCCTCGATCTGTTCAAGTTCGTGCCGTTCCGCCTCAACCGGCTCGCGGCGGAGGTGAGTTCCGCGCTCGCGGTCGAATATCAGGAACGCCACGGCCTCGACATTCCAGCCTGGCGCGTAATCGCCACGCTCGGCTTCCGCAACGATGCCTGCAGCGCGCAGTACATCTCGCAATGCACCCGCACGCACAAATCCACCATCAGCCGCGCGGTGACCACCCTGCTCAATGCACAGCTGATCGAGCGCGTCGAGAACGAAGCCGACCGCCGCGAATTCCGCCTGCAACTGACCAAGAAGGGCCGCGCGCTGTACGAAGAGCTGTTCCCGCAACTCTTGCGGCGGGAAGACGAGATCCTCGCCTGCCTCTCCGCGCAGGAGCGCAAGCAGCTCTCTGCGCTGCTCGGCAAGATCGAGGAGAGCCTCGACCTGATCCAGACCAGCGAAGAGGCCGACGCGAAGCAGGCGTATTAGAGCGTATACGCAGAGAGGCGCAGACGCCTCTACCAATTGAGAAAGCGTGGCAGGCTCGTGAAGGCACTGGCTCATATCGCGGTGCTACTTGTGGCATTTGCCGCAACGCGCGCATACGCCGCTGACATAGGTTATCTGGCTCCGCCCGGAGTCGCTGCAAGCGAGTTTCCCTCACCGCAGCGCCCTGTTGCACAGATCGTCAGCGCACGCCGCGCCGCCGAAGAGCGCCGCGACGCCCTCAATGAGGCCGGACAGATCGCACGTGCTCTCGAACTGAAACCGGGTATGACGGTCGGCGACATTGGAGCAGGCAGTGGGTACCACACGGTGAGGCTCTCGCGCCTCGTCGGACCCGCCGGCTCTGTCATTGCCCAGGACGTCACGCGGGAGTACCTGATCGAACTCGCAAGGCGAACAGAACTTCTGAAGTTGACGAACGTGCAATTCGCCCTCGGCGAACCACATGACCCGCGTCTGCCCGCTTCCTCGCTGGATGCCGCAATCCTCGTGCACATGTATCACGAGATAGCCCAACCCTATGCCTTCCTCTACAATCTCGCGCCTGCCTTGAAGCGGGGTGCGCGGGTCGGGATTGTCGATCTTGAGCTTCCGACATCGAAGCATGGCACGCCAATCGAGCTCTTGCGCTGCGAATTGACTGCCGTCGGCTATCGCGAGGTCGCCGCATATCAGCTCGCAAGGGACGCAGGATATTTGGCGATATTCTCTCCGCCGGAGCTAGCGGCGCGAAAATCTCCCCGCGATATCGTTGCTTGCGCGGATCCTGCCGGCACGCGTTGATACCACGCCGGCCGCCCGTCTCGGAGACTGCACACGTCCGAAGAAAAGGTCAGACTGGAATTGCCGGTTGAGACTCAAACCGGCGCTCTCGATCCTGCTCGGCAAGATCGAAGCGAGCCCTGACCAGCGAAGAAGCGGACGCCAAGCAGGCGTATTAGTCTCTGCTGTCATTCCGGGGCGCGCCCTCTTGGGCGCGAGCTATGATGCGCAAATTGCGCATCTGAGAATCCATACGCCCGATCGTGGTTATGGATTCCGGGCCTGCGCCTTCGGCGCATCCCGGAATGACGCTATCGCGTCATTTCGCAAACGACCGCGTTGGCGGCAGATGCAGCGCCCAGGCATCGACCTTGTCGCTGGCGCGCGGATAGATTTCCGTCACGATCGGATCGTGACCGGGAATGAATCGATCAGGATGCCCGGCGAGACGCTCGATCGTTTCCCAGCCTGCCGCCATGTCGCCGACATTGTAGACGATCGGGAACGGGCTCCGGCGCTGGAGATTGGCGTAGTAATGCGCGGCGTCGGACGCCAGCACCACCGGCCCGCGCGCGGTCTCGACCTTGACCACCTGCAAGCCGTCCGAATGGCCGCCGACACGATGCACGGTGACGCCGGGCGCAACCTCGCCGTCGCCGGAATAGAACGTGACGCGCTCGCCATAGACATGGCGCACCATCTGCGTGACGTGCTCGACCGTGAACGGATGTCGCAGCAGGCCGTTGCACATGCAGCGGCCGGTCGCGTAAGCCATCTCGCGCTCCTGGAGATGAAAGCGCGCGTTCGGGAAGCGGTCGAGATTGCCGGCGTGATCGTAATGCAGATGCGTCACGATGATGTCGCGAATGGCTGAGGCAGCGACACCAAAGCGCTCCAGCGCATCGACCGGATTCAGCGTCAGCTTGCGCGCCCGCGCGCTCGCCTCCTCGGCATTGAAGCCGGTATCAACCAGGATGTCGCGGCCCTGCCCCCGGATCAGCCAGACGAAATAGTCGAGGTCCTGCGCCGCGCTGTCATGCGGGTCGGGCGCCAAAAAATTCATGTTGGGGGTGCGAGGCGACATCGTCGCATAGCGCAGCGCGTAGATTTCGTAGGCGTTTCCCATGGTCTTGCTTTTCTTGCGTTGGATCTTGCGGGACGATCGGGCGCACCAAGCCATTGTCCGCAAGAAAGGTCAAACGCCGGAGGCTGCGGTGACCGCGAACCTGCCATGTGAGCCTGCGATGTGAGGCCAATCACATTCTCTTCGCCACGCCTGCCCTAACATGCAGCCGTAAATGTCGAACCGGATCGCATCGAGCCGCAATCATGACAGCCAGTTCATTCTCCTCCCGGCGCGCCCATGCGTTGCGATCAATCGTCGCGATTACCCCGAATCTCCAAGCGGTTGACGCCCCCCTTCCCGGGTTTGATAATGCCTGGAGCGTAAGTTAAGGTCGCCGCGGCGCAAGCTGGGAACGGCGCCTTTTTGGCTGGACCGCGCTGATTATGAAAATTCGCTTTCTTGTTCTTCTGTCTCTCCTCATTTCGCTTGTCCCGGCTACGCCATCCCTGGCCGCCGGCGACCGCTACGCGCTGGTCATCGGCAACGCCAAATATCCGGATGCGGATGCCCCGCTGAAGGAACCGATCAACGATGCGCACGACGTCGCCGACGAGCTCAAGCGCGACGGCTTTTCCGTGGAGATCGGCGAGAACCTGACCGGCGACGGCATGCGCCGCGCCTTCGACAAGCTGTACGGCAAGATCAAGCCCGGGTCGGTGGCGCTGGTGTTCTTCAGCGGGTTCGGCATCCAGTCGGCGCGCCAGAGCTACATGCTGCCGGTTGACGCGCAGATCTGGACCGAATCCGACGTGCGCCGCGACGGTTTCAGCCTCGAGACCGTGCTAGGCGAGCTCAACACCCGCGGCGCCGGCGTCAAGATCGCGCTGATCGATGCCTCCAGGCGCAACCCGTTCGAGCGCCGGTTCCGCAGCTTCTCTGCTGGCCTCACGCCCGTCATCGCACCGAACGGCACGCTGGTGATGTATTCGGCGGCGCTGGCTTCGGTGGTATCGGACGCCGGTGGCGACCACAGCCTGTTCGTGCAGGAACTGCTCAAGGAGATCCGCGTCCCCGACCTGATGGCCGAGGAGACGCTGAACCGCACCAAGATGGGTGTCACCCGCGCCTCGCGCGGCGAGCAGGTACCGTGGATATCCTCTTCCCTGGCCGAAGACTTCTCGTTCATTCCGGGCGCCGGCGGCTCGCGTCCGACAACGACGCCACCGCCCGCGCCTCCCGCTCCGCCCGTCGTCGCCAACAACCCGCCGCCGGCACCACCCGCGCCGCCCTCACCACCTCCGCCGCCGAAGCCGGCCGACACGGTTGCAGCGCCCGCGCCTGCTCCTGCGCCTCCCCCCGCGCCCGCACCGGCCCCCTCGCCGAAGCCGCAGGTCGAGGCCGCCCTGCCCCCGCCTCCACCGCCGGTGAAGCCGGCCGAGACAACCCCCGCCCCGAGCGTGGATAGCGGGCCGAGCGCGGCCGCCCTGGCTGAGGACCCCACCATCAAGGGCCTGACCGCCAAGATCGCGGCCAACCCAGACGACGTGAACGCGCTGTATCGGCGCGGCCAGGTCTATGCCAGCAAGGGCGCCTACAACCTCGCCATCAAGGATTTCGACGACACGCTGCGGATCAACTCGAAGGACGTCGAGGCGCTGAACAACCGCTGCTGGACCCGCACCGTGGTCGGCGACCTCCAGGGCGCGCTGAAGGATTGCAACGAGGCGCTGCGGCTGCGGCCGAACTTCGTCGATGCGCTGGACAGCCGGGGGCTCGTCAACCTCAAATCGGGCGCGGTCAAGAACGCCATCGCCGATTTCGATGCGGCCTTGCGGATCAACCCGCGCCTGACCTCCTCGCTCTACGGCCGCGGGCTCGCCAAGCAGCGCAACGGCTCGGCCCAGGAAGGCGCGCTCGACATCGCCAATGCCAAGGCGATGGACCCGAACATCGTTCAGGAATTCGCAAGCTACGGAGTACGCTAGTATTTTTTTGAATTGGGGCAGCGTACGCCTCGAACCTCGGCGGCCCAAGCAAGACTAAACAACGGATGCCGCAAAGGGGGCCTTTCCGGGGGCTTATTGCAAGGAATTTTGGAACCGCGCAGGTCTGCTGCGCAGGAGGGACTGGCAATGAGATTTGCTGCAAAAGGACTTACCGCGATCCTGTCGGTTATGGCGATCGGCGCCGCGATGTCGTTGCCGGCCGCACCCGCGTTCGCCGGCGAGGACGGCAACAGCAAGAACGTCACCGAGGACGAGATCGTCCGCGCGCTGGCACCGCCGCCGAAGAAGCCGCTGACCCGCGGCCTCTCCATCGGCGCTCCGCAGGCAGACCCCGCGCCGAACGCGGCGGAGACCAAGCTGATCCAGTCCGTGCGCGGCCGCTCGACCCGCTCGCTGTCGTCGACCGAGCGCGAGGAAATCGCTTCGGTCGCCAAGGACAAGCCGAACATCGATCTCGAGATCACGTTCGATTACAACTCCGCCAATATCAGTGCCAAGTCGCTGCCTTCGGTGCAGGCGCTCGGCCGCGCGCTGACCAGCGCCGACCTGAAGGGCTCGACCTTCGTGGTCGCCGGCCACACCGACGCCGCCGGCAGCGAGGCCTACAACCAGGACCTGTCGGAGCGCCGCGCGGACTCGATCAAGCGCTACCTGATCGAAAAGTACAGCATCTCCGCGACCGACCTCGTCACCGTCGGCTACGGCAAGAGCAAGCTGAAGGATCCGAGCCAGCCGATGGCGGAGGTCAACCGCCGCGTGCAGGTCGTCAACATGGAAAACAAGGCCACCGCATCGAAGTGAGCACGACGCAATCCTTTGCAAAGACCCGTCGTGATGTGGTGTAAAGTCTTGCTTCCGAAGCGCGTCCCGCAGCCTTGCGGGACGCCGCTTTATTTCAGGGAAACGCTCTTCATAGGCCTCGTGCGGATGGCCGTGAGCCAGGCCAGGACAATCCGGCGATGAACGTCTCCGAATATCTCAAACCTGCCGGAACCGTGTTGTTCGTCGTCGTGCTCGGTGTCGGCTATTATCTGTTCGAGCATCGGCATCGCCCCGAGGCGAAGGAAACCCCGGGCGAGGCGCTCGTCATCGTGACGAAGTCAACCAATGCCTGCTTCTCCGACCTCGTGCGGGTGACCGGCTTCTTCGTGCCGCGCCGCGAGGCCGTGGTCGTCGCCGACCAGGAAGGCTCCAGGGTCACCGACGTCTTCGTCACCGAAGGCACTGTCGTCACCGAGAACCAGGAGCTGGCCCGCCTGACGCCGCCGCCGCAGATCCCGGGGCAACCGCAGCGGCCTGGCCCGCAAGGCCCGATCTCGCTGAAGGCGCCCGCGCCGGGCCTCGTCACCGAGGTCCGCACCATCGTCGGCGCGCCCGCCTCGCCGCAGGCCGGCCCGATGTTCCGCATCGCCGTCAACAACGAGATCGAACTGGATGCGCAGGTCCCGGCCGTGCACATGCCCAAGCTCAGCCCGGGCGCTACGGTGCGCATCAGCCGCGACGACGCGCCCGATCTGATCGGCCGGGTCCGGCTGGTTGCGCCCGAGATCGATCGCGCCACCCAGCTTGGCCGCGTCCGCATCAGCGTCACCAACAATCCTTCGCTGAAGGTCGGCGTATTCGCCCGCGCCTCCATCGATGCCAAGCGAAGCTGCGGCGTCGCGGTTCCCAAGACCGCGATCGACCATCTCACCGTGCAGGTCGTCAAAGGCAACATTGTCGAGACGCGCAAGGTGCGGGTCGGGTTGACGTCCGACACCGCGACGGAAATCCTGGAAGGTCTCGAGGTCGGCGAGATCGTCGTGGCCGATGCCGGCTCTTCGCTGCATGACGGCGACCAGATCAAGACCATGTTCGCCGATGAACTCGATCGCACGCGGGTACGCTGATGGCTCTCAATATTTCGGCATGGTCGATCCGTAATCCGCTGCCGTCGGTGGTCTTTTCGATCATCCTTCTGATTCTCGGCTGGGTCTCCTTCACCAAGCTCGCGGTGACGCGGCTGCCCTCGGCCGACATTCCCGTGATCTCGGTTGCGGTCTCGCAGTTCGGGGCGGCGCCCGCCGAGCTCGAATCCCAGGTCACCAAGACCATTGAAGACGCGGTCTCGGGCGTCGAGGGCGTGCGGCATATCACCTCGTCGATCACCGACGGCCTGTCGCTGACCACGATCCAGTTCGCGCTGGAGACCAACACCGACCGCGCTCTCAACGACGTCAAGGACGCAGTGACGCGCGTGCGCTCCAACCTGCCCCAGAACGTCACCGAGCCGCTGATCCAGCGCGTCGACGTGATCGGCCTGCCGATCGTCACCTACGCCGCGATCGCACCCGGCAAGACGCCGGAGCAGCTGTCTTATTTCGTCGACGACGTGGTCAAGCGCGCGCTGCAAGGCGTGCGCGGCGTCGCCCAGGTCGAGCGCATCGGCGGTGTCGAGCGCGAGATCCTGGTTTCGCTCGATCCCGACCGGCTCCAGGCGATGGGACTCACCGCCGTCAATGTCAGCCAGAGCCTGCGCGGCACCAATGTCGACGTCGCCGGCGGCCGCGCCGAGATCGGCAAGAACGACCAGGCGATCCGCACCCTGGCCGGCGCCAAGACTCTGAGCGACCTCGCCGGCACCATGATCCCGCTGTTCGGCGGCGGCGAGGTCCGGCTCGACGATCTCGGCACCGTCACCGACACCATCGCCGACCGCCGCACCTTCGCCCGCTTCAACGGCGAGCCGGTGGTCGCACTCGGCATCAAGCGCTCCAAGGGCGCCAGCGACGTGGTGGTCGCCGCCGCCGTGCAGAAGCGCATCGACGCGCTCAAGGCCGCCTATCCCGAGGTCGACCTCAAGCTGATCGACACCTCGGTCGAATTCACCAAGGGCAATTACGAGGCGGCGATCTCGACCCTGTTCGAAGGCGCCATCCTCGCCGTCGTCATCGTGCTGCTGTTCCTGCGCGATTTGCGCGCGACCATCATCGCCGCGATCTCGCTGCCGCTGTCGATCTTCCCGGCGTTCTGGGTGATGGACATCCTCGGCTTCTCGCTCAACCTCGTCAGCTTCCTCGCCATCACGCTGTCGACAGGTATCCTGGTCGACGACGCCATCGTCGAGATCGAGAACATCGTGCGGCACATGAACATGGGCAAGTCGCCCTATCGTGCCGCACTGGAAGCCGCCGACGAGATCGGCCTCGCCGTGATCGCGATCTCGCTCACCATCATCGCGATCTTCGCGCCTGCGAGCTTCATGTCGGGCATCGCCGGACAGTTCTTCAAGCAGTTCGGCATCACCGTCTCGGTGCAGGTGTTCTTCTCGCTGCTCGCCGCGCGTTTCGTGACGCCGATGCTGGCGGCCTACTTCCTCAAGCATCACGCGCACAACGAGCCGCCGCCCGGCCGTATCCTGCGGACCTACCACAGCATCGTGTCGTGGTCGGTGAAGCACTATTTCATCACCGTGCTGATCGGCTTCGGCATCTTCGCCGCCTCGATCTGGAGCATCACGCTGCTGCCGCAAGGCTTCCTGCCGGCGCAGGACAGCGCGCGCTCGCTGCTTGCCCTCGAGCTGCCGCCTGGCACCCAGCTCGCCTACACCGAAAAGGTCACCGAGGACATCGTCGCGCGCCTGCGCAAGCGGCCCGAGGTGAAGAGCATCTTCGTCGACGGCGGCCGCGTGCCGCCGGGGACCCAGGAAGTCCGGCGCGCCGCCCTGATCATCAACTACACGCCCAAGAACGACCGCGACATCACCCAGCGCGAGCTCGAATTCTCGATCAGCCAGGAGCTGGAGAACGTTCCCGACATCCGCTTCTGGTTCCTGGACGAGAACGGCCTGCGCGCGATCTCGCTGGTCGTGACCGGCGTCGACGCCAACATCGTCAACAACGTCGCGAGCGAGCTTGCGACGCAGATGAAGCGGATTCCGACCATCTCCAACGTGATCTCGGAAACCGCACTGGAGCGGCCCGAGTTGCGCATCGAGCCGCGCGCCGATCTCGCCGCGCGTCTCGGCGTCTCCACGGAAAGCCTGTCGCAGACGATCCGTGTCGCCACCATTGGCGACGTCGGACCCGCACTCGCCAAGTTCGACGTCGGCGACCGCCTGGTGCCGATCCGCGTACAGCTCGAGGACGCCGCGCGCGGCAATCTCAAGACGCTGGAGCAGTTGCGCGTGCCGCTCGGCGAGCACGGCGAGAAGGGCGGCGTACCGCTCTCGGTGATCGCCGACGTCAAGCTCGACCAGGGCCCGACCAGCATCAACCGCTACGATCGTGAGCGGCAGGCCACCGTCGCCGCCGACCTCGTCGGCTCCGCAGCGCTCGGCGATGCCACCAAGAAGATCTACGAACTGCCGGTGATGAAGAGCCTGCCGAAGGGCGTGAAGGTCTCACCGTCCGGCGATGCCGAAAGCCTCAACGAACTATCCGACGGCTTTGCCACCGCGATCACGGCCGGCCTGATGATGGTTTACGCGGTGCTGGTGCTGCTGTTCGGCACTTTCCTGCAACCGATCACCATCCTGTTCTCGCTGCCGCTGTCGATCGGCGGCGCGATCGCGGCCCTGCTCGTCACCGGCAAGCAGCTGACGACGCCGGTCTGGATCGGCATCCTGATGCTGATGGGCATCGTCACCAAGAACGCCATCATGCTGGTGGAGTTCGCGATCGAGGCGATCAACGGCGGCAAGCCGCGCGACGAGGCGATGATCGACGCCGGCATGAAGCGCGCCCGTCCGATCGTGATGACCACGATCGCGATGGCCGCCGGCATGATGCCGAGCGCGCTCGCGGTCGGCGCCGGCGGCGAGTTCCGCTCGCCGATGGCGCTCGCGGTGATCGGCGGCCTGATCTTCTCGACCATCCTGTCGCTGGTGTTCGTGCCCGCGATGTTCATGGTGATGGACGATCTCGGCGCGCTGATCTGGCGCTTCGGCAAACGGCTGATCGTGCACAGCGAGGATGCCGAGACGGATAATCATCACGGGGCCGCATCGGCGGATGCGGCGCCGGCGCCGAAGAACATCGTGCACCCGGCGGCGGAGTAGATAGTTTCCCCGTGGGCTCGACACACGCAGATGAAGTGTTATCTTCAGAAGATGAACCTCGTAAGCCGCACTCTTGAAATCGACGCCGATACCGACGCCCGTCTCAGGGAGATTGCTTCTGAGCGCGGGAAGGACGTTGCAACGGTGCTCGCCGAGGCCGTCGCGTTGCTGGATTCGGTTATCGACCTTTCAGGCCCGGATCTCGCAGAGGATCGCGGACGCTATGAGGAATTCAAACGCACCGGACTTGCCGTCCCCCTCGACGACGTCAAGGCATGGGTGGCAAGCTGGGGTTCCGTGAACGAGCTGCCTCGCCCACAACCGCGCAAGATCAGATGATCCTGCTTTCGCCGGCCGCTCTTGAGGATATCGAGCGGCTGCGAAGCTTCCTTGACGCAGTTAATCCCGACGCGGCCACACGTGCCTTGCAATTGATCTGGAAGGCCATCGATCGGCTGTCGGAGTTTCCATCCCTTGGCAAGCCGACGCACGAGGACAGCATCCGCCAAATTGTTATCCGGTTCGGTTCATCCGGTTACATCGTGCGGTACGTCATTATTGCCGAGTCGGGCGACATTCTCATCACGCGGCTCTGGCAAGGTCGTGAGGAGCGCACTTAGCGCCCCTACTCGTTCCGCGCGATCGCCGTCAGCTTGGTCATGTTCCTCAGCAAGATCCGTCCGCGCTGGAGATCGAGGATCGCTTCCTTGCGCCAGGCCTGGAGCTGGCGATTGACGCTCTCGCGGGCGGCGCCGACGAAGACGCCGAGCTGCTCCTGCGAGATGTGCACCTCGGAGCCGAAATCAGCGGCGAGGGCGCAGAGCCGCCGTGCCAGCCGTACCGGCAGCGGCTGCAACATGGATTCCTCCATGCGCTCGCTCTGCCAGCGAATGCGCTGGCACAAGAGCGCGATGATCTTGATCGCGACCTTGGGCTCGCGCTCGAGGAAGCCGAGGAAATCCTCGCGCCGCAGCACGAACAATTCGCTGGCCTCGCCCGCGGTCGCGTCCGCCGTGCGGCTCTGGCCGTCCAGCACCGCGACCTCGCCGAACAGATCGCCCGGCCCCATGAAATTCAGCGTCAGCCGGCTGCCGTCGGATGCGCCGGTCTCGATACGGACCTGGCCGCGGCGCACGCCGAACAGCGCATCGCCGGGATCGCCCTTCTGGAACAGCACCTCGCCGTTGTCCAGATGCTGGGTGTGGCAGAGATTGGACAGCCGCTGGAGCTCGTCCGCGCCGAGGTCGGCGAACATCGCGTTCATCTTCAGGATGACCGCAAATTCGGCCTGCTTGCTCATTTCAATGTCCTTGTGAATCTTTTTGGCAAATCGCTTGGAACCATCAACATCAGGATCGCGTAAAACCGCGCCGAGGAAGTGTGTCATAAGTCACATAACTTTGCAGCTCCCCCAGACTATTTTTGACCGCTTGGAGCCGCTTCCCGTCCCGGGATAAACTCAGGCGCAAAGGACGGATCGGTGGCAGATTTCGACGCCGATGGTCCGCCGCTGGAAAGTCGACATGAGAGCTGTGAAATTCGCCGGCGCGGCGGTGGCCGCCGTCATCATCGTGATCGCACTTCTGCTGGTGGTCGGGGTTCCCTCCGGCTTCCTGACCTCGACGATTGCCTCGCGGGTCGAGAGCGCGACCGGCTATCGCCTGTCGATCGACGGCACTACGAAGATCAGCGTTTGGCCGACGCTGAACGTCACGCTGAACGACCTTACGCTCCACGATCCCAAGGACCGCAGCGGCATCACGCGCCTGACGGTGGATAGCATGCAGGCCGACATGTCGCTGGCCAGCGTATGGTCGGGCCGTCCGAAGATCAGCGAGCTCGTCGTCACCCATCCCGTGCTCTATCAGCCGCTGCTGCGTGAGCGCCTGCCGAATGCCGGCGCCTCGCCGAAGCCGCTCGCGCTCGACACGGGCGGCGCCACCATCGACCGCGTCAAGGTCACCGATGGTGAAGTCGCGTTCTCGCGGCTGCGCGATCGCGTCGAGGGTCGTATCAGCGCCATCAACGCCGATGCCGTCGTCGATCGCGACCGCAAGGTCAACATCACCGGCACCGCGCGCGTCGGCGAGCATCCGACCCGGTTCGACATCAAGGCGACGACGCCGGCGCCGCCGGCCGAGCGGCCAACCATTCCGGTCGATTTCGCCATCGACATGCCCGACGTGCTGAAGTCCCAGCTCGCCGGCCATGCCGAGATGCGGCTGAACGGCGACATCGTGATGATCAACGGCGTGAGCGGCAAACTCGGCGACGGCGCTTTCAACGGCTGGGCTTCCGTCGACATCGCGAGCAAGCCGCTGGTCAAGCTCGATCTCGACTTCCAGCGGCTGGCGATTCCGCTGGCGAAATCGCCTGACGGCGCGTCCGGGCGACCCTGGAGCGATGCACCGATCGACGTCTCCGGGCTCAACTACGTCGATGCGCAAATCAGGCTCTCCGCGAACGAGGCCGTGATCGGCGATGCCCGCCTCGCGCCGCTGGCGCTCGATGCAAAGCTCGCCGGCGGCGTGCTGAAGGCGGGCACCGCCAATCTCGGCGCCTATGGCGGCCAGGTCTCGGGCGAGGTGATCCTGGATGCGACCACCGGCGCGCCGAGCTTTGCCATGCATTCCGACCTCGTCGGCGTGCGCGCGCTGCCGCTGCTCCAGGGCCTTGCCGAATTCGACCGCATCGACGGCAAGCTGCAGGCCAAGCTCGCGCTGCGCAGCGCTGGCACCAGCCAGCGTGCGCTGATGGCGAACATGCAGGGCACGGCCTTCGTCAATTTCCAGGACGGCGCCATCCGCGGCATCAACGTCGCGCAGATGATCCGCTCGCTGACATCGGGCACGCTGTCCGGCTGGCAAGACAACCAGAACAGCAACCAGAACAGCAGCCAGGAGCAGAGCACGGACCTGTCGCAGCTCTCGGCCTCCTTCCGCGTCGACAAGGGCCAGGCGGTGACGACCGACCTCAATCTGATCGGGCCGCTCGTCCGCGTGACCGGCGCCGGCACGATCGCACTCGACACCAAGATGATGGGTTTTCGCGTCGAGCCGAAGCTGGTGATGACGACCGAAGGCCAGGGCCGAACCAACGAGCCGGTCGGCTTCGGCATCCCCGTGATGATCCAGGGCAGCTGGTCGCAGCCGAAGATCTATCCTGACATGGCCGGCATGCTCGACAATCCCGAAGCCGCCTATGCCAAGCTGCGCGAGATGGGCAAGGGCCTGTTCGGCCCCGATGGCGCCGGGCTCGGCAATATCCTGGGCAGCCTCGGCCTCGGCGGCGCGACCGCGCCGGGTGGCGGCAATGCAGCCGGAAATGCCAATCCGCAAACCCAGCAGCCTGGGCAGAACAATCTGCTCGGCGGCCCCTTGGGCGAGGCGATCGGCAGCCTGATCCAGCAGGGGCTTTCCAGCGGTGCCGGAACGGGTACGGCGACGGGCACCGGCCGCAGCCGCAGCCTGCCGACAACACCGTCCACGCCGGCACCGCAGGCCTCGCCCGCACCCCCGGCCCTGGAAGACCCGCCGGCGGCGCAGCAGGACAGCCAGCCCATGAACGATGTGCTGCGGCAGCTCTTCAATCGGTGATTGGCGGACCAAGGACGGGACTCCACGTCCCCCCTTACCCGAGCCCGCCATCCGCGGCTTCCTCCGAACGGATGAGGCTGCGACATTTCACCGCCGTTCGAGCAGCCCCGCCGTCCACAACGGTAACCACACCTGCTGCTCGGCCGGTGCCGGGACGGCCACGGAACGATCCCTTGGCCCAAATTATGGTAGAAGGCTGCCGGGGCTGGTACGGCCCGTAGCGCCGGCGTCGATGGCGGCGCAAGAGGATCGGGATGGCAGGGGCGAACGACAAGACACGGTTTCTGCGCGAGGGCCTGTTCGCCAAATATGTCGTCTCCCTCGTCGGCCTCGTCGTGTTCGTCCTCGCCGTCAACGGCGCGATGGAGACCTGGATCTCCTACCGCGCCACCAAGACATCACTGACCGACGGGCTCGAGGACAGGGCGCAGGCCGTCGCCCGGCGCATGGAACAGTCGATCTCCGAGCTCGAGCGCCAGATCAGCTGGGTGACGCGGGCGAGCCAGGACACGCTCGATAAGCGCCGCGCCGACTACTCCCAGCTGCTGCACCAGGTCTCGGTCGTCAATCAGCTGTTCCAGCTCAACGGCGAGGGCCGCGAGGTGCTGCGCGTCTCGCGCCAGTCGGCCACGACCGGTGGCAATGCCGACCTCTCCCGCGACATGCGCTTCACCGACACCGTCGCCCGCGGTGTCAGCTATTCGCCGGCCTATTTCGTCGACCAGCGGCCAATCATGTCGATCTCGGTAGCGCATTCCGGCTTCAATGCCGGCGTCACGGTTGCCGAGATCGATCTCAGCTTCCTCTCCGACTTCCTGTCCGACGCGCAGGTCGGCAAGGCCGCCTTCGCCTATGTCGTCGATCCGCGCGGCCGGGTGCTGGCGACGTCGTCGAAGGGGCCCGACCTCGGCAAGGACCTGTCGAAGCTGCCGCAGGTGGCGGCTGCGATCGCGCCCGGGCGCGAATCCGAAACATCGGGCACCGACTTCAACGGCCATTCGGTGATGAGCGCCGCGAGCACCGTTCCGAAGCTCGGCTGGAGCGTGCTGTTCGAGCAGCCGACCACGCAGGCCTTGACGCCGATCCGCGACCAGCTGGTGCGCATCGCGCTTTTGATCGGCATGGGCCTGATGGTGGCGATCCTCGCTGGCACGCTGCTCGCCCGCCGCATGATCATTCCGATCACCGCGCTGCGCGACGGCGCGCACAGGCTCGGCGAGGGCGATTTCAGCCACCGCATCGACGTGCACACCTCGGACGAGCTCGAAGACCTCGCCGGCCAGTTCAATCGCATGGCCACCCAGCTCCAGGAGACCTATTCGAACCTGGAGACCAAGGTCGAGGAGCGCACCCGCGACCTTGCTCAATCGAACCACGAGCTCAAGGTGCTGGAAGAGGTTGGGCGCGCCGTGGCCTCCTCGCTCGATCTCAACGCCGTGCTGCCGACCATTGCCGCCCGCGCGATCGAGATCACCCATGCCGACGCGGTGCTGATCTACGGCTATGACGCCGAACAGCGCCGCTTCAACCTGGTCGAGGCGGGCGGCATCGATCGATCGGCCGAAGGCGCGCATGTCATCATCGACGAGGGCCAGAACATCCTGAGCGATGCCGCCGAGAGCGGCGAGCCGATCGCGATTGCCGATCTCGACGAGGCCGCCGAGCAACCGTTGCGCGACGCCGCGATCGAAGCTGGCTTCCACTCGGTGCTGGTGGTGCCGCTGGTGGATCAGCAGGGCACGCTCGGCTCGCTGGTGCTGCTGCGCCGCGCCAGCGGCGCGTTCGCCGCCAGCATCATCGGCCTGATGCGCACCTTCGCCAACCAGGCGGTGCTGGCGATGCGCAATGCGCGGCTGTTCACCGAGGTCGACCACAAGAGCCATGCGCTGGAGACGGCGAACGAGACCGTGCGCGCCCAGGCCGACAAGCTGCGCGTGCAGACCGAGCAGCTCAAGGACTGGAACAAGTCGCTGGAGGAGCGCGTCAGGACCCAGCTCGGCGAGATCGAGCGGATCCGCAAGCTCGAGCGCTTCCTGGCGCCGCAGGTGGCGCAGCTGATCGCCTCCTCCGACAGTCCCGAGGGGCTGCTCACCAGCCAGCGCCGCGAGGTGACCGTGGTGTTCTGCGACCTGCGTGGCTTCACCGCGTTCACGGAAGCGACTGAGCCGGAAGAGGCGATGAACGTGCTGCGCGAATATCACGCGGCGCTGGGCCAGCTCATCTTCAAGTATGAGGGCACGCTCGACAAATATGCCGGCGATGGCGTGATGATCCTGTTCAACGCGCCGATCCAGTTCGAGGACCACACCAAGCGCGCCGTGAAGATGGCGGTCGAGATGCGCGACACCATCGGCCCGCTGACCGAGCGCTGGCGCAACCGCGGGCACAGCCTCGGCTTCGGCATCGGCATCGCGCTCGGCTATGCCACGCTCGGCCAGGTCGGCTTCGAGCAGCGGCTGGAATATGCCGCGATCGGCAGCGTCACCAACCTCGCCTCGCGCCTCTGCAGCGAGGCCAAGCCCAACCAGATCGTGGTGAGCCGCCGCGTCTACGGCATGGTCGAGCCCTGGGTCGAAGCGCGCGCGCTCGACGATCTCCAGCTCAAGGGTTTTAACCACCCGGTGCTGGCGATGGAGATTCTGAGCTGGCGCGAGGAGGTGGAGAACGTCGTGGACGCATCAGTCGCGCGCCGGCGCGGGTAGCCGCCGACAATAAATTCGAAAACAACCCCATGCACAGTAGCCAAGGCGCTGGCAGCACAGCAACTTTTCGCCGACTCTGCGGATTTTACGAAATTGCCTTTGACACGTCGGGCAAAACACCGGCAGAATGGCATCAATCCGTTCTTCCCATCCCGAACCACATCTCGCCTCGTCGCGACTAACCATCGCCTCGGCGTCGAGGCTCAATTCCGATGGGAGACGGCCTGTGGCGTTTGCCTTGCCTTCGCGCGCGTATGATTTGCAGATGCTGGACCGTCCCACTGAGCGGGCGCGCGACCAGGGCTGGGTTTATGGACTGCCGCCGGGCATCAGTAGCGAGCAATGGCCGCTCGATCCCGTCACCGGCTATCCGCTGATGCACGGTTTTACGCTGCTGCTGCCGGAGGATTATCGCGTGCATGGCGCGGACATCGTCGCGGTGTCGTTCTTTGCCACTGCGCCCGATCACAATGACGGCGGCGCGCCCGATGATCCTGAAATCCGCGAGGCGGTGATGGCGCGCTCCTCGCATCCGCGGCTGTCGCGCATGACCGATATTCTCGACTACGAATATGCGGCGCTGCTGCTGACCAAGAATGAGTACGAAGGCGCATTCACAACGCCGCCGGAGCCGCTTGCGCTGGCGACGGCCGACCGGCCGCGCTGGCTCGATGTCGGCGGCGCCTGCGCGTTCTTCGAGGCTGCCGCGCCTTACGCGAAGAAGATGTTTTCAGCGTCGCCGCGCGCCGATCTCAGCGAGACCCGCGCCATCGCCCTGAGTCCGCGCGCGATGGATCCAAACGCCGGCAAGGGGCCGCAGGACGAGTACACCAAGGAAAACCCGCCGACCGGCTATCAGCCCTATTACTACTATGTCGGCGGCGTCCCTGGCCGCGACAATTTCCGCCTGCACGACTGGAGCAAGGACCACGCCCACAACCATCTCGGCGGCACCATGCGGCCGTGCCAGGCAGTGCCGGAGATGAGCCCGTTCTACGTCGAGTTCGAGGAATATTTCGGCGGCTACAATTTCGGCGGCGGCAATGCGCAGCTCGACTTCAGGGATATGAAGTTCGACTGGGCGTGTGGGTGATCACACTCCCCGTTTCGGACCGATCGCCTCGAGGGCGCCATCTGCTGGTCGGTCAGATTCGTCTTGAAGTCATCGGACGGATCACGTGCTGCCAAGAAACGGATTGACGATGGTGAGCCCACTGAAGCTGCGGCTGTGTTGCAGGTCTTCGCTGTAGAGCGTGTCGCAGCCGGCCTCGATCGCGGCGGCGACGATCAGGGCGTCATAGAAGGCGAGCGTGTGGTCGCGCGCGAGCGCAAGCGCCGCAGTGTGCGTGTCCGACGTCAGCGGCACGATGTCTGGAAAGCGGAAGCGCAGAGACTGCACGGCCGCCTCGATCACCGGCCAATCCTGCCTTTGCTTCTTGCGCAGCACGTTGGTGAACTCGTTCAGCACCTGCGCGCTGATGATGCCACCGCCGGCAATCGTCGTCAGCGCCCGCTGCCGCCTTGTGTCCGTTGAGTAGGCGTAGATCAGGATATTGCTGTCGAAGAAAGCACTCACCGCTCGTTCGCTTCGTCGCGGTCGAATTTGTAGTCTTCAGGCAACGGAAACTGGAACTGCTCGACCTGCCGGAGAAATTCCGCGCGCTTGTCAACCTTCTCCACTGCGAGCCGGCCCTTCGAGGCTTCCACCACATTGAGCTCGTCGCCCGGTGAAAGCTTCAGAGCCTCAACGAGTGCCTTGGGCAGCCGAACCGCCAAGCTATTTCCCCACTTGGAAACCAGCACCGAAAACTCCATGATATACATTAATTACTGTATATCATAGACTGGATATTCTCCCGCTTCAAGTCGAGAGGATGCTCACACCCCCCGCTTCGGACCGATCGCCTCGAAGGCGGCCTTCTGCTCGTCGGTCAAGTCTGCCTCGAAATCATCGAGCGCATCGCCGACGGCGTTGACTGCCTCCAGCATCGCGCCGAGCCGCGCCTTCACCGCAGCGAGGCGGGCTTGCGGGGTCGCTGCGGATTTCGTCGTGCACGGGCTCAGCGTCTCCATGGTGCGCAGCGTGGTGTCCTGAAGCACCTCAAAGCGTGCGCGGCCGGTGTCGTCGAGCTTGAGCGTCGAGCCGATGTCGGCGGCGGGCCATTGCTGCTGCACGAGCTGCTCGTACTGGCGCTGCATCTGCACATCATAGCGCGGATCGTTGTCGGCCTCGCAGGCGCTTGCCGCCTGCGAGTCCTTCTTCTGGCCGGCCGCGAGCGCGGCGCGACGCTCCTGGCCGAGCGCATCGAGCTTTTTCTTCTGGCCGTCGTCGAGCAGGCCCTCGAACTTTGCCAGCGGCGCTGCGACCGCGTCGGTCGCCTTGATCATCGCCGCGACGCGCTCGTGCATCAGGCCGAGGCGCTCCGCTGCGGTCGCGGGCACTCCTGCCGGGCAGGCCGCGCGAATGCTGTCGCGGGCCGCCAGCCAGGCGGCACCGAAATCGTCGAGCGCCATGCGCTGTTCTTCGTTCGGCTGCACGGCGGCGACGATGCGATCCATTGGAAAACCAGCGGGATCGCTGGCATCACAGACGTTCTGCGCCGACGGAACCCTGCGCGTGCGCCGGCCTTGCGGCGCGGTATAGGCGGCGAGCTCAGTCGCGGCATAGGGCGCGAAGATCGCGGCATAGATGTCGCCATAACCATAGAGCGAGAGGCTGGTCATATCGCCAAGGATGACGGCATTGGCGAGATCGTCCTGCGCGAACGGCCAGAACACCGGGCCGGCCCAGCCATAGCTGCCGTCGGGATGGCGCCACCAGCCCTGCGGACGGCGGCCGCCACGCCAGCCGGACAGCGCAGCTTGCGCCGTGAGCGCGGCACGCAGGATGTAGGGATTGGGCGGCTGACCGCGCTCGGCGCCGCGCGGATCCTGCGATCTCAGCGCGGCGGAGCGGTATCGGCTGCCCCGCACCGCCATGCGGGAGTGGCGCAGCCGCGACATGCCGATCATGTGGCCGACGGCGAAGCGCGCGACGCCGAGCGGACCGCCGCGCAACCCGAACTGCGCCTCGGCTCTACCAGGCAGCAGCACTACCAGAATCGCGAGGAGTGCACCCGCGAGCGCCGGTCCAATGCGCGATCTCGACATGACCATCGAACTGACCACTGAGTTGAACACGTCTTGCTTGAACACGTCTTGGCCCTCCTCCAGTGCCAAGCGCGTATCGCGCCGCAAGGGGATGACTCAGAGCGGAACCAAAGGTTCCCGCGCGTCGGCGGTCAAAGCGTCGCAGAAATCCTCAGTGCGCCTTCGGCAGCACAAAAGTCTGGCCAGGATAGATCAGGTTCGGATTGTGGATCTTGTCGCGGTTGGCGTTGAAGATCACCGCATAGCGGGAGCCGTCGCCGTAAGCCAGACGGCTGAGCGCCCACAAGCTGTCGCCACGCGAGATCACGCGGCTGCCGCCCGCTTCGGCCGGCGCAGCGTTGAAGACCTCCGCCGGCGAGGCCGATGCGACCGCATTGGCGGCCGGCGCGCGCGCTAGGACCTTCGGCTTCGGCGTCCCCATCAGCCTCGGCCGGGCCGCTGACCTCTCCGGCGCGGAGGCCAGGTGCGGCGCAGCTGACGGCAGCGACGCCACGACATCCGACTTGTCGTCGGGCTTCTCGGCCTGCCTGGCCTCCTGACGCGCGGCGGGTGCCGGGCGTGCCGGCGGCGGCGCGGCTTCGGCGATGGTCACCGGCATGGTGCGCGCGGACTGCGTGACGGTGCCGTTGGACGCTGTCGCGCGCAGGGTCAGTTCATAGGAGCCGGCCGGAAGCTGGGGCGGAGTCATCACGAATTGGCCCGACGCATCGGCCGTCACGGTATCGAGCGGCTTGCCGTCGCGCAGCAGCTCGACCTTGGCACCCGGTGTGGCCTGCCCCGCGATCACCGCAGCCTCGCCGTGATCGTCGACGCGCGCGACGTCGAACCGGGGGCCGGCATCGGCCGCGGCCGCCGGCGGCTTGGCCGGGGCGAGTTCGCCGAGTGCCGCAATCTGCTTCTGCGTCTCGGCGAGCGGCGCCGCCGCTTTCGGCGGGACGACCGGTTCCGGGGACGCCGATGGTGCAGGCTGCGTCGCGGCAAGCTTGGACTCATCCGGCCTGGCTTCGGCTTTGGGCTCGACCTTGGATTCAGCCTTGACCTCAGGCTTGGCGGCGACGGCGACCTCGGTCTTCGCGCCGCCCGGCAGCAGCCGGCGCAGCTCGGTGGGGCCGATCACCAGCACGGTGCCACCCAGTGCGAGCAGACAGAACGCAATGAAGGCCTTGGACGCGGTCATCATCGATGCAGAACCTTGGATCGCAAATCAGCCGATGGCAGCAAATTGCGCCGATTTCGCTGCGGCAGCAAGACGGTCGATGGGATGATCACTCTTTCGGATGAACCGGCACGGCCCCGCCGGAGTCCAATGCGCAAGGCCGCAGCGCGGCATTTATTTTAGGGATTTCTTCCGTGACCAGATTTTGCCGCCCCGCGCCATGGCTGGCGCTTGCCCTGTTCCTCGCCGCCTCCCCCGCGCTCGCCGCATCCGGGCCGCCGCCGGGATTCGTCCTCACCGACAATGCCGATCTCGCCTTCACCTCGCCCGACGGCGCCACCAAGCTCGAGCAGTACATGAAGGACAGTGAAGACCTGTTCGGCGTGAAATGGCAGGTCTGGGCGCGACGCGGCGAGCAGATGACGGAGCTGAAGCCCGAGCAGGGCTATGGTGCCGGCTTCCGCTTCACCGCCGATTCGCAATGGCTGGTGCGGATGCAGAAGACCGGCTCGGGCTCGCAGGATCTGTTCCTCTACCATGTCGAGAACGGCGCCTTCGTCAACGCGACGAAGAAGTCGCTCAGCGATCTCGCCTGGGCCTATTTTCACAGCCGGCGCGACACCAAGAACATGAAGCTCGACTACCACATCTCGGCCAATCTGATGAAAGGCACCGAAGATGGCTATCGCTGGCTTGGCGTCGACTGGCCCAACAACCGTTACCTCCTGATCTCGCTGTCGGGCGCGATGGACAAGCATCCGAAGAACGTCGCCGTGAAGGGACTGGCGGATTGGACATGCCGCTATGACCTCAAGACCGGCAAGTTCGATGTGCCGCAGATGTTCGCCAAGGGCAACGCGGAGGCGCTGGAGTGGGAGATCAAGCGGTAGGGCCGTTTCGTGACTTCGTAGGGTGGGCAAAGCGAAGCGTGCCCACGCGCTTTTTGCGGCCACGAAGAGGTGGTGGGCACGGCGCAAGGGCGCCTTTGCCCACCCTACGGCCCCCGCGAGGGGAACCCAACCCTCTGATTCCATTCCGATTCATGTTTTCGTAACCGTTACTGGTAACGGGGTCTTGTCGGTTTTGCTGCATCTTGCATCCCACGGGAGGGCTGGATGGGCACATCAATCCGATGGACCGCGCGGATGCGCGCGTTGCTGCGCCGTTGGCAGGGAGCGCCGCTGACATGGCTGATCGTCGGCGGCTTCGTGCTGATGGTCGCAATGGCCATCGGCACCGCGCTCACCGTCGACCGCTTTCGCCAGAATGCGATCGAAAGCGGCCGCGACAGCCTGGAAAACTCCGTGCGGCTGCTGGCCCGGCATTTCGATCGCGAATTCGCCGACTTTGCGGTGCTGCAGAAGAGCGTCATCGCCGAGCTCGAAAGCCACGGCATCGAATCCGCCGACGTGTTCCGCAGCGAGATGGCCACCCTCGCCATGCACGAGGTGCTGCGCGCGAAAGCCAGCGGCTGGTCCGACGTCGCCGGCGCCAACGTGTTCGATGCTGGCGGCGTTCTGATCAACTCGTCGCGGCGCTGGCCCGTCGCCGACATCTCGGTCGCCGACCGCGACTATTTCAACCGCCTCAGGAACGATCCGGCCACGCAGGAGGAGATCGAGGTCGTTCCCGGCCGGCTCGGCAACGGTCCCGCCATCGTGTTCGCGCGGCGCGTCTCCGGCCCGCACGGCGAATTCCTCGGAATGGTCTCGCGCGCGATCACGCCGGACCAGCTCGAATCCTTCTTCGCCTCGAGCGGGCTCGGCGAGGAATCCTCGATCGCGATGCATCACCAGAACGGCCAGTTGCTCGCGCGCATTCCGCATGTCGATGCCATGATCGGGGAGAATTTCCGCAACGGCACGCCGGAACAGCGGGCGGTGTTCGAACGCACCTTCGTCACCACGCAGCTCGCAAGCCCGATCGATGGCAAGGACCGTATCGTCGCCTCGCGCCTCCTGACCGGCGAGCCGCTGGTCGTGGTCGCGACCAAGTCGCTGGACGCGACGCTCGCCACCTGGCGCACGCAGACGAAATTCTTCGTCTTCGTGGCCGTGCTGTCGATCGGCCTGCTCGTGCTCACGCTGTTCCTGATCTTCCGCCAGATGACGAACCGCCTCTCGGTGGAGAAGCAGCGGCTCGACACCGCGATGAACACCATGACCCAGGGCCTTCTGATGTTCGATCAGGACCAGCGGCTGATCGTCTGCAACCGCCGCTACATCGAGATGTACGGCCTCTCCACGGGCGTGGTGAAGCCCGGCGCCTATTTCCGCGACGTGATCCAGCACCGCTACGACACCGGCTCGTTCCACGGCGACGTCGATGCCTATTGCGACGACATCCTGGACAATGTCGGCCGCACCCAAAGCGCCATCGTCGAGACCGCCGACGGCCGCCTGATCGAGGTCAAGAACCAGCCTGGTGCAGCCGGCGGCTGGCTTGCCACCCATGACGACGTCAGCGAGCGCATCCGCGCCGACGAGCGCATCGCGCATATGGCGCATTACGACGCGCTGACCGACCTGCCCAACCGCGTGCTGATGCGCGGCCACCTGGAGCGCCGCATCGCCGAGCTCGCCCAGGGCAAGCCGTTTGCGATCCTCTATATCGACGTCGACGAGTTCAAGGGCGTCAACGATTCGCTGGGACACGAGGTCGGCGACGAGCTGCTGCGCCAGGTGGCGAACCGTCTGCGCGCCTGCGTCAGCGGCAACGACCTGGTCGCGCGCCTCGGCGGCGACGAGTTCGCCATCATCAAGGCCGGGACCTGCGACGAGGCCGAACTGACAAATCTGGCGGACAATATCCTGACAGCGCTGCGCACGCCGGTGAACTGCAAGGGCCAGGAGATCCCGACCGATGCCAGCATCGGCATCGCGATCGCGCCCGACCATGGCGACAATCTCGACGATCTGCTCAAGCGCGCCGATCTTGCGATGTATGCGGCCAAGACCGAGGGCCGCGGCACCTTCCGCATCTTCATCCCCGAATACGACGCCAAGGCGCGGCAGCGCCGCCAGCTCGAGCTCGATCTGCGCCAGGCGCTGACCCGCGGCGAATTCGAGGTGCACTACCAGCCGCTGGTCGATCTTGCCGCCAATGTCGTCACCGGCTGCGAGGCGTTGCTGCGCTGGCGCCATCCCGAACGCGGCATGGTCTCGCCCGCCGATTTCATCCCGGTCGCGGAAGACACCGGGCTGATCGGCGAGATCGGCGAATGGGTCTTGCGGCAGGCCTGCACCGAGGCGGCAAGCTGGCCCGGCGATATCCACATCGCCGTCAACGTCTCGCCGGTGCAGTTCCGCTCGCGGACGCTGGCACTGAAAGTCGCCGCGGCGCTCGCGGAGTCGGGGCTCTCACCGGACCGGCTCGAGCTCGAGGTCACCGAGACCGTGCTGATCCGCGACGACGAGGAGGCGCTCACCATCCTGCAGCAGCTGCGCGAGCTCGGCGTGCGCATCGCGCTCGACGATTTCGGCACCGGCTATTCGTCGCTGAGCTATCTGCATCGCTTCCCCTTCGACAAGATCAAGATCGATCGCAGCTTCATCAGCGACATCGGTCAATCCGAGGACTCCTCGCCGATCGTGCAGGCCGTGGTGCACATGGCCGCCGCGCGCCGCATGGCGACGACGGCCGAAGGCGTCGAGACCGAGGCCCAGCGCGAGGTGCTGCGCCAGCTCGGATGCAGCCAGATGCAGGGCTGGCTGTTCAGCCCGGCCGTGCCCGCGGCGAAGCTGAAGCAGCTGCTGTCGAAGCAGGCGGCGGCGGCTTAGCTATTAATGTCCGGAAGTGGACGCAAGGTGCCGCTTCGACTGCGCTACGACGCCCGGCGAAGCGCCTCGGCCTTTTCGTACGCGCCGACCGGGGGCAGATACAGCTCGCCACCGGCTTCCATCCGTTCACCCGTCATGCGGGTGAGCGCGTGCCGGACCGCAACCCAGCTCAAAAGCGCGATGGCCAGACCCGCGGCGACGTCGGAGAAGTAATGACTTCCGTCCACCGGCGTTGCCGCGATCATCGCGACGTTGAGCATGGTTGCGATCCAGCCGACATATTTGACGCGCCACAGCGCCAGCAGGAAGAGAAGCCCGAGCGCGGCATGCAGGCTCGGGAAGCTGATGATGCCCTCGGCGCCCTCGGCGACCAGATGGACGAACGTGCCATCGCGCAATCCGAAGAATACGGGAAGAGGCAGATCCCGCGTCACCGGCACGATGGCGGGAGAATTGACCGCGGACAGATGCAGATGACCCCAGACGCCCTGGGCCGGCATCAATGTCGAGACGCCGATCGTCACCAGCGTCGTCAGCGCGAAGCTGAGCATGAACACGCGCAATCGCAGTGAATGCCCTGCCGCGGCGAGGACAACGACGATGGCCGTCGCCTGCACGGCGAAGCTCGCATAGGCAAGCGCCAGGATCCGGTGCAGCAGCGGCGCTGCGTTCATGGCATCGAGCCACGACATCCAGTCGAAGCCCATGCGCCGGTCGAGCGCCATGAGCTCACTGTCCCATAGCGGAAAGGCCGCGCTTGCCGAGACATACGACACGGGCGCAGCCACCGCCGCAAAGGCGATGATCTGGGCGGCACTGACCAGCGCGTCGGCGAGAGCCGCGTCTTTTCTGACCGTCGAGTAGAACCAGCTTCCCAGCACCAGCAGAGAGGCGACGAGCCCTGGTTTCCAGAATGTCATCCATTCGATCTGGAACGGCCCGAGCATCGATGCGCTCAACACCAGACCGGCCATGACCGCAATCACGATCCAGACGACACGATCGGCGTACTTCAACCGATCAAGGTGGAGACGTTGGGTCATGCGGCGATCGACCAGAAACGACGGAGTGAGTTCGGACGAGGCGCGGGCTCGACCGCGGAAACACCGGCACCTGACGCGGGCAATGACGATCACCGTGTGAATGCGGGCAGTCGAGGCCACACTTACTGTACGAAGGGTTAAGGACTCGTTCTTTCGATCGTTCAGGTGCCTTTGACGGACGGCGGAGATCGCCCCGCTCACGGCCCCGCAAAAAATAGGATCAAACCTGGGGCCTTGCGGTTATCGCGCTGCCGAGACGGCCGGAACTCCGGCCGGCGGACGGCAGCCAACATGCATCACGCGCATCGCAGCAGGCGCCGCGTCTGCGCGTTCGCGCGTGCGCGGATCGAGCGAGGCGACATGGCGGTCGTGACTTTCAGGATGATCCCTCTTCTGGCGGCGATCGCCATGATCGGCCTGCCCGCGCAAGCCCGCGACGATGGCCGCTACGCCAACTCGCCGCTCAAGGGCTGGTTCGAGAGCCTGCACAGCAAGGCCGGCGGCCCCTGCTGCGCCGATGCCGACGGCACCGCGCTCGACGATGTCGACTGGGACACGCGCGACGGACATTATCGCGTGAGGCTGCAGGGCGCCTGGATCGCGGTGCCCGACGACGCGGTGATCACCGAGCCGAACCGCGTCGGCCGCACCATGGTCTGGCCCTATTACGTCAACGGCCGCGCCATGATCCGCTGCTTCATGCCCGGCAGCATGATCTGAGCGTCTGGAATTCTTGTAGGGTGGGCAAAGCGCAGCGTGCCCACCAATCCTCCATCCGCGAGAGATGGTGGGCACGGCGCGAAGTGCGCCTTTGCCCACCCTACGACATCAAGGCTACGCGGCGCGGAGGTCGCCGACGAACCGGTCGACGTCGCGCTTCAGATCGTCGGACAGACGCGCCAGCATCTTGGCGGACTCCAGCACCTCGCCGGCGGCGGCGCCCGTTTGACCGGCGGCTTGCGAGACGCCGGAGATGTGGCGCGAGACTTCATTCGTGCCTTGCGAGGCCTGCTGCACATTCCGCGCAATCTCGCGCGTCGCGGCGCCCTGCTGCTCGACGGCAGCCGCGATCGCCGCTGCGATCTCGTTGACGCGCTGGATGGTGGTGCCGATCGACTGGATCGCAGTCACCGACGACTGGGTCGCGCCCTGGATCGCGGCGACTTGGCCGGTGATCTCCTCGGTCGCCTTGGCGGTCTGCGTGGCGAGGTTCTTCACCTCGGATGCGACCACCGCGAAGCCGCGCCCGGCCTCGCCGGCGCGCGCGGCCTCGATGGTGGCGTTGAGCGCGAGCAGATTGGTCTGCTCGGCAATGCCCGTGATCAGCGCGACGACGTCGCCGATGCGCTGGGCGGCATCCGCCAGCGCCTGTACCTCGCCGTTGGTGCGCGCGGCCTCGCTCGCGGCGGCGCCGGCAATGCTGGAGGATTCCGCGACCTGGCGGCTGATCTCGCTGATCGAGGCCGAGAGCTCTTCGGTGGCGGCGGCAACCGTCTGCACGTTGGAGGAGGCATCGCCCGACAGGGTCGCGACCGAGGCGGCCTTGGAGGAGCCCTGCTCGGCGGTCGACGACATCGATTGCGCAGTGCCGTTCAGCTCGCCGGAGGCCGAGGCGAGCGTGTGCAGCGATTCCGTGACGGTCCGCTCGAACTCTCCAATCAGCCGCTCGACGGCGAGCTGGCGCCGCTCCTTCTTCGCCTGCTCGGCGGCCCGCTCCTCGGCGAGACGGTCGCCGGTCATCATGTTCTCCTTGAACACGGCGACCGCGCGCGACATTTCGCCGATCTCGTCGCCGCGCGCGATGCCTGCGAGCTCGATCGCATAGTCGCGCTCGGCAAGCGAGCGCATCGCCTGCGTCATCTGACGGATCGGCGCGCTGACGCGGCGGCGCACCAGGATGAAGCCGGACAAGGTGATGGCAAGCGCGACCAGCATCATCGCACCGTTGAGCGCGAGGCTCCATTTCGCCGATGTCATCTGCTGCCCGGCGCGGGCGACCATTTCGGCGAGCGCGGCCTGGCCGGCTTCGACGCTGGAGTTGAGGATGGCGGTGTTGAGCTTCGACAGGTCCTCGATCTTGATGTCGATGGTCTGGTTGTTGCTCAGCGCCTTGATGAAGCCCTGCTGGCGCTCGGCCATGGCGGCGGCCTCGCCCTGCTTCGAGCGCGCGACCACGTCGGTGAGGCTGGCGGGTGCATCCGCGCGGCTGGCTACATCCAACACCTGGCTCCAGGCCTGCTTTGCGCGGCCGGTGTCCTCGGCGGCACCGACCATGTCGGCGGCGCTCCAGGGCTTGCCGCTCGCGGCCGCAGCTTCCAGACGGATGGCGACGAGGCCGCCAAAATTGCGTGCGGCCCAGGCCGACTGCTTGACGCTGAGCAGATGATCGACCACGGGATCGGTGAGCTTGAGCGCGTTCTCGAGCTCGCTGGTCAGCGCCAGGATCGCATCGAGATAGTCCTGGGCTACTTTCCGAAACTCGTCGCCGACCTTCGGATCGCGCTCGGCCTTCGCCTGGTGAATGGCGGCTTCCGCCCTGGGCCGCAGCGGCATCAGTGCATCGTGGACTGCAACCAGCTTGCCGAGGGCGCCGGCAAGCCGCGAATCGGACACGCCATCGAGACGCTCGAGCACGCTCTTGTAAGCCGCTTCCGACAACTGCCGGTTGGTGGCGATGCGGCTGTCGGCATTGGCATTGGCCGGGGCGTCTGCAACGAGCGCCGACAGGAAGGTGCCGCGCTCGAGCCGGAAGCCGAGCAGGGTCGCGAACAGCTGCTGGTCGGTGCTGGCGAAGCGCTCGACCTTCTGCGCCGCGCTGTTGCGCTCGACGGCGGCAAGGAGCCCGGTCGCGAGCTGCCCGATCAGGAACGCGCCAAGAACGCCGATGATCGCGCCGAGAACGGAGCGAATGGAGGGATTGCCGAACAATGCCATAGTGAGCGCCGGGCCTTGCGGAAAAGATGCAGAAAAATACCGGGCGGCTCCTAAGATTTGGTTCACCAAATGCGTGGGGGCGCGGGCATGCGAGCCCGGGACTCCGTTAAATTCCGGTCGGTTGAACTACGGAAATCAGGGCCGCGGGCGGCGCCGGCTCACTTCGCCTCGCGGGCGGCCTGGATTTCGACGAACTCGGCGTCGGGATGGCTGATGATGGTGGCGACCCAGATGCCGCTGATGATCAGCGACCAGGCGGTGTCCCAATAGATCCAAAACACGTGCCAGCCTCCCTTTCGCTCTCCTCCGCCCGCGGGATCAGGGTAACGGCAAGATGAGACCGCTGTTCCCAATGAAAGTGCGGCGTGGGCGAGGCGCTATTTTGGTTTGGTCGGCGGTGGCGTGCGATCGGTTTGGCCGGTGTGGCGCTTTGCCACGACGTCCTCATCGCGCGGGCCCTGGCGCGGGCGCGGCGGCGGCTTCGGCTGGCCGGCCTGACCGCCGTGCTTGCCGCCCATGTCGGGCTTGCCTTCGAGATCGTTTTCGCGGGGCATGACGGGTCAATGCGCGGGCGCGACATTGGTTCGCTGGGTTCGCCTGTGAATGAGTTCATAGGATCGTCGCCGTTTGCAGTGCACGATCGCTGGCGGCGATGGGGGTATCGAACGAATGATGGATCTGGCCTGATGCGGAAACGACTCGTGGTCTGGACGATCTTGACCTGCGCGCTGGTTGCGGTCGCGGTGTGGGGCGTGCTCGGAGCACCCGACTATGCGGCCGGCCCGCATTTGCCCTCCCGCAGCCTGACGGCGGCGGTGCGCTAGCCGTCCCGCACGACCGATACGATTTCGGCATCGATCGATCTCAATTGGAATTTGGTGCGGCGGCGCGGCTCCCGCTATCCTCCAGGGCAAAAGAACCAAGCCGCACCGGCTTGATGGAGGAGCCCATGTTGAGACCGATACGCCGCAGCGCATCGCGCGCTGCGATCGCCACTCTCGCTTTCTTCGCCCTCATCCCTGGAGTCCGCCCCGGCATGGCCGAGACCTTCGCTTATGTCGGCAACGCCGACAGCAACGACATCAGCGTGTTCAAGCTCGCCGACAACGGCGAGATGACGGCGGTGCAGACCGCCGCCTTCACCGGCGTCGAGAAGCCCGGCTCCTCGACGCCGCTCGCGATCACGCCCGACCACCGCGTGCTGATCGCCGGCGTGCGCTCGCAGCCGTTCCTCGCGGTGAGCTTTGCGATCGACCCCAAGACAGGACAGCTCAGCCACATCGGCAACGGGCCGCTCGCCGACAGCATGGCGAACATCGCCGTCGACCACGGCGGCAAATTCCTGTTCAGCGCCTCCTATGGCGGCAACAAGGTCGCGCTCAATCCGCTTGCTGCCAACGGCGTCGTTGGTGAGCCGAAGCAGGTGATTCCGACCGGCCTCAACGCGCACGCCTTCCTGCCCTCGCCCGACAACCGTTTCGCGTTCGCGACCAATCTCGGCTCGGACCAGGTGCTGGGCTTTGCATTCGATGCCACCGCCGGCACGCTGACGCCGAACGATCCGCCGGCCTACAAGGTGCCGGACAAATCGGGGCCGCGACACTTCGTGTTCCATCCCAACGGCAAGTTCGTGTACATGATCCACGAGCTGAACGGCGATGTCGCCGCCTTCACCTATGAGGCCAAGAGCGGCGCATGGGACGAGATCCAGCGCACCACCGCATTGCCGGAAGGATTCACCGGCAAGGAGTCTGGTAAGAAGCCCTGGGCCGCCGACATCCACATCACGCCCGACGGCCGCTTCCTCTACGCCTCCGAGCGCACCACCAGCACGATCGCCGCCTACAAGGTCGATGCGACCAGCGGCAAGCTGACCACGATCGGCAGCGTGCCGACCGAGAAGCAGCCGCGCGGCTTCCACATCGATCCCTCCAGCCGCTATCTCGCCGCGGTCGGCGAGCTCTCCGACAGCATGACGGTCTATGCGATCGACCAGTCGAGCGGCGCGCTGGGGAAACTGAAATCCTATCCGACCGGAAAGAAGCCGAACTGGGTGGAGTTCTTGAGCCTGCCGTGATGGCTGCTCCTACCTCCCCTCCTCGCGCAACATCATAGGAGGCCGTCATGCCCGGGCTTGTCCCGGGCATCCACGTTCTTCGTTCCACGTGGCCAAGACGTGGATGGCCGGGACATAGGCGAGCGAAGCGACGCCGTCCTTCGGACGGCTATGCCCGGCCATGACGAGTTTGCGGGACAACTACCCGCGAACCTTACCTCCATTCCCGCAGACTAATTCAACAAGCGGCATCGCGCCGCCTGCGCTGCGGCATTCTCATCCGGCCGGCCCATGGCCCGCCGCGGTTGCTTCTGCTATCGATGAGGCCGTCAAGGCCCCAACCGGAATGACCGATGCGTCCATTGCCTGCGCGTTTCCTCTCCAGACATCTCGTTGCGCTCACCGGACTATTGCTGCTGTCCGCTCCATTCGCGCGCGCCGCCGAAGACGAGGCGCCGAAGGGGCCGGCGGTCACGGTGCTGAAGGCGGCAAAATCCTGCTTCTCCGACATCGTCGAGGCGACGGGCACGATCATCGCGCGCGAAGAAACCTCGGTGCGGCCCGAGCGTCCCGGCCTGAAGGTGACGGAGGTGCTGGCGGAAGCCGGCGACACCATTACGGCCGGCCAGGTGCTGGCGCGGCTGGCGCTGCCCGAAGGCGGCACGCTTCAGGTCACCGCGCCGGTGGCAGGCGTGATCGCGACCTCGACGGCGCAGATCGGCAATTTCGCCTCGGCCAAGGGCGAAGCCCTGTTCACGATCGTGGCGCGCAGCGAATACGACCTCGTCGGCCTGGTCGCGACCACCGATATCGGCAAGCTCGCGGTTGGCCAGCAGGCGACGGTGCGCATCGCCGGCGCCGGCGATCTCGACGGCAAGGTGCGCCGCATCGGGCCGACCGTCGAGCCGAACATCCAGCAGGGCATGGTCTATATCGGCATCTCCTCGCAGAAGCGGCTCTTGCTGAACGCGAGCGGGCGCGCGCTGATCAAGACCGGGCAGAGCTGCAACGTCGCGGTACCGCTTACCGCCGTGCAATATTCCTCCGCCGGCACCGTGGTGCAGGTGATCCGCCGCAACCGCGTCGAGACCAAGCGCGTCGAGATCGGCTTGATGTCGGGCGGCAATATCGAGGTCCGCGACGGCCTCAACGAAGGCGACATCGTCATCGCCCGCGCTGGCGCGCTCTTGCGCGAAGGCGATCCGGTACGCCCGGCGATGGCCGCGGAAGCGGCGAAGTAGTCTCAGCCGTCATTGCGAGCGAAGCGACGCAATCCAGAATCTCTCCGCGGAGGGATCCTGGATTGCTTCGTCGCAAGAGCTCCTCGCAATGACGGTGGAGAGGCAGACGTGCGCTAAGGCACGGCTATCGTAGGGTGGGCAAAGCGGAGCGTGCCCACGTCCTTCGACGTCTTTCTATCGAAACGTAAAAGATGGTGGGCACGGCGCTTTGCGCCTTTGCCCACCCTACAAGAGCTGCGATTGCCGCGAACTAGCCGCCGGCCTGATCGAACTGCACGTCTTCGAGCAGCGAGGACGACACGGTCGGGACCTGGTCGCCTTCGGAGGCGCGGGAGATGGCGACGCGGGTCTTGTTGAAGACGGCTTCGGCGCTGCTGCTCTGCGCATTGAGATTGCCGAGCAGCTCACTGATCAGCACGCTGTGCTCGCCCTTGCCGTCATCGACGACCTTGCCGGGCGAGGCCGAGGACAGGATCAGCGCATTGTCGGGCGCGCTGATCGGCGCAAGACCGTGGCTGTAGGAGCGGAAGCGGCGCTCATAGGGATTGCGGCGGGAGGCGTCGACGACGACCAGCTTGGCCTTGGCGCCCTGCTGCTTCATCATGTCGAGCACGCCCTCGATGGACACGCCATGGCGTCGGACGTCGCTTTCCTTCCAGATCACGGCATCGACCGGCAGCATGTAGCTCTCGCGGCCGGCCTGCACACCGAAGCCGCCGAAGAACAGCATGACGACGGTGTCGGGCTTGATCCGCGACTTCAGGCGGTTGACGGCGCGGATCATGTCGTCCTTGGTCGCGTCTTCCACCATGTCGACGTCAAAGCCGCTCTTGCGCAGGCTCGAGGACAGCGCGCGGGCGTCGTTGATCGACTGCGTCAGCGGCGCGCTGGCGTCGGGGTAATGTCCATTGCCGATGACGAGGGCGAGGCGCGAGGTCTGGCCGATCGAGCCGGTGACCTGGTCGGTCGAGACGGCCTTGGCGGCATCGAGCGCACGCATGTTGAGGGCAGCATGGGCGCCGATCACAAGCGAGACTGTGCCGATGAGGGCTGCGGCGACTGCGATCGTGCGTCGGGAAATGTCGAGCTGCCTTAAATTCATCTCGCTTCATTCCTGTCAGTGCCAAAGACCAGCCAAGCGCGCGCACACAGTTTGAGTAGCGCGATAGCGGCTTTAGGTTTGAGGGATTGGCCGGGGATGTGCCCCCGAATTGCGCGCAATTTGCGGCGCCGTACCAAACAAACCCTTAACCGGATATCGCCCGCGGGGCAATAGATTGCCCTAAATTTGAGCTAAGACACTGAATGTGTTAACTAATTCTCCCGGCCCAATATGTGGATTTTTTGCGTCCCCGTGGCCTTCCGCAGCCTCATCATGCAGCCTCCGTGCCGGTTTTTTCCGTGACCATCGTCACATTTGTTTTTCCCGCGAATCCGGGTAGCTTTTTCAAAGACTTGGCGAGGGGGTGGCGCGCGGATGGGAGCGTGCCGGGCCGCTCCTGACCAAGGCCCCCGCGACCAGGTATTTCATGAGCTTTCATTATTTCGCCGGTGCCGCCTGCCGGGCGCTGACAGCGCGCAAGGATGGCCCTTCTCTTTATGACGTGTGCGATCCCGTGTTGGCGGTGACCACCGGCGGCGATCCGCATCTGGCCAAGTTTTACAAGACCGCGCTCGGCAATCCCGCGTTGCGCCTGCTGCTCCGTCGCGCCGGCCTGCCCGAGCTGCGCGAGGAGGCGAAGCTGACCCGGCTGCGCGAGGCGCTCGCCCGCGCCCGCGACGATGCCGAGCCGGACTGGGCCGCGGTCGGCCAGCCCGTCGCCGATCTCGTCGACTGCATGGCCCTCGATCATCCCAAGCCGCCGCCAGCGGCGTTCACCGCGGCGCTGCCGCAGCAATCGCAGATCGACGGCGTGATCCGCGACTGCGCGCAGCATCTCCTCGGCTCGTATCGCAAGAACGGTTTCCTGCCGACCTATGCCGCCTTCAACCTGATCGGCGATCCCGACTTCCGCGGACGCGAGCTGATCATGGCGCTGACGGGCCTGAACGCGCGCGGCTACAAGAACTCATCGCTGCTGTTCAACCTCGCCCGCGTCTTCATCGCGCGCTCGCACGCAGCCGCCGTGGTCAATCCACCCTGGAAGGGCATCGCCGAGCCGATGTGGGAGCCGGTGCAGATCCGTCACCGCTCGGCCTATTACGACGCCTTCTTCATCGAGGCGCTGCTGAGCTATGTCGAGACCGGGCTGGCTTCGCCCGCGGACAAGACGGCAGCCGAGCGCGCGATCGCCGACATGGTGGATTTCTGCGTCAATATCAGCCGCGAGGAGGTCGAGGGCGTCGACGGCGCGCGGTTCAACGTCATCACCGCGCTGGCACCTCCGCCGCATCCGCGCTTCTCGCGCTATTTCGCGCAGATCAAACAGGACCTCGGCTTCGGCGTCTACGTGCCGGATTGCGACACCACCGCGTGCTCGATCTCGGCGGCGACGCAGGCCGGCTGCCTTGATGCGATCATCGACCAGCCGCTGCTGGATTTCTATGCCGGCTATCAGGTACGCGCCGGGATCAACGAACCACGCGTGACCGTGCCGCTCAACGACAATATCGACTATGAGGGCGGCGTTGCGACCTGGATCGACAACCTGAAGGGCGAGCGGCCCTACGGCAACGATCTCGATCCCACGCTCAATCTCGACATTCTCGAGGTGAGCTTTCGCAACCTCGCGCGCTGGAAGATCCTGGAGACGCCGGCGCGGCTCGCCACCGTGCACCGGATCATCGGCTTCCAGAAGCGTCTCGCCGCCAGCGGCGCCTTCGCCAATCCGCGCTCGCACATCTATTATCTGCCTGAGCTCTACAGCGCCTATTTCGGCCGCTGCTATGCGGCGTTCCTGACGCTGCCGCTGGCGGCGCAGGCTCTGATCGATCCCAACGGCGATTTCGATTTCATCCGCCACCGCGTGCTGTCCTATGTCAAGGGCGAGCTGATGGCCGCGGAGATGAACGTGTTCGACGCCGCGCTGGCGCTGATCGCGCTCGGCCATCTCGGCGCCGATCCGCGCGCCTTCGCGCCGGCGCTGAACGTGATCGTCTCCGGGCTCGGCGAAGGCGGCCGCCGCGGCCCGTTCCGCGCCTACGAATGGAACAAGATGAAGACGCCGACGCGGATTTTGGTCGGCGGGCCGGAGGTGACGTCAGCGTTCGTGTTGATGGGTCTGGCCGTGGCGAAAAGGACGATGGCGCGGGGGTGACTCCGGTCTCGTGCCCCGGACGCAGGTCTCGTAGGGTGGGCAAAGCGAAGCGTGCCCACCACGTCTTGCGCCACAAAGAGATCGTGGGCACGGCGCGAAGAGCGCGCCTTTGCCCACCCTACGAGTCTGCCCGAGTGGAGAGATCACCCCACCCCTTTAAGATGACAGGAAGTTGAAAGCCTATCCGTTAGGCATAAGCTGGCCGCGAGGCCAAAAGCCGACGACAATTGCACGCCTCTATCGAGATTTTCATCACACGCGGACCGGCATGTTGCGAAAATTCCTGATTGCGCTGTGTTTCCTCGTCCCGTCGCTGGCCGAGGCCGCCGACATCACCGGCACGGCGAAGATCCGCGACGGCGATTCCGTTGTGATCGGCAACACGCGGATCCGGCTCGGCGGCGTCGACGCGCCGTCGTCCGACCAGCTCTGCCTCAACACCAAGGGCGAGCGCTGGACCTGCGGCGTCGCCGCCCGCGACGAGCTCGCCAAATACACCGAGGGCAAGACCTGGGTCTGCCATGCCCGATCGATCGATCGGCGTGGCCGCACCGTGGCGCGCTGCGACGTCGGCGGCGAGGACATCCAGAAATGGCTGGTGCGCAGCGGCTGGGCGCTGGCCTATACCCGCATCTCCCATGATTACGAGCCAGATGAGGTTGCCGCGCGTGAGGCAAAAGCCGGGATGTGGCAGGGCGCCTTCATCGCACCCTGGGACTGGCGGGTGCGCAACAAGAAGACCCCGATCCTGGGCGCGACCAAGCCGCCGGAGGGCGCGCATGCAGTGCTGCTCGCGTCCGCCTCGGGCCCCGTCGCGCCCTCGCCGGACTGCACCATCAAGGGCAACGTCAACACATCGGGCGAGTGCATCTATCACCAGCCGACCAGCCGCTGGTACACGCAGATCAAGATGAAGATCAGCAAGGGCACCCGCTGGTTCTGCTCGGTGGAAGAGGCGGAAGCGGCCGGCTGCCGGGAGACTAAGAGATAACCCACTTCAGGCCTGCATTTTCGGCGCTTTTCTCAGGCTCCAGCGCCGCGTAAAAGTAGGAATCAGCGACCTACCAGCCTGTCCTCCAACAACAAGGACCAACAGCAATGACCGTTCGCGCGGGCCGGGAATTTCTGGCCATCCCCGGGCCCACCACGATGCCCGACGAGGTGCTGCGGGCGATGCACCGCCCGGCGATCGACATCTACTCCAAGGAGATGCACGATCTGACCGACAGCCTGCTCGGCGACATCTCGAACCTGTTTGCGACCAAGGGCAAGTCCTACATCTACATCGCCAACGGTCACGGCGCCTGGGAAGCCGCGCTCAGCAACGTGCTGTCGCGCGGCGACAAGGTGCTGGTGCTGGAGAGCGGACGCTTCGCGATCGGCTGGGGCAATGCGGCAGCCTTGATGGGCGCCGAGGTCGAGGTGCTCAAGGGCGACTGGCGCCGTGCGGTCCGTCCGCACGAGGTCGAGGAGCGCCTGCGCCGCGACAAGGAGCACAGCATCAAGGCCGTCGTGGTCGTCCAGGTCGACACGGCTTCGGGCGTGCAGAACGACATCGAGGCGATCGGCAAGGCGATCAAGGCGGCCGGCCATCCCGCGCTGTACATGGTCGATACTGTCGCCTCGCTCGGCTGCATGCCGTTCGAGATGGACAAATGGGGCGTCGACGTCGCGATGTCCGGTTCGCAGAAGGGCCTGATGACGCCGCCCGGCCTCGGCTTCGTCGCCGCCAATGCCCGCGCGCTCGAGGTGCACAAGAAGGCCAATCTGTCGACACCCTATTGGAGCTGGAGCGAGCGCGAGGGCACCGAGAACTATCGCAAATATGCCGGCACCGCGCCGGTGCATCTGTTGTTCGCGCTGCGCCAGGCGATCGACATGCTGCACGCCGAAGGGCTTGAGAACGCCTTCCGCCGCCACAGCCTGCTCGGCGAGGCCGCGCGCCGCGCGGTTTCGGTCTGGGCCGAAGGCCAGGTGCTCGGCTTCAACGTCGCGGAGGCGAACGAGCGCTCCAACACCGTGACGACGGTGACCATGAGCAACGGCCATGACCCGGCGGTGCTGCAACGCTATTGCAAGGACAAATGCGGCGTGGTGCTCGGCACCGGCATCGGCGATCTCTCCGGACAAGCCTTCCGCATCGCCCATATGGGCCATGTCAACGCGCCGATGCTGCTCGGCACGCTCGGGGTGGTCGAGATCGCCCTGAACGCACTGAAGATCCCCCACGGCAAGGGCGGGCTGGAAGCGGCGGTGTCGTATCTCGGTGAAGAGGTGGCGGCGTAACAAGCCGCCGTCGTCCCTGCGAACGCCTCTTCTTTCTTCCTTCTCCCCTTGTGGGAGAAGGTGGCGCGAAGCGCCGGATGAGGGGTTGCTTCCGCGGGCTCAACAGGCGGCTTCGCGCGCGGATAGGTACCCCTCACCCGTCTCGCCGCTCCGCGGCGAGCCACCCTCTCCCACAAGGGGAGAGGGAAAGATCAGTACTCGACGCGATACGCTTCGACCTGCGCTTTCAGCTCATCCAGCGACGCCGTCGGCTTCTTCGGATCGACGCGATGCTCCCCGCTCGCCAGCCATTTCAGCACCATCGCGTCCACCTCAGGCGAATGATGGATGACGTCGCCGTAGTTATTGAGATCGTGCGTCACGGCCTTGATCGCGCGTAAATCGTGCAGGCGCACATTGGGGAGCTGGGTCAATCGCTGCGCGATCACCGCCGTGAGATCCATCACGATCTTCAGCGTCTCCGGCGAGGCATCGCGCATCGCGACGAATTGCAGGATCGAATAGGGCGGGAAGTAGACGTCGAAGGTCACGTCCGGATGGCGCGTGATCAGGCCGATGGCGTCCTGCTCGAAATGCCGCACCATCGCATCATAATCGTAGCCTTCGCCGAGAAAGCGGATGCGCGCAGGCGCGGTGATGTGGGCGAAAGAGGCGAGCGTCTTCTTCGCATTGTAATCGCGCGCGAGGTCAACATCCCGCGGCGACGCATAGATGTCATCGACGTCAGCCAGCGCAAACTTGACGGGCAGATAAGGCGCCGCCCGGGTCAGCGGCTCTCGCAGAGGAGGGATCGACCGCAGCAAGGCGAACAAGGACTCCTTCGCCATCGCGGCGCTGAACAGATAGGACGCGATGCCCTTGGCCGTCCTGCGGTAGAGATCGACGGAAAGATAGGGGTCGGCCTCGATGCCCGCGGCATCGACGAAAATAAAGTCGTCCATCTCCCAGATCACGCGCCTTGCGCCGCGGTCGATCGCCTGCTCCAGCACAAAAGCCTGCTGGCGCGAGTTGGAGCCGGTCATCGCCAGCTTGAGCGAACGTACACGAAGCGCGCGGTCGATGTCGCTCTGGCGGAAATGAATCGCGAGCGAGGTGCCCATGAAGGCGGTGTCGAACGACTGGCTGCGGATCAGCCCGGCGTTCTGCACCCGCGTATCGTCGGAATAGAAGGCGAGATGCGAGGTGCGGAACAGCTGCAGGGGATCGACCACATAGACGAGCGCGGCTGCGCCGAGCACGCACAGGACGCTCGCGAGCAGAAGACGCTTCAGATGCGTGAACGGCCTGCGCATCAGAACCGGAAATAGATGAATTCGCTGTGGCTCTGGATGCCCAGCACGCCGAAGGCGAGCACCAGCGATGCCGCATAGAGGACCAGCGGCCGCATGCGCCCGGCCCGCAAGGGCTCGCCGACCCGGCGGTTGCCGTGATCATAGCCCATGATGTCCTGCGTGTTGGGCGCCAGCCAGACCAGCGCCGCGTAGACCGCAATCATCACCAGCGCCGCGATCTCCTCGCGGCCGAACACGATATTCGCTGGATCGGCCATGGCGTGGAGGATCCGCAGCGCCCATGCGACGCTCTCGGCGCGGAAGAACACCCAGGCGACGACGACAGCGAGAAAGGTCAGCACGGCCCCGGCGATGCGAGCCGGGCGCGCAAACAATGCCGGAACATCAGGCACCAGCGCGTTGAAGGCATGGTTGACGCAGAGATAGGCGCCGTGCAGCGCGCCCCACACGACAAAAGTCCAGGCCGCGCCGTGCCAGAGGCCGCCGAGCAGCATCGTGACCAGCAGGTTGACGTAGCGCAGCACGCGGCCGCGCCTGTTACCGCCGAGCGGGATGTAGAGATAGTCGCGCAGGAACTGCGACAGCGTCATGTGCCAGCGCCGCCAGAAATCGACGATGCTGGTGGCCTTGTAGGGCGAGTTGAAATTGACCGGCAGGAAGATGCCGAACATCAGCGAGATCCCGATCGCCATGTCGGAGTAGCCGGAGAAGTCGAAATAGAGCTGGAACGTGTAGGCGAGCGCGCCACACCAGGCCTGGTCGAAGCTCGGCGAGCGCGCCTCGAAGGCAAGCGCAACCAGCGGCTGGATGCCGTCGGCAAGGCAGGTCTTCTTGAACAGGCCGATGGCGAAGATGATGACGCCGCAGAGCATGAGATGCGCGTCGGGATGCTTGGTCTCCTCGCGAGCGAATTGCGGGATCATGTCCTTGTGGTGAAGGATCGGCCCCGCGATCAGATGCGGAAAATAGGTCACGAAGAGGGCGTAATGCGGTAGCGCATAAGCTGCGACCTGGCCGCGATACGCGTCCACCAGGAACGCGATCTGCGTGAAGGTGTAGAAGGAGATGCCGACCGGCAGCAGGATGTGAATCGCAAGATGCGTGCCGAGCAAAGCGTTGATGTTCTCAGTGGCAAAGCCGGCATATTTGAAGATGCCGAGCACGAGGAGATCGCCGGCAACGCCGAGCGCGAGCGTGGCCTTGCGTTGCGTTGGGGCGAGCTCCGCCACGATGAGGAGATGGCCGATGCCATAATTGAACGCGATCGAGAGCAGCAGCAGGGCCACGAATTGCCAGCTTCCGATCGCATAGAAGGTGAGCGAGGCCAGCGCCAGCCAGATCGCCGGGGCCAGATTGCTGCGCCGCCCCAGCCAGAAATAGCCGGCGAGCACAGCGGGGAGGAACAGCAGGATGAAAGGATAGGAGTTGAACAGCATCAGGCTGGACCAGCGGCGGGGGGTATGGCCCGTCAAAGCATACAAGGGACGGATCAACAACCCGGCGACTTGGCGCAGTCCTTTGGCGCAGCGGCGCTGGCATTCCGTGAAATCGGAACGATATAAGGTGGAACACGGTGCGTGCCTCTCCCTCTCTCCGTTCTTACGGGGCCGGGACGAGCTACGCTCGCCCTGAGAGGGTTGGGGTGAGGGGCCTCTCTCCGCGAATGAGATGGTGGAGGCACCTGTACCCCCTCACCCGGATCGCAAGAGCGATCCGACCTCTCCCCGCAAGCGGGGAGAGGTTAGGGAACGGCGATACCGCGACACGTAGTTGAATGAGGACCGAGTGACCCACGCCAAGACCCCTTCCCAGCCCCCCGTCGCCCCGCGCCGGCCGCATTCCTTCACGCGGCACGGCATCACCGTGACCGACGACTATGCCTGGCTGAAGGATGCGAACTGGCAGGAGGTGCTGCGCGAGCCCGGGGTGATCGACCCTGATATCCGCAAATATCTGGATGAAGAGAACGTCTACACCGAGAGCCTGCTCGGCCACACCTCGTCCTTGCAGAAGACGCTGGTGCGCGAGATGCGCGGACGGATCAAGGAGGACGATTCCAGCGTGCCGTCGCCGGACGGGCCTTTCGCCTATTTCCGCAGATTCCGAGAGGGCGGGCAGCACGAGCTGTTCGGCCGCATGCCGCGCAACGGCGGAAACGAGCATATCGTACTCGACGGCGACGCGCTCGCCAAAGACCACAAATATTTCAAGTTCGGCGGCAGCCGGCACTCATACGATCACAAGCTGCAGGCCTGGAGCGCCGACACCAAGGGCTCGGAATATTTTTCGATCCGCGTGCGCGACTGGGCGACGGGGAAGGATCTCGGCGATCTCGTCGAGGAGACCGATGGCGGCGTGGTCTGGGCCGCCGACTGCAAGAGCTTCTTCTATGTGAAGCTCGACGACAATCATCGGCCGATGCAGGTGTGGCGGCACAGGCTCGGCACCAAACAGGCCGACGACACGCTGGTCTATGAGGAGCAGGATTCCGGCTGGTTCACCCATCTGCACGAAAGCACCAGCGGCCGCTTCTGCGTGATCGCGGGCGGCGATCACGAAACCTCGGAGCAGCGGCTGATCGACCTCGCCAACCCCGAATCGCCGCCACGCCTGGTCGCGGCGCGCGAGGAGGGTGTGCAATATTCGCTCGCCGACCGTGGCGACGAGCTGTTCATCCTCACCAATGCCGACGACGCCATCGACTTCAAGATCGTCACCGCGCCGCTCGCGTCGCCCGAGCGCAAGAACTGGCGCGACCTGATCCCGTATCGTCCCGGCATCTACATCATCGACCTCGATCTCTATGCCGGCCATCTGGTGCGGCTGGAGCGCGCCAACGCGCTGCCGTCGATCGTGATCCGCGATCTCGCCGGCGGGGACGAGCACGCCATCGCCTTCGACGAGGCCGCCTATTCGCTCGATACGATGGGCTCCTACGAGTTCGAGACGACCAACTTGCGCTTCTCCTATTCGTCGATGACGACGCCGTCGGAAGTCTATGACTACGACATGGTCAAGCGCACGCGCGCGTTGCGCAAGCGCCAGGAAATCCCGTCCGGCCATAATGCGGCCGACTACGTCACCACGCGCATCATGGCGAAGGCGCATGACGGCGCCGAGGTGCCGGTGTCGATCCTTTATCGCCACGGGCTCAAGCTCGACGGCACGGCGCCGCTATTGCTCTACGGTTACGGCTCCTACGGGATGGCGATGCCGGCCTCGTTCAGCGCCAACCGCCTGTCGCTGGTCGATCGCGGCTTCGTCTACGCCATCGCCCATATCCGCGGCGGCGCCGACAAGGGCTGGGGCTGGTATCTCGACGGCAAGCGCGAGAAGAAGACGAACTCGTTCGACGACTTTGCCGCCAGCGCCCGCGCGCTGATCGCCGCGAAATACACCAGCGCCAAGCGTATCGTCGGTCATGGCGGCTCGGCCGGCGGCATGCTGATGGGTGCCGTGGCGAACCGCGCCGGCGAGTTGTTCGCCGGCATCGTCGCGGAGGTGCCGTTCGTCGACGTGCTCAACACCATGCTCGACGACACGCTGCCGCTGACGCCGCCGGAATGGCCGGAATGGGGCAACCCGATCGAGAGCGAGAAGGACTTTCGGACCATTCTGTCGTACTCGCCCTACGACAATGTCGCGGCGAAGGAGTACCCGGCGATTTTGGCGATGGGCGGATTGACCGATCCGCGCGTCACCTATTGGGAGCCCGCAAAGTGGATCGCGCGCTTGCGCGCCACCATGAGCGGCGGCGGCCCGGTCCTGCTGCGCACCAACATGGGCGCCGGCCATGGCGGCGCGTCGGGACGGTTCGACCGGCTCGATGAGGTGGCGATCGTGTATGCGTTCGCGCTGTGGGCAGCGGGGATGGCGGAGGCCTGATCTTCTCCCTCTCCCCGTTCTTACGGGGAGAGGGCTGGGGGTGAGGGGCAGCTTCCGCAAGGACGGTGGCATAGAGACTCGCGGAGACTCCCCCTCACCCGTAATTTGCTGTCGCAAATTCCGGCCTCTCCCCGCAAGCGGGGAGAGGCGAAAGTTCACACCGCCCCGTGCGCCTCGACATACAGCGCATAAACCGAATGGCTGCTCGCCATGTAGAGCCGGTTGTTCTTCGGCCCGCCGAAGCAGAGATTGGCGCAACGCTCGGGCAGCTTGATGAAGGCGAGCGGCTTGCCGTCCGGATTGAACACCATCACGCCGTCGAGATCCTCCGGCTTGCCCTTGAGCTGAAACACCTTGCGGCCGCCGATGTCGGTTGGCTCGGGTTGCAGCGCGCCGTTGGAGCCCCAGCCGCACCAGAGATTGCCGTCGCGGTCGACTCGAAAACCGTCGAGCGAGCCCTGGTCGGCGGCATCGATCAGCTTGGTCTTGCCGCTGAGCGAGCCGTCGTCGCCGACATTGTAGCTCCAGATGCTGCGGTTGGGCGTGCCCTTCCATTCGACGATGTAGAGCTTCTTCTCGTCCGGCGAGAAGGCAAGGCCGTTCGGATTGACGAGGTCGGTGAGGACGGCGCTGAGCTTGCCGTCCTTGGCGATGCGGTAGACGTTGGTGGTGGCCTGCTCGGCCTTCTCCTTCTTGCCTTCCCACTCGCCGTTGATGCCGAACAGGGGATCGGTGAACCAGATGCTGTCGTCCGACTTCACCACGATGTCGTTCGGCGCGTTCAGCCGCTTGCCCTCGAACTTGTCGGCGAGCACGGTGATCTTGCCGTCCTTCTCGGTGCGGGTGATGCGGCGGGTGACGGAGTGCTCGCAGGTGACGAGGCGGCCCTGGCGGTCGCGCGCATTGCCGTTGGCGTAATTGGCATTGGCCCGGAACACGCTGGTCTGCCCGGTCTTCTCGTCGAACTTCATGATCCGGTTGTTGGGAATGTCGGAGAACAGGAGATAACCGCCCTCGGGGAAATAGGCGGGCCCTTCGGCCCAGCGCATGCCGGTCGCGACCTGCTCGACCGTCGAGGAATAGAGCCGGTATTTGCCAAAGCTCGGATCGAGGACCTGGACGGCGGGATCGGGATAGCGTTGGTTCGGCGTGAACGCGAACGCCTGGGCACCGGCGGCGCGGGCGAGAAGTGTCGAAGCTGCCGCCGCGGCAGCGCCGGCCATGAGGTTACGTCGCGTGAAGTTCATATAAGTCCTCCCTGCTTGTTAAAAGGCCGGCGCTTGATGCGGCCGGCCTGTTTCTTGATGTGGCTGAGTCTTGGTTTCAGCGGCCGTTCTTCTTCCGCCATTCCGCGAAATCGGTGAGCGTCTGCGGATCGGTGGCGGGATAGAGACCGAAAATGCCGCGGCCCTTGCCGACTTCCTCGGTGACGAAATCCTCGAACGCGGTCATCTCGAAGGTCTCGTTGGCGATGTCGTCGGCGAGATGCGCGGGGATCACGATGACGCCGTCGGCGTCGCCGAGGATGACATCGCCGGGAAACACCGGCGCATCGCCGCAGCCAATCGGAACGTTGATCTCGATCGCCTGGTGCAGCGTGAGGTTGGTCGGCGCCGAGGGGCGATGGTGGTAAGCGGGAATGCCGAGTTTTGCAATTTCGGCCGAATCGCGAAAACCGCCGTCGGTGACGACGCCGGCCACGCCGCGCTTCATCAGCCGCGTCACCAGGATCGCACCGGCCGAGGCCGCGCGGGCGTCCTTGCGGCTGTCCATCACCAGCACGGCGCCGGGCGGGCAGTCCTCCACCGCCTTGCGCTGCGGATGCGAGCGGTCCTTGAAGACGTCGATGGTGTTGAGATCCTCGCGCGCCGGCATGTAGCGCAGCGTGAAGGCCTCGCCGACCATGGTCGGCTGGTCGGGGCCGACGGGATGCACATCCTGGATCATCTGGATGCGCAGGCCACGCTTGAACAAAGCGGTGGCGACGGTGGCGGTGGAGACGGATTTGAGCTTGTTGCGGGCGGCTTCGCTGAGTTTTGTCATCTCATGCTCTCTTTTTCGTCATTCCGGGATGCGCCGGAACGGCGCAGGCCCGGAATCCATACTCACGATCGTGGTTATGGATTCCGGGCTCGCCGCTTTGCGGCGCCCCGGAATGACAGGTGGCTAATAGATGGACGGCTCGCCGATCGGCGCGCCGAAATCGGTCTCGAGGAAGTCGAAGTCGCAGCCGTCATTGGCCTGCTTGATGTGTTTGGTGAACATCCAGCCATAGCCACGCTCGAAGCGGCGCTCGGGCTGCTTCCAGGCGGCACGACGCTTTTCGAGCTCGGCCTCTGATACGTCGAGATTGATGGTGCGCGCGGCGACGTCGAGCGTGATGCGATCGCCGTTCTGCACCAGCGCCAGCGGGCCGCCGATGTAGGATTCCGGCGAGACGTGCAGGATGCAAGCGCCGTAGCTGGTGCCGCTCATGCGCGCATCCGAGATGCGCACCATGTCGCGCACGCCCTGCTTCACGAGCTTTGTCGGGATCGGCAGCATGCCCCATTCCGGCATGCCCGGCCCGCCCTGCGGCCCGGCATTGCGCAGGATGAGAATGTGATCCTCGGTGACGTCGAGGTTGGGATCGTCGACCGCCTTCTTCATCGACGGATAGTCGTCGAACACCAGCGCCGGACCCGTGTGCTTGAGGAAGCGCGGCGCGCAGGCGGAAGGCTTGATGACGCAGCCGTCGGGCGCGAGATTGCCCTTGAGCACGGCGAGCGCGCCCTCCTTGTAGATGGGATTGTCGACGCCGCGGATGACGTCGGCATTGTGCACCTCGGCCCCTTCGATGTTCTCGCCCAGCGTCTTGCCTGTCACCGTGACGCAGTCGAGATGCAGATGCTGCTTGATCTGCCCCATCAGCGCCGGCAGACCGCCGGCATAGAAGAAGTCCTCCATCAGATAGGCGTCGCCGCTCGGGCGGACGTTGGCGATGACAGGCACCTTGCGGCTCGCGATCTCGAAATCGTCGAGGCCGATGTCCTGGCCGGCGCGGCGGGCCTGCGCGATCAGATGGATGATCGCATTGGTGGAGCAGCCCATCGCCATGGCGACCGCAATCGCATTCTCGAACGCCCTGCGGGTCTGGATCACCTTCGGCGTCAGATCCTCCCACACCATCTCGACGATGCGGCGGCCGCATTCACTGGCCATGCGGATGTGGTTGGCGTCGGCCGCGGGGATCGAGGAGGCGCCCGGCAGCGTCATGCCGATCGCTTCCGCGATCGCGGTCATGGTCGAGGCCGTGCCCATGGTCATGCAGGTGCCGTAGCTGCGGGCGATGCCGGCCTCGATGTCGAGCCAGTCCTTGTCGGAGATCTTTCCCGCGCGGCGCTCGTCCCAATATTTCCAGCCGTCCGAGCCGGAACCGAGCGTCTTGCCCTTCCAGTTGCCGCGCAGCATGGGACCGGCCGGCAGGTAGATCGCCGGGATGTTCATCGAGGTCGCGCCCAAGAGCAGCGCCGGCGTGGTCTTGTCGCAGCCGCCCATCAGCACCACGCCGTCGACGGGATGGCTGCGGAGCAGCTCTTCCGCGTCCATCGCCAGGAGATTGCGATAGAGCATGGTGGTCGGCTTGAGCAGCGACTCCGACAGCGACAGCGCCGGCAGCTCGACCGGCAGGCCGCCCGCCATCAGGATGCCGCGCTTGACGTCGTCGACGCGCGACTTGAAGTGCATGTGGCAGGGCTGCGCATCCGACCAGGTGTTGAGGATCGCAATGATCGGGCGGTCCTTCCACTCCTCGGGAGCGTAGCCCATCTGCATGGTGCGGGAGCGATGGCCGAACGAGCGGAGGTCGTCGGGTGCAAACCAGCGCGCGCTGCGCAGCTGGTCGGGCGTGATTTTCTTCTTGGTCATGATTGGGTGCCCCATTTCTGGACGGTGTTCCGCTCGATGGCGCGGAAGATCAGGTTCTCGACAAAGAGCCCGATGATGATCACCGTCAAGAGGCCCGCGAAAACCGCAGGTATGTCGAGGAGGTTGCGGTTCTCGAAGATGAACCAGCCGAGCCCGCCCTGGCCAGAGGACACGCCGAACACCAGCTCGGCCGCGATCAGGGTGCGCCAGGCGAAGGCCCAACCGATCTTGAGACCGGTGAGGATCGAGCCGAACGCTGCGGGGATGAGGATTTTCGCCACATAAGGCAATCCGCGCAGACCGTAATTGCGCCCGACCATGCGCAGCGTGTTGGACACGCTCTTGAAGCCGGAATGGGTGTTGAGCGCGACCGGCCACAGCACCGAATGGATCAGCACGAAGACCAGGCTGCCATTGCCGAGCCCGAACCAGATCAGCGCCAGCGGCAGGAGCGCGATCGCCGGCAGCGGGTTGAACATGGCCGTGACCGTCTCAAGGAAGTCGGTGCCGATCCGGGTGGAGATCGCGAGGATCGTGAAGATCGCGGCGAGCACGATGCCGGCGGAATAGCCCATGAACAGCACTTTTAGCGAGGTCCAGGCCCGCATCGGAATGGTGCCGTCTTTCACGCGGTCGTACAGCGTCACAATGGTGTCGTGCAGCGTCGGAAACAGCAGGGGATTGTCGAGATAGACGCCGTAGGCCTCCCAGACCGCCGCGAGGAACAGGATGATCACGGTCTTGCGCACAAAGCCGTCGTTCCAGAGCAGCTCGGCCACACTCAGCTTGCGCTCGACCTCGCCTGCGCCGGTGACGGCGACCTGCGCGTCACGCAGTAATATTCTCGCTTCGCCCATACGCGGCTCCCTTAGTGCGCCGTTGCTTCGCCGGCGAACAGGAGATCGTGGATCTCCTTCTCCAGCCGGCCGGCACTGCCGTTCTCGTTCGAGACCTTGTCGACGTCGACCACCTCGGCCTTGACCCGGCCGGGATGCGGCGACAGCAGCAGGATGCGGTTGCCGATGCGGATCGCCTCGGCGATCGAATGCGTCACGAACAGCACGGTGAATTTGGTCTCGCTCCAGAGCTGGAGCAGCTCGTCCTGGCAGGTCCGGCGCGTCAGCGCGTCGAGCGCGGCGAACGGCTCGTCCATCAGCAGGATGTCCGGCTCCATCGCCATGCCGCGCGCAATCGCGACACGCTGCTTCATGCCGCCGGACAGCGTGTGCGGATAGGCATCGACCACGCGGGTGAGGCCGACCTTCTCGATATAGGCCCGCGCCTTCGCCTCGGCGTCCTTGCGCGAGAGCTTTCGCGCGGTCAGCAGCGGGAACATCACATTGGCGAGCACGCTCTTCCACGGCAGGAGCTGGTCGAACTCCTGGAAGATCATCATGCGGTCGGCGCCGGGGCCGTGGATCTCGCGGCCACTGATGCTCATGCGGCCTTCGCTCGGCGACATGTAGCCGCCGACGGCCTTGAGCAAGGTGGACTTGCCGCAGCCGGACGGCCCGAGCAGCACGAAGCGGTCGGACTTGTCGACCGTGAAACTCACCCTCTCGGTGGCGGTGACGACGGCGCTGGATGTCTTGTAGCGCAGCGTCACTCCGTTGACGTCGAGCAGCGCCATCAGCTGCCCTTCAGGTCATGCGCGACGGGAAGATAGTAGTCGGTCCAGGCCTTGGGCTGGGTCTTCAGCGTCCCGGTCTTGTAGAGATGCGCGGCGAACTTCATCGTGCCCTGCGGCTCGAGATTCCACTCCATCATGCCGGGCTGCTTGAGGAGATCGAGCAGCTCTTCCACCGAGGTCTTGTCGCCGGTGATTTCCTTGTAGATCTCGACCGCCTGCCTGGTGTCGCTGCGGATCAGATCCTGCGCTTCCTTGGTGGCATCGCGCACCGCCTGGATGATCTTCGGATTGGCCTCGGCAAACCTGGTCGTGGTGAAGAACTGCGCCTGGCTGAGCGGGCCGCCCATCACGTCGGGCGAGTTCAGCACGACATGCGCGCCCGGCACGTTCTTCAGCTCCAGGAAGGTGAAGGGCGGGATCGAGAAGTGGGTGTGCACCTCGTGCTTCGGATTGGACAGCGCCGCATAGGCGTCGGGGTGGCCGAGCTGCACGGTGTTGGCATCGAGCTTCGACCATTGGTCGGCGCCGAACGCTTCGGCGGCGGCGATCTGAAGCACGATCGCCTGCGTGGACACCTTCACCGTCGGCACCGCGATCTTGTCGGCGGGGCCGAAATCCCTGATCGACTTGATGTTGTCGTCGCGGCTGATCAGCGTCATCGGCTGCGCCGAGGTCGCGACGATGCCCTTCACGCCGCCGCGGGTGCGGTCCCACAAGAGGAGCAGATTGCCGGTGCCGGTGTTGAGGATGTCGACGCCGCCCGCGAGCAGCGCATCGGTCTGCGCGCCGCCGCCGGAGAAGGTGATCCATTTGGTGGTGACGCCGGAAACGCCGAGAGCGCCGGCATGCTTCTCGATCAGCTTCAGCTTCTCCATGATGTGGCTCGGCATGTAGAAGATGCCGGGCTGGCGCGACAGCGCGATCTCGGATTTCTGCTGCGCCTGCGCCGCGGGCGCGAAAAGGGCGGCGGCGATTAGGGCCATGGCCGCCAGGCCACGCTGCAATTGCTTCATCATTGTTGTTCGTTTCCTCCGGCCGCCATTGACGTGCGAGCTTACTGATGCACTAATGCATTAGTGCATCAAAGGCAAGCCTGCCGGAGCCATCACCATGGAAACCGTCCATACCGCGCCCCGCGCGGCCGCCCGCCTCGACCGGGCCCGGCAGGCCGCGCCGCAGGTGTTCGAGCGGCTGCGCAACGCCATTCTCGCGCTCGAACTGCCGCCAGGCGCGCCGCTGTCGCGCACAGAGCTTGCCGCGCAATTCGGTGTCAGCTCGACACCGATCCGCGACGCCCTGATGCGGCTGGAGGAAGAAGGGCTGGTCGAGGTGTTTCCGCAGCACGCGACCGTGGTCAGCCGGGTCGATGTCGGCCGCGCCGAGCAGGCCCATTTCCTGCGCCAGGCGCTGGAGCTCGAAATCGTCCGGCTGCTCGCGGAAGAGCATGACGCGGCCCTGGTGATGCGGCTCGACCACGCGATCGCGCTGCAGCAGCAATTCGCCAAGGCCGGAGATTTCGAGAGCTTCATCGCCGGCGACAATGATTTTCACGCGCAGCTTTATGCCGCCGCCGGCAAGCAGGACCTCTGGTCGCTGGTGCGCAGCCGCAGCGGACATATCGACCGGCTGCGCCGGCTGCATCTGCCCTCACCCGGCAAGGCCCAGAACATCGTCCGCCATCACAAGCTGATCACGCGCGCGATCGAGGCCGGCGACTTCGATGCCGCGCAGCAGCACCTGCGCAAGCACCTGTCGGGCACCCTGAGCGAGCTAGACAAGATCCGGGCCCGCTATCCTGAGTACCTGACCGACTAGCTGCGATTGGCCGCGCTCTCCCGCGGCCGGCGCGAAGGACAGTTCCACCGCCTCAATCACCAATTCGGCGAGGTCATGTGCACGAAAGCGTGCATAATGGCGGCACCAGGACGAGGCGCGCCGGGAAACCGTCGCATCGTCGCGAAGTGCTTGCAGGCTGGGCGGAATCCGCGCAACAATTTCATATTTGATGGTTTGATTTGGGGGCGCTGGACGATCCCCTCCGCCCCGGAGGATTTCAGACGTGGCCAACATCCTGATCGTGGATGACGACCCCGCCGTGCAGATCACAATCCGGCTGCTCCTGGAGAGGGCCGGGCATCACGTGACGGTCGCCGGCGACGGCCGCAAGGGGCTTTCCCTATTCGGAGCCAGTGCATTCGACCTGCTGTTTCTGGACATCTTCATGCCCGGGATGGACGGGCTGGAGACGATGCGCCACATCCGGGCACAGCGGCGGGCCGTTCCGATCATCGTGATCTCCGGCCGTTCCGCCACGCCGGACGCCTATGCGGAGCCGGATTTCCTGAAGATGGCGATCAAGCTCGGCGCGGCGGCGAGCCTGCAAAAGCCGTTCGGGCCCGGCGCCCTGCTCGCCGCGGTCGATGGCTGCCTGAAGGCGGCTCTGCCGGAGAGGTCCGATGTCAGCTCCGGCCAGCGATGACGAGGGCGCCTCCTCGGCTCCAGTCCAGAACAAGCGCCGCCAAACGGGAAGTCCAGCGAACATCCCCATGACGCTGGCGACGCGGCTGGCCATCACGATGATCCTGCTGGTGGCGGTGACGGTGGCCGCAGTCGGCTGGCTCGGCTATCGCAACATCACGCAAGCCGTCATTCCGCGCGTGCTGGAGCGGGTCGAAGCCCAGTCGCGCCTGCTGGCGACCAATCTCGAATCCTACGTTTCCGGCGTTCGCGGCGATCTGATCGGCTATCGCTCCGCCGCGGCAATCAACGGTCTGATCCGCGCGCATATCGGCGGCGGAACTGATGCATTTGACGGCGTCTCGGAGCAGATCTGGCGCGAGCGCATCGCGACGCGGCTCGTGGCCGAGATCGAGGCCAAGCCCAGCTACGGCCAGTTTCGAATCATCGGCCTTGACGACGACCAGCGCGAGCTGGTCCGGGTCGATCGCTCGGGCCCGAATGGCGCAGCACGGATCGTCCCCGACAGCGAGCTGGCGCACAAGACCGACCGAGCCTACTTCCAGGAAACGATCAAGCTCGCGCCGGGCGAGATTTACGTGTCGCCGATTGACCTCGCGACCCGTCAGGGCGGGACCACGGACCTGCACATTCCGACCCTGCGGGTCGCGACACCGCTGTTCACGCCGGAGGGCAAGCCGTTCGGTATCATCGTCGCCAATATCGACATGCGTCCGGCACTCGAGCGCGTCCGCGCGACGACGAGCTCGGGAGGGGAAATCTATGTCGTGAATTCGCGTGGCGACTATCTCGTCCATCCCGATCGCACGCGGGAGTTCGGCTCGTTGCATGGCCATCCCACCAACTGGCGCAATGATTTTCCGTTTTTTTCGACCGCGGCCGGCACGCCTGACGTGTCGACGCACCTCACGACCAACGCAGCGGGCCGGCCAAGCGGCGCGGCGCTCGCGCCGGCGCTGCTTGCAGGCAAGGAGTGGATCGCAATCATCGTGACCGTTCCCCCGGCCGTGTTCGGCCGCGTGCCGGCCGCCATTCAAAAAACGTCCCTGCTCGTCGGCCTGCTCGCCGTCCTCGCCGCGGCTGCACTCGCGGTGCTGCTGGCGCGGTCATTGACCCGCCCGATCGGCCGCCTGACCGCGGCGGTGGAGGCCATCGGCAGCGGACGGCCGGCGGACATTCCGGTCGACGCCAGCGGCGAGACCGGCGTGCTGGCGCGCGCCTTTGCCCAGATGGTCGAGGAGACCAGGGCGAAAACAGCCGCGCTCGAGCGCGAGGTCCGCGAGCATCGCCGTACCGAGGCCGCACGCAGCCATCATGCGGCGCGCGAGCAATTGTTCAGCGCCGCGGTCGAATCGTCCGACGATGCGATCGTGATGCAGACGCTCGCGGCCATCATCACCGGCTGGAATCCGGCGGCAGAACGCCTCTATGGCTATTCGGCGGACGAGGCGATCGGCCAGCCCACCTCCATCATTGTCCCGCCCGACCGCCGCGAGCAAGGCAAGGACTATCTGCGGCGGATCGCGAGCGGCGAGCCGATCGAGCGCTTCGAGACGGTGCGCCTGCGCAAGGACGGCACGCCGGTCGAGATCTCGCTCGGCCTCTCGCCGATCAGGGGACCTTCGGGCGAGATCGTCGGCGCCTCCGGGAGTGCGCGCAGCCTCACCGAGGCGCGGCGGGCCGAGCGGGTGCTCCAGCAACAGCTCGAGGAGCGCCGCCAGATCTTCGACACCTCGCAGGATCTGATCATGATCATGGACGCACACGGCCATGTCGCGCAGATCAGCCCGAGCAGCGAGACCATTCTCGGCTACCGGCCGGGCGAGATGATCGGCCGCAGCGGCGCCGATTTCGTTCACCCTGATCATCTCGAGCATTCCCGCGCGCAGATGCGCGCGCTGCGGCGCGGCGAGCGCCCCAAGCTCGACGACACCCGCTGCTTCCACAAGAACGGGCACGAGGTCTGGCTGTCATGGCTCGGCAGCTGGTCCGAGCAGGCGCACCGCTTCTTCTTCGTCGGGCGCGACATGACGGAGGCAAGGCTCGCGCAGGAATCCCTGCGGGAGAGCGAACGGCTCGCCCGCAACATCGTCGAGACCGCGCTCGATGCCTTCGTCCAGACCGACGACGCCGGCCGGATCCTGAACTGGAACTCGCAGGCAGAACAGCTGTTCGGCTGGCGTCGCGACGAGGTGCTCGGCAAGAGCACGATCGACCTGATCGTGGCCGAGAGCGAACGCGATCGGGTCAGGGCCGGCCTGCAGCGTTTCCTCGAAGAGGAAGACGGCAGGACGCTGAACCGCCGCCGCGAGCTCATGTGCCGGCGGCGCGACGGCAAGGAATTCAAGGCCGAGCTGAGCGTCACCGCGCTGAAGCGCCGCGAGGGCCTGCTGTTCAACGTGTTCTACCGCGACCTCACCGACAAGATCGCGGCCGAGGAGCGCATCCGCCACGCCGACAAGATGGAGGCGGTCGGCCAGCTCACCGGCGGCGTCGCGCACGACTTCAACAACATCCTCACCGTCATCACCGGGACGATCGAGATCCTGGCGGAGGCGGTCGAGAAGGAGCCGCAGCTCGCGGCCATCACCAAGATGATCGACGAGGCCGCCGCGCGTGGCGCCGAGCTGACCCAGCATCTGCTCGCCTTCGCGCGCAAGCAGCCGCTGCAGCCGCGCGAGATCGACATCAATTCGCTGATCATCGACACCGCAAAGCTGTTGCGGCCGACCCTGGGCGAGCAGATCCAGATCGAATCGGTGTTCGAGGACGAGAACTGCGTCGCGATCGTCGATCCCAACCAGCTCACCACCGCGATCCTCAACCTCGCGCTCAACGCCCGCGACGCCATGCCCGGCGGCGGCAAGCTGATCGTGGAGACGGGCGCCGCCTATCTCGACGAGGTCTATGGCAGCGTCAACGATGTCAGGCCCGGGCATTACGTGCTGATCGCCGTGAGCGACACCGGCACCGGCATTCCGGCGAGCATGCTGGCGAAGGTGTTCGACCCGTTCTTCACCTCGAAGGGACCGGGCAAGGGCACCGGGCTCGGGCTTTCGATGGTCTACGGCTTCATCAAGCAGTCCGCGGGACACATCAAGATCTACAGCGAGGAAGGCCACGGCACCACGATCAAGATGTACCTGCCGCCCGGCAAGACGCCGACGGTGGTCGGCGAGGGTGTGACGCCGGCGACGATCGAGGGCGGACACGAGACGATCCTCGTGGTTGAGGACGACCGGCTGGTGCGCGACTACGTGCTGGCGCAGCTGCATTCGCTGGGTTACGTCACCCTGCAGGCCGCGAATGCCGCCGAGGCGCTCGCGATCGTCGCCGCCGGCAAGCCGTTCGATCTGCTCTTCACCGACGTCATCATGCCCGGCAAGATGAACGGACGGCAGCTCGCCGACGAGCTGACGAAGACGCGTCCCGATCTGAAAGTGGTCTACACATCAGGCTATACCGAGAACGCGATCATCCATCACGGCCGGCTGGATTTGGGCGTGCTGCTGCTGGCGAAGCCCTACCGCAAATCGGACCTCGCGCGGATGATCCGCAAGGCGCTGAACGGGTGATGCCACGCTCTCGTGTCCCGGACGCACTGAGCGCGCAGCGCTGCCGTGCAGAGCCGGGACCCAGAACGATCCAGCGCGGAGATCGGAGAGATGGGCCCCGGCTCAGCGGTGCATCATTTCATGATGCACCGCGTCCGGGGCACGAGACCATTCTACGACGCGCGCTGGGCCGCGGTCATCACGATGCGGATCAGGTCGGCGGCGTTGCGCGCGCCGAGCTTCTTCATGATGTTGGCGCGATGGTCCTCGATGGTGCGCGGGCTGATGCCGAGCGTGCGGCCGGCTTCCTTGTTGGACGCACCGGAGGCGAACTGCTCCAGCACCTCGCGCTCCCTGCGCGTCAACGGCTCGCGTCCGGGGAAATGCAGCGAGCCGAATTTCGGCGAGGCGTTTTCCGCCTGCCTGCGCGCATAGGCCCCGATCGCCTCGTCGAGCCGGCCGACGATCTCGCTGCCGCGGAACGGCTTCTCGATGAAGTCGAGCGCGCCGCTCTTGATGGCGCCCACCGCCATGGTGATGTCGCCCTGCCCGGAGATCATGAAGATCGGTGCCGGATAGTCCTCGCCATGCAGCTCCTTCAGGATGTCGAGACCCGACTTTCCGGGAATGTGCACGTCGAGCAGGATCGCAGCCGGTGTGCGGGTTCGCGCGACGGAGAGCAGAGCAGCGCCGTCCGCAAAACAGATCACCTCATAGCCCGCCGCCTTCAACACCATCGACAAGGTGTCGCGAACGGCAGGGTCATCGTCGACCACGAAGATTTCACCGCGAGAGCTTTGTTCGGCCATGTGCCACATCCAGTTGGCATGAAGGACTCGCGTCCGCGCCATCCCGTTATGGCGTTCGGCGCGGATTCGGCCCACCCGTATTTGTACGGGACATGGACTTAACGCACAAGTAGCGGCAGGGTGTCTAATTGCGGGGTACGGAGAATATCCATGCTAAATTACGCCGGCATACCCCCGCTCGCCGCGATGGCCGATACTGACAGCCGTCAGTTGATCGCAGCCGAACTTCGCTCTCTGATCGCGCGCATCGAGATCAGCATGCGTCTGATCGACGCGGCGATGGAGGACGAAGACGATAGCGCTACCGCGGGTTCCACCGAGATCGTCGTGCTCGACGACGTGACGCCGCGTTATGCCACCGCGAGCGCCGCCCTCAACGCCTGCCGGGCGGAGCTCAGCCACGCCCTGCAGCAATTGTCGGAATCTGGCGGCGCAGCGTAAGTCGCAATCAGCGCGGCTGACCTGCCGCGGCTGATCGCATGGCAGCTCCGCGCCTCAGGCGCGGTGCCGTTCCACGATCGCGTCGGTGGCGACACCACCCCAAGTGTGAATCGCCGGCAGGCCCATCGCGGTCTTGCCGAGATTGGCGAGGCTGATGCGCAGGGCCGCGAGGTCCAGCGGCTTTGGCAGGCTCTGGAGCTCGATCCCCACGGAGCGGGCGAAGCTGCGGGCGGCGCTGCGGCGCTTGCCGTCCATGCCGCTGATGACGATCACGGCACCGGCGAATTTCGCCTCCGCCATCTCGCGCAGCACGTCGATGCCGTCGCCGTCCTCCAGCACGAGGTCGAGCGTCACGCAGTCGAAGCGCGCGGCGCGGAGCTTCTCGATGGCTTCCGCCACGGACGGCGCCACGGTGACTTCGTGGCCGGCCTGCTTGGCCGCGACCGTGATCAGGCTGCGCTGCGTGGCGTCGTCGTCGACCACCAGCAGCTGGAGCGCACGCCGCTCGGCGACGTCGGGCAGGTTGGACGTGACAGGGGAGAGGGAACTTCTGGGCATTGCCGTATTCCTGAGATTGAGACCGGCAATGGATACACGGTTCGCGCTTAGGCGACGTAAAACCGCCGCGGCAAATTCTTCCGGATGTTTCAGCAAATATAAAGCAACGTCGCGGAAAGCGCGCAGTCCTGCGCAGGCGCGCTGCCGATCAGGCCGCCGCGTCGTGGCCGCCGGCGGCGCCGCGCTTCTTCCGGTTCTTGCCGCGCAGGAACTGGATGTCCATCTCGGCGCCGTTGACCCGCACCAGCTCGCAGCGGCGGTAGGCAAGGCCGGTGGACGACAGCAGCAGGAAGAACTCCTTCAGGTTCAATCCCTGGATCGAGCCTTCCACCGTGAGGATGGCGTCGGTGTCGGAGATCGCATTGAGCTTGCAGTCGCGGCGCCAGGTGCCGTCGATGGCCATGATGCAGACATCATAGCCGCGACTGAACGTCACGCGTTCGGTGCCCTTGCCATCCTCGGCCATGCCTATCGTCCTGCCATGACCGCCATGCGCGGCGCCGCACCGGGGAGCACTGGCTTGGCAACTGCGGCACGCGGATCGTTCGGCTTGTAGAGGCCGCGCCGCTCCGGGATCGGCCTGAACGTATCGGTCAGTCCGACCACGGTCTCGGCCGCACCGAGCACCAGGAAGCCGTCGGGCTCGATCTGGCGCGCCAGGCGGTTGAAGATGTTGATCTTGGTGTCCTGGTCGAAATAGATCAGCACGTTGCGGCAGAAGATGACGTCAAAGGTGCCGAGCTGGGCGAAGTCGTGCAGCAAATTGAGCTGGCGGTGCTGGATCATCGCCCGCAGCTCGGGATTGATCTGCCAGGTCTCGCCGGTCTGCTTGAAATATTTCACCAGCATCTGGATCGGCAGGCCGCGCTGCACCTCGAACTGGCTGTAGATGCCGGCCTTGGCCTTCTCCAGCACCTCCTGCGACAGGTCGGTCGCGATGATCTCGATACGCCAGCCGGTGAGGGCCGCGCCCATTTCCTTCAGGCACATCGCCAGCGAATACGGCTCCTGCCCGGTCGAGCCGGCGGCGCACCAGATGCGCACGCTGCGCTTGCCGGCGCGCGCCTTGATGATCTCGGGCATGATGGTGTCGCGGAAATGATCGAACGGGACCTTGTCGCGGAAGAAGAAGGTCTCGTTGGTGGTCATGGCTTCGACCACGTCGGTGATCAGCTGGCGTGAGCCGGCTTGCAGCTTCTGCACGAGGTCGGCGATGCCGGACAGCCCCACCTTGCGGGCGAGCGGCAGCAGGCGGCTTTCGATCAAATATTGCTTGTCTGCGGACAGGTCGAGACCCGAATTGTCCTTCAGGAACTTACGCAGATACTCGTACTCGGTCGGGGTCACGGATAGCCTCTTCGAAGCTGTACTGGGAACACTCTGGCCCGAACGTCAGGCCAGACACACTCAGACCATGGCTTGTCCGACCGGGATCAAACCAACTTCAGCGAACTTGTCGGCGATGATGTCTTTGTCGAAGGGCTTCATGATGTACTCGTTGGCGCCGCCGCTGAGCGCCTGGGCAATATGAGCCACGTTGTTCTCGGTGGTGCAGAACACCACCTTGGGCTGGTCGCCGCCGGGCAGGCGGCGCATGTGGCCCATGAACTCGAAGCCGTCCATCACGGGCATGTTCCAGTCGAGCAGCACCGCATCGGGCAGCTGCTTCTGGCAGATCTCGAGCGCCTTGGAGCCGTCCTCGGCCTCGGTGACTTGGAATTCCAGGCCCTCGAGGATCCGGCGCGCGATCTTGCGCACGACGCTGGAATCATCGACCACCAAACAGGTTTTCATTTTGGTTCTCCGGCTTCGATGTTTCGTTGGTTCACGCAGCCATCTGCACTTCGATCTTCAATTCGAGCACGCGGTCAACATCGAGGACGACCATGAGTTGGCCGTCGAGACGGTGGACGCCGCCGGCGAGCTTGGCCATGCGGGGATCGAGGTTGACGGGGTTTTCCTCCTTGCCGTCCTCGGGCAGGCGCAGCACCTCGCCGATCTGGTCGATCAGGAGGCCATAGGATTCGCCGCGAAGGTCGACGCCGACCGCCATCGGCGCCTTGCCGTCCTCGACCTTGGGCAGACCGAGACGGGCGCGCATGTCGATCACGGTGACGATGCGGCCGCGCAGGTTCAACACGCCGGCGATCTCGCGCGAGGCCAGCGGCACGCGGGTGACGCGCTCGGGCATGAACACGTCCTGGACGCGCGAGATCGGCAGGCCGAACAGCTGGCCGCCGATCATCGCGGTGACGTATTCGACCATGGCGCCTTCGCCAATTTGCGTCTTCTTGCTCATCTGCGTATCTCCTGATCCGCCGTCTTACGCCGCCGCCCGGCTCAGCTCGGAGGCGCCGGCCGCGCCCGCGGTCTGCTCCTTCAGCGCCGCGATCAGGCCGGGACGGTCGAACTTGGCGACATAATCGTGGAAGCCGGCCTGCCGGCCGCGCTCGATCGCCGCCGGCGACACCAGCGCCGACAGACCGATGATCGGCGTTGCCGCAAGGTTGTTGTCGGAGCGGATCACTTCCGCGAACTCGAACCCGTTCATGTCGGGCATCTCGATGTCGGTCAGGATCACGTCGAAGCTTTGCGCGCGCAGTGCCGCAAGGCCCTCCTGCGCGGTCGGCGCGGTGCGGACGCGGTAGCCGGCGGCTTTCAGGACGGGCGCCAGCATGTTGCGGAAGAAGGCGCTGTCGTCGACCAGCAGCACCGACTGCGAGTGCATCGACGGCTTCATCTCCTTGCGGGTGAACCAGTCGGCGAACGCCATCGGCAGGAAGTGGCCGACGTCGATCACCTCGGTGGCCTGGCCCTTGATCACGGCCGAGCCGAGAATGCCGGAGGAGGAGCCGCCGACCTCGATGTTGAGCCGTTCCTCGACGATGTCGATGATCTCGTCGACGACGAGACCCATGGAGCGGCCATCGTCGGCGAACACCAGGATCGGCTGGGCGCCTTGCGAAGCGATGGTGACGCTCTCCATCGCCACCAGCGGCATCAGCTGCTCGCGGTACTGCACCATGTAGCGGCCGTTGGAGAACTCGATCTTGTCGGCGGGCAGCTCTTCGAGGCGCGTGACGAGGCCAAGCGGGACCGCCTTGGGCTGGGACGAGCCGGCGCGGAACACCAGCAGCGAGGTGGTCTGCTCGCCACTTCCGATGTGATGCGCGCCGTTCTCGTCGGCCATGTCATGGGCCGAGGAGCCGGCGGCGCCGAGCGCTTTCGCAATGCCGTTGGGATCGATGATCATGATCACCGCGCCATCGCCCAGAATGGTGTTGCCGGAGAACATGTCGATGTGACGCAGTTTCGTGGACATCGGCTTGACCACGATTTCTTCGGTGTGGAACACGCCGTCGACGACGATGCCAAAGGTCTGGCTGCCGACCTGCGTGACCACGATGAAGCCGTTCTCGGGATCGGAGGCGGCGCCGTCGTCGATCTTGAGCAGCTTCTTGAGATGGATCAGCGGCAGCAGCTTGTTGCGCAACCTGAGGACCGCGGTGTCCTTGATGCGCTCGATGCGGTGCTCGGAGTTGGCGCGGGCGCGGACCAGCTCGACCACCGAGAGCTGCGGGATCGCGAAGCGGTCACCGGCGGCTTCCACGATCAGCGCGGAGACGATCGCGAGGGTCAGCGGGATCTTGATGGTGACGGAAGAGCCTTCACCCGCCACCGACTTGATGTCGATGGTGCCGCCGATCTGGTCGATATTGGTGCGGACCACGTCCATGCCGACGCCGCGCCCCGACACCGAGGTGATGGCGGCCGCGGTGGAGAAGCCCGGCGCGAAGATGAACTTGTGGATCTGGGCTTCGCTCATCTTCTCGAGCTCAGCCTCGGTGACGAGACCTGACGAGAGCGCCTTGGCCTTGATCTTCTCGGTGTTGAGGCCTCTTCCGTTGTCGGCGATGCAGATGATGATGTGGCCGCCCTCGTGATAGGCGGACAGGCGAATGGTGCCCTGCTCGCCCTTGCCGCTAGCCAAGCGCTCGGCGGGGGTCTCCAGGCCATGATCGGCGGAGTTGCGCACCATGTGGGTGAGCGGATCCTTGATCAGGTCGAGCACCTGGCGGTCGAGCTCGGTGTCGGCGCCGTGCATCTCCAGCTCGATCTGCTTGCCGAGTTCGCTGGAGAGGTCGCGAACGATGCGGGGCAGCTTCTGCCAGGCATTGCCGATCGGCTGCATGCGCGTCTTCATGACGCCCTCCTGCAGCTCGGCGGTGACGTTGGAGAGGCGCTGCAGCGGCACCTTGAACTCGGTGTCCTCGTTGCGGCGGGAGATCTCCAGCAGCTGGTTGCGGGTCAAGACCAGCTCGGAGACCATGGTCATCAGATGCTCCAGCGTATCCACGTTGACGCGGATCGACTGGTTGGCGATGCGGTCGCCCTCACCGACACTCTCGTCGGCCATCGACTTCTTCGGCGCGGCCTTCTCCTTGGCGGCGGGCTTGGCAGTTTCCTTGGCTTCCTTCGCTGCGGGAGCGGGAACCGCGGCCGCCGGCGCAGGTGCCGGCTCGGCCTTCGCGACTGGCGCGGGGACCGGCGCTTCGATCGCGGTCTCGCGGAAGGCGCGCTCGAGCTCGTCGAGCGAGACCTCGCCGGGACGCAGCGGGCGCTCCAGGGTTTGCTCGATCAGCGAGCCGGTCGTCATTTCTTTTGCGGGTGCGGATGCAGCGGCGGGTGCTTCCGGCACCAGCGGCGGGGCCTCAGCGACTGGAGCAGCAGCGCCCGCAGCCATTGCGGCCATGCCCTGCTCGACCATCGCTTCCAGCTTGTCGATGAGATCGCGGTCGTTGCCTTCGGGCTCGGCTTCAGTTGCCTCGAGACCGGCCAAAATTTCCTTGATGCGGTCGATCGAGGACAGAATCACCGTCACGGCCTGGCCGGTCACCGGCATGCCGTCGCGGAATTTGCCCATCAGGGTCTCGCCGGCATGGGCCAGCGCTTCGAGCCGCGGCAGGCCGAGGAAGCCGCAGGTGCCCTTGATGGTGTGGACCAGGCGGAAGATGTTATCCAGGATCTTGGCGTTGTTCGGCTCCTGCTCGAACTTCACCAGCTGATTGTCGACGGTGTCCAGGCTCTCGCTGGTCTCCGTCAAAAACTCCCGCAACAGATCATCCATGAGCTACGCCTTACTGACCTCGACCTGCATCTGGACGCCCGAGCCGTCGCGCCTGGCAATCGACGGAAGTCCGCTTCTGGATCGTTAGACATCCCCTTTCACGGTCCCGTTAATTTCAGCCTCCGTCCTAATACGGATATTGAAGAGAAATTTGCCGTTCGGCCGGATGCGAAAGCGTTTTTCAGCAAAACCGGTGCCGCGCTGCGGCCGCAAAGCACGTGAGGTAAACGCAACGACAACGGCGCGACGAGCCGCGCGAGAAAGTCCTGCTTCTGAAGGGCGATACACGTGAGGCGCGCGACATCGAATCGCGTGGCCCGGCAGCGGCAGCGCTCACGCGGCCATCGATTCCCCGCTTGCATGGAGTTACGAAGTTCGCGTTTGCAGTAAACGGACGGTTACCTCGCGGCCGTGGCGACCCGCGCCGCGGTAACCCAGCCGCGCGGCCGCGGCAACGTCGCCAGCGGGACGATGCTCCGCTAGGCAATCGTTGATGGCGGCGACATGAAAGCGCCCTTGCCGCTTTTTCCTGCGATGGCTGCAGGGATCGGGACGCAAAACCCGTGAGCGAATAGCGCCGGTTTTTGCTTCGCCGCCAATGCGGCAGGCTGTCTGCCCCTAACGGCGATATGGACGATACACAACCTTTGCAATAGAATCTCTTGCCGTGCAACTGAATGACGAACGGTGCGCGGCGCCGATCATCCATTGCATGCGCCGGATTGACCTGCATGACCGCGAGCAGCCGCCCGCCCAACCAGTTGCTGCAAAGACTCGACGCGGCAGACTTCGATCTGCTGCGCCCTCATCTGACGACGGTGGCAATGGTCAGGGAGTCTGTCTTGGGGAAGGCGGGCGCCGCGCTGAAACACGTCTACTTCCCGCATGGCGGTTCCGTCTCCATCACGGTGGGTCTGGCCGAAGGACAGATGATCGAGGTCGCGATGCTGGGCTGCGACAGCGTCGTCGGCGCCGGCGCGGCGCTGGCCGACGGCATCGCGCCGGCGGACGCGGTGGTCTTATTCCCCGGAGCTGCATCCATGCTGGAAATCGCGGCGTTCCGGGCGGTGGCCGCCGCAAGCGCGCCGTTTCGCAGCCTCATGGTCCGCCATGAGCAGGCCCTCCTCGCGCATGCCCAGCAATCTTTGCTCTGCAACACGCTCCACTCCGTCGAGGCGCGGCTGGCGCGCTGGCTGTTGCGGGCCCGCGACCTCTCCAACAGCGAGATGCTCCCGCTGACGCAGGAAGCGCTGGCGCAGATGATGGGCGTCAGGCGCAACGCCATTTCGCTGGTCGCACATGCGCTCCAGCAGGCCGGCATCATTCACTACACCCGCGGCCAGATCGAAATCGTCGACCTGCAGGCGCTGGAAACGACCTCCTGCGGCTGCTATTCGGCGGTGAAAGCCCAGCACATGCGCCTGATCGGCGCCTTGCCGTGACGATGGCGCTGGCTGCATGCCGTGACGCACACAGCGACGCGGCGATCGGCGCGACCGGACATCTTGTCCCAATTGCCAATATATCCCGACGGGCAGATGATGAAACTGCTCGTGCGGGGAGCGATTTCGCTTGCCCCGACTTTGCTGGCGCAGGAGACGGAGACAGCTTTGGAAACGATGGTGCGCCCATCCAACGGTTTCCTGTCCGCGCTGTCGGCAGACGATTATGAATTGATCCGCCCGCATCTGCGCACCGTGGATCTGCCGCATGACGCGGTGCTGGTCGAGACCGGCGAGACGCTCAGGCGCGCTTTCTTCCCGCACCGCGGCGTGATCTCGCTGGTGGTGAAGCTCGCCAAGGGCGAGCATGTGCAGGTCGCCATGATCGGCCGCGACAGCTTGCTCGGGACGCTTTCCACCATGGGCGACGCCTGCGCGCTGAACACGGCGATCGTGCTGGTTCCCGGCGTCGCGTCCGTGATGGATCTCGACCGGTTGCGCGGCGCGGCCGAGCAGAGCAGCAGCCTGCGGACGCTGCTCACGCGCCACGGGCTGGCGGTGTACGCCCAGGTCCAGCAGACCGCGGGCTGCAACGTCGCCCATCCGGTGGAATCGCGGCTGTCGCGCTGCCTGCTGCACACCCACGATTTGTCGGGCGACTATCGGCTGCTGCTGACCCAGGAGGCGATGGCGCACATGATCGGGGCTCGGCGCAACAGCGTGTCGCTGGTCGCCAACACGCTCCAGCAGGCTAATTTCATCCATTACAGCCGCGGGCACATCCAGATCCTCAATCTGGACGGGCTGCGCCAGACCGCGTGCGAATGCTACGCCACCGTGAAGGCCCAGTACGACCGGCTGCTCGGCTCGCACTGAGCGGCGCCCTCGCATGGTAAACCTTCGGCTAACGCCGGCGCGCAAACACGCTCCGTCCTGCTACCGGAACTGAAATGCGGATGCCGTAGACACGGGGCTCGCGCCGCACGCGCCGCGCGACCGGTGAACCGCAATCAGGACAGGCAAAGCCATGTTTGAAGTGACCGTCGCGCCTGTTCGGAAAGCGATCGATGCCGCACCCGTGCGCGAGCCGGGTGCGTATGCAGCGCTGGTGGCGGAGATCGGCGAGGACGGCGCCCAGGAAGTGCGCACCGTGTTCTGGAGCGAGACCTGCGCACGCCTGCAACTGTTCCGCACGCTCGCGCTCGCGCAGCACCACGCCAGGATCGCGCGTGAAGCGCATTCGCTGAAGAGCGCGGCCGGGACGTTCGGCTATGTCAGGCTCGCGGCGCTGGCGCTGCGGCTGGAGCAGACCGCGGAAACGCTTGACGAGATCGAATTCCGCGATCTGCTGGACCTGATGGACGGCGCCTTTGACGCGGCGCGCGCGCAGGAGCCGCAGAAGTAGCAAACTCTATGAAAGCCCGCCGTACTTCTACGGTTTGGGATTTTTAGAGATGGCTAATCATAGGTGGTGATAGTCGCCGGAAACCAGGAGGGTTTCCATGTTCACCTATGAGACCGCGGACCAGAAAGAGGTCCGTCGCTTCCGCATCGCACAGTTCAACGGCCGGATGGCGACGGTGAAGTCTGGCGAGGCGACGGTGACTGGTTTCGTTCGTTCGGTGCTGGAGCAGGAATCGAGCACGCCGCCGCGCTGGACCATCACGATCATCCCGAACGCGCCGAAGGAAGAGCCCAAGCCGCTGCGGTCCGGCTCGCGCGCGCGTCCCTTCGCCGAAGACTATTTCTGAGCGCGTTGGGGTTCCCGGCCTGTCTCAGGCCCGGGCAACACATGGATCTCAATCGATCGAATGCAGCAGCGCCGCACGGACGAGGTCCGCGGTGTTGCGCGCGCCGAGCTTGCGCATCGCCTCGGCGCGATGGCTCTCGAACGTGCGCGGGCTGATCTGCATCCGCAGCGCGCCCTGCTTGTTCGAATAGCCCTCGCTGATCAGCCGCAGAACTTCGCGCTCGCGCTTGGTCAGCCGCTTCTGGCCCGACAGGCCGATAAGCTCGGCGCTGGGCAGGCGCTGCGGCTGCGCCGCGCGGGCCGGCTTGAATTCTGCATCCTCGGCGCCGGACGGGGCCGGCAGGACACCCTTGTGAGGGCCGGCAAGCTGCTTGACGAGGCCGCAAACGCGCTCGGTCTGCGCCAGCGCATTCTCCACCACCCGCTGCAAATAGGCACGGTCGCCGGTGACAGGCGCGAGCTGATCGCTGTGATGCTTGATCTCGCCCATGTAGAGCAGCAGCGCCGTCAGGGGGCCGTTGAGCTCGCGGGCGATGGCGGCGGCCATTTCGTCGGCAGCCTTGGTCCGGGCCGCGTTCAGGCGGACGAAATCGAGCTCATCAGCTGGAGCAGCGCCGCTCTCGTACCATTCCGACGGCCGCGAATCAGTGGCCGTATCATTCTGTGACCCCATGTGGTTCGTTTACCGGAACCCACCCCGGTCTGTGGTTAACTTTTTGCTCCGTAAGACTACGGTGATTTTGACGGTTTTGTGCTGAAATATCGACTTCGGCACAATTTGTGCTTGCGCGCCGCGTCCACTCACCGCGCCAGAGTTGAGATTTCCGTTCGGAACCCGAGCCGGCGCGCGGCAACCTCCTTAACCACGGCGTCCCGGCCGGACCTCGCGGCTCCCGGTTTTTACGGATTAATTAACAATGACTTGCTTCTCTTGGCAGGATTGAGAGCGCGCAAATGCCTCCCCGCCTCGAGCCCTGTAGGGCTTGGTGGGAAACGCTGCGAAAGATTGCGTGCCATGAACGAGATCGATCGGCTGTCCGAGTTCTTGCAGAGGCTGACGCCGCTGTCGCGGAGCTGTCTGCTCAGCGAGCTTGAGCGGCTCGAGCTCTGCGGCATCGACATGCCGGGCTCGGCCGAGATCCAAGCGCGCCTGCGCGCCGAGTTTCGCAAGGACGGATCCAACCAGGCGCGCGCCACCAACCCGTCGCGTTATTTCTTCGCGCCGCTCGAGCTGCTGCTGATCGACGGCGCGCCCGAGCATGCCAATCTGGGGCGGATCTCGCGCAACACCCTCACCCCGATCTGGGAGTGGATCTGCCGCGACCTGCTGCCGACCATGGCGCGCGACTACATCAAGGCGATCAACGACCAGGTCGCCGCCAACAACCCGAAGGAAGTGCTGAAGACCGCCTCGATCTTCCAGACCAAGGTCATCAAGGTCCTCGAGAACACGCTGGCTTCAGCCGAGAGCGCCGAGTTCGCGCGCGGCAAGCTCGCGCAGTACACCGCCTCGCGCACCGCCTTCGACGACGTGAGGAAGATGCAGCACGTGCTGCGCGCCGGCGACGCGCTGCCGAAGTTCAACGAAAAGCTGCCCGAGAAGATCGCGAAATTCGACGACGGCCAGGTCGCGCAGATCACCGCGCAGCTCGACGCCTTCAAGAAGGCCCATCCCGAAGCGCTGCCCTACGCGCTGACGCTGGTGGCACGGCGCCTGAAGACGTCCTGGCAATTGGTGCGCCTCGCCACCAAGGCGGCCGCCAGCAAGAGCGCCGCAGACGTCGCCGCGACGCCCTATGCCTGCGTCGTGCCGATGGTGCTCGACAGGCTCGATGACAAGCGCCTCGCCCTGCGGGTCGCGCTCCGGCACAACCGCGTGCTGGTCGCGCGCGACCTGCTCGCCGAGATCTACGACACCGAATATGCGCTCAAGGTCCGCATCGACGGCATCGAGGCCAGCGAATGGGGGGTCCGCCTTCAGCAATTGATGGACGCGATCGCGGCACTGGTGTCCGCCGAGGTGAGCCGCTTCCCCTCCAATGTCGGGCACATCCTCGGCTCGCGACGGCTGCGCAGCCACGACACGCTCGGCGGCAAGCTCTCCTATCTGGCCTGGAAGGGACGCGACGCCGTGCAGGACGGCGCGGCGGCGTTTCGCAAATTGATCGGGCAGACCTGATCTCGCGCGGCTAACGCGGCAGGCACAGGAAGCGATCCATAAATCGCCCTGACAGCACGAACCTGAACCACCAATAGATCATTCGCCGCATCGACATAGCTGCAATCCTCGACAGCCCACCACCGGCTGTGCGGAGCAATAGCGCACGTGCAGCAATGCGCATGTGAGGTATTTCACATTTGGGCCGTCGCGGCCGGACCCATTGTCGCAGAACTGTCACGAGCGAAGGCGGAACTTGCGCGCATCGCGCGAAAATGAGTTCGTCGCTCATGGCTGCCGCAACTATCCTCCGATGCGCCGCAGAAGCATTGAGAAGGAGGTCGCGATGAGACCGGCTCGACTGACATTGACGATGGTGGCGCTACTCACGGGCGCGCTGGCGCTCACATCGGCGACGACGGCGCAGACGTCGCCGCCGCAAGGCAATGCCGCGCCAACCGCCGACAATGCGGTGCTGCTCACCATCTTCTTCAAGCACGACCAGTCGCGCCCGCTGAACGAGCTGAACGCGCAGCTCGAGAAACAGGGCTACTACAAATCCTTCCCGCCGCCCGGCGTCGAGGTCGTGAGCTGGTATGTGATGATGGGAATCGGCCAGGTGATCACGCTGCGCCTGCCGGCGTCGCGCTTACGCGAAGTCAATCGCATCATCGAGGACACCGCGTGGGGTCCCTACCGCACCGAGTTCTATCCGACCTACGATTACAAGGCGGTCGGGATGGCCCAACACGACAAGGCCACAAGCAATTGAGGCGTCCATTATTCAATTGGGCGAAACGCAAACGGCTTCGTCCTATTGCAGGACACCGCTGCTTCTTGCGCACCGACCGCGACGTTCGGGAATCTTCCGCGATGACGGTGTCACACAGCCGTCACGCACGTTCAGACGTAAAAACTTCTCTAGCGAAATCCGAACAATTTTAGACGAGCTGCGTGCTTTAACGTTACCCAGATAATTCAACAATCGGCTGAAGCCCTCCATATTTGAAACTGCTCCCATCGCTAACACCATTCGCGGAACGGGAGTGGTTTGCGATGAACGATGAACTTGTTGAGCTCGCCGGACGAAGGCCCAAAACCTTCGGACGGCGAAAAATGATGCCGCGCGCATGCGTCGCCGACAGCAAGCGCCACCTGCGCGCTTTCCTCGCCGAGGTGCTGGAGGATCTCGGCTTCGTCACCAGCGAATGCGCCAGCGCCGAAGAGCTGCAAGCCGTGCTGACCAGCGACTTGCCGGATTTGATCCTGCTCGGCATCGCCGCCGACGGCATCGAGCCCGGCAAGTTTTTGGAGACGCTGGTGCGCGAGGCCTTCGACGGCAAGGTTCTGACCGTGGGCGCCCGCGAGTCGATCATCGTCAAGGCGGTGCAGCAGGTCGGCGAGGAGTATGGCCTTGCGATGCTGCCGCCGTTGACGACGCCCTTTGCCGCGGAGACGCTGCGCGAGCGCATCGCGATGCTGCTGCCGGAGGAGCCGGCGCCGAGCCCGGCCGTGTATGTCGGCGAGGCCCTGCATGCCGGCTGGCTCGAGCTCTGGTACCAGCCCAAGATCGACGCGCGCACGCTGATCCGCAGCGGCGCCGAGGCGCTGGTGCGGATGCGGCATCCGACCTGGGGCGTCGTGCCGCCCGCCTATTTCATTCCCGAGCCCCACGATCCGCATCTGCGCGACCTGTCGGAATTCGTGATCGAGCGCGCCGTGCAGGACTGGCACTATCTCCTGGAGCAGCAGAGCCCGGTCGATCTCTCGATCAACCTGCCGGCGTCATATCTGAAGGAGCCGCAGGCCGCGCGCGACCTCTGCCGCCGCATGCCGACGCATCCGGCCTTCGGCGGACTGACGATCGAAATCGACAGCGAGGAGGCGATCCGCGACCTCGATCTCCTCGCCGAGGTCGCGCGCGAGGTGCGCCTGCACAACATCGGCCTGTCGATCGACAATCTCGGCGCCAACTGGCCGTCGCTGATGGACCTCGACAAGATTCCCTTCATCAAGCTGAAGGCCGACCGGCACTTCGTCACCGGCAGCGGCAATGATCGCCTCAAGCGCACGGTGTGCCGCCACATCGTCGAGCTCGCGCACGGCTACGGCGCGTGCACCATCGCCGAAGGCGTGGAGAGCCGCGCCGACCTCGTCGCCGCGAACGAACTCGGCTTCGACCACGTGCAGGGCTATCTGTTCGGCAAGCCGATGCCGCTGAAGAAGTTTGCACGGAGCGCGCTGACCCGGACCGTGATGGGAGGCGAGTGAGGCCATCGCCTCACCCAAACCGAGAGCTATTTCGCATTTCGATTCTTGCTTGCGCCCTTGAGAGGCGCCGAGGGCCGTGGGTTCGCCGATTCAGCAGACTGAATACAAGACAGAAGATCAACGTAGCTTTGGGCGTAGGGGATTGAAGTTACCTCGGCTTCGCAGCGATCCCGAACGGGACCGGCATTTGCGGTCCAAAGGGCGCTCAGCTGTTGCTGAGCGTCTGTTTCATCACTCATGCATTTCTCGAGGCTCTGCCCCAGAACGACTCCGTTTGCCTTGTCATCAGCCACCGTCGCCTTGCACAGGACCTCCACATTCAAATGGGGGACGCGGTCAGAAGCGGGCGTGACCAGCTGGCCTCCGAGAAGTGCCGCCGACAATAGCGCAACCTTCATCCTGACCTCCTCAGGTTCTGCCAGCCCATGAGCTTGAGTGCTCCCAGTGCGACTCCGCCTGCTGGCCCCTTGGGATCAGCTGCTCGCAACCCTCCTGACGGCCGGCGGAGACCAGCTGCCGTTGATGATCGAAGGCGCCTTCTCGTTCGGCCAATACATCCGCAGCATCAGAACGAACTTGCCGGCGGGTGCGGGCAGCCAGTTCGACTCCTTGTCCGTTCCAGGCGAATCCTTCTGGATATAGAGGTCGATCGTTCCGTCCGGATTGGGCTTGAGATTCTGACGAGCGCTGATCGAATAGCGGTTGAGCGGATTGGCGACGAAGAAATACTTCTCGTCGTACATCGTCAGCGACCAGAAGCCGCCGACAGGAGGAAGCTGCCCCTTCGGGAAGCGCATCACATACTTGTTGCTGCCGACGTAATCTTTACCATCGACGTCCTTCTGCGACGTCGGATAGCAGGCATCCTGGATTCGGTTGGCACCGAGCCCGATGGCTGTGACCAGGGCACGATTGAGGTAGTCGGTGCCGTAGACGCCGGTCTCCGTGTCGAATGCCCAGCCGTTCGTGTTCCTGATGGCCTTGTTGACCTTGAATTGGATCATGATCCGGTCAAAACCGACTTGCGGGATGCGCTTCGCAAAATCGGCGTCGAGCTTGCTCGCGTCAAAATCCTTGCCCGGAACGAGACCGATCTTCGCGAATTTGGCCAGCTCAGGAGCGTCGGCGGCTCCCGGCGGATTGCGTTTCATCAGTTGAGCCAGAAGGCTGAAATATGCCACGGCGTCCATACGATTGACCTGATCGCGCACCGGGGTGGTCATGTCGATCGCCGCATCGACCTTGCCAGGTGGAGGCGTGTAGGATTGCCCGTAGGCGCTCAGGGGGAAGAGCTTGCACTCATCCTGGGCGGCGTGCACCGCCGCGTAGTCCTCGGGTGTGCCGGTACAGTAGATGCGACCTAGAATCCATACGATGCTCGTCGGCGACTTGTATTCCTTCACGCCGGCAGGGAGCTTGCCTTTCCAACCCGGGCCGGTGATCGCATAGACCTGCGCCTTGGTCCCCGTCGTGCGCTTGCCCGGGACCTGGAATACGTTTGTCCAGCCATCAAGCATCGGAAACAGAAAATAGCGGTCCTTCATGTCGGGGATACTGACGACCCACGGCTCGTCTCCCACGTCGATCCACGCACTGGTGTAGAGCGTATCCGCATTCGGAGCCGTCACATCCCTGAAGCTTGCGTCGGGATAGGTCCGCAGCTTGATGAATTGCCCCATAGGCCCGCGCGTACCCTCGACGGCAGCCATATTGGTCATGACCCGCCGCGTCATCTCCATCGTCACGAGCGGATAGCCGAACACATAGGCGTCGGTGGCAAGCCAGAAATCTTCGCCACCTTCAACCGCGCTCAACAAAGGACCGTCGTAATCCGCTCGGCCGACCGAGAGTGCAAGTGCCGAGATCGCGCCTCCCAAACCGCCAGACAAAAGATTCCGACGAGTCATGTTCATGACGCTACTCCCAAACCTACTCTTATCTCGAGAGCTCGAATTGAATTATGGATACTCCCGCAACGATGGGCGCATTTCTGTCGGTCGAGCGAGGATGCCGATCACCGCCACATCAGCCAACCTGCAGAGGGGATATCGGCCATGCGTTGTTACGTCGTTGCGAAATAGGCACGCGATGCATCAGGGAGATAACTCTCCTCATGCAATGAGATACCGCGTGCCGGCACGGACGTTGATCTAGATCAACATTGGTGCTCGCACATGCCTGGTCAGGAATTGCACTGCATTCACGCGTACCGCCGTGCGAAGAACACGCAGACGACCACGAGCGCGGTCGCGGCGATCATGCTCCAGGCGACCGGCTCGTGCAGCAGCAGGCCTGCGAGCGCGAGGCCGAAGAACGGCTGGAGCTGCTGCAACTGGCCGACACGCGCGATACCGCCGATCGCGAGTCCCCGGTACCAGAAGATGAAGCCGACGAACATGCTGAAGACCGAGACATAGGCGAGCCCGATCCAGGCCGGCGCACCGACGCCGCCCCACGTCGGCGGCCATGCCCAGATCGCGAGCGGCAGCATCAGCGGCAACGCAAGCAGCAGCGCCCAGGAGATCACCTGCCAGCCGCCGACGCGGCGCGACAGCGCGGCGCCTTCCGCATAGCCGAGCCCGCACAGCACGATCGCGGCGACCATGAGCAGATCGCCGGTGAGCGAGGCCGAGCCGTCGCTGGACACGGCAAAGCCCGCCACCGTCGCGCTGCCGAGCACGGCGAACAGCCAGAACAGCGGCCGCGGACGCTCGCCGCCGCGCAGCACGGCAAAGATCGCGGTCGACAGCGGCAGGAGGCCGATGAAGACGATCGAATGCGCCGAGGTGATGTGCTGGAGCGCGAGTGCGGTCAGCAAGGGGAAGCCGACCACGACACCGATGGAGACGATCGCGAGCGAAGCGAGATCCTTGCGGTCTGGCCGCGCCTGACGGAGCAGGAGGAGCACGGCCGCACCGATCAGCGCGGCAATGATCGCGCGCGCGGAGGTCAGGAACAGCGCGGAGAAGCCGCCGACCGCGACGCGCGTCGCCGGCAGCGAGCCGCTGAAGATGATGACGCCCAACAGACCGTTTGGAAGTCCGCTGCCCCAGCCGCTGCCCGCAGATTGCATTTTCATCTCGCTTGTTGGGTCGCCATCCTCGGCGTTCTGCGCTGGCGAGACCAGCGACAATCCAGTACAATCCGGAAGAGCTGTATGGGTATGGAAGGCAGTACACCTTGGACGGCACGGCGCAAGCGAAGGGACGCGGCGGAACGCGGACCCTGGATGTGATGAGCGCGATCCGCGCCAAGGTCGCGGGCCGCGCGCTCAGTGCCGGCGACCGCCTGCCGTCGATCCGCCGCCTTGCCGCAGCGATGGGCGTCTCGCCGTCCACCGTCGTCGAAGCCTATGACCGGCTCGCCGCCGAAGGCCTGATCCGCCCCCGCCGCGGCTCGGGCTTCTATGTGTCACCGACGGCGGCGCCGCCGCTGGCACTTGCCGAGGCCGAGCCGCGCCGCGACCGCGAGGTCGACCCGTTCTGGGTCTCCAGGCAATCGCTCGATACCGACCCGGCCGTGCCAAAACCCGGCTGCGGCTGGTTGCCACCGGAGTGGATGCCCGAAGAGGCCTTACGCCGCGCCGCCCGCGCGCTGGCGCGGACCGAGGCGAGCGTGCTGACCAATTACGGCTCGACGTCCGGCTCGCTCGCGCTGCGCCGTCTGCTGCTGGCGCGCCTCGCCGAAGACGGGATCGAGGCTTCGATCAACCAGCTGATGCTGACCGGCTCGGGCACGCAGGCGACCGACCTGATCTGCCGCTTCCTGCTGCGGCCCGGCGACACCGTGCTGGTCGACGACCCCTGCTATTTCAATTTTCGTGCGCTGCTGCGCGCGCATCAGGTCAGGATCGTCAGCATACCCTACACGCCGTCGGGCCCTGACATCGCGCGCTTCGAGCAGATTCTCGGCAGCGAGAAGCCGCGGCTCTACATCACCAATTCAGCGCTGCACAACCCGACCGGCGCGACGATCTCGCTCCAGACTGCGCACCGGCTCCTGACCGCGGCCACGGGCCACGACCTCACCATCATCGAGGACGACATCTTCGGCGACTTCGAGCCGGAGCGCTCGCCGCGCCTGGCCGCGCTGGATGGCTTGAACCGCGTGATCCGCATCGGCAGCTTCTCCAAGACGCTGTCGGCTTCGGTGCGCTGCGGCTACATCGCCGCGCGGCCCGACTGGATCGAGCATCTCGTCGACCTCCAGGTCGCAACCAGTTTCGGCGGCCCAAGCCCGGTCGCGACCGAGATCATCACCGCCGTCCTGGCCGGCGGCAGCTATCGCAAGCACATGGACGAGCTCCGGCAAAGGCTCACACGCACGCGCCGCGACGTCGCGCGCAAACTTCAGGCTCTTGGCATCGAGCCCTGGCTGATGCCGCGCGGCGGCTTCTTCCTCTGGTGCCGCCTCGCGGCCGGACAGGATGCCACGCAGGTCGCCCGCGCAGCGCTGAATGAGAACGTCGTGCTCGCGCCCGGCAACGTCTTCAGCGTGTCGCAGACCGCGCAAAACTTCATGCGGTTCAACGTGACGCACATGAACGAGCCGCGGATGTGGGACGTGATGCGGCGGGCGTTGATGACGGCGCCGGCATGATGGCCGACGAGAAGGCGCCGCAGATGACATTCAGTTCGCCTTGATGCCGGCCTCGCTGATCAGCTTGCCCCATTTTGTGCTTTCACTCTCGATGAAGCGGCCGAACTGCTCCGGCGAAGTTGGCGCGGGCTCTGCGCCGAGGGTCCGGATCTTCTCGGCGACCGACGGATCCTTCAGGGCCTTCACGAAGGCTTCGTTCAGCCTCGCGACGATGGCGGGCGGCGTGCCGGCCGGGGCAACGAGCCCGAACCAGCCGACGGATTCGAAACCCGCGATGCCGCTCTCGGCCAGTGTCGGCACATCGGGAAGGGATGACAGACGGCGCGCCGAGGACACGCCGACCGCGTTGAGCTTGCCCTCGAGGATCAGCTGCTTCGATGCGGGAATGTCCAGCACCGCGAAGGGGACGTGGCCGGCGAGGACATCGACCGTCGCCGGCGCAGTCCCGCGATACGGGACCAGCTCCATGGCGATGCCGGCCTTCTGCGTGAACAGCGCCGCCGTCAGATGCATGGCGGTCGAATTGCCGCCATGTCCGATCGACAGCGCACCCGGCTTTGCCTTGGCGAGCGCGATCGTCTCCGCCGCCGAGTGCGCCGGCACGTTGGCGGAGGCGACCAGCACGAAGGGGATTTCCGCAAGCAACGTGATGGGCGCGAGCTGCTTCGGATCGAACGGCATCGACGGATTGAGGTGCGGGTTCACGGTCAGCGCACCTGCGGGCGCGACGCCGAGCGTATAGCCGTCCGGCGCGGCCTGCGCGACCGCGGCCATGCCGATATTGCCCCCTGCCCCGGCGCGGTTCTCGATCACCAGGCCCTGCTTGAGCTCGGCGGTGACCACCGGCTCGAGCGCACGGATCACGGTGTCGGCGCTGCCGCCGGGCGGGAAGGTCACGATGATCTTGATCAATTGCTCCGGATAGGCCGCCTCGCTGGGCTCCGGCGGCAGCACGGCGAAAGTCGCGGCCGTCAGCACGGCCAGGATGCGGCGCTTTGCAACGTGAAACACGTTCTCCTCCCCAGTTGCGTTCTCGTTACGCCGCAGCGCCGGTGATGCGCGCGAGCAAGCCCGGTGGATTCTCAGGCGCGACCTGCCCGCGCCAGGCGATGTGCTGGTCGGGCCGCACCAGCACCAGTTTTTCAGCATAGGCGCCGTTGGCCTCGTCTGCGGCGATGTCGACGAGCGCGAGCGGCATGCCGCGCTCGTCCGCGGCGGATTTCAGCGGAGCCACATCGATCGCCGGATCGAACCGCAGCAATGTGTAGCCCGGCCCGAACGCATCGTAGAGCGATCGTCCGTCGCGCAGGAACAGATGCGGCGAACGGGCGCCCGGCACGGTCGAGGGCGTGAAGCTCCCCATCGTGTAGGCCGGCGGGGTTTCGCCGTCATAGGCGATGATCGGCGAGGCATCGTAATAGTAGCCGAAGTTCAATCCTGCACAGCAATATTGCTGAACGTTGAGATCGTAGGCCGCCCTCGCCAGCGCCGCGCGCGCTGCGTGACCGCGGGGGGTGTCGTCCTCGATCTCCACTGAGACGCCGCCGCGCTGCGCCATCATCTTCATCGCGTGATCCATCGCAAAGCGCGAGACTTGCTCGGTGATCGGCTGACGCTCCGCCTCATAGGCATCGAGGATCGCGGCCGGCGCCCAGCCGTTGAGATGCGCCGCCAATTGCCAGCAGAGATCGACGGCATCCGCAATGCCCGCATTCATGCCGTAGCCGGCATAGGGCATCCACAGATGCGCGGCGTCGCCACAGATGAACACCCGGCGATCGCGGAAGCGATCGGCCACGAGGCGGCGTCCGACCCAGTCCTCCTTGCTGAGGATTTTGTACTCGAAGCGCTCGTCGACGCCGAGGATGGCGCGGATCGACCAGTCGCGGTCGACCGAGTCGAACTCGGGCTCATCGGGCCTCAGATGATTGTGGATCAGCCAGCGGTGATGGCCGTCGATCGCGACGGTCGTGCCCGAGCGCCTCGGATTGAGCGAGAGCACCATCCAGGCCGGCTTGTGCGCGCCCATCAGCTGCTTGAGTTGCGGCGCCTCGATGAAGGTCGATTGCACGCGCTGGATCACCGGCGTGCCGGACAGATTCGCCCCGATCGATTTGCGGACGAGGGAACGGCTGCCGTCGCAGCCGATCACGAAGCTGGCTTCGATGCGGAGTGTCTCTCCGCTGTCGAGATTGCGCGCCTGCGCGACGACATGGTCGGCGTCCTGTTCGATGTCGGTGATCTCGGTGCGGGCCAGAATGGTGATGCGCGGCTGAGCCGCGGCGTGGCCGAACAGGATCGGCTCGAGATAGATCTGGTTGATCCGGTGCGGCGGCTCGGGCGTCGGCCACCAGGTGTCGGAGCCGCCGGTGGCGCTGTAGCGGCGCGCGCGCGAGGGAATGTCGATGCGGCAAAGCTCGATGCCGGTCGCCGTGGTCCGATACGAGCAGTCGTTCGGGAAGTCGGCAGGGAGCCCGGCGTCGCGCAACTTTGCGGCGACGCCCAGCCTTCGGAAGATCTCCATCGAGCGCGCCGAGACGTGATTGCATTTGACGCTGGGCGGATCGCCGGCGTGGCGGATCTCCGCGATCACGACGTCGATCCCGCGCGAGGCCAGGTCCATGGCCGCGGTCAATCCCACGGGCCCGGCGCCCACCACCAGCACCTGTGTCCTCATGCTCGTTTCCTCTTGCCCAGCGGATTCACCGTCCGCACAGCATGCATTTTATTGCAGGCTCGCTTATAAGATAAGCCAGAAAGAACTCATCAATTCATGAGCTTCGCCTATGAATGTCACCTTGCGGCAGCTGCGGGCCTTCACCGGCGTGTACCGCACACGCAGCATCACGCGGGCCGCGCGCGAGCTCGGGATCACGCAATCGGCGGCGAGCCTTCTGGTCCAGCAGCTCGAGGGTCAGCTCGGCGTCAAGCTGTTCGACCGCTCAACGCGCTCGGTGCAACCGACGCTGGCCGCCGACGAGGCGTTTCACGCCGCCGAACGCATGCTGAGCGATGCGCAGGGCCTGTCGCGGCGCATGCGCGACCTCGCGCAGGCTCGCGCCGGCCGCGTCGTGTTTCTCGCCTCCGCGGGCGCCGCCTCCGCGCTGCTGCCGCGGGTGCTGGCGAAATTCCGAGCCGCCCATCCCGACATCGAGATCGACATGCGGGATGTCGCCGCCGACGATCTCGTTCCGCGTCTGACCGCGACCGATGCGGAGTTCGCGATCGGCAGCGTCGAGGGCGAATTCGCCGACATGACGATCGAGACGTTGACAAGCGGGCGCCTCAGCGCGATCGGCCGCCGCTCCGCCGACTTTGCCGCGCGGCGTTCCCTCACATGGGATGAGCTTGCGCAGATGCCGACGATCGCGATGCGCCGCGAGACGCGGATCCGCATGCAGATCGATCAGGCGCTCGGCGCGCAGGGCAAGCACCTCAATCCGACCTATGAAGTGACACTGATCAACACCGCGCTCGCCATGACCGCTCAGGGCCTCGGCCTCGCCATCCTTCCCGCGACCATGCTGCCGGCCGACCAGTTTCCGACACTGATCGCAAGGCCGCTGGTGCGCCCGGCCATCACCCGACCGGTGTCGCTGCTCCAGCGGCAGGGCCGGACGCTCTCGCCGGCGGCGCAGGCGTTTGTCGCGACGGCGCGGACAATGCTGGCGGGGCCGTGACAAGGACGCGCCCCCGCGGTCCGGCTATTCGGCGAGATTGTGCTGCTGCCAGCGCAGCAGGTAGGCCTGCAACCGCCAGATCAGCGCGGACAGCGCGACACCGACCAGCATCAGGACGATGACGGCGACCATCATTCCCGAGGCCTCCGCGCGCGCTTCGGACTCGATGATCAGGCGACCGATTCCCCGTTCCGCGCCGATGAACTCGCCGACGATCACCCCGATCAGGGCGAAGGAGATCGCGGGCGTCAGCGAGGCGAACACCCAGGCCATGGTCGAGGGAATGACCACCGTGCGGGTGATCTGCCACTCGCTGGCGCCGAGCAACCGCGCCGCGTTGACAAAACCCTCGTCGATCGAGCGCGCGCCTTCGAAGGTGTTGAAGAAAACGAGGAAGACGACCACGATCCACGACGTCACGACCTTCGAGGTATCGCCGATGCCGAAGGCCAGCACGATGATCGGCGCCAGCGCGATGCGGGGAATCGAATTCACTGCGGTGATGAACGGCTGAAAAATCGCGCTCAGCCGGTCCGAACGGCCCAGCACGAGGCCTGCGGCAAAGCCACTGCCGACACCGGTCACGAAGCCGAAGAAGGTGTTCTTCAGCGTGACGGCGGTCGCGATCCAGAGATTGTTTTCCGAGCGTGCCATGCAGCGGGCGAACTCGCCATTGAACCAGCCGTTGAAGACGCCGAGCTTGGACTTGAGGCAGCTCAGGATCAAGAAATGCTCGAAGATGTCGGAGGGCCTGGACACGAAGTACGGATCGAGCAGATCCGGCACCAGCCATGGAAATCGCCCATGCAGGGCGTATCCCCACTGCCAGATCGACAGCAGGCAGACGCAGATCAATATCTGCCACGCCAATGTTCTGCCGTGACTGCGCGCTCGCCTCATGGCTTGCGGCCCTTCATGAATTCTTCGCCGAGCGAGTGCCAGATCAGCTGGAACAGCTCGGCGTAACGCGGCGTCTCCCGGATTTTCACGGCGTTGCGCGGGCGGGCAAAATCCACCTCGAAACTCTCCTTGATCCGGCCGGGCCGGGCGGAAAACAGGATGATACGGTCCGCCAGCGTCAGCGCTTCGCCGAGATCGTGGGTCACGAACAGCACGGTCTGCTGCTCGCGTTCCCAGATGCGAAGTAGCACGTCGTGCATGTCGATCTTGGTGTGGGTGTCGAGCGCGCCGAACGGCTCGTCCATCAGCAGAACCTGCGGCTCGACCACCAGCGTTCGCATCAAGGCTGCGCGCTGGCGCATGCCGCCCGACAATGCGGAAGGATAGGCGTTACCAAAGCCCTCGAGCCCGGCCTGCATCAGGCACGTATTGACACGATCCTTTCGCTCCGCCGCCGGGACACCCGCGAGCTCGAGGCCGTAGCCGATATTGTCGGCGACGGTACGCCAGGGAAACAGGGTATCGCGCTGGAACACATAGCCGACGTTCGGCGTCGCCCGTCCGTGAATGACGGGCGTTCCGTCGATCAGGATCTGACCGCTGGTCGGCTTGAGCAGCGTCGCGATCATGTTGAGGACGGTGCTCTTGCCCGAGCCGGACGGTCCCAGAAGAGCGACGAATTCGCCGCGGCGGACGTTGAAGGAGACGTCGCGCACCGCCTCGATGGCCGTACCCGCGAGCTGGAAGGTCTTGCACAATCCGCGCACGTCGATGCGCCGCATGTCGGGTGGCGCATCGGGCTGTGGCGAATGTAATGCCTGGACGCTCAAGCCGGATAGGCCTTGCGTGCGGCTTCAATGAAGCTGGTGTTGACGACGTCACCCATTGCGAGCGGCTTGATGCCGGTCATCTCGCGGAACCAGACCTTCTGACCGCGTGCGAAGCTGGCCTCGTCGATGATGCAATCGTAGTCGGTGATCTTCTTCATGACGCCGATGTCGAAGATGTTGGCGTCGCGCGACGTGCTCCCGACATAGGGCTCGATCGCGTCGTAGATCTCTTCGGGCGAGTGCCCCTTGATCCACTGGGTGGCGCGCCACAGCGCGGTGACGAACGCCTGCATCTTCTGGGGGTCCTTGTCGATGCTCGACTGCAGCGTGAAATGCGACGTCACCGGAACCTTGCCGCCGATATATTTGGCCCAGACCGCCTCGTCCGTTCCGTCGAACAACAATGCGCCCCAGCCCTGCTCGACCGAATCCTTCAGGATCGACGGCGAGTTGATGAGAACGTCGACCTGTTTCGTTTTCAACGTGCCCATCATGGTGTCGACATTGCCGGTGCCGATCCAGGTCACCTTGTCGTCCAGCCCCATGGTTTCCATGTAGTAGGAGGCCCAGACGTGGTTGGTGCCGCCCAGCGACGACACCGAGACGATCGGCTTTCTTCCGTCGGGCCGCTTCCACTTCGTCAGCGCGTCGAGTGTGGTGATCCCCTGATCGAACAGATCCTTGCGGATGATGAAGATCGCGGCGTTACTTCGGGTATCGACCGGCATCAGGACCCGCGCGCTGCGGCCGTGATTGCTGAGCTGCATCGGGTGGGTGATGTCGCCGATGCCGATATCGCCTTGCGACGAAGCGATGATCTCGCGTGTCTTCACGCCGCTGCCGCCCTGGATCAGCTTGCAGTCGAGACCAGCCTCCTTGAAGAACCCGGCCCGGTCGGCGACGAACTGGGACTGATAGACGGGAATGGCCACCGGATAGATCACGCGGCCCGACGGCGCATCTGCCCAGGCCCGCCCTGCCGTCATGGAGACACCTGCGCCGGCGACAATCGTCAGCGCGGACCGTCTGGTGATCCTGGTTCTCATCACGCGTGCTCCCTCTCCTTGCCGGCCACCTTGTCGAGCGCGTTCAGCACCGCATCGCCCATCTCCTGGGTCGAAAGTTTTCTTGCGCCGGGTTCGGCGATATCGGCCGTTCTTGCGCCGGCGGCGAGGGCCGTATCCACGGCCTTCTCCAGCAGCGCGGCATCATCAGGCCGATTGAGGGTGATGCGCAACATCATTGCGACGCTGAGAATCGAGCCGAGCGGATTGGCGATGCCCTTGCCCGCAATGTCAGGCGCGCTGCCGTGGACCGGCTCATAGAGCGCCTTGCGGCGTCCGAGCCGGTCCGGCGGCCCGAGCGAGACCGACGGCAGCATGCCGAGCGAGCCCGACGCCATCGCGGCGCAATCGGAGAGAATGTCGCCGAAGATGTTGCAGGTCACCATGACGTCGAACTGCGACGGCGCCCGAACGATCTGCATCGCGGCGTTGTCGACATAGAGATGCGTCAGCTCCACATCGGCAAATTCCGCCTGATGCAGCGCCGTCACCTCCTCGCGCCACAACACGCTGGTCTCGAGCACATTGGCCTTGTCGACGGAGCAGACCCGGCCCTTGCGCGTCCGCGCCAGCTCGAACGCGGTTCGCGCCACCCGGCGGATCTGGCTGGTGGTGTATTGCTGGGTGTTGAAGCCACGGCGCTGGCCGTCGGGCAACGTTTCGATGCCGCGCGGCTCGCCGAAATAGATGCCGCTGGTGAGCTCGCGAATGATGATGAAGTCGACACCCTTCAGCACGGAGGCCTTGAGCGGCGCCGAATCCGCCAACGCCGGACTGGCAACGATGGGCCGGAGATTGGCATAGAGGTCGTATTTGCTGCGCAGCGACAGCAGGCTTCCCGCCTTGCGCGCTGCGGCAGGAACCTCAGTGGTCTCCGGGCCACCGGTCGCGCCCCAGAGGATCGCGTCGGCCTCCTCCATCGCCTCGGCGGTATCGTCCGGCAACACCTTGCCGGTCGCGAGATAAGGGATGAGACCATATTGCGCTTCGCGCAGCGCCACGGGAATGCCGCGCCGGGCCGAAAACCATTTGAGAATGCGATGCGACTGGTCGGTCACTTCAGGGCCGATGCCTTCGCCGCCGACCACGGCGACCTTGATCATGTTCGAGAGCGTGTTCATGCCGATAGTCCTGCAAAATGAATCCACGGCCGCGCGTCGCGGTCGGATGCCTGGAATGCGCGAATCTCGTGGTCGCGCCGCAGCGAGAGCACGAAACGTCAGAGCTCCGAGAGCAGTTCATCGCGGTTCTCGGCCATGACCTGCGTAATCCCCTCGCTTCGATCAGTGCCGGGGTACGTATCCTCGACAGGACAGTCCAAACCGAGAAAGAGCGGCAGGTTATCGCCATGATGCAGACCACTGTCATGCGAATGGCAGGACTGATCGATGACGTGCTTGATTTGGCTCGTGGACGGCTTGGCGGTGGAATTCGGTTGAACCTCGATTTCGGAAAGCCGCTGGAGCCGGTGCTCATGGGCGTCGTGGACGAACTAAGACTGGCCTCGCCAGGTCGGATCATTCAGGCCGAATTCAATATCGAGCGGCCCGTGAACTGTGATGGCCAACGGCTTGGACAGATGCTGTCCAACCTCGTCGGGAACGCCCTCACGCACGGATCTTCGAGCAAGCCCGTGATTGTTCACGCAGAAACAAGGGAGCGCGTATTCGAGCTCTGGGTCTCCAACGCCGGCCAGCCGATCGCACAAGCCGCGATGGACAAGCTGTTCGAGCCCTTTTTCCGCGGGAATGCTCATGCCAGCCGCCAGGGGCTCGGACTGGGGCTCTACATCGCTTCGCAGATTGCAAAAGCTCACGGCGGCGAATTGACCGTCAGCTCGACGAGTGAAGAAACCAAGTTCACGTTCACTATGCCGCTTTCGGCGGAGGCGTGAACTACTTCTCTCGGGGAAGATAGCCGTTGGTGGGTAACTACCTATTTTGTGGAGGACGAGGTTCCTTTTTCGCTGGGTTTCCTGCATGGTCCGCCATGGCAAAAATAAAAGTGAGCTTCAAACCGGTTCGCAAATCTGAGGGCGATTGGACTATCATCGCCGAGTATCCAGGCGCAGAGCCTCGAGAAATCACCGGCTTCACGAGCAAAGCCGATATTGATGGCTGGCTGAATGGAGAGCGTCGGATTGCCTGGCTCCGATCACAAGGCTACGCGAAGTAACTTGATGGCGCCTTCCTCAACGATCATACCCCTGGCAGGATTCTGGCGCGCGTCGAATATCCGGCTATCATCACTACTAATGCAGCTTCCCTCAACCAAGCCGCCATTTTCGTAGGTGGGTACTGGCTTCTGTGGAGTACTTTCGCGGCTCGAGGCCTCAGGTGCTCCTCTATCAAGGAGAGTTTCTCAACGGCTGCAAGTGGGTAGCAGCTGTTGAAGTGGCATTGCCTTACAAGGCGGTGCGGCCATAAGAAACGGGCGCATCCTACGCAAAGGGCGGTATCTCTACCAGCGTTCCGATCAATCGCAATAGTGCTTGCTGTTCGGGTCCCTTCCCGCCACGCAAGAACTCACCCAACTCGATGTGAGACAGCCGGCCGCCAGAGGGCGCATTGGGCTGGTGGATGATGAACGCGTAACCGTTTGTCGGCTCGCGCGCGATGAACCATGCGTCGCCATTTGGGCTCCGATAGAGCTCCCGCCGGTCTGACATTTTTCCTCCCCTTGCTGCCTCCGGACAGTGTAGGAGTCCGAACGGACGCCTGCGATCACTGAAAATACGAAAGCTGATCTTCCGTAACAACGCGCTCGATGTTCTTGGATTTGCACCTGATGCGATACCTAACTCGTCCATCAGACTCGATGGGCATGTGCTGTATGATCGTGTAAATCATCTGCGGTTCAGTTGCGGCGCGTCCTTGCGGGCCTTGAGCTTGGTGGCGAACGTCCTCATTCAGCTTGTAGGCATATGGCATAGTTCTTCCTCATCGCTCATGACTCTAGCTCACTCGCCGGTGTCCAGGGCGGAGCCCTAGTCCTCAAGAATGGATTTTGTAGCCTCGAATATCTGTTCCGCTGTGCCCTTGATCGTGTCCTTCGCCCAGGCTTGAAACACGGTGACGTAGGCGTTCTTGTAAGCTGCTTCGTCTGCAGAAAAGTAGACTTCGTCGGTAGCCGTATCCAAGACAAGCGCTCCTGTATCGATGCAAATTTCCTCGATTAGTACCAGGCGTTCTTCTTGCTCGGCCAGATGACGTTTTACGATGCTCATTGAATCTCCTGCTTGGCACCAAGGATAGCACGTTCCAGATGCAGACCGGGGCAGCCTGTAAATATCGTGCGGCTTGAGGTGCAACTCCTCGAAAAGCCTTTGCTGTTCTTCCCTCAGGGTTGAACCACGAGTTCCGCCGTCCAGCCTTCGAGAACAGCTGCGAGTACCAACGCCGGCGCCTGACTTAGCTTGTGTAAGGTCCGACGATCGTCCGCGGTCACGTCAAGAAACAAGTTGCCGAACGTCTCTGCGATGAACGGCAATTCCTGCCATAGGCCGCGGTTCGATTTGCGAGGTGAAGTCATCCTTCAGATGAGGAATGTCGAACAGGGCCGATACCGATTTATGCACCCGAAAGACGAAGCAAGCCACTCCGAAATGAATTTGCGCGATGAGCTTCGAGGCAGACCTCGGTTCAGCTTAATCGTAACTCAGCGACACAAGGGCCGATTGTCGAAGCGAAGCCACAGATGAGCCCGTTGATTTTTTTGCCCCATTCAATCAAAAACCCCGCTCCCGATGGCTCGGGCGCGGGGCAGGACCGCAAGCTCTGCCAGTACATCCGTGGCTGGAGCGACAGGCCGGTCGTGCTGTTATTTAAGCAGCACGAAGATTCTCGGCAGCGGACTTACCGGTCCGACGGTCTGCCACGACGTCATAAGACAGCGTCTGACCTTCGCTCAGAGTTCCCATACCGGCGCGTTCGACAGCGCTGATGTGAACGAAGACGTCGTTGCTGCCGTTCGTTGGCTGGATAAAGCCAAAGCCCTTTTGGGTGTTAAACCACTTCACTGTACCCGTGTTCATAAGGTTTCCTTTCGCGTGCGCGGAGGACCCGGCGCGCGGAGCTGCGGCCAGTGTCCAAACAGTCGATGTTGGAGAATGTCTGAAACGTGCGCGCCGCAGGATCTGAGGCGAAAGCGGAACAGTTGTTCGGCCAGTATCGATGGCGAGATCATACACCAGCAGTTGAGAAAGTCAATAATTACGAGAACCGGCCCATCGCCAAACGCGCGTCGGTCGATAGTTATAGCGGATGACCCCAGCCTGGAACGGCTCGGTCACAGACCGATAGTTCAATATGGCGACTAGAGAGCCCTTCCTGCCAGACGGTAAACGGAAGCGGGGCGGACCCTACTCTACGCGCCCGGGAAGGCGAGCGCGCTTGGTCTTGTTGGCGGCGTTGAGCTTGTCTCGGATCAAGCCGCAACGTGCTGAAACTCCAAGCCCAGCTGAGCTCTTCCGTTCACCATCTCCCAGATCGAACGCAGATTAGCGAACGCTAGTGTTCGCCAGCGGTTTTGACTCTAACAATCCTAACCCAGCTACCTGTCGCTGACGCTGATATATTTCTGGAACGCGGAACGCCGACCTGTGGGGAATGTTGCCTTCAAGGCCGCGGAAGCTTCGCGAGGAGCGCGACTGTCGACCTTCGCGGCAGGAACAGCTTAACGCCAGCCCTGATCACGATCTTCCCCATCCCCAATTGTGAGAGAATGCCATGAACGGGTACAAGCCGACCTATTTCCGTAATTCGCTGGATTTGAGAGACAAAGTGCAAGTCAAGATTCTTCGCAAGCGACTCAAGCTGTCGGATGAGCGGTTTGCCACCGTCGTTCGCAAGTCTGGCACCGCCATCTCGGCCATCACCAAGGAAGCCTCCACTTTAAAGTCAATAGGCTAAGTATTTGCTTCGTAGCCCGCCTGTTGAGCCACAACGACCATGCCTCCGTGCCGGCGAGATTGCTCAAGCCCCGGAAGCGCGAGCAGAACGAATAGAGCTCCCGACAATCGACAATCTACCGCGTTTCCCTTGATTCTTTCCGATTTCTAAAAGCCGAAATCGACATATGGACCAGGTGTAGTTTGCCTTTAACTGCGGGCGAAATGTCGAATGGGTACGCGTCGGCAAGACCTAGCGAGCGGTTGAGGCGGTTGATCGTAAGTGCGAGCGGGGCCCACAGCTCCAAAAGTGCGCCAAAATCGCTTTCGAGATAGGGGTCGTTTAGCGTGTGCTGAGCGCGCGCGTCCAAGGACAGCGGAAGTCCTGCCAGCGAATCCAGGGTCGAAACGATATGTAAGAAGTGGGCGAAGGTTTCTGCCCAGTCTTCCCAAGGATGAGATGTCGCATACATACTGATGTGACTTGTCGGATCGCCGGACCGACCTTGACGGGCGTAGTAGGCGGCAAGCGCAGCCTGGTAATTCTCGGTCTCGTCGCCGAACACCAGCCGAAAAGGCGATAGGAAGCCTCCTTCGTGTATCAGCGCATTCCAGTAGAAGTGGCCTATTTCGTGTCGAAAATGACCAAGAAGGGTGCGATAGGGTTCGCGAAATGAAACGCGCCTGATCTCGCGCTGCACATCGTCGGCCTCCGCAAGGTTAACTGTTATCAGGCCGGATTCGTGCCCGGTCAGGACCGGTCCATGCTCGTCGGACAGAATCTCGAATGCCAGCTGAAATCCACCCGCGGATGCGATGGGTAGGCGGAGCCTTCGCAGGTCGTAGATCAATCTGCGCTTGGCTTCCTCCACGCGCGTCCACAGGAACACGTTATGGGAATTTTGCGTGGTAGGAATGACCTGGGTCAGGGAGCAGGACAGGCAGTAGGGAGCCGAGGCAACAGCGCACCAATTGCAACCGATGATGTTTCGGTTGACGCATTCCAGGGCGCTTTCCGCGCCAACCATTGCCATGTTCTCAGGATCGAACATCAAGCGCTGCTTACACCCATTGCATTCGGAGTCCTCGAAAGCTGAAAGCTGCCCACAATGAGGACATTTGAACTCTCTCATGGTCGCGCACGTTTATTGAGGGTGCCGATCAACGCGCGCTGCTTCTTTAATGCGCACTTCCTCAGAGTGTCAGCGTCGGCTTCACTCACGGTGCGACGCGCGCCCTGATAGGACGCCCTGTCGGACATGGGCTGGGCCAGCCAGTCCTGCACCGGCTGAACCGACATGGGTTTCACTCTTGATCGCATTTTCATCCTTTAGAAAGCCCTCAGTTAGAAATGGGTTCCGGTCAGGTATTGGACGGTTGTCCGTCGCAAACGAGCATGCTGCTGGCGATCGTAGCTGCGATGTCATACCATTCGCGCCTGAGCGCTCGCGGCATTCGTCGGTGACGACGCGCAGACAGGTCATGCGACGTTCTCAATCGTCTCATTGGAGCCAAATCCCATGAAAATCCGCGTTGGCTTCGAGATGATCTACGACTTTCCGCAACCGACACCCCTGATTGCGGTTGTCGGCACCCACTTCACGCGGGCATCCGACATTGTCGTGCCCGATCATCTTGTCAGTGAGCCATCAGTACCGATCACGCCCTATCGCGACGGTTTCGGAAATTGGTGTAGCCGTCTTGTTGCGCCCGCCGGCCGCATGCGCCTCACGGCGGACGGCATCGTACGAGATAGCGGTCTAGCCGACCTCATCGTCCCATCAGCGCAGCAACATGCGGTGGAAGATCTTCCTCCGGACACTATCGTGTATTTGCTATGCAGCCGGTATGTCGAGACCGACCGACTTACCGACGTCGCGTGGAAGTTGTTCGAGAAGACCGCGTCTGACGGGTCAAGGGCATCTGCGACTTCGTCCATAACCACATCGCTTTCGGCTACGAACACGCCCGCCCCACCAAGACTGCCTGGGAAGTGTTCAACGAAGGCAAAGGCGTCTGCCGGGACTATGCACATCTGGCTATTGCGTTCTGCCGCTGCATGAACATTCCCGCGCGCTACTGCACGGGCTATCTCAGTGACATTGGCATGGCACCTCCATATGCCGCTGGGGATTTTGCCGGCTGGTTCGAAGCCTATATCGGCGGGCGTTGGCACACATTCGATCCTCGCAACAATATTCCGCGCATCGGTCGCGTGCTAATCGCACAGGGCCGCGATGCCGCGGACGTTCCAATCACCCAGACATTCGGATCCAACACCTTACTCAGCTTCAAGGTTTGGACCGACGAACTCGTCTGTTGATCACCGCAGCGCCAGTTGGCAATGCAACTGCCACCTCAAGCGCGGAACAGAATCCCTCACGGTCCAGCGCGCAACAAGGAGAGCTCCGTTACTTGGATCTATTTGCTTCGAAGATCAGTGCCGCCTGAAAGAGGCGGCCCGCCTCCGTTCGAACCTCGACTGCAACGTCCGGACGGTCTTCCTGCCCCGCCAAATCACGTGCCAATCCTGCCAACGTGTGAGCCGCCTCCATCTCGGCCTCTCGCTGCGTGGAAAACTCTATTCCATCTTCGTCAGGGTAGAGCTCCTGATCGTCTCTGATATCGAAGAAATATCGGATCATCATGAGCGCCCTTTTAGAGAATGTCGGCGCCAGCGCGAGAGGATTCGAAGGCATATGTCCGGCATTCGCAGGTCACCTTCGCGGCTCGCTCCAGTTGCGCAATCGGAACCCAGGACGGCGTGCCACCAATCACAATCCGTGGCCCTGCTTCCCGGTCGCGCCGAGAATGGAAGCGGCCGACGCTCGCCTCAGCTCTCGCCCGACAGCCGGGCGAAATCGTCGAGCAGCGCTGCCACCAGTGCGCGATGGCGCGTATCCTCGGCAGGCCGACTTGCAGCATAGAGGTTGAGCAGATGGCGTGCCTTCACAGCTGCCTCCGGCCAGGACGCGGCAAGAACGGTCATCATGCGGTTTTCGAGGTCAGCCTCGCGAACACGCACCTCGCGGAGATTGGCCTCGACGTCAGCCAAGGCGCGGCGCAGGTCGGTGGCCTTCTGCGCGGCCATGCCGCGGCGCTTGTCGAGATCGACCGGCAGGTCAGTCATGGACGATACTCGCGTCCGCAGCTTGTGCGTTCGCAAGATCGATCGAGCCGATCGACAACATCTCGGTCGTTCCGCAGCCGGTTTCAGCGGGCACGGTGATCATTGTCGCAATACGGCGATAGGTTGAGAACGTCAGCCCCTCGATCGTCTCCTCATCCGTGACGACCTCATAAGCGCCCGGGGGCAAGACGCGCTCGATGCCGCGGATGCGGAACGGATGTTTGAAGGTGACGGTTTCTCGCCGCGAACGGATGGTCATGCACGCCGCCTTTCGCAAGTGAAGCCCCAACCGATGCTGGCGGCCGCGACCATGCGCCGCTCGTGCGGCAATAGCCAGCACTATTGTGACCCGCCCGCAGACGAAGATGTCACAGCGGAGCGGGCACCCGCGCGGCACTTAACCCTCGCTATTGGTTCAGTACTGGCGTAGGGTCGCTGGCATCACCGCACTTCTAACGGCTTCGACCGGTGACTGAGGGTCACGTGTGCTCCCGCCAAAGGCCTTGCAGGAGCGTTCGATGTCGCGTGGTCGCATCTCTGAATGGATCGTACCGCCGGTGATTGTTCCGCTGTTCCTCCTGCTTCTTGTGTGCGCGGCCGCTATCTTCAATGGGTAGGGCAACACGCGTGCCGTATCTGGTCAGTGGGACCAACGAATACGGCAGCTCGAACCTCGGCCGCGGCACGGCGAAGGTCGCATTGCGACTTGCACGAAAATTGCTGCGCGAAGGCTACATGGACGTCAGGGTCTGCACTCCCCGCGGACGAGTGTTGCAGCCAAACGAACTCGACGAACTCGAACCATCACAGGAGAGTGACATGGCGAAGGGCCAGCAACGCGGCAATCGCGAAGCCAAGAAGCCGAAGAAGGAAAAGGCAAAAGTGATCGCAGCGGCGCCGAGCCGAAAGGATGCCGCTTGGCAGCCTGATTTGGGGCCCGCAAAGAAGAGGTAGCAGGGGCTTGACACGTGGCAAGTGGAATCGGAAGGGCTGGTGTGGCCCCAGGTAAGCCCCTTTCGAACATGGGCCCGTCAAAACCCGATCGAGCCGACATCAAATAGAAGGGCGCTCAGCATGACAATGGCTCGAACAGGTATTTGTACGGCCGCGCTTTTCCTCGCATTAGTGTCCGGTGCAGCACCAGCGGCTTTCGCGGCGGAGCCGAACTGCCGTTCAATCGAAAGTACCAGCGCACGCCTCTCCTGTTACGACGCAGCCTTTCCTCCAAAAGCGAGGAAGCCCTCCGCGAGCAGTACCGACTCATGGTCTGTCGAAAAGGACCCCTTCCTCGCGGAAGAAGCCCGCACCACAGCGAAGCTAAAAAATATTTGCCGCGGTTGCTGAGTTTCACGTTGTACTTCAAATAGCTCCAATTCAGAGAGCCAGCAAAATGACGAAAGAGGATGCTAAAGGTCGTCGCGTAGGCCGCCAGCGGAAGCGTGCTCTCGACCTCGCTGGCACTGCGATAGATGAAAGAGCTGACGCCTCCGCGAGCTCCAAGGTGCAATCGACGAGAAAGCAGCGTCTGCTCGAAGGCCCCGCGGAATTTCGAGCGGACCGCGTTGATCGTTCTGACAAGAGGTCCAGAGGCGAGGAGTAATTGAGGCGACTGCGAACCCTGGGTCAGTTTGCAGATCCTGTGCGAGGAAATAAAACAAAGCGCTGGCTATGTCGCAGATAAAGGCGCACGATCCCGCCGCCACCGAGCGGCCCGTAGCATCTATCGGTGGTGTGGACGCGAATAGCGCTCCCGCTCAACCCGACCGCGGAGCACCACATGTCGGCCCAACCTATCCTGAAACAATCATCAACCTTCGAGTACCGTCTCGCACAAGAGGCGATTAATTTGCGCCAACAGGCCAGCGGGATGCCCCTTGGCATCCGCCGCACGGAACTCTTGCGAAAGGCTAGGCAAATCGACGTCGCAGGGGAGGTTAACAAGTGGCTGGCCTCGCCGGGTCTACAGCCACCTCTCTAAGCGTTTTGTCAAAGCGATGAACCTCGGCACGGCGCTGGAAACTAATTCTCATCGGGATTTACTCTCACCCTCCCGGGGCTGGTAAGCGAAGAAATGGTTTCGCACAACCTTACGGCTAGTCGAGAACTCCGCCTAGAGCGGGAGACTCAGTCGAGATGGAAGTGTCTGTTCTCCCAGGCAGCCTCAATGTTTGGTGCTCTCACTTCGGTAGACGATCGATACGCAGAAGAGCCGTTCAGTCGTCGAGCGCACTTCCACTGCCAAATCTGGCCGACTGCCTTTGAATACGGACTCTCTGGCGATCCCAGTCAGCGTTTGCATCGCTTCAACTTCGGCAGCCTTTTGATCCGGGAGCCGCAGGCCCTCCTCGTCGGCGAAGAAATCCCGGCCACTCTGGATATCAAAGAAATAGCGTTCCATAGGAGCGCTCCGGTTCCGTGCAGGCGGGAGCGCTCTCGGTCTCTCAGTCACCGACGCCTACGGGGACAAGCCTCGGCCGGTGATCCGACGACACTACGCCAGCACGAACTTGGTTGCCAGAGATTCCCGGGCCATTCGGGTCTAAGTAGCGGCAATTTGGATAGGCTGCCTCAGTAAGCGTGGCAGAATTGAATTCGAGCCATCCGGCCTCGAGACTATCAGACCGGTGGCTGCAGTTCCGAGAATGCGCCCATTCATCCAGCCGGTAGGCGACATCGGCCTGACGGGCCTTTTTAGTTAGCGCATCCCTTCTGGTCCGGCGGATGCTTTGCGGCTGGTCAAAAACCTCCTTGATTACGTCGATAAGCCCACCCGGTCGGCAGGTTATTCCATGCCGAAACACAGCAGATGGGCCCACAAGCGGAAATCTACTGATCAGGAAGTGCCAAGCAAGCTGATGTCGGTAACGAGATCAGCGCCGGGCACCAACCTGACCAGGCCTGACTTGATCGCATATCCGCCCACTAGGACCTTTGGACGAGCGCCAGCTGGCAACTGTCCGACAAGGGCGCAGATGGCCGCCACACTGTTGAGTTGTTCAGGCAAAGCCATCGAAATCAACAATGCTCTGGGTGCAGCTTGGATGATGTGCTGCGCAAGTTGATGCAAACCGAGATGGTCGACAAGGGTTGGTGTACAGATGTTGCGACTTTCCAACCAAAGGGCGAGCATGCGGACGGCCAGCTTATGAGTATTGCCCGGAGCATTCATGAGAAAATACTGGGGCGCCCTTGCTCGACGCCTTCTTTTGCGTCGTGGCATGGTGCCTTCGATCAGTTCGATCACGCGCTCGCTAAAGGCAGTGAACGCGTGTTCGTCAGCAACGGTGATGGTGCCGGAACGCCACTGTTCGCCGATCTTGTAGAGCAGCGGGGCTAGAATTCCGACGAGGATATCAACGGGCCTGAAGTTGGCGGCGATTGCTTCCTTGATAAGATGCTGAACCGCTAGGAGATCATTCCTTCGTCCTGCCTCGTAGAGCGAATGGTACACACCGCGAAGAAACTCGGAGTGCCTGACGACGTCGCTTGCGAATATATCGGGGTGGTCGGACTCGCATCTTGAACAGAGGCCGTAAGTGACGGAATAGTCCTCATATGGGGAGGTTTCGCCCTGAAATTGCTGACAGTATGAGCACCACTTCAGCATTAACGTCAGCACCTCATATAAGCCGCAAGCCGATCAGCCACTGCGTGGATCAATAAATTGTATAAGCAACTGCGAAGATGCTTGCCATCATCACATTTGCCCTTAGAGACAAGTGCCTCTGGCATGCGGCGGGATAGGCAGATAGGCGTCCCAAAGTTCCATTCCGATAAACTATCGTTTTACATCAACATTTGTTAAGCTCGACTCTGAACCCGGTAGATCGATGATGTTTGAGCGCTGCGGGTCAATGGCTGCCGTTGGCCGCTTCGCGACTACTTTCCGCTTAGCCTTTGGAAGCCGACTGCACGATCTTAAGAAGGGAAGTCAGCCATGGGGCCACAAGCTGAGGTTCACGCGCCCATTTCACCCCTCTCAAGACAGCGACGCCAGCCAGTCCTGCTCTTCCCAGCCCTGACGCCAGAGGTCATATCCAGCTGAGTAGGGCGGAAACGGGTTGTCCTCGATGTTCGTACCATTCCGCTGTGCTTCTCGTCCGACACGAAAAGCAAGCTGACGGGAGACGTGCAATTTTCCCATTATGTCCTTTTAAGTGGCGCGGCTTGGGTAGCTGGCGGCTGTCCACTCTAAGTGCTCGATCCGCGCCCGGTACTCGTGGGCTATCTCAATCAGGCCAACTTGGCGCGCTTGTCACTCGCCAAAGCGGCCTGGCGAAAGGCTACGGCTTCCAGATGTCGCAGATCATCAAGCATCACGCATCATAGCGCGGTTCCAACCGCCCCGCATTCAACCAAGTATGCTCTGGTCACTCTATGGTCCGGAACTCGTTTTGGCGCGACTTCCCAGATTTGGCCTTTCAGATGCTCCAGCCACCAGCGGCATTCCGCAATGCAGGTTCTTTTTTGCGCACATAGACGACGGCTCTCGGCGATGGCCTCATTTGCGCGCTGGAGTAGATCTGCATCCTCGTTCATGGTGCTGGAGCCTACTGCAGCCCAGGCAGTTCGTCATCCTACGACATCGCTCCGTTTAAGACAGCAAACGGTCTTGCGCTCTCGGAACGCCTTGATCTCTAAACCAAGATTGTCACACACCGCAACGTGCCGCCGCCGACAGCCAGCAGCAAAATCATCTCAAGCGCGGCTTGCAGTCCCTTTCTCTTGGTCCGCAATTGCTTTTTCAACTTCTTCCGCGAGGATTTTGAGGTGCGCCGCGAGCCTATCGAACAACTCTCGTTTGTGAGGCTCCGTTGCGGTATCTCGAATTAGTGCGCACTCGGCAGACTGTCCGCAGTTTTTCTGCTTGCATCTGCATATCCGTCATGCAGTGAGCCATTATTCTTATTTGAGGTGCGGTCCAGCCCTCGACGGCTTGGGGGCTGGAAATAGCAAAAGGCGGCGGCGTGCGCCGGATGCGCGATGCGGCAGACATGCATTAGGACGCAGCCATGTAGGACGTTGGCGCGCCAGGTCGCATCAGTTCAAACCAAAGCGAGCGGTCTGCGCGGTAGCCGGCGGCAGAACAAACCCTCTAAGCAGGCGGAGACGGAGCAGCAGCTTGGACGCCAGCAAGTGCAGCTTGCAATGCCGCTTCCTTTGTATGGTCGAGGGACGTTTTCAGGACGGTGCCGCCTTCGCCCTTAAGCCCTTCAAGAACTTTGTCGGCGGTGACCTTGCGAACCAAGACGAACAGCGCTGCGGTGCCGGGCTGGATCGCGGCAGCGGTATCCTTCATGAATTTGTCGTTGATGCCGACATCCGTCAAATATCCGCCGAGCGTGCCAGAGGCGGCACCGAGCGCCGCGCCGACCAGCGGCATCAAGAAGATCAGTCCTATCAGCGAGCCCCAAAAGGCTCCGCTAACCGCACCGGCAGCGGTGGTATTGATCAATTGATTGAGTTTGACGTTTCCCTTGGCGTCTTTGACGGCGATTACCGCATCGCCCAGTTCAATTAAATACTCCTTCTGCATTGCGAACAGTTTTTGGCGAACCTCTTCCGCTTTCGCTTCCGTCGGGAAGGCGATCACGATTAGATCACTCATGGCGGTTCTCCGTTGCGGTGCTCGGAGAGATGAAAAGAAACACAAGAGGCGTGCTTGATTTAGATCAACGCCCTGTCTCGTCGCGACTTGCCGGCCAGCACAAGACCGTAAGACGGGGACGAAGATGGTGGTGACGCCGAGCTGCTGGTCAGGGGCAAACCGATGCGGTCCTGCCCTCGGCTGGGTTGGGAGCCAGGAAGTCGCCAGGGGCGGCCCATCGTTGTGTAAGTCTAATGTCAACGGCCTGCCGATCATGCAGATCGAACCTACGATGAACCATTGTCGCATGGGACAGGACATTTTCTTGACATAACTCAACGGCCACGTGTGGCTTTGTCGATTGTGTGCGTGAAGCGAAAGAAATGGGCACACGAATGACGCTACGTCACTGGCCGCCTTGGTTGTCTCATTTGTTGGTTTGGCTATTGGCTTCAATCGGACTAACCGCGATTGCCAGCGTACTCTGGTGAGACCTCGCCAAGCTCGTCGCTGACACGGCCGCAACCTGACCTCGGGCCATGCTCACGTAGCCACGTCTGCGCTGACGCTGCGAGGGAGCGGCGTCGACCTCAAGTTACCTTGGCACTCAGGCCGGTTGCCATGAACGCGCTACCGCACGCCTATTTGACCGGATAAAACGGAACTGCATAGTCCCGATCCGCAAGGAGGGAAAGCTGCCGTCGATTTTAGTCCAGCAGCGCTTGGCAGAAGCTCGCTAAGTTTTCGCTCACTCACGCGACAGGTCCGCGATTTGGCGGATGCATGTTCAGACGCATTTTTTCCACCGAGCTGGTGGTTGTCATGCTGGCGCTGGGCTGCCGCTGGTGTGATCGTTCTGCCCTGCCACGAACCGCGTGTGAGGTTCGCTTCAGCAAGCGTAGCCGACCAATCGTGCTTAAAACGAGCTCCTCGAATATTGACGCAAGTCGGACACCGGAGTTTTGTGGCACCGTAGCAGCCGCGACCGTCTAAGTTTGCGCGACCCGCGCGCCTGCCGTAAGATGTCGGATAGGCGAATAGGCAGATATCGGTTCCTCCGATGTAGAATGCACAACCTTGGCGGCACTGAGAAACAGGTTTTCATTTGCTGCTTGGTTGGCCGGGCTTTTCTTCTGCGTTGCGGCTGTACTCCTCTCGTCCGCTCCGTCGTTCGGTGAGGGGCACAAGCGTATCATAATCCTTCATTCGTTCGGGCGCGAGTTTAGGCCTTGGAACGAATATGCGAAGGCCATTCGCGCAGAGCTGGATCGGCAGTCGCCTTGGGTCCTTGATGTCCAAGAGCATTCATTGGTATCTGCTCGCTCTAACGACCCAAAGGCTGAACTCGCGTTTGTTGAATATCTTGGTGCATTGTACAACAAAAACCCGCCCGATCTGATCGTGGTGATAGGTGCGCCAGCCGCTGTATTCATACAGCGCTATCGAGACCAATTATTCCCCAACATTCCGATGTTGATCACTGCGGTTGAACAGCGCCGCGTTCAATTTTCGAACCTGACGGAAAACGATGCAGTCGTCGCGGTGAAGCACGACTTTCGGTTCCTTTTTGAAAGCTTCCTACGCATCGCGCCAGAGACGCGAATTGTTGGAATGGTGAACGGCAACACGCCCAATGAGCTCTTTTGGCAAAACGAGATGCGTAAAGAATTGGCACCTCTGGAGCATCGCATCGAAATCAGGTGGTACAACACACTTTCGTTTGAGGAGATATTGAAGCAGATCGCGGACTTGCCGCCGCACTCCGCAATCTTCTGGTTTCAGATGATCGTGGATGGAGCTGGCGTAGCGCACGAAGGGGATCAAGCGATCACGCGATTATATGCCTCTGCTAACGCACCAATCTTCACCACTGATCAGGCCTTCTTTGGGCGCGAAATTATCGGCGGCCCGATGCATTCACCACTTGAATTGGCTAGACGAGCGGGTGCTGTGGCCATGCGTATTCTTGGAGGTGAGAAAGCGGGCAGTATAATTGACGAACCAAGCACCTTCGCAAAACCGAGATATGATTGGCGGGAACTTCAGCGCTGGGGCATCAGCGCAATTCGTCTGCCGCCAGGAAGCGAGATTTACTTTCGTGAACCCGGGATGTGGGACCGATATCGTTCCCAAATCTTACTCGTTGCGGCGATTATCCTCGTACAGGCCGGGTTGATCTCCGGCCTGCTGTTTCAACGCAGCGGACGTCTTCGTGCCGAAGTTCAGGCACGACAACGCTCGGCGGAGTTGGCTCACATCAACCGCGTTGCCATGGCCGGTGAACTCACGGCGACGATTGCGCACGAACTCAACCAGCCGCTCGGCGCTATTTTGACCAACGTCGAGACGGCACAACTAATGGTCAAGTCCCCGGCGCCCGATCTGCGGGAAATCGATGAAATTCTCGCCGACATTCGCCGTGACGACGTGCGCGCGAGTGAGGTTATCGGTCGATTGCGCGCCATGCTGAAAAGAACCCCACTTGAATTCAAAGATGTTGATCTCAACGATGTTGCCGACGAAGCCTTGCAGTTTCTCTCCGCTTTGGCGGGTGCGCGGAAAGTCGACCTGGCGAGTTCCGTTGCGCCGACGCTACTTCCCGTTAAAGGCGACGCTATTCAGCTTCAGCAGGTTATAGTCAACCTAATCGTCAATGCCATGGAAGCGATGGCGAACATTCCGCCCGGTAAACGAAGGATAAAGGTCTCGACCGCACGTGATGGCAATGCTGCCCACCTTTCGGTAACGGATGTCGGTCCTGGCATTCCCACCGACAAACTCCACAAAGTGTTCGAGCCGTTTTTTACGACAAAGAGTGAAGGCATGGGAATGGGCTTGTCGATAGCGCGGACCATTGTCGAGGCTCACAATGGACATCTTTCGGCACAGAGCGATGCTGGCCGCGGCGCAACATTCCGCATCACATTGCCGCTTGCAAAGCAGCCAAGTGACCCAACGCATACAGCGAGTTAGCTGGTCTTGAACACGCGCTCCAGCTCCGTCGCCAGCGTCTCAAGATGATCCGGCCTCATGCACTTACGACTGGGCTTTTGAGCTAAACTCGGTGCGGACGTAGAAACGAGCACAACGAAAACCGCTGACAAAAAGAACCGCTTTATCGGAGTTTTTCCCTTTAGGTAAAGGCTCAAGCGTGTCAAAAAAAGGCTGCAGTCAAATTTTGTCTCAGATGCGACAGCGCGGACGGCCTAGGGTCGGACTCAATTGAGCCAAGCTTATGTTGCTGCGATCAGGACGCCCGAGAGGTAGTTTGCGGCGAGCTTGGCGTATCGGGTCGCGACGCGTCTGACCACCACCTCCCCGTCTGATCTCGAAGGCACCGGCAATTTTCGAGAACTTGCTGATCCAGTTTTGGCCGTTGCGGGTGAAAGCCTTACGGGTGTCGCCGTCGATGTGCAGCTGGATCCGGTAGCCGTCGTACTTGATCTCCTGAATCCAATTGACGCCAGAAGGCGCCTTCATCTTGAGGGTGGCGAGCTGGGGCTTGATGAAGGCCGGCAACGCAGCCTTGATACGCTTCGCCACTAACGGAACTCACAAAAATACGCGCCGCCGGGTGGGCGCCGGCAGCGGGAAGATTACCTTCCTCAGTTCACGAGTCTTCAAACTGCTGCAGTTGGGAGGTGTTCCACGGACGAATACACGCAGATGTCCACACACAACCGCAATCGCGTTTCGAGGTTGTATTTGAGAACACTTCTCGAACAGCGCGCGAACAGGATGTGATAAAAGAGAACGGCGCTATGGAATATCGGGCTGCGCCGTAAGGCTTGTTGAGAAAGAACTCGCGCAGCTACGGATGAAGAGTTCCCGGGATGAGATGCTGCCGCAAACGCAGCGATTTCTCGTCAGCGCTCAGCGGCGACCGACGCGGTTGACTGGACCGCCGCGATTTATAGCAGTGCCCTGAGTTACCGACCCGCGCACTGCGCGCGCGACCGGGCGAGGCCTAAGCACAACGCCAGCCCTTGCGATGCAGCTCGGGGGATAGCCGATGTACTGGCAATACACCACCGCTCCGGCGGGGGCGCTGCTGAGAGTAACACCAGCAAGTCCCAACACAGCGCTGATCAACAAGCCCCCGACTGCGCCAGAACCAATTGAAAAACGATCCCACTGCATGACGCCTCCTCAAAGCGTGCGCTTAGTGATGCCGTGACGGCTCCATGTAGCAGCGCCGCTATCGACATGAGGTGTGAGCTTGCAAGCCAGGCTCGCGTTGACATAGGTCAACATCGTCAGATTTGGTCGGCGCCTTACAAATCAGGCCCGCTGCTGTGCTTAGCTTGCGCGCCAGACGGTGAGACATGAAGCAAGCTTTTGAGCTACTCGCAGAAACTTCGGCTGTCACTGCTGCTGTCTTGTGGTTTGCTTCTGCGCGCGTCCGTCTTTGCAAAAGCAAATTCGCAAAACGCGGCTTGGGGAGCGGTGTCGACGATCCACGTGCCCTGCTTCGGATGGTCTATCGACAAAGTCAGTGGAGCGCCTGGGCAGCCATCGCCGCCGGACTAGCGGCATTGTTCGCTCTCGCAGATGGCTTTGGGGGCTAGGCGTTAACCGGGCAGACCGTGCCACCGCCTCTCCTCAGCGACCGCGTGAGCCAGGACGTGGATCTCGCTTCAGCGGCTACGGCGTTCTGATCGCGACCAGATACTAATCGCTACTGTCTGCACAAACCAGAAGCCTTGGCTCACCGAGGCTTTTTTGCTTATGACGCCGCTGAGGGCACTTCCCGAAGCGGGCCTGCGCGGCGTGCTGGTCGAGGTCCCGGTGATGCTTTCGGTCGTCCGCATCGTGAAGGCAACACGAAGCTGGTATGAGACCGGAGCGTCGCCCTCCAGCCACGTCGAGCGCTCATCGACCCTAGCGTCCCAGCCGCTTTTCGACGCGCTTACGGTTGTTGCCGACCTTCTTCGGGGGCTTTCTTCATCGCAGAGGCTGATCGCTTCGTACCAGACTTCATAGTCCTGTGCTTTGCCCACCCGTGCCCGGTCCTGTTTGCGTCCACGCGCGGTCTTCTTCTTCGCTGTGCATCGGCTCCTCCTCTTGCGAACTGATGACGTCTTGGTCGAGATCAACGCACATCCGTGGCGGCTCGACCTGGATTGGCGCTGGCCAGGCCGCCCTCGAATTCGGCTGCATGATAAGCATCAATCCGGACGCGCACTCGATTCCGGAACTCGACCACATGCACTGGGGAGTCGAGATGACCCGGAAGGGCGTTGTCTCTGCCGACCGGGTCTCAACGCCATGGCGCTTCCGGAGATCATGCGCTACTTCCGCCGGAAGCGGCGCCCGTTCGCCCGGGCGGCGTGATGCTGCAGGCGCGGGTCTCGCTATACGGCACCGTCGTCGCGGTCGCCGCCGATCGCGGGCACCACTTCAGCAAGCCCTCTCGGGAGCGGATCGTGCTGGTCGAAAGCCATGGCGTCGAAGGCGACGCGCACGCCGGTCCCTCTGTCGACACAGTTGTCTAGCCCGCCTCCGATCCCGGCTTCCCAACCTGCGGCAGGTCCACCTGATCCCGTCCGAACTCCTCGCAGCCCTCTCGGAGGCTGGTTTCGCAATCGGAGCCGGAGAGCTCGGCGAGAACATCAGCACTGCCGGCTTGGACCTCGAACGGATACCACTCTTTAACGCTCATCGAGCTCGGGCCTGCGGCGGTCATCGAGTTGACCCGCCTCCGGATGCCCTGCGTCCTGATCGACCGCTTCCAGGCCGGCTTGAAAAGGAAGGTTCTCTCGTCGGCGGAAACGGCCCACCATTCAAATGTAGGGTGTTAGGCGTGGTTCGGTCCGGCGGACCGGTCAGGGCCCGCGATATCGCGCGGGGTCGGCTCCCGTCCTCTCATTGGCTCTTGCCGTCCCTCTAGTTGCCTGTGTCCACAACGCAGCGATCTGGATGCGGATGCAGACCGCACGACGCCGGGGGAAGCTGGCCGCCTGACGGGCTCGTTCGCGGGCAGCTAGTTCTCGGGGCCACCCTTCGGCGTGGCGGAAGGAATTTCGCCGAACAATCGGCGATAATACGCGGCGAACCGACCGAGGTCCGAATGCCACTTCGGAAACCGTCGTTTCACCGGGCGCGGCATTCTGCAGAAGCAGGCGCGCCTCGCACAACCGCCGCCTCCTAAGGTACGTCATCGGTGGGATGCCTATGACTTCGTCGAAGGCCCTGTGAAGCGCGCGCTGCGACGAGCCTGAGACCGCAACGAGCTCCGAGATGTGGACGGGCGCGGTGCCAGAACGATGGAGATACTCCTGAGCCCTCCTCACCAGCCGCTGCGGCGAGGCGGCGAATGTGTCGGAGCGTTCGGAGTTCGCGATCGTGAAGCAGGCGCTTTCGAGGATGTTCTTCTTCCAGAAGTAGCGCAAGTCGGCCCCGTCAACGCCCCCGGCCTAATTCGCGAGCTACCCTGCGCTCTTTGGCTCTGAAATTTATGCGGTCCTTGATCGCCTGAGTTATCTGGCGGAAGCGTTGCGCAATGTCTTGCCTGATGTGACGCGCACTGTCGACCAACCGCCAAGCGGCGATGGTGAGTGACGTTTCAGCTGACATTTCACGCGAAGCCTCTACCATCCGTCGTGCTGCGCGTGCAACTCGACCGACGTTGAGTGATCCTGGCTCGCATCGCATTTGAAGTTGGCCGGTCCGTGCGAATTCAATGCGATCGTCGGCGAAATCCACAACGTTCACTTTTTCTGCGTAAGATGTCGCCTCGCTGAAAAGCCGCTCACGAATTGCAGCCTCCCCTGGAACCAGGCGCGGGTCGAGTTGGCGCTTCGCTACAGCAGCTTCAAGCCGATTGCGTTCGGCGACGACGTAGGCATCGATCTTATGTCTCGTAAGTCCGACATAAATCTCCCGTGCGTCCGTCGGCTTCGCCACGTACAGCACGGCGGCAGCGGACGTTCGGCCTTGCACTGAATACGCCGTGCCCGCATAGGCCAGCGAAATACGCGGCGGCCTAGGTGGACCTTCGGCGCGCTCGCGAGCTAGACACCCCCATTCCGTTTCGATTATGCGACCGTCATCGAGCCGAACGGCGATTTTCACATCTGCATCGTCTTGCGTCAGGCGTTCGATTGTACCACGGGTCCCGTTCCGAATGCTGAATCGGGGAAGGTTTTCACTGAATCGGATGAGGTCGCCTTGGGCAAGCTCAATCGTGCCAATTTTCTTGTCACGGCCAACAGCAGGGAGAGATAAATCCTCACTCAGTAGGCGCCCTTCAGAACGCAGGACAGCGCGCGCCGCTCTGTTGAGAGCTGCGGCATCAGAATTCCGCCGCGTGACGATTAAAACATCATCACCATGCACATGGCGATAGGTGTTCCACATCTCGATCACCCGAGCTTGCGCCTTGGCTTCGCCAGGCACAACCTCAAGCTTACGGTGTTGCGCGTAGGCACGCAGACCCGCGTCGGAATCACCTCTGGCCATCACAATCGATGCCGCGCGCTGCCACTCCACCGTTTGTCGACGCACTTGCGATAAAACTGCGCCGCGCCCAATCACGTCGGAGATCGCTTTCAGCGCACTGCCTCCCGGCACAGCCTGGAGCTGACGCCGATCCCCGAGGCACACAACCTTAGTGTGCGCTTCATGAGCTGCGCTTAAGACTGTCTCGAGATCCCGTACGCCGGCCAAGCCGGTCTCATCGATAATAATCAGCGTATTAGCATCGATCTCGGATCCGATTTTGCGCTCATGGTCGTATCGCCATTTGGCGATAGCGCATGCTTCAATACCGCAAGATTTGGAAAGTTCGTCAGCAGCCACCCAGGTGGGCGTTAATCCCAAAATCTTGAGACCGGAGCGCTGGGCAGCTTCGACCAGCGCCTGCGTCATCACCGTTTTCCCAGTGCCGGCGGGTGCCTCGCATATAGTCACCCCATCGCGATTGGCGGCAAACCTGATAGCATCGGCTTGTTCCTGAGAAAGATAGGGCGCGTTTGCGAGCGCAGCCTCAAGCGCTTCCTGTTGAAACCAGTCCTGCTCATTCAGGCGATCCGCGGATCGTAGCAGGCTTGCTTCGGCGGCAGCGATAGCCTGCGTGGTCCAGTACTCTGCTTGTCGTTCCCCCGTAAGCTTACGGACAATTCCACATTCCTCGTACGACCGCAGCTCCGCCCAAACCTGGTCTATGCTGACCGCGCGAATGGCCGCCTCGATGAGAGCTCCATGCACCAAGTCCCTGCGGGTGATTACACTCTGATGCCGGAAGAGCTTCGAGGCGGCAACCGCGACCGGACCCGACCCCTCAATTTCTGGAGGATCCAAATCGCGTTCTGGGGCCAGTTCGACCTCTTGGCCAGGCACGTAGTTGCGCACCGCCTCCCATGGATCGGTGCCAGTTTGCGCGAGCTCTTCTTTCCAGCGAGCCTCCAGGATCTCACCTACGGGGACTTCATCTTTTGACCCGCGCGTCGCCAGCGCGGCCAATTCCTTCTGTGCGCCGGTCGCGTCCCGTCCAACAAGCTCCTCTATCTGCCGCGATCGCTTCGAGAAGGTCTCAATTACACTTTGTGGGATGCCGGCAATCTCGAATTGATTGCGCCCAGCTTCACGCAGCGGAAACCCGATAGCGGCTAAACGGTGCGCCAATGAGGCTCTGAACGCCGCGCCAAGGACGAGCTGGTGCTCGAACAATTTTTCGGGCTCAAGGGTACGATATTTTTCGCCCGATCCAGCCGTGTTTAGTAAAACGGCGTGCGTATGGATGGCACAGTCGCCCTCACGCGAGGTGTAATGATCGAAACGACCGACGATAACGTCGGCGGCAGGCTCGCGGAGATATCCACCCGCACCTAAGCGGACTTCTACGAGGCGCTCATCCACTAAGAATCTGAGAGCATCCTCAACCGCAGCGCGGTGCAGCGCGTGAAGGGTAACACGTTGCTGCTCGTCTCCCGCCATCCACAAAATGGATAGGGATTTCGGGGCAGAGAACGTGATGTCCCATCCGGCTCGATGCTTTGGTCCGGCACCGCGGACGAGTCGCTCGCCAGTGCGCGGATCAATCCCCGCACAAAGATCTCGAAAGCTCTCCTTGTCGATCGCAGCACCGTGCCGAACGATCGTTTCGCCCGTCGTCCACCAAAGGCCACCACCGTCCCGAATGTAGTACTCGTCCCGGCTCCTAGGGCGCGCCTCGCGATTGGGATCGTTGACGTAGTACAGACCGGCGTCGCGGCCGGCGCCCAACGTATGTAGCGAGGCGGTCATACCTTCGGAGGCGAATACCGGCAGATACTGGACACCTCGACGCCGCCCCCAGCGGAAGCCTCACCGACAAGGCTCGCCAAATCCAAGAGCCCCTGGTCGACCGTGTCCAGGCGATCGAGGAGCGCGACATACCGAAGAGCGATATCCAGGTGCTGCTCAATGCATTGGGCAATCAGATCGGCCGGCGCAATTTTCGCTACCCGAGCGGCCTGTTCGAGCCGCTCGGACAGCTTCGGCTCGATCTGCACCCTGTAGGTTTGCATGCGCCCTCCCAGCAATTCGCAATGATGGCAACTTGACCGCTGCCCTGGCCCGTCGCATGAGATGGGCCGTGCATCAACCCTCGATTCGCTGCCCTCTCCCATTGTGGTTAGTGGATGGCAACTTTAGTGCGTGTGGTGTGAAAATCGAGATAAATGGTCCTGAACTGGTAAACTGACTGGTATCCACTAGTCCCACTAGTGCTCGCTAGTCGGCCGGCAGAGCGCCTATATTAAGCTCGTCATGCCCCTCGATCCCAAGAAGCTGCGAGAAGACGCCCGGCGCCTCCAGAAGGCTCGTCCGCCGACGACAGTGGGCAAGGAGACGACCGGGACGACCTCAGCTATCAGAACCGCCCTTCCTATCATCTACGACCTCCGAAAAGAGGGGATCTCTTGGCCCGTGATCGCTCAAGCGCTGGCTGGGCAGGGCATCGTTCAAGGCAGAGACCGCATCCCGCTAACGACCAAACGCCTCACGGCGATCGTCAGCCAGCTGGAGGGCCAGGAGCGAAAAAAAGCCAACCGAGCGGAGCGGGTCCGGCACGATGTCGTCCAGCAACCGGCGAACCGCCAGCTTAAGCTCAGGTTGTCACCGGATCTCGCGGGCCCTCGTGCGGACACGGAACGCAACACGCAATCCACCGAAGAAAATTTGCGTCGATCTGCATTCGAAAAGATTCAGTCATTGTTGAAGAAGGAAGAATGATGGCCCGGATTCTACTCGTCACGCAAGAAAAGGGCGGGGTCGGCAAAACCGTTTTCGCGCGAGCCCTGGCCGAAGCGGTCGACGGCGCGCCCGTTATTGAAATCGATTCGAGCCCCCGTATGATCGAGCTGGGCGACCGGGTCACATTCTTCAAAATGCGAGCTGACCGCGCCACTATCGAAAAGACGGGCGGCAAGGCGTCTCGCGCGGAATTTGATGGTGTGCTGGCCGCTCTCGAAACTGCAACTATTCCGACGATTGTCGATGTCGGCGCGAACACTTCGCTCACATTCCTGAGCGTCATCTCTGAGATTGCACCCGTTTTGTCTAACAACGGCGCCGAATTTGGTATCTGCGTAATCGTTACGACTGAACATGCCGCCATCGCTGCCGCGACATCGATTCTTTCATCGACCAAACCTTGGGCGAAAGCTCAGTTCCTGATCGAAAATCGGTTGCACGAAGCTGTCGAGGCGGAGTGGATCAGGAGGAACAGCAACGGCATCAAAGTCACTTCATTCGATCAACAGGTGCTCGAAGATGGCGCCGACGAGATTTTACAGGCCGGAGGATTGGCGACCATCGGTCAACTCGATCAAGCGAAGCTCCGAGCGAAACATGGCCTTGGCCCCGCCTTGCGCATTCAGAAGGACCTTGAGCGATTTCGGAAAGAGGCGATGGACGCCGTCAGGCCGGCCGCAGAATGGCTGATTGGATGAGCGCCAATAGAAAAGTATTGAGCAAGAAATATAAGTTGGCTGCCCGCCGTGTAACGGACGTAGAGCGGCGGCTCGAAGCAGTTAGCAAGCACCGGCTGACAGAGCTCTTGAAATTGTCAAAGATGCAGCGTCTTAACGCGATCGATGATGCCGATCTTCTCCCAAACGAACGGAACGAACTGCGAAAGTCGCTCTTGATCGACGATGCACCTCCAAATTGGCACGCTGTAGCTTGGCGGACGAAGGCGCTGCTTCGTCGACATCGGGTGCTGTCCTTCTCATCCCTACTGCGCGCTTGCTGCGTCGCGGCCCTTATCTTGCCGGTGGGATATTATTTATACGTCGCGTGGCGCAATACGGGCGAGCTGATCGTCGCCTCCAGTCCAGTGACTGTGGATTGGCAAATGCCGAGTGGCAAAGTTCTCAGGCGCACAGTCCCGGCCGGCGAAAGTCTAGTGCTACTGAAGCGCTCCGATGGATCTTACGTCCTCAGAAAGTGGTATGCCCGCGAGGGTTACGCTATAGCCAAGATTAATGTCGCAGATCACCTCTAAAGCGCTCAGTTGCTCTTACCGACAGGTGGTTGAAAATCAACGATCGATGCAAAGCGCGGATCATCATGAGCAACCGTGCGCTTCAGCTTAACCCGGTCCGGTGTGTGCGACAGGCTGTTCAAGAACATAATCTGGTTCTTCTGCAACAACGTTGGGATATCAGAGGCGGGCACAAGCCGCAGCGCTTCGGACGTTTTCGTCTGAACCGGCTTTCCCGTCTTGGAGTCGGGCGTCGTCGTGATTTTGATCCCGGTGTAGGTGCCGAGCGCGTTCGACCAATATTCGTTCTCTTTTGGTAGAGCCGCTGGAAGATTAAAGACGTTGAGCATTTCTGCGGTCGCAATCATGGTGTCGGCGCCGTTGACGTTGAATGTTTCAACGAGTTGGGATCGAGACTGCCAGAACGTCCAAATCGACAGTCCGTAACCGGGCAATTCGCCTACGCCGTTCAAAACGGCGTCAAATCGACCGAGCACGAATGCCTCGTCGATGAAAGCGATGATGCGTTCACTAGGTCGATTCCTACGCACAGACGCGAACAGGTCGGCGAGTAACCAGCGAACATAAGGCGCCAGAATTTTCTTTTCCTCGCCGGCAGGTAGCACGATAAACAGATCGACATTCCCGGCAGCAAGGTCAGCCAATTCGAAAGTATGGGCCTGAACCACATCTTGCATGCGGCTGTCCCGTAACCACTGCGTGGCTTGCTGGGCGGTCGACGTTATACTGTCGCGGGATCTTGCATCCATTTCAAGTATTGCGACCGCAGCCTGAGATGAGTGATCCGTTGCTCCGCTGACCGCCTTTATCATGTCATCAGGCTTCATGAGGAGCAAAGCTGCTCCGACCGGATCGGCTTTTCCGTTGCGAACTGTCGCCAGAATCGCCGCAACGATCAGATCGCTGGCTCGGCTTTGGAAATAGCTGTTTTCACTGGCTTCCTTTGCAGGGGGCAAAAGCGATAGGGCCATGCTCTGAAGATAGAGAATGTTTGACGGATCAAGGAGAATAAGCGGGTTCCATCGGTCGACACCGCCAGCGAGTTTGAGCGGATCGATACAGCGCACCACGCGCCCCATAGATTCACGGCGACGTTTTACAGCCCGGTAGGCATCGCCTTTCGGATCGATGACAACAGCTGGCCCTGCCCAAGCGTCAGGTTCTGGAAACGCCAGGTTTGGAATAATGAAGCCGTCTGTCTTCCCCGTTCGAGGTGGCGCGATTGTGAGAAGATTTCCCTCCACCTGAATCCGTACGGCTTTGCCAGTGATCGGGTCGATACCGACCTCTAACCCCCTATTCATTTTGCGGACAGTTCTGTTCGACGCCCATTTGGCATCGCCATAGACCCCTGAATTGTCCCGGATCGAACCGGGGGTGCCCGCGACGAGAAGAAGCGCGGCAATGAAGGTTGTCACGCCCGAGATGGCATAGAATTGGACGGTCCCGCCGCCAGCGAAGGCGGGCAATTTCCCCTGCGCCATTTCCCAATACGTGCCGAAGATCATCGGAAAGTTGATGAAGCGATCAAATAAATGAAGTGCCCACGCAGCAGGCGAGACGCCAGCGAGCTCTGGCGGCCAACTCGCTGCAAGCCAACCATGCTGCGCAATAAAGGCGGCCGGATAGCCAATCGCGAGCGCAAAGCAAACAACGATGAGCGTGAGCAATAGTCTGGGAAAGGTCGGGTTCATAAAAAACAACGCGCTTCTTTGGTGTCACTACAAACCAGACGAATTCTTACGATCCCGCGAAGAACTGATTGGCTTTTTAAGGAACCGAAGCAAGCGGTGTTAGTACGTGTGTGTTCTATGTTGCTAAACAGCGTGGAGTAGCAAGAAGAAATGTCAGGTCCCGACTTTAACAGACTAGAAGATATGGCGATTGCGCTAGAGGAAGCCCGAGATCTGCTTTTCCAGGACTTGAAAGCGGCCACTCCTGGCGATTACCCCAGTATGCCCGGCGACAACGACGAGGCCCGGCGCTCGAAGTTCGGGGAAACCATCCTTGTACATTTCTGGGGAGTAGAAGGTCGGGGCAACCCAACACTCAAAAAGACGCAGGAGCAATGCGCCGAGCTGCTCAAGCAAATCGGAGAGGCTCGTGGGCGTATCGGAGTACTCATCAAGGAGTGGTCCGACGCCGGGAGGCCTTCGCCCTACCGATAGACTGACGAGCGCTCTTGTGCCGTGCTTTAACAGGTGGCCGCTCGAAGCGGCCACCAACGATGCGCCCTCATTGGAGCGATTCCTAGTTTTTGCACGCGTTGTGACATCGCGATGTCGCTTGCGGCTCATTCCTTAATAAAAGCGCAAGATCCGCTCAAGGACTGCTCCAGATTCTCGCCTGGACCTCAGTGCTCTGAGCTAACGTCGTTAGGTGTTCGCAGTGCCTGAAGAAGCTGGCACCTGCAGGTGGCTTCTCAGAGCGTCGACCAGGACTGCCCGTTGCCGGCAGCGAGAGCGATTGAATATTCCGGTGGGCAGGAGGTCAAGAAGCGTTGCCTTAAGTCGCACCGCGCAATTTCCAAGACTAGAATGTTTGGATGTCAGCCGATTCGGTCTTTCCTGTCGTAGCTGCGGATGATTTTGCGCGCCGCTTCTCGCAACGGGGTGGAAATCTGATGTGGTTGCTCGGAGCAGGTGGATCGGCGGCCGCCGGCATTCCGACGGCGTGGGACATGATCTGGGAGTTCAAGCAGCAGCTCTACGTAAGTCAGCGACGCGTCTCCCCGAAAATGGTCGCCGACCTCGCCAACCCGGCCGTCCGGCGTGAACTGCAGTCTTTCATCGATGGCATCGGGAATCTGCCGCCGCCCGGAGCTCCTGACGAGTATGCTGCTCTCTTCGAAGCCGTCTATCCGAGCGAGGCGGACCGTCGAACCTACATTGCGTCGAAGGTCAGCGGCGCGAAGCCATCTTACGGACATATCGCTCTTGCGACAATGATGAGGGGCGGACGCGCTCGCCTCACGTGGACGACCAATTTCGACCCGTTGATCGCCGACGGCTGCGCGAAGGTCTACGGCGGAACGGGTCAGTTGACGACGGTGTCGATCGAGACCGGAAGTATTGGACGCCAAGTCATCGACGAGGGGCGTTGGCCCGTCGAAATCAAACTGCACGGCGACTTTCGATCGCGCAGGCTGAAGAACACCGGAGACGAACTGCGCGAACAGGATGCGAAGCTCAGGGCGTTGTTGATCGAAAGTTGCGGCCGGTGGGGCCTGATCGTCGCCGGCTACAGCGGCCGAGACGACTCCATCATGGACACGTTGGAGGCGGCTCTCGAACGGGACCCGCCTTTTCCGGCCGGTCTTTTCTGGCTCCATCGCGGCGAGGATCCGCCGTTGCCGCGCGTCCAACGTCTCTTGGCAGCCAGTGCCCGCAAGGGCGTCGACGGCGGGCTGGTGCCGATCGAAAATTTTGACGAAGTCTTGCGCGACCTCGTTCGCCTAGCGGAGGATCTCGACACCAAGGCCTTGGACGAACTCGCTTCAGAGCGACGAATCTGGTCGCCCGCACCGCGTCCGGCCGGCAAGCGCGGTTTTCCGGTGGTCCGGCTCAATGCTCTCGAATTAATCGGAACGCCTACCGTTTGTCGCCGCGTCGTATGCGGCATCGGCGGCGTGGCGGAGGTCAGGTCGGCGATCGAAGCCGCAGGCCAGCCGGTGCTGGCGACTCGGTCGCGAGCCGGAGTACTAGCTTTCGGCTCCGACGCCGACGTGCGGGCCGTGCTTTCGGCCTACGATATTGAAAGCTTCGACCTGCACGCGATCGAAGTCCGCCGACTGCGCTACGAAAGCCAGGAGCGCGGCCTTCTGCGCGAAGCTCTGATCTGCGCGCTAACCCGAGCGCACGAGATGACCGCCGATCGTCGCAGGAGTAGCGATCTTCTGAAGCCGTCATCGATTGACGACGCGAAGTGGGCGCCGTTGAAGAGATTGACGGGGAGCCTAGGCGGAACCGTACCAAAGCATCCCGAATTGAGTTGGCGGGAGGGCCTGGGAATCCGGCTGGATTGGGCGGACGAGCGGCTCTGGCTTCTGCTCGAGCCGCGCACCGTGTTCGAAGGCATCACGCAGGCGAACAGAATCGCGGCAACCGATTTTGCCCGCGAGCGCACAGTGAGACGCTATAATCCGGCGCTCAATGCCCTTCTCACGTTCTGGTCGACGCTGTTCACGTGCCCAGAGCGCGATATCCTGGCTCTCGGCATCAGCGCGGGCGTGGATGCGGCCTTCAGGCTCGGCGATACGACGGCATATTCAGGAAGAGCCCGCCCATGACGAGCGAGATATCGCCTCACCTTTTTATCCCAGAAGCCGAACTCGCATTCCATCCTGAGCGAACATCGGACGTTGACCTGCATCCCTTGCGCGGGCTGTTGCGGTTTGGTCCCTATTCGTCAGGCCTAGTCCCCGATCCTATTCGGATCGCGACAATCGCGCCGGCGCGGCAGGGGGCGCGACTCTACGGCTTCATGAGAGAACTCGCGGCCGAGTTCAAGGCGACCGAACGTAAGGACTACCTCCCGGCCTGGCCAGGCTTCCGGAAGGCGTTCAATCTTGATATGCGAGGCGCCGTTAAGGATTGCCACGTCGAGTTGGACGATCGGCTAGAGTTCGAGATGAAGGACTCGGCCACGCCCCACGTCGTACTGGCGGATCGGCTGCTTCGCGCCATCCAATCTCTCAAAGCGCGTCGCGACGCGTTCGACATTGTCTTCATTTACATCCCGCAAAGCTGGGCCGCGGGCTTCGTGGGGTCCGCCGGCGACGATTTCGACCTCCACGACCACCTCAAGGCGGCGACCGCCGCGCGACGCATTCCGATCCAATTGGTGCGCGAAGACCGGGCTCTCGCTTATCCGGACCGCGCAAGCGTCATGTGGCGCATAGGACTTGCGATTTACGCGAAGGCGGGAGGCGTCCCCTGGAAGCTCGCTGACACGGATCCTGAGACCGCCTATATGGGCCTCTCTTACGCTGTGCGTCCGACCGAATCCGACCGGCCGCGCTTCGTCACGTGCTGCAGTCAGGTCTTCGACGCGGAAGGCGCCGGCCTAGAGTTCGTCGCATACGATGCCCACGAAGTCGACGTTCAGCGGGAAAATCCGTTCATGTCCCGAACCGAGATGTTCCGTGTGATGAGCCGATCGTTGGACCTCTATCGGCGAAGACATTCGGGCCGCACGCCTCGGCGCATCACGGTGCACAAGACGACGGAGTTCAAGAAGGACGAGATCGACGGCTGCATGGAAGCGCTGCATCTGTGCGAAGCGGTCGACCTCGTGCAGGTCGTGGAGGACGTCGGTTGGCGCGGCGTCAGGATCGAACGCGACCGGCAGGGCGGCGCCAAAGGAAAGCCTTTCGGCTATCCTGTTGAACGCGGTACGTTAATCCCGCTCGGGGATCGAGAGTGCCTGCTTTGGATGCACGGCGACGTGAAGAACGTTGCCGAACGCTCATACTACCAAGGAGGTCGTAGCACACCGCGACCGATCCGTCTGATCCGTCACGCGGGTCATGGTAGTTGGGACGAGACTGCCCGTTCGGCTCTCGCTCTCGCGAAGATGGATTGGAACAATGACGCGCTGTACGACATGCTGCCCGTAACGATGGCTTACGCTAAAGTGCTCGCGCGCGTCGTCAAGCGCATGGATGGCTTAGGCTCGACACCTTATCAGTTTCGCTTCTTCATGTAGCGAAATCGCCGATGTCAGTCGTCTAGCATCGCCGGATGTCTGAGTAAGCTCAGGGAGCGTGCGCCCGTTGAGGGCACGGTCCGGAGATCTCGCCGGATCGGAAGACCTACGACTCCCTCAGCCAATCGGTCAGCGCATTGACGTGCACGGCGAAATCTCTGGCCTCACCTGGTCCGCCCTTATGATTGATACCAGCGACGGCGCCGTCCTCATCGACTAACGGACCACCAGACATGCCTTGCGAGAGCTTCTGCGTTACCTCAATCATCGGAACGGCGCTCTTCGTGGGCAACGACGTTATAGATCCCGATCGGACGTTGATCTTGTCGCCCGGGCCGAAGCTCGGAAATCCAATCGCCGTCGTGTTGTCGCCGACCTTGAGCGGGCGTTTCGACATATCGAACTCGTAGTACTCGGTGGCTTGTATTTCGTGAGCGAGAACGGCCAAGTCGCGATGGGCGTCGTTCTTGGCGACGGTCACCTTGAATTTATTTGAAGGCTTGCTGGGGTGATAGACCGCGATCTCGGTCGCCCCCTCCACGCAATGCCAGGCGGTAACGAGCCCCACCGATTTCAAGAAGAAAGCCGTGCCCTGCGCGCTACCTTCCGCTGCGTCATCTCCCCAATGCTCGACCACCCACACAGCACGCTCCCTGATCTCGAAAATTGTGGGCAGAATTTCCAGTTTCTCGGAGGGGAAGAGTTTGTTGTAGCGCGAGGCCAGACTGCGGAAAATCGGATCCGAAGGTCCTTTGATGTGCCCCACCCAGGATATTCGTCCGCGAAGATGCGACGCGAAGATCGCTTCGCGACCATACTTGTCCTTGAGAATCTTCTGAGCAACCGCAGCGCCCTGCGTTTCCGTCACGAACAACGCCGCGCGAATGTTTCGCACGAATTTTCGATCGACGTTGACGAGCTCGTTGATTTTCAGGCCGGTCACCGTTCGGCGCGAATGCTTGTCGGCGTAGTGGACCTTCTGCGGATTGATCGCGAAGCCGTTGGATCGGAAGGTTCCGCGAAGCCGATCTTTGAGCAGATCAGGCGAGAAATTCCCGGCCGGTGGCGGAGGTCCTTCGAACAGCAAGGTCAACGGCTGATAGCTGGAGAAAGTGATGTCGTCAGCGTACCTAGTGTAGATGCAGCGGCTTTCCTTTGCGATTGTCTGCAATTCCTTATCCATCCGGAAGCAGATCATGTTAGAAATCACCGGACTACTAGGCGCGCCTTGCGGCAGGACACCCTCGTTGCAGCAGATCCGCGCCAGGATCTCGGCGACCCGACCATCGATGCCGAGTGCACTCATAAGGCCTGAGACGCGTCCTTCCGTAATGGCCGAAAAGAAGCCTTCTATGTCCAAATTCATCACGAACTTGCTCCGGAGATGAGCCGTAGCGTTCGTCTTGACCGAACGGCCGCCCACGAAGCCGTGAACAGAATTCCTTGGCCTGTATATCGATGCCAGCGAGGACGCGATTTTTGCCTGCAGCATCTTCAGTCGACGGTCCGGCGCGCTTATGACGCGCTTCTTTCCTTCGCCTTTCGAAATCTCGAACTTCTGATACATCCGGCCGCGAAACCACCAGATTCTCTTGAGTTCGGCTGCCGACAAAGCAAGATACTTCAGCAGTTCGGCTTCGCTCGTAAGCTCGTTTGGAACGGTGATCCGGACCGGAGCGCCGAAGAGCGATGCGAGGCTGGGCACGAGGTCTCCCTTCCAATCACGCCAGGCATTCAGCGAGCAACGTGGCGCGCACGATCCTTGATTAGACTTTCGCTCTTACGCCGCAGTTACGACAGCGCGTATGCGAGGGGAGACCTCGTAGGATCATCAATAGCAGCACATCCCGCTGACGCCACATCCTCGTTGGGAAATTCACATGGATATTTTGCCTAGGGTCGCCAACCTTGCAGATCGACGCCTCTGAACTTCAGCTTGTAGCTTCATCAGCAAAGGTCCTAGGCGAAAGGGTGACTCTCGCCTATGTCGCCCAACGATAAAAACAGCACGCCGCCGCGGCCGCTCCGACGATCGTCAAATTCTAGCCCTCGGACGTCCGATCTTGCGCTGCTCGGACGCCATGGCTTCGAAATCCAGGCCTTCGAACATCGACCAATCTATTTCCCTCGGCAGCTCGAAATTGGCCAGTTCCTGACACTGCTTGCGGCGCAGTGCTGACTGCTGGCCGTAGTTGCCGTGAACGTCGTTTGACTCGTGACCCATCTGCAGCCTAGTCGCCTCGTCATCGAGGTCTTCCTCAATGAACATCTCTTTGGCACCGTGCCGAAGGGAATGTGCCACTTCGATATTCATACCGATCGCGCCGGCCTTCTTGAGGAGACGATTTATGCGCTTCGAAGCAACGTCGCCCGGATCACTCGTGGTGGCGAGCAGGCGGAAGATGAAATTATCGCCCTGTGCGGCCGCCCACTCGACGAAGCCAATGCGGCGGAAGAAGTCATGCAGCACGAAGAAGCGCAGGCTGGCCTCTGTTTTGAAGCCGACGCGTTTGTACATTCCTTTTTCTTTGTCATAGACGATGCCGTTGACGCGCACGATGTCGACACCATGCTTGCGGTCAATATCGCTCCCCCGGATGAACGGAAGGATTCCGATTCGGCGCGACGAGAGAAGGCACAGGGGGCCCAGCATCGCGTCATCCAGATAGCCGCTGTCGACACCCAGTCTGAAGACCTTGTCAACTTTTTCGTAGTCGAGGGCTTCCCGTTTCACTGAAGGTTTGGCGTTGTCCGGCCAACGCACTCGGTAGCCCTCGAACGGATTGCGAAGTCGATGCAGGCCAACGGCGCCGTTGATGATAGCTCGCACCGTCTGAACGTATCCGTCCTGGATGGTTTTCAGCGCCAGAGGCTCGTAGCAGCTTTCGACCTTATTCTTTTCGATCGCTGCATGGATCCCCATCTGCCGGAGCTCTTCGGTGTTTTCGCCTTCACGCGAGAGCTCGACCGGCACGTACTGAAGCTCGTTGACGAAGTTCTGCAGGTCAATCGGCAAATAGCAATCGATCGGCCGATCTCCGACAAGAGCTTTGAAGGTTGCCGCACGCATCCGACCCGTGCTGATGGCACTGTCAGACGCTCCTCCGGCCTTTCGCAGCTCGAAATACTCGTCTTCCAACTCGCTGAACTTGGGCGCAGTCGACGTTTCGACGTTAGGCGCCGCGACCGCTGGCGCGGGCGCCGGCTTCACTGGCCTGAAGTCACGCGGCCTGCGGCTGGTCGACGTCGCCGAGGTCTGCTCCAGAATGGCAAGTTGCCGGTCGGCAACTTCGGTGAGCTTGCCGAGCACGTCTGAGAGCGGCTCACTGCTAGGCGCGATTCCTGCGCCAGCCCGCCAACGATTCCAGACGTCTTGGCGCAACAGGTCGGCCCGGGCCAAGACCGTTGTATTTCCCGCTCCACCCTTGCTGACCTCTTTTTCGATCAGCACCGCTTCTTGGATCGAGGCGATATCGCGAAGCACGTCAGGCGAGAAATCCGGCCACGGCGGGGGATTGGCGATCTTAGCCGCCGCCGTCTCGAGGAAGGCGAGCATGTTCGCCAGGAATTCCTCAGGGCTGTTGCCCGTCGGAAACCCGACGTCGCTGCACGGGATCTCTCCCCCCATGTCAGTACTCACCCCGCCTCTCCACTGGCTGAAACCGGTCTGCGCCAGCGCGCCCAGCCAAGACGCCCGCCGCTGCGCCTCACGATGCGGAAGCACCCCAAGACGCACCCGAATAGGAGCGCATGACGGCAGTCTGGCTGCAAGGTTTGAGGGGGGCCGAATCTGGAAGAAATACGTGGAAAGCCGGCGCACCAGATAAGTTGGCGCCCGGCCCGGCCCTCTTGGCCAGCGCGCCGGGCCCTTGGACGCCCTTTTCTGCTGGACTACTTCGTGGACTACATTGGTGGATACACGCTTCGACACTGGCACACCTGGGGCAGGCCGGAAGCGTTGTTTTTCGAGGTTTTCGGCGTTCGAAAGTGGCGGTCGGATGCGATGAGCGACCCGAGAGATAGGTAACGGTCCGTACCGGACACATGGGTTACACTTTCCGCTTTTGTTCTGCGGGAGGTGTGGATGCCGTGGAAAGCGAGTTCGGTGATGGAAGAGCGCCTTCGCTTTGTCGCCCGTCTGCTGGACGGGGAGGCCATGACGGACGTCTGCCGGGAGTTCGGCATATCACGCAAGACCGGCTACAAGATTTTCGATCGCTACAAGGAACAGGGGTTGGCGGCCCTGAGCGATCGCTCGCGGCGGCCGGTGCACTATGCCAATCAGCTCCCGGAGCAAGTCGAGGGCCTGATCGTCCGCCTCAAAGCCGAGAAGCCGCACTGGGGCGCGCGCAAGATCCGTGAATTGCTGGTCCGGCGGCTCGACGGCGATGTCAGGCTTCCCGCCAAAAGCACCATTCATGCGGTGCTCGATCGCCATGGTTTGGTCAAACGCGGCGGCGTGCCGCGCCACCGCGCGCGCGCCACGCCGCTGTCCGCGGGCGCTGTACCCAATGATCTGTGGTGCACCGACTTCAAAGGCGAGTTCAAGCTCGGCAATGGCCGCTACTGCTATCCACTGACCGTCACGGACCATGCCTCGCGCTTCCTGTTGCTGTGCGACGCGCTCGATTCCACCCGCGAGGAGCCGGCCATTGCCGCCTTCGAGCGGCTGTTTCGCGAGCGCGGGCTGCCGCTGGCCATCCGCTCCGACAACGGCGTGCCCTTCGCCAGCCCCAACGCCTTGTTCAATCTCTCAAAGCTCTCGGTGTGGTGGCTGCGGCTCGGGATTGCGATCGAGCGCATCAAGCCGGGCCATCCGCAGCAGAACGGACGCCACGAGCGCATGCACCTCACCCTCAAGAAGGAAACCACTCGGCCGCCGGGCGCCAATAGCTTGCAGCAGCAGGAGCGCTTCGACGCGTTCCTCCGCGAGTTCAACGCCGAGCGTCCCCACGAGGCCCTCGACATGAACTGCCCTGCCGAGCGCTACCTGGCCTCAACGCGCTGCTATGCCGGCCTGCCGGAACTGACCTATCCGTTCCACGATCACGAGCTACTCGTCACCGCCTGCGGACGGCTTTGCCTGCATCGCAAGCGGATCAATCTCTCCACCGTGCTGGCCGGACAAAAGCTCGGCATCAAGGAGGTCGACGACGGCATTTGGCTCGTCAGCTTCATGCACTATGATTTGGGATATTTCGACCTGGAGCAGAAAACCCTGCAACCCCTCGACAACCCGTTCGGCACGAGGTTGTCACCCATCTCTTAGGTACGATCCGTGACCTATGTCTCCGGGCCGGACACGATGAGCTGGCGGAGAGGGAGGGATTCGAACCCCCGATAGGCTTGCACCTATGCCGCATTTCGAGTGCGGTGCATTCAACCACTCTGCCACCTCTCCTGAAGGCGCCATATAGGAGCTGCGGCCCCTGTGGTTGGGGGCGTTAATAGGCGAGGATGGCTGGCCAGACAAGGCGCGAAAAGGGAAAATCCGCTGCCTCTTTCGCCCGCCGTTCTTCAACCCTGGAGGAACCGCCATGGAGCATTTCACGGTCAGGGCCAATGGGGCCAATTTCCACGTGGTCCGCACTGGCGGCGGAAAACCGCTGCTTTTGCTGCATGGTTGGCCGGAATTCTGGCTGACCTGGAAGCCGGTGATGGCCCGCCTGGCCGACCGCTTCATGCTGATCGCGCCCGATTTGCGCGGCTTCGGCGACAGCGACAAGCCTGATAGCGCTTACGGTCCGGACGGCCATGCCGCCGACATGCTGGCGCTGATGGAGGGGCTCGGCATCGACCGATTCGGCCTCGTCGGCCACGATGTCGGCGGCGCCGTGATGCAGCCGCTGGCCCGGCAGGCGGCGGAGCGGCTGGCGGGGCTGTTCTTCTTCGATTTCGTCTATCCCGGCATCGGGCCGCGCATGGCGGCGCCCGATCGGCTCAACCACATCTGGTACCAGTCCTTCCACCAGATGGAGATGGCGCCGGCGCTGGTCGGCGCGAGCCGGGAGAGCTGCCGGCTTTATATCAGCCACTTCCTCAAGGGCTGGGCGCATCGCAAGGATGCCTTCGATGACGTCCTCGACGCCTTCGCCGACAATTTCTTCAAGCCCGGCAATCTCGCCGGCGGCTTTGCGCATTATCGGGCCTCGCATGCCGGGCGGGTCGCGATGATGAAGGGCGAAGCACGGCCGCTCCCGCCGATCATTGTGCCGACCGGCGTGCGCTGGGCCGAGCACGATCCGCTGTTTCCCTATGCCTGGACCGACCGTCTCGGCGAGACTTTCCGCGCGCTCGACCTCGCGATGTTTCCCGGCGTCGGCCACTTCCCGCATCGGGAAGACCCTGATCGCGCGGCCGCGGAGATCGCGACGTTCTTTCATCGCATCGGCTGGAGCTGAAAACGGGTGGGACCGCCAGACGCGGTAAACACTGGCGGTCCCGGTGCCGCTCATTGAAATGCTGGCCAGGAAGGGCGGCTTCGCCGGCCAGGGTGAGGCGACGATTCGACCCTAGCGTGCAGCCGGTGCGCCGCAACGCAAAGCGGTCCTTAACCTAACCAGTCAAGGTTACTCCGGCGCCGCTTCCGTTCCGACGAAGTCGGAACGGGGGCTCCGAATCCCTGTTTTTGCGCGTTTTCCTGACGCGAACCGGTATCCACTTCGCTTGAAAACGCTGCCTAGTCGTTCTTACCCTTTTTCTTCCCGTTCTCCGTGGAATCCCGGTCCTTGCCGTTGCCCTCCTTGCGGCGGTTGGTGAAGCGGGCATTGCCGAGCCCGGTGCCGATGGTGAGCACGCCCCAGCGCGAGACATCCTGCATGAACGGCACCTCCGAGAGGCCCTGAACCACGCCGTCATTGTGCATCAGGATCGCGGTGTCGTGCTCGCCGATCTCGGGAATGCCCTCGATCAGGCTCGCCGGCAGGTTGAACTTGCTGCTCTCCCAATTGCCCGGCAGGTTCTGCGCGCCCTTCTCGATCGAGCCGTCGGCGTTGATCACGCCGGGACAGGCGATGCCGATGAAGGGCGCGAGCTTGAAGCCTTCGGCTTCGGCCCCGGTGATCAGTGCCTTCAGCATCTTCGTCAACCGCTTCACCGCGCTTTCGCGCGTCGGCTCGTCGTCGGCATGACGCCACAGCTCGGAGTCCACGACCTTGGCCTTGGACAGGTCCTTTGCCTTTTTCCAGCCGGTCTCGACCAGGCCGCAGCGGATGTTGGTGCCGCCGATGTCGACCGCAAGGATGCTGTCATGGGCCTCGAAGATCCAGGATGGCGCGAGGTGCAGCGCGCCGATCAGGCCGGCTTCATCGGGGTGATGACGGATCGGCATCATGTCGATCTTGAAATCCTCGGATTTCAGGATGATCTCGGTGCGCGCGATCGCGAGCTCGCCGAGCCGGGAATCGCGAAAACCGCCCCCGACCACGATGCGCTCGGTCTTGGCCCAGGCTTTGGTCTTGAGGAAACGGCGGGTGACGTAGGCGAGCTCCTGGGCAAAATCCTCGATCGCGCTGTGCACCACCGCGGAAGCCTCGGTGTCGTCGCCGATCAGGATGGCGTCCAGCGTCTTCTTGCTGATGCTCTCCGACGGCTCCTTGCCGAACGGGTCCTCGCCGGTCTTGCGCAGCGGCTTGCGCCAGCGGTCGAGGATCTCGCGGAACGCGCTCTTGCTGGCGCGGTCGCCGAGGAAACCGTCCTCGTCCTTGATCTCGAGGTTGAAGCTGTTGACGTCCACCGACGGCAGCCGCTCCGCCCCGTGCTGGGCGATGCCCGTCGTATTGACCAGTTCGTCTGTTGCCATTGGGAGCCCTTGCCCGCATACCTGTTCCGGCGGGACTAACGGCGGGGGAACTCGTTGGTTGCAGCTTGCGCCAAGATTCGCTGAGACCGTGGAAACGGCCCAAATCCTTCAAATCCGGGCCGTTTCGGCGGTTTTCCTTGACTTGCGGGGACCAGCGGCTATAAGTCCCACAGCCGGCGCGGGGCGTTTCTCGCGCCGCTTGTTTTTGCGTGGGTTTTCAAAGGGATAACTCCCACCCGCACAAAACGCAGATAAACCCATAGCGACTGACAAAAAGCCGGCCCGGACGATTCTCGTCGCGAGGCCGGGATTGAACACGGAGACAAAAACGATGTTCGCAGTCATCAAAACCGGCGGCAAGCAATACCGCGTCATGCCGGATGATGTTCTCGAAGTAGGCAAGATCGAAGGCGAAGTCGGCTCGATCGTGCAGTTGAATGAAGTTCTGGTGCTCGGCGGCGACACGCCGGTGCTGGGCGTTCCGACGGTCGCAGGCGCGTCCGTTGCGGTCGAGGTGCTCGACCACAAGCGCGGGCCGAAGGTCATCGCGTTCAAGAAGCGCCGCCGCAAGAACTCGCGCCGCAAGCGCGGCTACCGCGACGAGATCACGGTGCTGCGCGTCAGCGAGATCCTGACGGATAACGCCAAGCCCACCAAGGGCCCGCGGCCGAAGAAGGAGAAGGTGGCAAAGGAAGCCGCCGAGTAACGAAAACCGATCACGCCAATTCACGAATTGATGCGTGCGACGTTTTGAAATGATTCCGTCAAGGAATTGACCTAGAACTACGCAGGATTTCGGAGACGAGCCATGGCTCACAAAAAAGCAGGCGGTTCATCGCGCAACGGACGCGATTCGAAGGGTAAGCGCCTCGGCATCAAGGCGTTCGGCGGGGAGATCGTCACTCCCGGCAACATCATTGCGCGTCAGCGCGGCACCACCTGGCATCCGGGCCTTAACGTTGGCATGGGCACGGACCATACCTTGTTCGCCAAGGTCGAAGGTCGTGTTGCGTTCCAGGCCAAAGCCAACGGCCGCACCTTCGTATCGGTACTCCCGATCGCAGAGGCGGCTGAATAAACGGTGGATCAATTTGGAGTCCGCCGGGTCCTACCAAACCGGCGGAGTCCCAGAGATCCTAGAGATCGAAGGCTCCAAGGGGAGGCGGGAAACCGGCCTCCCCTTTTCTTTGACTTGCTCACTTTCACTTAGTGACTTTCACGGAGCCGGACATGTTGCAGGATTTCTCGAGCGCGACCTTGCGGGAGGCGAGACCGAGCGTCGTCGCCACGGAGCGGCTGACCTTGCGGCGGCCGACCCTCGCCGACGTCAGAACCATCGCCCAGCTCGCCAACGATCGCCGCGTCGCGGAGAACACCCGCCGCCTCCCCCATCCCTATTCGCAGGACGACGCCGTCGAATTCATCCGGGCCACGTCCAAGTTCGGCAGCGAGACCGTGTTCCTGATCGAGCACGACAGCGGCCCGCTCGGCATGGTCGGCATCGACTGCTCCACCCCTGGCAATGCCGAACTCGGCTATTGGCTCGGCGTCGAGCATTGGGGCCGGGGCTTTGCAACGGAAGCCGCGCGCGGCGCGATCGATTTCTTCTTCGAGGAGTTCGAGGACGACCACCTCTACGCCGGCGCGCGCGTCACCAACCCGGCCTCGCGCAAGGTGCTGGAGAAGTGCGGCTTCCAGTGGAGCGGCGTGCAGCTGCACCGCTTCCTGGCACTGGGCTCCTCGACGCCGGTCGACTGCTTCCGCCTCTCGCGCGGCGTGTGGTCGTCGCTGAAGAGCTGGAGCAGCGCGAGACGGATGAGGTAGGCCTGAGACGCCGCGACATTCTCCGCTGTCGTCCCGGGGCGCGCGCAGCGCGAACCCGGGACCCATAACCACGGGGAGGAGTGTGAGGCGTAGCACCCACTCCGAGTCTTCGCAAAACGACTTCCTGTGGGTATGGGTCCCGGGCTCGCGCTCTGCGCGCCCCGGGACGACGTTGCGGCTACACCGGCGGATTCACCTCCGCGCTCTCGCGCCCCAGATCGCGCTCCCGCAGATAGATGTAGAACCCCGCGCCGATGATGATGGCGGCGCCGACGATGGTGGCAATTGACGGCACGTCGCCGAACACGACGAAGCCGAAGATCACAGCCCAGACAATCATCGAATACTGATACGGCACCACGACGCTCGCAGGCGCGAGCTTGAGCGAGCGGTTGACGCAGAACAGCGCGGTGACCGAGATGAGCCCGGCCAGCGCGAAGAAGACGAGGCTTCCCGGCGTCGGCGGCACCCAGTGGAATGCCGACAGCACGGCGCCCAGCGAGAACGTGCCGATGAATTGCGAGGATGCCATCACGATGTCGGGCGTCTTGCGCAGGCTGCGCGTGATCAGCATCAACGTCGCGAACGACAGGCTGCCGCCGAGCGCGATCAGCGCCGGCAGGCTCACCGTCTGCGCCGACGGCCGCAGCGCGATCAGCACGCCGCAGAAGCCGATCAGAATCGCGGTCCAGCGCCGCCAGCCGACCTTCTCTCCCAGAAAGATCGCCGACATCGCGGTGACGAAGATGGGTCCGGCGAGATAATAGGTGATGACGTCGGCAAGCGGCAGGTAGACGGTCGCGAGGAAGAAGGCGGCCACTTCCAGCGTCGACAGGATGACGCGGAAGAGCTGCAATCGCGGCCGCTCCAGATTCAGGAATTGGTGGCGCTGCTTCCAGATCAACGGCGACAGCAAGAGCAGCGCCGCGCACGCGCGCAGGAACAGGAGCTGCCCCACCGAATAGGTCCCGACCAGGAACTTGCCCATGGCGTCGCCGAACGAGAACATGAAGATCGACAGCACCATCAGCGCAATGCCGGCCAGGCGCGCGGAGCGATCGTCATAGGCGGAGAGATTTTTGAAGAAGGGCATTGATCGAACTGTGAGGGATCGTCATTGCGAGCGAAGCGAAGCAATCCAGACTGTCTCCGCAGCGGCAGTCTGGATTGCTTCGTCGCTTCGCTCCTCGCAATGACGGCTGAGAGAGCGGCGGAAACCGGCGAATAGAGTCGCTTGCGGTCGTTTTAATGACGTGAGCCACCGCGACAAGCCCGCGCAAGCCGAATTGAACGGATTGTCGCACTCTTCGCGTCGCGGTAGCGATAGGCCGCCCACGAACGAAAGAGCATCGACATGACCGACTTCGATCCGGCCCAGCATCGCATGATCCCCACGCAACGCTGGTTTGAGGATTTCGTGGTCGGCGAACGGTTCGTGCTGCCGAGCCGGACCCAGACCACCGCGGTGTTCGCGGCATTCCAGACCGCGAGCGGCGACACCCATCCCGTGCATTACGACGTGGAATATTGCCGCAGCCGCGGCATGCCGCACCTGCTCGCCCACGGCTTCCAGACCCTGATCCACACCGCGCCCGGCGCCGGCCTGTTTCCGTTCATGGTCGAGGAATCCCTGGTCGGCTTCCTCGAGCAGTCGAGCCGGTTCCTCAAGCCGGTCTTCGCCGACGACACGATCTATCCCGCGCTCGAGGTCACCGAGCTCGTGCCGGGCCGCACGACCGGCACGGTGACGCTGCGGAGCACCGTGTTCAACCAGCGCAAGGAATTGGTGCTGGAGGGCATGCAGAAATTCCTGATCCGCCGCCGGCCCCTCTAACCGTCATCCCCGCGAACGCGGGGATCCATACCCACAGGCCTGTGTCGTTTCACGAGATAGTAATGACCTGTCTTCGCCAAACGTCTCCCTGTGGTTATGGGTCCCGGGCTCGCGCGTTGCGCGCCCCGGGACGACGGGTGAGAGCCGGCGCCCGGTTGGTTAAGCAAGGGGTCAAATTCGCGGAAATTCGGCCAATTTGCGGGTAAGCCCGGGTTGCCGCGCCAGCCCGGCTGGCCTACCTATGGCCCATGAAATTCCTCGACGAAGCAAAGGTCTATATCCGCTCCGGTGACGGCGGGAACGGCTGCGTGGCGTTCCGCCGCGAGAAGTTCATCGAGTTCGGCGGTCCCTCCGGCGGCAATGGCGGCCGCGGCGGCAATGTCATCATCGAGGTCGCCGACGGCCTCAACACGCTGATCGACTACCGCTACCAGCAGCACTTCAAGGCCCAGAAGGGCGAGAACGGCATGGGCTCGGATCGTCACGGCGCCAACGGTAAGAACATCGTGCTGAAGGTGCCCATGGGCACGCAGATCTTCGACGAAGATCGCGAGACGCTGATCCACGACTTCACCAAGGTCGGCGAGAAATTCGTGCTGGCCGAGGGCGGCAATGGCGGCTTCGGCAACGCGCACTTCAAATCCTCGACCAACCGCGCGCCGCGCAACGCCAATCCCGGCCAGGTGGGCGAGGAGCGCTGGATCTGGCTGCGGCTGAAGCTGATCGCCGATGCCGGTCTCGTCGGCATGCCCAATGCCGGCAAGTCGACCTTCCTGTCCAAGGTCAGCGCGGCGCGGCCGAAGATCGCCGACTATCCCTTCACCACACTGCATCCGCAGCTCGGCGTCGTGAACACCGACGGCCGTGAATTCGTGCTTGCCGACATCCCCGGCCTGATCGAAGGCGCGCATGAAGGCACCGGCCTCGGCGACCGCTTCCTCGGCCATGTCGAGCGCTGCCGCGTGCTGCTGCATCTGATTGATGCGACCCGCGAGCATGCCGGCAAGGCCTACAAGACCGTGCGCAAGGAGCTCGACGCCTATGGCGGGCAGCTCACCGACAAGATCGAGATCGTCGCGCTGAACAAGATCGACGCAGTCGAGCCGGACGAGCTCAAGAAGCAGAAGGACCGCCTGAAGCGCGCCGCCAAGAAGACGCCGCTGCTGCTCTCCGGCGTCACAGGCGACGGCGTCAAGGAAGCGCTGCGCGCGCTGGCCGACGTGATCGGCGAGAGCCCGGTCTCCGCCAAGGCCAAGAGCGCGGCTGAAGCGGAGCCGTGGTCGGCTTGAACTTTCTCCCCTCCGTCGTCCCCGCCTAGTGCGCAATTGCGCACGGGGAGCGGGGACCCATACCGCGTGATCTATCGATTGCGGATGGTTGCAGTCCCGCACGACGGGTCTTCGCCAAAGCACTTCCTGTGGTTATGGTCCCTGCTTTCGCAAGGGACGACAGCGGAATGTATGGCTCCGAGCGCGCGCATCACTGGCAGGTTGCCATCCCGACCGCGATAGCGCAGCATCAACCAATCAAGAAAATGCAGGGACGAGGCATGGCGCGCGCGAAGAACGTTCTCTGGATCATGTGCGACCAGCTTCGCTATGATTATCTCGGCTGCACAGGACATCCCACGCTGAAGACGCCGAACATCGACGCCATGGCCAAGCGTGGCGTGCTCTTCACCAAGGCTTACGTGCAATCGCCGATCTGCGGCCCGTCACGGATGTCGTTCTACACCGGGCGCTACATGCGCTCGCACGGCTCGCACTGGAATGGCTGGCCGCTGCGCGTCGGCGAGCCCACGCTCGGCGATCACCTCAAGAAGATCGGCGTGCGCAACGTGCTGGTCGGCAAGACCCACATGGCGCCCGACCTCGAAGGCATGAAGGCGCTCGGCATCCCGCCGGAGTCGATGATCGGCGTGCACGTCGCCGAATGCGGCTTCGAGCCCTATGAGCGCGACGACGGCCTGCATCCGACCGGCCGGCCGCGCCCGAAATACGATGAATATCTGCGCCAGCAGGGCTTTGAAGCGACCAATCCCTGGGAGCACTGGGCCAATTCAGGCGCGGCAGAAGACGGCAGCTTGCAGAACGGCTGGCTGCTGGTGCACGCCGACAAGGCCGCGCGCGTGCCGGACGAGCATTCAGAGACGCCCTACATGACGCGGCGCGCAATGGACTTCATCAGCGAAGCCGAGACGGACGGCAGGCCCTGGTGCCTGCATCTGTCCTACATCAAGCCGCACTGGCCCTATATCGCGCCCGAGCCTTACGCGAGCATGTATTCGACCGATGACATGATCCCGGTGATTCGCTCCGAGCGCGAGCGCTCGAGCCCGCATCCGGTATTCGGCGCCTACATGGACATGCGCTACTCCCGCAACATGGCGCGCGACGAGGCCCGCGAGAAGGTGATCCCGACCTATATGGGCCTGATCACCCAGATCGACGACCAGATGGGCGCGCTGATGAAATTCTTAGGTGAGCGCGGCCTCCTGGACACCACCATGATCGTGTTCACCTCCGATCATGGCGACTATCTCGGCGATCACTGGATGGGTGAGAAGGACCTGTTCCATGAGCAGTCGGCAAAAATCCCGCTGATCATCATCGATCCCTCGCAGGAGGCGGATGCCACGCGCGGCACGCGCAGCGACGCGCTGGTGGAAGGCATCGATCTCGCGCCGACCTTCGTCGATTATTTTGGCGGCAAGGTGCCAGGCCACATTCTCGAAGGACGCTCGCTGCTGCCGCTGCTGCGCGGGCCCACGCCGCCGGATTGGCGCAAGGTCGCGTTCTCCGAATACGACTACGCCATGCAGGACGTGCGGCTGAAGCTGAACCAGCCGATCGAGCGCTGCCGCCTGTTCATGGTGTTCGACGGCCGCTGGAAATACATCCACGCCTCCGGCTTCCGCCCGATGCTATACGATCTCGAAACCGATCCGCAGGAATATGTCGACCGCGGCGATGATCCTGAGTGCGCCGGCATTATCGCGCGTTTACAGGCCGAGCTGTTCGACTGGGCGCTGCATCCGAACGACCACATCACCACGCCGCGCGAGAAGATCGCGGCCTATGCGGACAACCAGCTCCAGGTAAAGGGCGGCGTCCTGATCGGCATCTGGGATGAGAAAGAGCTTGCCGCAATCAAGGACGGCATCGCGCAGCGCGGGAAGATGTGAGCTGCTCTCCGCGACTCTGCATCGTCGATACAATCGAACATCCATCCACGCCGTCATTGCGAGCGCAGCGAAGCAATCCAGTTCTTTTCCCCAGAGATTCTGGATTGCTTCGTCGCAAGGGCTCCTCGCAATGACGGGAGGAGAGACCTAGTTCTCGATCTTGTACCCCGTCGCCTTCACGATCGGCTGCCAGAACGCCGTATTCGCGGCGAGCTCTTTCGACAATTCTTCCGCATTGCTGCCGACCGGGATCAAGCCGATCGCGGTGAGCTTCTCCTTCACCTCGGGCTTGGCGAGCGCGGCGCTTGCGGCGGCGCCGAGCTTGCTCGCAAACTCCGGCGGGCTGCCGGCGGGGAGCCACATGCCGTACCAGGCGTCCGCGACGAGATCGATGCCGCTTTCCTTCAGCGTCGGAACGTCAGGCGCGAATGGCGAGCGCTCGGCGCTCGAGACCGCGATGATCTTCACGCCCTTGGCGCGATGCTGCGGCAGCGCGTCGGCTAGCGTGGTGATCCCAAAAGAAATGTGGCCGCCGACGAGGTCGTTGAGGATCGGCGCACTGCCGCGATAGGGCACGCGCGTGAGCGGAATGCCGAGATCTTTCTCGAGCTTGGAGCCCATGAAATGCGGAATGGTGCCGTTGCTCGGCACGCCGAACGAGGTCTTGTTCGGATGCGCCTTCAACCAGGCGACAAATCCCTTGAAATCGTCGACGTCCATCGCCGGACTGACCACCAGCGCGAATTCGAACCGCGCCAGCAGCGACACCGGCATGAAATCCTTGGCGGTATCGAAGCTCGGTGTCGTCTCGACCATCGGCAGCAGGTACATGGTCGGCCCCGTCGTCACCAGCACCATGCTGCCGTCGGGACTTGCGCCCTTCACCGCCTTGATGCCGATCAGGCCATCGCCGCCGGTGCGGTTCTCGACCACGATGGTCCGTTGCAACACCGGCGCCATCTCCTGCGCGATCAGCCGGCACAGCGTGTCGCCGCCGGCTCCCGCCGCGAAGGGGAAGACGATCTTGCTCAGCCCGGCCTGCGCTTGCGCCTCACCCGCCTGCGCCAGCAGCGGCAGCCCAAGACCTCCACCAAGACATCCGGCGATGAATTTGCGGCGATCCATTCGCGTCCCCTCCAGCCCATTATTAGTTGGCGGCATTAGAGCCGGGCCGGCGCTCAAGACAAGGCCGACCTTCGCCGTTTACCATCCTGGCCGCCTTGCGCCGGTCACCATCCTGCTGCAAAAGCAGGGCTCATCGGCGCCGCCCGTCGCTCCGCCGTTTACCGAGCAGTTCGTTACACGCGTCATGGCCAGCCCCGAACTCAGTCAATTCCGCCGCATCGTCGTCAAGGTCGGCTCCGCGCTACTGGTCGATTCCGACAAGGGCGAGGTGCGTGCCTCCTGGCTGGCCGCGCTCGCCGACGACATGGCCAAGCTGCACCGCGAGGGCCGTGACGTCCTCGTCGTGTCCTCGGGCTCGATCGCGCTCGGCCGCAGCCGCCTCAAGCTGCCGCGCGGCCCGCTGAAGCTGGAGGAGAGCCAGGCCGCGGCCGCCGTCGGCCAGATCGCGCTGGCGCGGATCTGGTCGGAGGTGTTAGGGGCGCACGGCATCGGGGCCGGCCAGATCCTGGTGACCCTGCAGGACACCGAGGAGCGCCGTCGTTATCTCAATGCCCGCTCCACCATCGGCAAGCTGCTGGAATGGCGCGCCATCCCCGTGATCAATGAGAACGACACGGTCGCCACCAACGAGATCCGCTATGGCGACAACGACCGCCTCGCCGCGCGCGTCGCCACCATGGCGAGCGCGGACCTCTTGGTGCTGCTGTCCGACATCGACGGGCTCTACGACGCCCCGCCGAAGAACAATCCGAATGCCAAACTGATCCCGGTGGTGGAAAGCATTTCCTCCGAGATCGAGGCGGTGGCGGGAGACGCCGAGTCCGAGCTGTCGCGCGGCGGCATGCGCACCAAGGTCGAGGCCGCCAAGATCGCGACCACCGGCGGCACGCATATGCTGATCGCCTCCGGCAAGATCGAGCATCCCTTGCAGGCGATTGCCAATGGCGGCCGCTGCACCTGGTTCCTGACGCCGGCCAATCCCATCACTTCGCGCAAGCGCTGGATCGCCGGCTCGCTGGAGCCGAAGGGCACGCTGACGATCGATGCCGGCGCGGTCGCGGCGCTGCGCGCCGGCGCCAGCCTGCTGCCGGCCGGCGTGATCAAGGTCGAAGGCCAGTTCGCCCGCGGCGACGCCGTGATCGTGCGCGGCCCCGATACCAGCGAAGTCGGCCGAGGCCTGATCGCCTATGACGCCGACGACGCCGAGCGGATCAAGGGCCGCTCCTCCCCGGACGTGATGGCCATCCTCGGCATCAGCGGGCGGTCGGAAATGATCCATCGCGACGACCTGGTGGTGGGTGGGTAAGGCCTTTGCCATCATGCCCGGGCTTGTCCCGGGCATCCACGTACTTTCTTGGCCCGGCTAAGACGTGGATGGCCGGGTCAAGCCCGGCCATGACGCCGGGGATAGGCCAGTGGCCGAACCCCGATCCCGCCGACCGAAGCCCAGCCATACCCTCCCCGCCCTTCGCAGACGCGGGATTTCCGTGCTAGGACACCGCCTTAGCAGAAGGTTTGACCCCATGGCCGCCCCCCTCAAAGCCGTTGACGGCAATGCCGATCGGACTGGCGATCTCTTGGCGCTGATGTCCGATCTCGCCACCAAGGCCCGCGCCGCCGCGCGCGTGCTGGCGCTGGCGCCGCCGGAGCAGAAGAACCGGGCGCTGGAAGCCATGGAGCGGGCGATCCGCGCGAACTCAGCCGCGATCCTTGCCGCCAATGCCGAGGACGTCGCGGAAGCCCGCGCGTCGAGCAACATGACCGCCTCCTTCATCGATCGCCTGACGCTGACACCGGCGCGCGTCGAGTCGATGGCCGAGGGCATCGGCATTGTGCGCGGCATCGCCGATCCGATCGGGGTCGTCACCGAGAGCTGGCAGCGGCCGAACGGCATGACCATCGAGCGCGTGCGCGTGCCGCTCGGCGTCGTCGGCGTGATCTTCGAGAGCCGGCCGAACGTTGCGGCGGATGCCGGCGTGCTGTGCCTGAAGTCCGGCAATGCCGTGATCCTGCGCGGCGGCTCCGACAGTTTCCGTTCCTGCCGCGCCATCCATGACTGCCTGGTGCAGGGCCTGCGCGAAGCCGGCCTGCCCGAAGCTGCGATCACGCTGGTGCCGACGCGCGACCGCGCGGCGGTCGGCATGATGCTCTCAGGATTGAACGGCGCCGTCGACGTGATCGTGCCGCGCGGCGGCAAGAGCCTCGTCGCCCGCGTCGAGCAGGAAGCGCGCGTGCCGGTGTTCGCGCACCTCGAAGGCGTCAACCACGTCTATATCGATGCCAGCGCCGACCTCGCCATGGCGAAGTCGATCGTGCTCAACGCCAAGATGCGCCGGACCGGCGTCTGCGGTGCGGCCGAGACGCTGCTGGTCGATCGCGCCGCTGCCGGCACAAACCTGAAGCCGCTGGTCGAGATGCTGTTGGATGCCGGCTGCGAAGTGCGCGGCGACGATGCCGTTCAAAAAGCCGACGCGCGTGTAAAACCTGCCAGCGAAGACGATTGGGATACGGAGTATCTCGACGCGATCATCGCGGCGAAGGTGGTCGACGGCGTCGACGGCGCGATCGCACATATCCAGAATCACGGCTCGCACCATACCGATGCGATCGTGAGCGCGGATGACGCGGCGGCGAAGAGATTCCTCAGCGAGGTCGATTCCGCGATCGTGCTGCACAACGCCTCGACGCAGTTCGCCGATGGCGGCGAGTTCGGCTTCGGCGCCGAGATCGGCATCGCCACCGGCCGCTTCCACGCCCGTGGCCCGGTCGGTGCCGAGCAGTTGACGAGCTTCAAGTATCGCGTTCACGGCACCGGGCAGACGCGGCCGTAAGCAACGTCGCGGGGCGGGCATTGAGCAACAATTTCGTCGTGCCGCGGTTCGTGGCGCAAGCGGTCCCGCCCCACACCGAGGGCATGCGCATCGGCCTGCTCGGCGGCTCGTTCAATCCGCCGCATCAGGCCCATCGCGCGATCAGCCGATTCGCGCTGACGCGATTGCAACTCGATCGCGTCTGGTGGCTGGTGACCCCCGGCAATCCGCTCAAGGAGAACGGCAATCTGCATGAGCTCGGCGAGCGCATGCAGGCCGCGCGCGACGTCGCTGATGACCCGCGGATCGAGGTGAGCTGTCTCGAATCCGTCATTCGTACCCGCTATACTATCGACACGATCAACACCTTGCGCCGCCGCTTCTCGGGCCTGCGCTTTGTCTGGATTATGGGCGCCGATAACCTCGCTCAATTCCATCGTTGGCAGGACTGGCGGCGCATCGCCGCCCAAGTGCCGATGGCCGTGATCGATCGTCCGCCGAAGAGTTTCCGTGCCCTCGCCTCGCCCGCCGCCAAGGCCCTCGCGCGCTACCGCCTGCCCGAGGACAAGGCAGCCTTGCTTGCGGACCGGCCGGCGCCGGCCTGGGTCTTTCTGACCGGTTTGAAGCTGAATCTCTCCTCAACCGGCCTGCGGAACCCGGACGGGAGCTGGAAGGGAACCACGTGAGAGGGCGTGTGTGGAGTCGTGGGATTTGGGGCTGTCTGGCATATTGAAACCCTTAACCCCACATGATGTAGTGTAACCGGTGGGCGCCGGATTCGGCGTTCGCGATACAGTGAAAGGAATGGTCCCTGACCACATCTGTATTGTCCAAGTCTGTTTTACCCAAGGTTGCCAAGCCTACGCGTAAAACATCGACCAAAGCGGCCTTGCAGGCGCAACCCGACGCCGACAAGACGCTGAGCCTGATCCTCTCCCGCCTCGAGGACATGAAGGCGGAAGAGACGGTCACCATCGACCTTCGCGGCAAATCGGCGTACTCCGACTACATGATCGTCACCACCGGCCGGGTGAACCGGCACGTCGGCGCGATCGCGGACAACGTCACGAAGGGCCTCAAGGAAAACGGCATCAAGAGCATCCATGTCGAGGGCTTGCCCAATTGCGACTGGGTGCTGATCGATTCCGGCGATGTGATCGTGCACGTGTTCAGACCCGAGGTCCGCGAGTTCTACAACCTTGAGCGGTTGTACACCCAGGGCCCAGGGGCGGCGAAGGCGATCTAGGCTCATCGAGCCGATTTCGAATCGGCTGACGCGCATGCTAGCGTCGTGCGCGCGCAACCTGCGCGCGGCCCCGAAAACACGACTCTGAAGATATCATGCGCGTTGCTGTCATTGCGGTGGGCCGGCTGAAGCAGGGCCCCGAACGGGAGCTTGCCGACCGCTATTTCGAGCGGTTCGACGAAGCCGGCCGCAAGCTCGGTTTCCGCGAGCTCAGCATCCACGAAATCCCCGAAAGCCGCGCGCGTGACGCCGCGACGCGGATGGCCGAAGAGGCCGCGGCGATCTCCGCGCATGTTCCCGAGAAATCGATCCTGGTGGCGCTGGACGAGCGCGGCCAGAATCTCGATTCCACCGTATTCGCACGGCATCTCGGGCGCTGGCGCGACGAGGGTGCCGGCCATACTATCTTCGTGATCGGAGGGGCGGACGGACTTTCGCCCGAATTGCGCCGTAAGGCCAAGCTCGCGATCGCGTTCGGCGCTGCGACCTGGCCGCATCAAATGGTCCGCGTCATGCTTCTGGAACAGCTTTATCGGGCCGCCACCATCCTGGCCGGCCACCCCTATCACCGCGCGTGATGCGCGCCACAACAAGCACCTTTGTCCGAGACTCGATGCGAGCGCCCGCCCTTAACCTGCTGCTGATTGCGAGCGTCTCGGGCGCAAGCTTCGCGCAAGCTTGCGTAAGTCTCGCGCAAGCTCAGACCGCAGCGCCGGCGCCGCAGACCGCCGCCGTCTCGCCCGACGCGATCAAGCAGCGCGAGCAGGAGCTCGAGGCCGCGCGCGCAAGGCAGAAGAGCGCGGAGGAGGCGCAGGCCAAGCTCAAGGCCGAGATCACCTCGCTCGGCCAGGACCGGACCCAGCTCAATCAGCAATTGATCGACACCGCCGCCAATGTGCGCTCCGTCGAGACCAAGATCGACGAGGCCGAAGCGCGACTGCGTACACTCAACGGCCGCGAGCAGGAGATGCGCTCCTCGCTCGATTCGCGCCGCGCCGACATCGTCGAGGTGCTGGCGGCGTTGCAGCGCGCCGGCCGGCGCACGCCGCCGGCGCTGCTGGTGCGGCCCGAGGATGCGCTGCAATCCTTGCGCACGGCGATGCTGCTCGGCGCGGTTGTGCCGGAATTGCGCGGCCGCGCGGAGAAGATCGCAAGTGAGATCGGCGAGCTCGTGGCGCTACGCAAGACCATCGCGAGCGAACGCGACCAGCTCGGCTCCGACCGCGACAAGGTCAGGAGCGACCAGACCCGGCTCGCCGCCCTGATCGACGAACGGCAGCGCCAGCAGGCCTCACGCGAAAAGGACCTCGATGCCGAGAGCTCGCGCGCCATCGCGCTTTCAAAGCAGGTCGGCGATCTCCAGGGGCTGATCACCAAGATGGAGCAGGACCTGCAGAGCGCCGCCAAGGCCGCCGAGAAGGCGGCCGAGGCCGCAAGGCAGGCCGAGGCCAAGGCGGCCGCCAGTGCCAATGCCAGCGCAAAGTCCGGCCCGGCCGCTTTCAAGGACCGCTCCCGGACCACCCCTGCAATTGCCTTCGCCTCGGCCAAGGGGCTCCTGCCGCTTCCGGTTAACGGTAACAAGATCAGGGACTTTGGCGGTTCCGACGGGGTCGGCGGGGTCCAGAAGGGCATTTCCCTGGCCACCAAGCCCGGCTCCCAGGTCACAACGCCGTGTGACGGCTGGGTGGTCTATTCCGGCCCATTCCGCAGCTATGGACAACTCTTGATCCTCAATGCCGGGGGCGGGTATCATGTCCTGATCGCCGGGATGGAGCGCATTTCGGTAAGCATCGGACAGTTTGTGCTCACGGGGGAGCCAGTCGCGACCATGGGGTCGACCTCTCAAGTCGCCTCCATTCTCGCCACGAATGCGAGTCAACCTGTGCTCTATGTCGAGTTCCGCAAAGACGGCACTCCAATCGATCCAGGCCCATGGTGGGCCGCAAATGAAGGCGAGAAGGTTCGCGGATGATGCGCAAGACTTCAGTTATCCTCCTCAGCGCGGCCACCGGTGCGGCGCTGACGCTGTTCGTGACCCAGCCCCGCGCGGTGTTCATGGGCTCCAGCGCGCGAGCCGCGACCGCGGACACCTATCGCCAGCTCAATTTGTTCGGCGACGTCTTCGAGCGCGTGCGCTCCGACTATGTCGAGAAGCCCGACGACACCAAGCTGATCGAATCCGCCATCAGCGGCATGCTCACCGGCCTCGATCCGCATTCGAGCTACATGGACGCCAAGAGCTTCCGCGACATGCAGGTGCAGACCCGCGGTGAGTTCGGCGGTCTTGGCATCGAGGTCACGATGGAAGACGGCCTGATCAAAGTGGTCTCGCCGATCGACGACACGCCCGCTTCGCGCGCCGGCATCATGGCCAACGACATCATCACCAATCTCGACGACGAGGCGGTGCAGGGCCTGACCCTGAACCAGGCGGTCGAGAAGATGCGCGGTCCGGTCAACACCAAGATCAAGCTGAAGATCATCCGCAAGGGCCAGGACAATCCGATCGACGTCACCCTGGTGCGCGACAACATCCGCGTCCGCTCGGTGCGCGCCCGCATCGAGGCCGACGACATCGCCTATATCCGCATCACCACCTTCAACGAGCAGACCACCGAAGGCCTGAAGCGCGAGGTCGCCAACCTCTCGAATCAGATCGGCGACAAGCTCAAGGGCTACATCATCGATCTCCGCAACAACCCGGGCGGCCTGCTCGAGGAAGCGGTCACCGTCTCCGACTCGTTCCTGGAGAAGGGCGAAATCGTCTCGACCCGCGGCCGCAATGCCGAGGAGACCCAGCGCCGCACCGCGCATGCGGGCGACCTCACCAAGGGCAAGCCGGTCATCGTGCTGGTCAATGGCGGCTCGGCCTCGGCGTCGGAAATCGTCGCCGGCGCGCTGCAGGACCACAAGCGCGCGACCATCGTCGGCACGCGCTCGTTCGGCAAGGGCTCGGTGCAGACCATCATCCCGCTCGGCTCGGGCAATGGCGCGCTGCGCCTGACCACGGCGCGCTACTACACGCCGTCGGGCAAGTCGATTCAGGCCAAGGGCATCGTGCCCGACATCGAAGTGCTGCAGGACGTGCCGGACGAGCTGAAGTCGCGCACCGACACCAAGGGCGAGGCTTCGCTGCGCGGCCATCTGAAGAACGACGGCGACGAGAAGACCGGCTCGCAGTCCTACGTCCCGCCGGACGCCAAGGACGACAAGGCGCTCAAGCTCGCCGACGATTTGCTCCACGGCATCAAGAACAGCGCTTCCGCAGCGCCGACGCCGGGCGGCGACAACAAGGCGACGGCCGACAGGCCCAAAGCCGCCAACTAAGTCGGCGCATCAAACCGATCCAAGGAAAAAGGGCGGCTCCCAGAGCCGCCCTTTTGCTTTAGAACTCAGGCCGGCGGCGCCGGAAGAGCGGCGCTTCCTCCCCTCTCCCGATTGCGGGAGAGGGGCGCACCCCATCCGATTCGATCACGCGTCCCCGGCCTCTCCCGGCCTGCCGCCACTTGACCCCGGCGTGGTATCGTCGGTGGAGTGATTCGGGATCTCGCATGACTGAAACGGCCGATGATCTGAGCGCCCCGCTCGGACAGGATAAGCCGCGCCGCAAACGCCGGCTGCGGCTGCCATTCACGGCCATGCAGCTCCTCGCCGTCATGCTCGGCCTGTTCCTCGTCACCTTCGTCGGTTTCGCCATCTTCAACAAGGATCCGCTCGGCGGCGAGCCGATGGCGCGTATGGCGATCCGGGAGCCCAAAGCGACCGACGAGAAGCCGGTCGCCTCCGGCCATCAGGAGCAGGGCCAAGCGCAGGGTCATGCGAGCAAGCAAGAGACCAGGGAAGCGGCGAAGCAGCCAAGCGAGCAGAAGACCGTCACCATGATCGACGGCTCCACCGGAACGCGCCATGACGTCGTGATCGGCGCCGGCGATACCGCTGACAAGGGCGATGCGGCGGCCGCATCCGCCCCGCCGCCCGTCATGGCCGGGATTGATCCGAAACTGCTGGAGAAGTCGCGCTACGGGATGATCCCCGTGGTCGCCGGGGACCTGAAGCCGTTCAACGTGTACGCGGCCGACGCCGATCGCGCCAAGGCCGCCAAGATGCCGGTGGTCGCGATCGTGATCGGGGGCCTTGGCGTCGGCGCGGCGAAAACTACCGATGCCATCATGAAGCTGCCGGCCGCGGTGACGCTGGCCTTCACGCCGTATGGTGCCGATCCGGGGAAGCTCGCCGAACGCGCCCGCGCCCAGCGCCACGAGATCTTCCTCCAGATCCCGATGGAGCCCTACGACTTCCCGGACAACGATCCGGGGCCGCAGACGCTGCTGACCTCGCTCACCACCGACCAGAACATGGACCGGCTGTACTGGCACCTGAGCCGGATGCAAGGCTATGCCGGCATCACCAATTTCATGGGCGCCCGCTTCATCGCGACGGACGCGGCAATGCAGCCGGTCATCCGCGAGGCGGCCAAGCGCGGCCTCGGCTTCTTCGACGACGGCTCCTCGCCGCGCAGCATCGCGCCCCAGGTCGCCGGGAGCCAGGCGATGCCGTTCGGAAAGGGCGACATCGCGATCGACGCGGTGCCGACCCCGACCGAGATCGACCGCGCCCTGAACAAGCTCGAAGCGGCAGCGCGCGAGCGCGGCGCCGCAATCGGCACCGCCTCGGCCCTGCCGGTCTCGATCGAGCGCATCGGTGCCTGGACCAGGACATTGAGCGACCGAGGTATCCTTTTGGTGCCATTGACAACCGTGATGCTGAAATCAAAATCCAGCTAAATCAACGGATTGGTGCGGCACGGGGTCGGCGGGGCCTGTTCGAGCCCACCCGACAGCACGCGGAGAGGTCTGGCGGAATGGCGCGTTACGAGGATCTGCCCTACCGGACCTGCGTCGGTGTGATGCTGATCAACCCAAAAGGACTGGTGTTCATCGGCCGCCGCGCCGGCGGCGTAGAGCATGTCGACGACAGCCATGTCTGGCAGATGCCGCAAGGCGGCGTCGATCCCGGCGAGGACACCTGGGAAGCGGCGCGGCGCGAGCTCTATGAGGAAACCAGCGTGCGCTCGGTCGAGCGGCTCGGCGAGGTTCCGGACTGGCTCACCTACGACATTCCCCGCACGGTGGCGGGCCGCGCCTGGAAGGGCCGCTATCGCGGCCAGCGCCAGAAATGGTACGCGGTGCGCTTCACCGGCAAGGACAGCGAGATCAATGTCGAGAAGCCCGGCGGCGGCGGCCACAAGGCCGAATTCGTCAGCTGGCGCTGGGAGCCGATGAAGAACCTCCCCGGGTTGATCATCCCGTTCAAGCGCCCGGTCTACGAGCGCGTGGTGCAGGAATTTTCCGCGCTGGCCGATGACTAGCTGCCACGCCCTCGCTGTCATCCCCGCGAACGCGGGGATCCATACCCCCAGGGAGACGTTGGACAGGAGATGGCAACCACGGCCTTTCAAGCAACACCAGCCTGTGGTTATGGATTCCGGGCTCGCGCTCCGCGCGCCCCGGAATGACTGAGATGACCAACCAAAAACCCTACCGCCCCAACGTCGGCATCGCGCTGTTCAATGCCGACGGCCGCGTGCTGATCGGCCACCGCTTCAAGGGCGACGGGCCCGAGATCATCCTGCCGGGCCTCGACTGGCAGATGCCGCAGGGCGGCGTCGACGAGGGCGAGAATCTGCGCGACGCGGCGATGCGCGAGCTCTGGGAGGAGACCAACGTCGTCAGCGCCGACTATCTCGGCGAGACCGACTGGCTGACCTACGAATTCCCGCCCTATGACGGACCGCAGACGCATCGGCTGGCGAAATTCCGCGGCCAGCGCCAGAAATGGTTCGCGCTGCGCTTCACGGGCAGCGATGACGAGATCGATCCGCTGACACCGCGCAACAACCAGCCCGCAGAGTTCGACGCCTGGCGCTGGGAGCGCCTCGACCGCGTTGCCGACCTCGTGGTGCCGTTCCGGCGTGAGGTCTACCGCGCCGTGGCGCGCAAGTTTGCAGCATTCGGAAACTGAAGCGGCGAAAACAACCCCATGCACAGTAGAATGGGGATTGAAATCATTTGAGAATTTTTGTCAGGGGTGCGCGTAAGGAAGGCACCGCTCTCTCGCTCCCTCCCCCCTTGCGGGGGAGGGTTGGGGAGAGGGGTGTCACACGGGGATTCTATCCGTCGCTCACCGGCTTCAGCGTATCAACAACCGGCACCCTTTGCTGGGCTACCCCTCTCCCTAGCCCTCCCCCGCAAGGGGGGAGGGAACGCACCTTTGTTGGTGCGCTAGTGGGGCGCTATCAAAGCAAGTGCTAGTTCGTCGGCCCCACCGTGAACGGGCCGATGGCGATGACGTGGCAATCGCTGTCGCGCTTGGCGCACTCGGCGAGTGCGGCATTGACGGCGGTCTGCTCGTCGGCGGCCTTCAGGCCAAGGCCGGGACGGCCTGCGGTGCCGACGGCAACCGCATTCCAGCCCATGGCATCGCCGAGCTTGCGCACGACGTCGTCGCGGGTGTCGGCGACGATCGAGGGACTGCTGGCAGCATGGAAGAAGCCCGTGATCCTGAACAGGGTCGGGATCGGCACGACGAAATTGTCGTCGACTGCGACGATCATGCAGGCGACGCCGGCAATGGCGCCGCACGATTCCAGCGAACGCCGCGCCGCGTCCTCAGGGGATGATGCGCCGAGCACCATGAAATATTGCCCGCCTGGGCCGAGCGCGACCGTCCGCGATTTCGCCGCCGGCGCGAACATATTCTCGAGCCGCACCTTTTGCTGTTCTCGCACGATCGGAAAATCCTTCGACGCGAACGTCCGCTCGGTCATGGCGTCATGCCGGAAATAGGGAGCCGGCGGCATCGGCGGCTTGCCGTGCGCGTAGACGACGTCGTTGCCGACCGCATAGAGCTCGCAGCGCCGCGGCGATTGCGCGGCATCGGCGCGCTTCTGGCACTGCTCGATCGCGCCGTTGCGCGCAGCCTCTTCGCTCGGCTGGTTCAACACCGAGCCGGTGAAGCCGCCGATATTGAGCGCGAAGGCCTTGTAGTCACCGGCCGCGGAATAGTCGCCGGCCAGGTAATTGCGGATGCGCTCGTTGATGAAGGGCACGCTGTCGGCGGCAAGCTTGCCCGTCATCGGCGCGGCGGATGGTGACGGCGCCGGCATCGGAACCATCGCAGCGCCGGCATTCGGCGGAGCCATCGGGGCCATCGGCGCCTTTGCAATTTGGGTCGGCGTTGGGCTCGGCGACGCGGCCACCGCAGCCGGCGTTGCGCTCGGCACGGCACCGGGTGTGACCGCCGGCGTCGATGCGGCGGCCGCCGTCTGCTTGAGCTTGGTGTTGTAGAGGAAGCCCGAGACGACGATGGCAACGATCGAGACGACGGCAACCACGAGCGGCCACATCCACACCGGCGCGGCAGCGAGCTTCGCACCCGCCTTCTTCACCTGCGGCTTGGCGTAGGTACCGTCCTCTCGCCGCATCGCCACCATGTAGGCGTGTAGGGGCGTCGGGATGTTCTTGACCTCTTGCGCACCGATATCGGCGAACTGCACCGAGAGCTTGTTGGCAACCTGCTCGTGCACCGCGCGGGAGACGCAGATGCCGCCGACCTCGGCGAGGCCCTCGAGCCGAGCCGCGATATTGACGCCGTCGCCCAGCAGATCGCCGTCGCGCTCGACCACGTCACCGATGGTGATGCCGATGCGGAACGACATCTGCCGGCTCGGCGGGTACGCCATGTTGCGGGTCCGCAGGGATTCCTGGATGTCGATCGCGCATCGTACCGCATCGACCGCGCTCGGGAATTCCGCGAGCACGGCATCGCCCGCCGTGTTGAAGATGCGACCGCCCGCCTTGGCGATGAAATCGTCGACGACCTCGCGGTAGGAGGCGAGACGCCGCAGCGTCTCCTCTTCGTCCTCCGCGACCAGCCTCGAATACCCGGCAATATCGGCTGCGAAAATCGCCGCGATCTTGCGTTTCATCTGCACCCAGCCCCGGAACAAATTCGCGGGCGCAGAATGCCGCTATCTTCGGCGCGGTGCAACAAAGTTTCAGCGCCCGCCACGGTCGGTGACGAGCGCTGAACCTGTTCAGGAATTTTAGCCTTGAGCCCCGGAGCGGTGCCCCGGGGCTTAGTGCATAGCCGTGGTGTTGAGCTCGTGCTGGATGCTCTTGTAGTGGTCGAGTCGCGCGATCGCGAGATCGAGCTCGGAGCCTTCCTGCTCGGACAGCTTTTCCTGCATTTCGGCGATCTTGTCAGCGAACTGCGCCCGATCAAGCTCCTCGATCGACGTGGCGACGTCGGCCAGCACGGTCAGGCGATCGTCGGACACTTCCGCGAGGCCACCGGTCACGATGACCTTCTGCTTCCGACCGCCGGCGATGATGGTCAGAATACCCGGCCGCACCGCAGCCACGAGGGGAGCATGCCCGGCGAGCACGCCGAAATCGCCTTCCCAGCCGGGGACGTCGACCTGGTCGACCTCGCCCGAGAATGCGAGCCTTTCCGGAGAGACGAGATCGAAGTGGAAGGTGGCCATGGGCTATCCGTTGTTTTCCGCTTGTCACCCGCGGGCTTGACCCGCGGGTCCATCCATCGAAATTCTCTTTCGATGGATCGCCGGGGCTTCAGTTTGAAGACGCGCTTCGCGCTTTAGCCCGGCGATGACGAGATGAGAGAGCTTAGGCAGCTTCCGCCGCCAGCTTCTTGCCCTTCTCGACCGCCTCTTCGATGGTGCCGACCATGTAGAAGGCAGCTTCCGGCAGGTGGTCGTACTTGCCTTCCACCAGGCCCTTGAAGCCCTTGATGGTGTCGGCGAGGTCGACGAACTTGCCCGGCGAGCCGGTGAAGATTTCGGCGACGTGGAACGGCTGCGACATGAAGCGCTCGACCTTGCGGGCGCGGGCCACGGTCAGCTTGTCCTCTTCCGAGAGCTCGTCCATGCCGAGAATGGCGATGATGTCCTGGAGCGCCTTGTAGCGCTGCAGCACCTGCTGGACCTGACGGGCGACCGCGTAGTGCTCCTCGCCGACGACCAGCGGGGAGAGCATGCGCGAGGTCGAGTCGAGCGGGTCCACCGCCGGATAGATGCCCTTTTCAGCGATCGAGCGCGACAGCGTGGTGGTCGCGTCCAAGTGCGCGAACGAGGTCGCGGGCGCCGGGTCGGTCAAGTCGTCGGCCGGAACGTAGATGGCCTGCACCGAGGTGATCGAGCCCTTCTGCGTGGTGGTGATGCGCTCCTGCAGCGCGCCCATGTCGGTGGCGAGCGTCGGCTGATAACCCACCGCCGAAGGAATACGACCGAGCAGCGCCGACACTTCCGAGCCGGCCTGGGTGAAGCGGAAGATGTTGTCGACGAAGAACAGCACGTCCTGGCCCTGGTCGCGGAAGTCTTCCGCGATGGTCAGACCGGTGAGCGCGACGCGGGCACGGGCGCCCGGCGGCTCGTTCATCTGGCCGAACACCAGCGCGCACTTCGACTTCACGCTCGGATCCGGATTCTTCGGGTCGGCGTTGACCTTGGACTCGATGAACTCGTGATAGAGGTCGTTGCCCTCGCGGGTCCGCTCGCCGACGCCGGCGAACACGGAGTAACCGCCGTGCGCCTTCGCGACGTTGTTGATCAGCTCCTGGATCAGCACGGTCTTGCCGACGCCGGCGCCGCCGAACAGGCCGATCTTGCCGCCCTTGGCGTAGGGCGCGAGGAGGTCGACGACCTTGATGCCGGTGACGAGAATTTCAGCTTCGGTGGACTGGTCGGTGTAGGTCGGCGCTTCCTGGTGGATCGCGCGCAGGCCTTCCGTCTTGACGGGACCTGCTTCGTCGATCGGCTCGCCGATGACGTTGATGATGCGGCCGAGCGTGCCCTCGCCGACGGGGACGCGGATCGGAGCGCCGGTGTCGGTGACTTCCTGGCCGCGGACCAGACCCTCGGTGGTGTCCATCGCGATGGTGCGGACGGTGGACTCACCGAGATGCTGGGCGACTTCGAGCACCAGGCGGTTGCCGCCGTTCTTGGTCTCGAGCGAATTGAGAATGGCCGGGAGGTGGCCTTCGAACTGCACGTCGACGACGGCGCCGATGACCTGGGTGACGCGACCGACCTGGGCTGCCATTGAATGTCTCCTTCGATCCGAACTTCTAAACCACGGTCAGCTGACCGGGATGTTTGTTGCGTTGATGGGTCCCGATGCGTCCTTGCTAGACGGCTTCGGCGCCCGAGATGATTTCGATCAGTTCCTTGGTGATCTGCGCCTGACGCGTGCGGTTGTAGACCAGCGTCTGCTTGCGGATCATCTCACCGGCGTTGCGCGTCGCGTTGTCCATCGCGCTCATCTGCGCGCCGTAGAACGAGGCGTTGTTCTCGAGCAGCGCGCGGAAGATCTGGACCGCGAGGTTGCGCGGCAGCAGGCGGGTGAGGATCTCGTCCTCTTCCGGCTCGTATTCGTAAGACGTCGTGCTGGCGGCAGCGCCCTCCTCGACCACCAGCGGAATGATCTGCTGGGCGGTCGGGACCTGCGCGATGACGGACTTGAAGCGCGAATAGAACAGCGTGCAGACGTCGAACTCGCCGGCCTCGAAGCGCGCCAGAACCTTCTTGGCGATGTCCTCGGCGTTGACGAAACCGAGCTGGCGGACGCTGCGCAGGTCGAGATGCTCGACGATCTGCTTGTCGAACTGGCGGCGCAGCTGCTCGTAGCCCTTGCGGCCGACGCAGAAGAATTTCACTTCCTTGCCCTGCGCGATCAGCGCCAAGGCGCGCTCGCGGGCAAGACGCACGATCGAGGAGTTGAAGGCGCCGGACAGGCCGCGCTCGCCGGTGCAGACCAGTAGCAGGTGGACCTGATCGCGGCCGGTGCCGGCCAGCAGCGGCGGCGCGCCGGGCGAACCCGCAGCGGCGCCGGCGATGTTGGAGATCACCGCGCTCATCTTGTCGGCATAGGGACGCGCGGCTTCCGCCGCGGTCTGCGCGCGGCGCAGCTTGGAGGCCGCGACCATCTGCATGGCCTTGGTGATCTTTTGCGTCGCCTTGGTGGAGGCGATGCGGACGCGCATGTCTTTAAGTGACGCCATTCTTCGTCCCCAGCGATCAGCCTGTGGCTCGACCGCGACCCTATCCTTTCGTCATGCCCGGGCTTGTCCCGGGCATCCACGTCTTTCCCCTCCACGCGGTGATGCGTGGATGGCCGGGACAAGCCCGGCCATGACGGGCCTCTTAAGCGAAGCTCTTCGCGAAACCTTCGACCACCGACTTCAGCTTGGCGGCGGTGTCATCCGAGAGGTCGCGGCTGTCGCGGATCGAATTGAGGATGTCGGCATTCTTGCCGCGCAGCAGCGACAGCAGGCCGTCCTCGAACGCGCGCACCTTGTTGACCGGAAGCGGGTCGAGATAGCCGTTGGTGCCCGCCCAGATCACGCACACCTGCTCTTCCATCTTCAGCGGCGAGAACTGCGGCTGCTTCAGGAGCTCGGTCAGGCGCGAGCCGCGGTTCAGCAGGCGCTGGGTCGAGGCGTCGAGGTCGGAGCCGAACTGCGCGAACGCCGCCATTTCGCGGTACTGCGCGAGCTCGCCCTTGATCTTGCCGGCGACCTTCTTGGTAGCCTTGGTCTGCGCCGACGAACCCACGCGCGACACCGACAGACCGACGTTCACCGCGGGACGGATACCCTGGAAGAACAGGTCGGTTTCCAGGAAGATCTGGCCGTCGGTGATCGAGATGACGTTGGTCGGGATGTAGGCCGACACGTCGTTGGCCTGGGTTTCGATGACCGGCAGCGCCGTCAGCGAGCCCGAGCCATGATCCTTGCTGAGCTTCGCCGCGCGCTCGAGCAGGCGGGAGTGCAGATAGAACACGTCGCCCGGATAGGCTTCGCGGCCCGGCGGACGGCGCAGCAGCAGCGACATCTGGCGGTAAGCGACGGCCTGCTTGGACAGATCGTCATAGATGATGACGGCGTGCATGCCGTTATCGCGGAAGAATTCGCCCATGGTGCAGGCAGTAAAGGGGGCGATGTACTGCATCGGCGCCGGATCCGAGGCGGTGGCGGCGACGACGATCGAGTATTCGAGCGCGCCCTGCTCTTCCAGCACCTTCACGAACTGGGCGACGGTCGAACGCTTCTGGCCGACCGCGACATAGACGCAGTACAGCTTGATGTTCTCGTCCGGCTGCGCGTTGAGCGGCTTCTGGTTGAGGATGGTGTCGAGCGCGATCGCGGTCTTGCCGGTCTGACGGTCGCCGATGATCAGCTCGCGCTGGCCGCGGCCGATCGGGATCAGGGCGTCGATCGCCTTGAGGCCGGTCGCCATCGGCTCGCTCACCGACTTGCGCGGAATGATGCCGGGCGCCTTGACGTCGACACGCATGCGCTTGTCGGCCTGGATCGGACCCTTGCCGTCGATCGGGTTGCCGAGCGCGTCGACGACGCGGCCGAGCAAGCCCTTGCCGACCGGCGCGTCCACGATGGCGCGGGTGCGCTTGACGGTCTGGCCTTCCTTGATTTCACGGTCGGCACCGAAAATAACGACGCCGACGTTGTCGGTTTCGAGGTTCAGCGCCATGCCGCGGGTGCCGTTTTCGAACTCGACCATTTCACCGGCCTGGACGTTGTCCAGACCATAGACGCGGGCGATACCGTCGCCGACGGACAGCACCTGTCCGACTTCGGAGACTTCAGCTTCCTGGCCGAAATTCTTGATCTGGTCCTTGAGGATCGCGGAAATTTCCGCGGCGCGGATGTCCATCAGCCTGCCTCTTTCATCGCGTGCTTGATCGAATTGAGTTTGGTGCGAAGCGATCCATCGACCATGCGGCTGCCCAGCTTGACGACGAGGCCACCGATGATCGCGGGATCGACTTTCACGTTCAGCGCGACGTCCTTGCCGGTCACCGACTTCAGGGCAACCTTGAGGGCGTCGAGATTCTTGTCAGAGAGCGCTTCCGCCACGGTCACGTCGGCCGTCGTCTCGCCCTTGAACTTGGCGACGAGGGCGCGATAGGCGCGGATGACGTCAGCCACCGCGAACAGGCGGCGGTTGGCGGTCAGCACTTTGAGGAAATTGGCGGAGATGCCGGCGATGCCGGCCTTGTCCAGTACGGCCCCAAGCGCCTTGGACTGGGCGTCGGCCGCAAACACCGGGCTGCGGACGAGGCGCTTGAGATCGGCGCTCTCGTTCAGCAAGGCATCGAATTTGTCGAGATCGGCTTTGACCTCATCGACCACTTTCTGGTCGCGGGCCAGTTCAAACAAGGCCGTTGCATAACGGCCCGACACACCTGAAACGGACGTATCTTCTGCAGCCACAGACGCGCTCTTTTTGCTGTCAAACTCGCAAGGGAAAAACCGTCGCCACGAAGCGGCGCCTAGCGATCCAAGCCCTTGGAATTCAAGCGGGACTTCGATTTTCGGCCGACACGGGAGGTGCCGGGTCCGTTAAAATCGCGGCTTTGCTAACATAGCAGGCGCGCACGTGCAACATGACGCCAAATTAAAGGCACGCGGTTCGTTCGCCAGTTCGTCGCAGTCATTCGCGCGGAATGACGAGCTGTCGGGCAGCCTGCCAGACAACCTGCCGTGCCACGGAATTGCCGCGACCCTTACGGCGGCATCTCGCCGTTTCGTTCCCGCCCTCAGCGCATAGCGGCCATGAACACGGATCGCTGAGGCGTGACATTTCGCGCGCCGGCGTGAGCCGCCGAATACTTATCGAATTCTAAAGATCGGGAACAACGACTTCGCTTTACAGTATTCGCAAGTAATCTAGAGGTTAATGAATTATTAAAGCGCGAGACTACGGAATACCGGCTGCAATATCGATGCCAGTCACAAGATATGTCATGACGACACATAATGGATTTACTGCCCAATTCATGCCTCATTAGGAATCGAAACGCCGTCCCGCTCACAAACTGATGGGGGCTCCACTTGCCACATATGTGGCAATACTAGCTTAGGGACTGATAAATGCTGTCTTTGAAGACGCTGGGCACCGTGACCCGGCCGCGCACGGCGATTGCCTTTGTTGCCGCAACTCTCATCGTCGGTGGAACTGCCACCGAAGCTTCCGCCAAATCCCGGCATCACCGTCATCATCATCACCGCCACGATGCCCAGGCCGACACCAACGCCGGCTCGGATTGGCGCAACGCCAATGCGTCGATGACCCCGTCATCGGGCACGGGGCACAGCTTCTCCGGCATGGCCTCCTATTACGGCAACGAATCCGGCAGCCGCACCGCCTCGGGCCAGCGCTTCAACCAGAACGCCCTGACTGCTGCACACCGCTCGCTGCCGTTCGGCACCAAGCTGCGCGTCACCCACCGTGGCCAGAGCGTGGTTGTCACCATCAATGACCGTGGCCCGTTCATCCGCGGCCGCGTGCTCGACCTCTCCACGGGCGCAGCCCGCGCCATCGGCCTCACCGGTGCCGGCGTCGGCCGCGTCACCGCGGAAGTCATCTCGTAAGGCGTTCAAGGCGCCTCACATTGCCCGCGCAGATTTCATCAGTTTGATGCGCGCGTAAAACAAGCCCGCGGTCTTGGGGGACCGCGGGCTTTTTTATTCCCTGTCATTCCGGGCCACCGGGTCCGCGCGTAGCGCGGCCCGATGACAGGCTCCGCAGGATTGCTTCGTCGCAAGGGCTCCTCGTAATGACGTGGATGGAGGGCACACTGCGTTCCCTCCCCCCTTGCGGGGGAGGGTTAGGGAGAGGGGTTCACACGGGGACGCTCTCCATCGCCTTAAAAAGATTTGCCACACTCACTGACACCGTTTCCGGGGCCACCCCTCTCCCCCGCCCTCCCCCGCAAGGGGGGAGGGAGCACAGGGTGTCTTGTGGCGCCAGCGCTACAAAAAGCTCTGCGGATCGACGTCGACCTCGAGCTTCAGATTGCCTGTCGGCTTCGGGCAGACCGCGAGCCAGTTGCGCAGATAATCCGAGAGGTCAAAGCCGCGCGCGGACTTCACCAGGATGCGGAAGCGGTAACGGCCCTTGATCACGGCGAGCGGGGCTTCCGCCGGGCCGAGCACCACGACGCGCTCGTCGCGCGGGGCGAGCGCCACCAGTTTGCGGCCGAAACCGTCAGCGCTCGGGCGGTCGCCGGCGGAGATGATCAGGCTCGCGAGCCGGCCGAACGGCGGATAGAGCGTCCTCTCGCGCAGGTCGATCTCGCTGTCGTAAAAGGCCTCGCGGTCGCAGGCGATCAGCGCCTTCATCACGGGATGATCGGGCTGATGGGTCTGGAGATAGCCGACGCCGCGGCCCTGCTCGCGGCCGGCGCGGCCGATCACCTGGTTGAGCAATTGCCAGGTGCGTTCCGCCGCGCGCGGATCGCCGTTGGAAAGGCCGAGATCCGCATCGACCACGCCGACGAGATTGAGCCGCGGGAAATTGTGGCCCTTGGCGACGAGTTGCGTGCCGATGATGATGTCGACGCGGCCCTCCGCGATCTCGGCGAGCTCGGAGCGCATCGTCTCGATCGAGGTGATGAGATCGCTCGACAGCACCATGGTGCGCGCGTCCGGAAACAGCGCGGCCGCCTCTTCCTGCAGGCGCTCGACGCCGGGGCCGACCGCGACCAGCGATTCCTCCGCCGAGCAGTTCGGACAGAGATGCGGGCGCGGCATGGAGAAGCCGCAATGGTGGCAGACGAGGCGCTGGCGGAATCTGTGATCGACCAGCCAGGCATCGCAGATGGTGCAGGCGAAGCGGTGGCCGCAAGCACGGCACAGCGTCAGCGGCGCATAGCCGCGGCGATTGAGGAACAAGAGCGCCTGCTCGCGCCGCTCGATCGCGGTCCTGATCTCGCCCGCAAGCCGCGGCGAGATGAAGCGGCCGCGCGCGGGCGGCTCGCGGCGCAGGTCGATGGCCTCGATATGCGGCATGTGTTGGCCGCCGAAGCGCGAGGGCAGCGCGACGCGCTGATAGCGGTTCTTGCGCGCATTGACCTCGGATTCGACCGAAGGCGTCGCCGAGGCCAGCACGACCGGGATCTTTGCGATGTGCCCACGCACCACCGCCATGTCGCGGGCGTGATAATGCACGCCCTCGTCCTGCTTGTAGGCCTGGTCGTGCTCTTCATCGACGACGATGAGGCCGAGATTGGCGTAAGGCAGAAACAGCGCCGAGCGCGCGCCGACCACGACGGGCGCTGTGCCTTCGGAGATCGCCGCCCAATTGCGCGCGCGGGTGCGCGGCGTCAGCTCGGAATGCCACTCGATCGGGCGCACACCGAATCGCTGCGCAAAGCGGTCGAGGAACTGGCCGGTGAGCGCGATCTCCGGCATCAGGATCAGCGACTGTTTTCCGCGGCGGATCGTTTCCGCGACCGCTTCGAAATAGACCTCGGTCTTGCCCGAGCCGGTGACGCCGTCGAGTAGCGCGACGTGGAACGTGCCGTTGGCCGCGAGCGCGCGCATCGCATCGACGCCGGCACGCTGCAGCGGCGAGAAATCCGGACGGCCGAAATCGGGATCGGGTGCCGGCGGCGGCGGAGGCGGCGGCATCGGCTCGACCGTGAGTGTGCCTTCGTCGACGAGCCCGTCGATCACGCCGGCGGAGACGCCGGCTTCCTTGGCGGCCTCGGATTTGCCGTGCAGCAGCCGGTCCGACAGCACCTCGATCACACGCTGGCGTGCCGGCGTCAGCCGCCTGGGGGGATCACCGACGAGGCGCACGCCCGGGCGGACGCGCTCGGGGCCGAGATTCTCGCCCATGCGCAGGCACATGCGCAGCACCATGCCGCGCGGGCTCAGCGTGTAATTGGCGACCCAATCGACCACCTGGCGCAGCTCGGGCTTCAAGGGCGGGATGTCGAGCTTCTCGCTGACCTCCTTGAGGCGGTTGTGCAGGCGCGGATCGGGGTTGGCGTTCTCGCCCCAGACCACGGCCAGCACCTCGCGCGGGCCGAGCGGCACGCCAACGAGATCGCCGGCCTTCAGCTCCATCCCGCGCGGCACCTTGTAGGAATAGGTCTGGTCGAGCGCGACCGGCACCAGCACGTCGACCATGCGGGTCGCATTGGTGGGGGCGGCGTTGCTGCGCGACGTGTGATCCATCAACGGTCTTTGGAGGGAGAATCGGAACCTTGCGGCCTTCAGGCTAGCGCCGCGAGGCGGCCTTAGCGAACAGTAAACGGATGTGATGCGATATACTGTCCGGAATCATTACGTCCAGAGCGCATGAGCAAAGCGGCCGCCCCCCAGATCGAGCTCGCCAGCGCCGATCCCTCGATCGCGCAGGAGATCACGCGCTGGCTGGCGCATCTCGGCGCCGAGCGGCGGCTGTCGCCGAAGACGCTGGAGGCCTATGGCCGCGATCTGCGGCAGTGCCTGGATTTCCTTTGCAATCATTGGGGCGAGCGCGTGACACTGGCGCGTTTCGCATCGCTTGAAGCCACCGACATCCGCGCCTTCATGGCGATGCGCCGCGCCGACGACATTGCCGGCCGCAGCTTGATGCGCGCGCTGGCGGGCCTGCGCTCGTTCGGCCGCTTCCTCGAGCGCGAGGGCAAAGGCAAGGTCGGCGCCCTCTCCGCGATCCGCGCGCCGAAGGTGGCCAAGAGCCTGCCGAAGCCATTGCCGATGGCGTCGGCAAAACGTCTTGCCGATGCCGACGAGCGCGCCGGCGAGGAACGCGAGACCTGGATCCTGGCGCGCGATGCCGCGGTGATGGCGCTGCTCTATGGTTCGGGCCTGCGCATCTCCGAAGCGTTGGGGTTGAAGCGCCGCGAGGTGCCGCGTCCGGGCGAAGGCGACGTGCTGGTCGTCACGGGCAAAGGCAACAAGACCCGCATGGTGCCGGTGCTGCAGAACGTGCTGGAGCTCGTGCAGGAATATGTGTCGATGTGCCCCTATCCGTTGCCGGCGGAAGGCCCGATCTTCGTCGGCGCACGCGGCGGACCGCTCAGCCCGCGCATCATCCAGCTCGCGATGGAGCGGCTGCGCGGCGCGCTTGGCCTGCCCGACAGCGCGACGCCGCACGCGCTCCGCCATTCCTTCGCCACGCACCTGCTCTCGCGCGGCGGCGATCTGCGCGCGATCCAGGAATTGCTCGGCCATTCCTCGCTCTCGACCACGCAAATTTATACCGGCATCGATTCCGAGCGCCTGCTCGAAGTCTATGCCAGCGCGCATCCGCGGCGCTGAGCCGTTGCTGAACCAGCGCTGAATAGCCGCTCGATCCTGACATGAAGCTGTCACAGCGTGCGTGCCTCTTGCGCGGCGCCCGCGGTTCGGTCAATCGTGGGGCGCCACGACAGGAGGGGATTTGTATGAGCGCACATGAAAGCATGGAGCATGCCGAGCACGCCGAACACGCGTCCGGCTCGAACAAGAAGATAGCCCTCCTGATCGCCGTGCTGGCACTGTTTCTGGCGATCTCGGAGACGCTCGGCAAGGGTGCGCAGACCGAAGCGATCAGCAAGAACGTCGAGGCCGCCAATCTCTGGGCGTTCTTCCAAGCCAAGAGCATCCGCCGCACCGTGGTCGTGACCGCGGCCGAGCAGGGCAAGCTCACGCTCGGCGCCACCACCGACGACGCCCAGAAGGCGCTCGTGCAGAAGCAGATCGACGACTGGACCAAGACCGCGCAGCGCTACCGCTCCGAGCCGGAGACCGGCGAAGGCACCGAACAGCTCGCCGAGAAGGCCAAGCACGCCGAGCACGAGCGCGACGAGGCGACCGCAAAGTATCATCATTTCGAGCTGGCATCGGCCGCCTTCCAGATCGGCATCGTGCTGGCCTCGGCCACCATCATCACCGGCATGCTCGCGCTCGCCTATGTCGGCGGCATCTTGACCCTCGCCGGCCTGATCATGACCGCGCTCGGCCTGTGGTGGCCGCACCTGCTGCATTTGCATTGAGGGGCTGAGGCGATTCACTCCCGTCGTCCCGGCGAATGCCGGGACCCATACCGCGTGATCTATCGATTGCGGTAGGCAGCAGTACCGAACGACGAGTCTTCGCCAAACTTCTCCCTGGGGCTATGGGTCCCGGCGTTCGCCGGGACGACACTGGAGAATTGGCGCAAGCTCTGGCGCGACAACCGAGAGCGCGCTCATCGCGCCTCGTGCACGCTCTTCCTGAAACGCTGGATCAGGCGCAGCGTGCGGGAGGACCAGCCTTCGCCGTTGCCGGCGATCAGCTCACGGATGCGGCGCTTGATCGGGTCGACCAAGAGGTGCGCCTTGGCGCGCAGCTTCATGACGAGATCGTAGAGCCGCTCGAACCAGTGCATCTCCAGCAGCTTGTCGCGCGTGACGTCGAACACGAACGCGGTGACGCCGACGCCGAGCAGCTTTGCGAACAGGAACGTGGAGACGCCGGTCAACCAGTATTCATGCGTGAGCAGATACAGGCCGATCAGCTTGAGCGGAAATAACGGGATGATCGGCACCGCGAACACGATCAGCGTCATGGCCGGCGGCAGCGCATCGACGCGCTCCGTCAGCCATTGCTTGAACCGTGCGAGCGGGATGGCTGCGACAACCCGTGCGACGATCGGCTCGAGATGGTCCCACAGCCAGGCTTCGATCAGGAAGATGATCGCCAGCAGGACCCAGAGCGGTTGAAGTAAGCGGCGCAGCATGTGTTTCCCGCCCGATTCGGAGCTGGGCTTCGCCTACATATGGATGGCCCGCTTGCCCACTGCAAGCGCAGCTTCCTTGACGGCCTCCGAGCGGGTCGGATGCGCGTGGCAGGTGCGGGCGAGATCTTCCGCACTGCCACCGAACTCCATGAGAACGCAGGCCTCATGGATCATTTCGCCGGCCTCGACGCCGATAATGTGCACGCCGAGCACGCGATCGGTCTTCGCATCTGCGAGAATCTTCACAAAGCCGTCGGTGGTCTGGTTGACCTTGGAGCGGCCGTTGGCGGTAAAGGGAAACTTCCCGACGGTATAAGCCGCGCCCGCCTGCTTCAGCTCCTCCTCGGTCTTGCCGACGGAGGACACTTCCGGCGTGGTATACACGACGCCTGGGATAACGTCGTAATTCACGTGGCCGGCCTGGCCGGCGATGATCTCGGCAACCGCAACGCCTTCATCCTCGGCCTTGTGCGCGAGCATCGGGCCTGCGACGACGTCGCCGATGGCATAGACGCCCTTCAGGCTGGTGGCGAAATGCGGATCGATCTGCACGCGGCCGCGAGTGTCGAGCGCAACGCCGGCTTCCTTTAATCCGAGCCCATCCGTGTACGGCACGCGGCCGATGCAGACGAGCACGACGTCGGCCTCGATGGTCTCGGCCGCGCCACCCGCAGCCGGTTCGATTTTCGCAAGCAGTGCCTTGCCGTTCGCTTCGACGCCGGTGACCTTCGAACCAAGCTTGAACGCAAATCCCTGCTTTTCGAGGATGCGCTGGAACTGCTTCGCGATCTCGCCGTCCATGCCGGGCAGGATGCGATCGAGGAATTCGACGACCATGACTTCGGATCCGAGTCTGCGCCACACCGAGCCAAGCTCAAGCCCGATCACGCCGGCGCCGATGACCAGCAATCTGCCCGGCACCTTCTCCAGCGACAGCGCCCCGGTCGACGAGACGATGCGCTTCTCGTCGATCTCGATGCCCTTGAGGCGCGCGATGTCCGAGCCGGTGGCGATCACGATGTTCTTGGTCTCGATGACCTGCGACTTGCCATCGGCGGAGACTTCGACCTTGCCGGTGCCGAGGATCTTGCCGGTGCCCTTGAGCACGTCGACCTTGTTCTTCTTCATCAGGAACTCGACGCCCTTGACGTTGCCGTCGATGCCCTGCTGCTTGAAGTTCATCATGGCGGGCAATTCGAGCTTCGGCGCGGAAACGGACACGCCCATCTTGGCGAAGGAATGCCCGGCTTCCTCGAACATTTCGGAGGCGTGCAGCAGCGCCTTGGACGGCATGCAGCCGACGTTGAGGCAGGTGCCGCCGAGGGTTGCGTTCTTTTCGACCACGGCGACTTTCATGCCGAGCTGGCTGGCGCGCACCGCGCAGACATAACCGCCCGGTCCGGTGCCGATGACGACGAGATCGTAGGTAGGCATGAGAGAAAGTCCCGTAAGGTTTGGCGTGATGAGGATGTGTCAGCGTCCGCGCGGCGCGTCAGCGTCCGCCGGACACATCGAGAGTTGCTGCGGTAACGTAGGACGCCTCGTCCGACAGCAGCCAGACGATGGCGTTGGCGATTTCGTCTGCGGTGCCGACGCGCTTCATCGGCACCAGATGGGCCAGACGATGGGCGCGGTCGGGCTCGCCGCCGGCGGCGTGGATTTCGGTGTCGATCAGGCCGGGGCGAATGCCGGCGACACGAATGCCTTCACTCGCGACCTCATAGCCGAGGCCGATGGTGAAGGAATCGATCGCGCCCTTCGACGCCGCATAGTCGACGTAAGTGTTGGGCGAGCCGAGCTTGGCAGCGACCGACGACAGATTGACGATGACGCCGCCCTTGCCGCCATGCTTGGTCGACATCCGCTTCACCGCCTCGCGCGCGCAGAGGATGGAGCCGGTGACGTTGACCGCCATGACGCGCTGGATGCGCTCGGCCGACATCTCGTCGACGCGCACGCCGCTCTTGCCGACGATGCCGCCATTGTTGACGAGGGCGCCAAGCGTGCCGAACTTGTCCGCTTCCTTGAACAAATCGAGGATGTCGCTTTCCTCGGCGACATCGCATTTCACGGCGATGGCCTTGCCGTTGCTGGCCTCGATTTGCGCGACCACCTCGTCGGCGGCCTGCTTGTTGCTGGCATAGCCGACCACGACGCGGAAGCCGCGCGCGGCCGCCGCAAGCGCGGTCGCCCGCCCGATGCCGCGGCTGCCGCCGGTGATGACAACGACCTTATCCGTCACGCGCGCCTCCATGGTTCGACATGCGCCGTCGCGAATGGCGACGGCGCTCGCAGAGCATCAGGGATCAGAGATCGAGCACCAGGCGCGCCGGATCTTCTAGGCTCTCCTTGACGCGAACCAGGAAGGTGACGGCTTCCTTGCCGTCGATGACGCGGTGATCGTAGGACAGCGCCAGGTACATCATCGGGCGGACCTCGATCTTGCCGCCGACGACCATCGGCCGCTCCTGGATCTTGTGCATGCCCAAGATGCCGGACTGCGGCGCGTTCAGGATCGGGGTCGACATCAGCGAGCCGTAGATGCCGCCATTGGTGATGGTGAAGGTACCACCCTGCATCTCGTCGATCTTGAGCTGGCCGTCACGGGCGCGGCGGCCGAAATCGGCGATGCCCTTCTCGATGTCGGAGATCGACTTGTGGTCGCAGTCGCGCACCACGGGCACGACGAGGCCCTTGTCGGTGCCGACGGCGACGCCGATGTGATAGTAATTCTTGTAGATCAGGTCGGTGCCGTCGATCTCGGCGTTGACGGCCGGGATGTCCTTCAGCGCCTGCACGACGGCCTTGGTGAAGAAGCCCATGAAGCCGAGCTTGGCGCCATGCTTCTTCTCGAACGCGTCCTTGTAGTGGGCACGCAGCGCCATGACGTTGGTCATGTCGACCTCGTTGAAGGTCGTGAGCATGGCCGCGGTGTTCTGCACGTCCTTGAGGCGGCGCGCGATGGTCTGGCGCAGGCGGGTCATCTTGACGCGCTCTTCGCGGGCGGCGTCATCGGCCGGCGACGGCGCACGCACCTGAACGGCGGCGGCGGGCTGGTTGACCGGCGTCGGCGCGGAGGCCGCACGCTCGATCGCAGCCAGCATGTCGCCCTTGGTGACGCGGCCGTCCTTGCCGGAGCCCGGAACGGTGGAAGCGTCGATGCCGCTCTCGGCCGAAATCCTGCGCACAGACGGGGCGAGCGGCGCATCGGCCGGCGGCGCCTTCGCGGCCGGAGCAGGCGCGGGAGCAGCAGCGGCGGGAGCCGGAGCTGCAGCAGGCTTGGCAGGCGCGGCGGCGGGCTTGGCGGCGCCGGCACCGTCGGTGATCTGGCCGAGCAGCGCGCCGACCGCAACGGTCGCGCCATCGGCGGCGATGATCTCGCTCAGCGTGCCCGCCGAGGGCGCCGGGACCTCGATGGTGACCTTGTCGGTCTCGAGCTCCACCAAGGGCTCGTCGACAGCGACGGGATCGCCGGCCTTCTTGAACCAGCGGCCGATGGTGGCCTCGGTGACGGATTCGCCGAGCGTCGGCACACGAATTTCAGTCATGGTCTTTTCCTTAAGGGATCGCCAATGCGGTCATGAATTTCAAATGTCATCGCCCGCGAAAGCGGGCGATCCAGTACGCCGAGACGTTGGTGATCATCACAAACGGCGCGGAGTACTGGATGCCCCGCTTTCGCGGGGCATGACTCAGTCCAAATTGTCTAGCTCAGTGCTTCGTCCAGGAATGCCTTCAACTGCGCCTGATGCTTGGACATCAGACCAGTCGCGGTCGCGGCGGAAGCGGCGCGGCCGACATAACGCGGACGCCGGCTCACACCGTTCACCTGGTTCAGCACCCATTCCAGATAGGGCTCGATGAAGTGCCAGGCACCCATGTTGCGGGGCTCTTCCTGGCACCACACCATCTCGGCCTTCTTGAAACGCGACAGCTCGGCCACCAGCGCCTTCAGCGGCACCGGATAGAGCTGCTCGACGCGCATCAGATAGATGTCGTCGATACCGCGCTTCTCGCGCTCCTCGTAGAGGTCGTAATAGACCTTGCCGGAGCACAGCACGATGCGGCGGATCTTCTCGTCCGGAACGAGCTTGATCGCCTCGTTCGGCTGCATCTGGGCGTCATCATAGAGGATGCGGTGGAAGGTCGTACCCTTCGCCAGCTCTTCGAGACGCGACACCGCCCGCTTGTGGCGCAGCAGCGACTTCGGCGTCATCAGGATCAGCGGCTTGCGGATCTCGCGATGCAGCTGGCGGCGCAGCACGTGGAAATAGTTCGCCGGCGTGGTCGGGTAGACCACCTGCATGTTGTCTTCCGCGCACATCTGCAAGTAACGCTCGAGGCGCGCCGAGGAGTGCTCCGGTCCCTGGCCCTCATAGCCGTGCGGCAGAAGGCAGACGAGGCCGGACATGCGCAGCCATTTGCGTTCGCCCGAGGAGATGAACTGGTCGAACACGACCTGCGCGCCGTTGGCGAAGTCGCCGAACTGGGCTTCCCACAGCGTCAGCGTGTTCGGCTCGGCGAGCGAGTAGCCGTATTCGAAGCCGAGCACGGCTTCTTCCGACAGCAACGAGTTGATGACCTCGTAATGGCCCTGCTCGTGGCCGAGATGGTTGAACGGCGTGTAGCGGCTCTCGTCTTCCTGGTCGATCAGGACCGAGTGGCGCTGCGAGAAGGTGCCGCGCTCCGAATCCTGTCCGGACAGGCGGACGTGATGGTTTTCATTGAGCAGCGAGCAGAACGCCAGCGCTTCGCCGGTCGCCCAGTCGATACCGGCGCCGGTGTCGATCGCCTTCGAGCGGTTATCGAGGAAACGCTGGATGGTGCGGTGAACGCGGAAGCCATCCGGCACCTTGGTGATCTTGCGGCCGATATCCTTCAGCGTGGCGATGTCGACGCCGGTGACGCCGCGCCGCGCATCCTCTTCCTGGTCGGCGATCTTGAAGCCGGACCACTTGCCGTCGAGCCAATCGGCCTTGTTCGGCTTGTAGGAGGTGCCGGCCTCGAACTCGGCATCGAGCCGCGAGCGCCAGTCGGCCTTCAGCTTGTCGACCTCGCCCTCGGTGACAACGCCTTCGGCGATCAGGCGCTTGGAGTAGAGGGTGAGGGTCGAGGGATGGGCCGCGATCCGCTTGTACATCACCGGCTGGGTGAACGCGGGCTCGTCGCCCTCGTTGTGGCCGTAACGGCGATAGCACCACATGTCGATGACGACCGGCTTGTGGAACTTCTGCCGGAATTCGGTGGCCACCTTGGCGGCGAACACGACGGCTTCCGGATCGTCGCCGTTCACGTGGAAGATCGGGGCGTCGATCATCTTCGCCACATCCGACGGATAGGGCGAGGAGCGCGAGTAACGCGGATAGGTGGTGAAACCGATCTGGTTGTTGACGATGAAGTGCACGGAGCCACCGGTGCGGTAGCCCTTCAGGTCCGAGAGGCCAAAGCACTCCGCGACCACACCCTGGCCGGCGAACGCGGCGTCGCCGTGCATCAGGAGCGGCATCACGGAGATGCGCATATCCGGCGGATCGCCGTGCTGGTCCTGCTTGGCGCGGACCTTGCCGAGCACGACGGGATCGACGATCTCGAGATGCGAGGGGTTGGCCGTGAGCGACAGATGGATGCGGTTGCCGTCGAACTCGCGGTCCGATGAGGCGCCGAGGTGGTACTTGACGTCGCCCGAGCCTTCGACCGCGTCGGGATTGGCCGAGCCGCCCTTGAACTCGTGGAACAGCGCGCGATGGGCCTTGCCCAACACCTGCGTCAGCACGTTGAGGCGGCCGCGATGCGGCATGCCGAGCACGATTTCCTTCACGCCGAGATTGCCGCCGCGCTTGATGATCTGCTCGAGCGCGGGGATCAGCGCTTCACCGCCATCGAGTCCGAAGCGCTTGGTGCCGGTGAACTTGGTGTCGCAGAACTTTTCGAAACCCTCGGCTTCGACCAGCTTCGTCAGGATGGCGCGACGACCTTCAGGAGTGAACGAGATCTCCTTATCGGGTCCCTCGATCCGCTCCTGGATCCAGGCCTTCTGCGCGGCATTGCTGATATGCATGAACTCGACGCCGAGCGTCTGGCAGTAGGTGCGCTCGCAGATCGCGGTGATCTCGCGCAGCGTGCCGAATTCAAGGCCGAGCACATGGTCGAGGAAGATCTTGCGGTCGAAGTCAGCTTCGCTGAAGCCGTAAGTGCGGGGATCGAGTTCTTCGCGGTTGCGCTGGGCTTCGATGCCGAGCGGATCGAGCTTGGCGTGGAAGTGGCCGCGCATGCGGTAGGAGCGGATCAGCATCAGGGCGCGGACGGAGTCGCGCGTCGCCTGAAGCACGTCGGCGGAGGAGATGTCGGCGCCCTTGTCGCCTGCCTTGGCCTGCGCCCTGGCGGCGATCTTGGCACCGACCGCCTTCTCGACCTCAGCCCAGTTGCCGTCGAGGGCGGAGGTCAGGTCGTCGTTCGGGGTCAGCGGCCAGTTGTCGCGCTCCCAGGACGGGCCTTCCGCGTTCTTGCGGACGTCGCCCGGCTGGTCATTGAGGCTCTTGAAGAACTCCTGCCACTCGGCATCGACCGAGGACGGGTCCTTCTCGTAGCGGGCGTAGATTTCGTCGATGTAGGTGGCGTTGGTGCCCTGCAAAAACGAAGAGAGGGCAAAGGCTGCGTTCGCGTCCTGGCGAGACATACTTGAGTTCCTGGCGATTTCGGTTCGCGCATAACAAACGGCGCTGGCGTCGGGCTCCCCGGCAGAGGCCCGACGCGACCGGCACCATTTACCCTATTTGCTGCGAAACTTCGCCCGGAAAAGCACGAAGAAGTGAATTAGCCTTTCAACTTTTCGGCAAGCGTGTGACCGAGGCGTGCGGGCGACGGAGAGACGGTAATTCCGGCCGATTGCATCGCTTCGGTCTTGGAACCGGCGTCGCCCTTGCCGCCCGAGATGATCGCGCCAGCATGGCCCATGCGGCGGCCGGGAGGTGCGGTGACGCCGGCGATGAAGCCGACCATCGGCTTCTTGCGGCCACGCTTGGCCTCGTCCTTGAGGAACTGGGCGGCGTCCTCCTCGGCGGAACCGCCGATCTCGCCGATCATGATGATCGATTCCGTCTTGGGATCGGCCAGCAGCATTTCGAGCACGTCGATGAACTCGGTGCCCTTGACCGGATCGCCGCCGATGCCGACCGCGGTGGTCTGGCCGAGGCCTTCCTGGGAGGTCTGGAACACGGCTTCGTAAGTCAGCGTGCCGGAGCGGGAGACGATGCCGACCGAGCCGGTCTTGAAGATGTTGGCGGGCATGATGCCGATCTTGCACTCGCCGGCGGTCATGACGCCCGGGCAGTTCGGCCCGATCAGGCGCGACTTGGAGCCGGCCAGCGAGCGCTTCACGCGCACCATGTCGATGACGGGAATGCCTTCGGTGATGCAGACGATCAGCGGGATCTCGGCGTCGATGGCTTCGCAGATCGCATCGGCCGCGCCCGGCGGCGGCACATAGATCACCGACGCATCCGCGCCGGTCTTCTCGCGCGCCTCACGGACGGTGTCGAACACCGGCAGGTTCAGATGGGTCGAGCCGCCTTTGCCGGGCGAGGTGCCGCCGACCATCTTGGTGCCATAGGCGAGCGCAGCCTCGGAATGGAAGGTGCCGTTCTTGCCGGTGAAGCCCTGGCAGATGACCTTGGTGTTCTTGTCGATCAGGATGGACATGAGGTCTGCTTTCGCGAAACTAACAGAGTGAGAGGGTCAGTGGATGCGGCGGTAGACGCCGGTGAGGACGTCAGCCCAGCCTTCCGCGTCCGGCGAGAACTGGATCTTCAACGAATAGGAATTGTCGTCGATGATCTCGTAGACGTGGCGCGCATTGCCGCGCAGCGAGCCGCGCACCAGCGTCAGGGTCTTGCCGACCCACCCGCCGGAAGCGGGCGAGGGCGGCGTGTAGCCGAGCGAGTCGTACCAGAACAGTTTGTAGGTCCGGTCGTCACGATCGTAGGTGAAGATGCCGTGGGTCGCGAAGACCTGCTTGCCGTCACGCATCTGCACCGAGTCCTGGATCAGGTAGAACCCGTTGAGATCCATGCGCGCGACGGTGCGCGAGGTCGCCGGTCCGCCTTTGGTCCAGCGCGACGGGAAGACCGTCTCTTCGCCATCCCATTCGCCGGCGAACGCGGCGAGACGCGCATGCTCTGCAAGCGGAGATGATGCGGCGAGATGGTCCTGGGCCATGGCCTTAGCCTCCCTTGACGGCCTTCACGATCTTCTGCGCGGCGTCGTCGAGATTGTCGGCCGGCACCACGTTCAGGCCGGATTCACGGATGATCTTCTTGCCGAGCTCGACATTGGTGCCTTCGAGGCGGACCACCAGCGGCACGCTGAGGCCGACCTCACGAACCGCAGCCGTGACGCCCTCGGCGATCACGTCGCACTTCATGATGCCGCCGAAGATGTTGACCAGGATGCCCTTCACGTTGGGATCGGCGGTGATGATCTTGAACGCGGCCGCGACCTTCTCCTTGCTGGCGCTGCCGCCGACGTCGAGGAAGTTCGCCGGCGACATGCCGTAGAGCTTGATGATGTCCATGGTCGCCATGGCGAGACCGGCGCCGTTGACCATGCAGCCGATGTTGCCGTCGAGCGTGACGTAGTTGAGGTCGTACTTGGACGCCTCGATTTCCTTGGCGTCTTCCTCGGTCTCGTCGCGCAGCGCGAGCACCTCGGGATGACGGAACAGCGCGTTGTCGTCGAACGACACCTTGGCGTCGAGCACGCGGAGCTGGCCCTGCTTGGTCACGACCAGCGGGTTGATCTCCAGCATCGACATGTCCTTGGCGACGAAGGCCGCGTAGAGCTGGGCGGTGAGCTTTTCGGCCTGCTTGGCGAGGTCACCGGAGAGCTTCAGCGCATTGGCGACGGTGCGGCCGTGATGGCCCATGATGCCGGTCGCGGGATCGACCGAGAAGGTCACGATCTTCTCAGGGGTATTGTGCGCGACGTCCTCGATGTTGACGCCGCCTTCGGTCGAGACGACGAAGGAGACGCGCGAGGTCTCGCGGTCGACCAGGATCGAGAGATAGAACTCCTTGTCGATGTCGGAGCCGTCCTCGATGTAGAGGCGGTTGACCTGCTTGCCGGCGGAGCCGGTCTGCACGGTCACCAGCGTCGCGCCCAGCATCTGCTTGGCGAACTCGGAGACCTCGGCAGCCGACTTGGCGATGCGGACGCCGCCCTTGTCGCCGGCTGAGGCTTCCTTGAACTTGCCCTTGCCGCGGCCGCCGGCGTGGATCTGGCTCTTCACGACATAGACCGGACCGGGCAGCGCCTTGGCGGCGGCCTCCGCGTCGGCGGCCTTGAGAACCGGGACGCCCTTGGAGATCGGTACGCCGAACTCACCCAGCAGCGCTTTGGCCTGATATTCATGGATATTCATATGGTCGCTCCCTGAACCCGCGGGCGGTGACCCCATGGGCCCACCTCAGTCTTGTGGCTGGCATACCATATACCACAGGAACTGCAACCCGGATTCTTTGACTTCGAGATCTCTGGACTGCGGAATTGCTGAACTTGCCGAAAGCCCGCCCGGTCAGCCGGGCCCCGGAAGTGAAACCGCCGAAGACCGGGTTTCGGTCTTCGGCGGGATTGTTTGCGCCTTAGCGGCCGAGAAGATCGGGTGCGATCTTCTTGCAGGCGTCAACCAGGCCCTGCACCGCGCCGACCGACTTGTCGAAGGCCTCGCGGTCCTTGCCGGCGAGCTCGATCTCGACGACGCGCTCGACGCCCTTGGAGCCGATCACGACGGGCACGCCGACATACATGTCCTTCACGCCGTATTCGCCATTGAGATAGGCGGCAGAGGGCAGCACGCGCTTCTTGTCACGCAGATAGCTCTCGGCCATCGCGATCGCCGACGCGGCCGGCGCGTAGAAGGCCGAGCCGGTCTTGAGCAGGTTGACGATCTCGGCGCCGCCGTTGCGGGTGCGGTCGACGATCTCGTCGAGGCGCGCCTGCGAGGTCCAGCCCATCTTGACGAGGTCGGGCAGCGGGATGCCGGCGACGGTGGAGTACTTCACCAGCGGCACCATGGTGTCGCCATGGCCGCCGAGCACGAAGGCGGTGACGTCCTCGACCGAGACGTTGAACTCGTCGGCCAGGAAGTAGCGGAAGCGCGCGGAGTCGAGCACGCCGGCCATGCCGACGACCTTCTTGTGCGGCAGGCCCGAGGCCTTCTGCAGCGCCCAGACCATCGCGTCGAGCGGGTTGGTGATGCAGATGACGAAGGCGTCGGGGGCGTACTTCTTGATGCCGGCACCGACCTGCTCCATGACCTTGAGGTTGATGGAGAGGAGATCGTCGCGGCTCATGCCGGGCTTGCGCGGCACGCCGGCGGTGACGATGCAGACCTTGGCGTTGTCGAGCGCTTCGTAGGAATTGGCGCCGGTGTAATGCGCGTCGAAACCGTCGACCGGCGAGGACTGTGCGATGTCGAGCGCCTTGCCCTGCGGCACGCCTTCGGCGATGTCGAACATCACCACGTCGCCCAGTTCTTTCAGGCCGATGAGATGAGCCAGCGTTCCGCCGATCTGACCGGAGCCAATCAAAGCAATCTTGTCGCGCGCCATGTGAACCTGTCCTTTAGACACGTAAGGAGGGAAAACTGATGGGTGGTTATCCCTTTCGCCTCCCTCGTTCAAGTCGGTGGATGCCCATTTGTCGGGCTTGCTGAGAATCCGGCCAGCAAACTCTACGCCGTCATTCCGGGATGCGCCGACAGGCGCAGGCCCGGAATCCATAACCACCATCGGGAGTATGGATTCCGGGCTCGCGCTTCGCGCGCCCCGGAATGACGGGCGGAGATAGGACTTAAGTCTCCACCAGCCCCTTGGTGGAGCCGCTGGCGGTGGAATCCTTGCGGCCGTGGGCCAGCGCCAGATAGGATTCCGAGCTCATCTCGATCAAGCGCGAGGCGGTCCGCTTGAACTCCATGGCCTCGTTGCCCTCGGTGCCGAGGTAGAGCGAGATCGGGTTGGCGTCCGCCGAGGCCATCAGCTTCACGGCATTGTCATAGAGCGTATCGATCAGCGTGATGAAGCGCTTGGCGGCGTTGCGCTGGGAGAAGTCCATCACTGGAATATGGTCGACCAGGATGGTGTGGTAGTCGTGCGCGAGCCGGAGATAGTCGGATGCCCCGAGCGGCTTCTCGCAGAGATTGGCGAAACTGAAGCGCGCCACGCCATGGGCCGAGCAGGGCACGTGCAGGGTGCGGCCCTTGATCGAAATATCGCGCGACTTGCATTTGGCGTTGCCGGTCATCTTCGACCAGGCGCGGTCGAGCGCGGCGTCCGCATCGCCATCCGCCGGCGTCAGCCACATCGGCACGCCCTGGAGCTTCTCCAGGCGGAAGTCGGTGCGGGCGTCGAGCCGCGCGACGTCCATGTGGTCGGTGATCTGCTTGATGAAGGGCAGGAACAGCGACCGGTTCAGGCCGCCCTTGTAGAGATCGTCGGGCGCGACGTTGGAGGTCGCAACCACAACGGTGCCGAGCTCGAACAATTTGGCGAAGAGGCGTCCCAGGATCATCGCGTCGGCAATGTCGGTGACGTGGAATTCGTCGAAGCAGAGCAGCCAGCTCTCCTCGAAGATCGCGGTCGCGGTCAGCGCGATGACGTCGCCATCGGCTATCTCGCCGCGCGCGATGCTCTGGCGATAGTCGTAGATGCGCTCATGCGCTTCCGCCATGAATTCGTGGAAATGCGCGCGGCGCTTGTACTCGACGCTCGATTGCTGAAAGAACAGATCCATCAACATGGTCTTGCCGCGGCCGACCTCGCCATGGATGTAGAGCCCGCGCGGCGCATCGTCCTTGTCGCTGCTGAACAGGCGGCTGAGCAGGCCCTGCTTGCGCTGCGGCTTGTAGTTCGCAAGCCGCAGGTCGAGCGCCGCATAGGCCTCGGCGACCTCGGCCTGCGCGGCATCGGGCTCGATCGCGCCGGATGCGATCTGGGCCTGGTAGGCCTCGCGGAATGAGGAGTTCGGGGTGGAGAGCATGGCTCTTTACCGCCAGAGATGGGCGGAAATTGCAAGCCGTGAATTGGTGCGGGGCCTATGCGTTCCGTGTCCCGGACGCAGCGGCGTGCGGACCCACTATTTCGTACATCGCGGCGTCGGCGCTACTCACACAACTCGTAGGCGTCCTCGACGACATACGGACCGCCGCCGGTCGATGCGCGCGACGAGAACAAGACAAAACGTTCGGCCATGAAGGCCTTGCTCGGGAAGTAGCCACGGATCGAGAGATAGTCCGCGACGTCGCGGTCGGTGGCGTCATGCAAACGAGCCAGCGTGACGTGCGGGATGAACTTGCGTCCCTCGGGGTCGAGACCGATCCGCTGCATCATGCGTTCGAGCTCGGCCTGCAATTCCATCAGCGGCTTGCTCGGCGCGATGGTGGCGACCACCGCGCGCGGCTTGCGGCCGCCGAAGCTGGTCAGGCCCTGCACCTTCACCTCGAACGGCTTGCGGTCGACGCGAAACAGCATCGAGGCGATCTCGTTGGCGGAGGCGCCGTCGATATCGCCGATGAAGCGCAAGGTGACGTGATAATTTTCGGGATCGATCCACCGGGCGCCGGGAAGGCCGCCCCTGAGATTGGAAAGCGACTGGCCGATCTCGGCCGGAATTTCCAGACCAGTGAACAAACGCGGCATCGTTCAGCACTCCCGATGCTTGGGTACGGCCCTCGAGGCAAGGACCATATCCAAATTAGAGCCGGCGACGAATCACCGGTACCCTGATTCCTATCGCAGTTGTGTGACTCTGCGAAGCATGCCGCGCCTCACCCCGGGAAAACCCTGGGAATTAGGGTTAGCGCTGCCTGTTTTTCAACGTCGTTGCTCGTGGATCGTGCCAACGAATGCCTCCACGGTGGGCATGATCCTGCCGACGATGATGTCGACGCCGGCCGCTGTCGGATGAATGCCGTCGGCCTGGTTGAGCTTGGCGTCGGCCGCGACGCCATCGAGGAAGAACGGATAGAGCGGCACGTCGAATGTTTTCGCCAGATCCGGATAAATCGAATTAAAGCGCGCAGCATATTCGGCGCCGTAATTCGGCGGCGCCAGCATGCCGCACAGCATCACCGGGATCTTGCGCTCCTTCAGACGCGCAACGATGTCGGTCAGCGCTTTGCGCGTCAAGTCGGGATCGATGCCGCGCAGCGCGTCGTTGGCGCCGAGCTCGACGATCACGCCATCGGTTCCGTCGGGCACCGACCAGTCGAGCCGGTCGCGGCCGCCGGAGGAGGTGTCGCCGGACACCCCCGCATTGGTCATGTCGACGGTTATACCCTTGGCTTGCAAGGCTTTTTGAAGTTTTATAGGGAATGCCTCCTGGCCCGGGAGGCCGAGGCCGGCGCTTAAAGAATCGCCGAGAACGACAAGCTTGACCGGCTTTGTCGCGTCCGCCCAGGCCGGGTTCGCCATCGTCATCAAAGCGAGCATCAACACGGCTATGTGCATGAAGAATCCGCAACGCCTCTCGACCGCGCGTGCGGACTTGCCATATGACCGGACCATGGACACTCGCATCGATCCCTCTTCGCTTGCCGACACCTCGTCGGACACCATCGCCATCTCCAACGTCAATCTCTCATTGGGTACGGGCGCGGCACGCGTTCACATTCTCAAGGATATCAGCCTGCGGGTCGGCCGTAGCGAGACGATCGGCCTGATCGGCCCGTCAGGCTCGGGCAAATCCACGCTGCTGATGGTGATGGCGGGGTTGGAGCGTCCTGATAGCGGAGAGGTGGTGGTGAACGGCACGCCTTTCAATGCCCTCGACGAGGACGCGCTGGCCCGCTTCCGCGGCCGACAGGTCGGCATCGTATTCCAGTCCTTCCATCTGATCCCGACCATGACGGCGCTGGAGAACGTCGCCGTGCCGCTCGAGCTCGCCGGCAATCCCGATGCGGCCAAGCGCGCGGCACAGGAGCTGCAATCGGTTGGGCTCGGCGACCGCCTGCATCATTATCCGACGCAGCTGTCCGGCGGCGAGCAGCAGCGCGTCGCGCTCGCCCGCGCGCTGGCGCCTGATCCCGCCATCCTCGTCGCCGACGAGCCGACCGGAAATCTCGACGAAGCCACCGGCAAGCAGATCGTCGATCTCTTGTTCAGCAAGCATGCCGAGCGCGGCATGACCTTGGTGCTGGTCACGCACGATTCCTCGCTGGCGCATCGCTGCGATCGCGTGATCCGCCTGCGCTCCGGCCGCATCGACACGCAGACCGCGCCGGCATGAGCACTGTCGCCGAACCGTTCGCGAAGCCGAGCGCCGTCGCGCTGTCGCTGCGTTACGCATTGCGCGAATTGCGCGGCGGCCTGCGCGGCTTCTACGTCTTCATCGCCTGCATCGCGCTTGGCGTGATGGCCATCGCCGGCGTCGGCTCGGTGTCGGCGAGCCTCTCCGACGGCCTCGCCCGCGAGGGCCGCACGTTGCTCGGCGGCGATGTCTCCTTCGTGCTGTTCCAGCGCGAGGCCAAGCCCGACGAGGTCAGCTTCCTGCGCTCGCGGGGCACCGTCTCGACCGCCGCGACTCTGCGCGGCATGGCGCGCTCGTCCGAGGGCAAGCTCGCGCTGGTCGAGATGAAGGCGGTGGACGACACCTATCCGATGCTGGGCCAGCTGACGCTGTCCCCGCCGATGCCGCTCTCGGATCTGCTCGCCGAGCGCGACGGCGCGTTCGGCGCGGCGGCCGATCCGACGCTGCTGGCGCGACTGTCCCTCAAGACCGGCGACCGCGTCACCATCGGCTCGGCCACCTTCCAGATCCGCTCCACCGTCGAGGCCGAGCCGGATAAGCTCGCCGGCGGCATCGGCTTCGGCCCGCGCTTTTTGATCAGCGAGGCCGGCCTGCGCGCCACCGGCCTGATCCAGCCCGGCAGCCTGGTGCGCTGGGTCTACCGGGTGAAGCTGCCCGATGGCGCCAACAGCGAGCGCGCCACCGAAGCCTTCATCAACGATGCGCGCAACGCGGCGCCGCAGGCCGGCTGGGAGATTCGCAGCCGCTCCAACGCCTCGCCGCAGCTCGGGCGCAACATCAACCGTTTCACGCAGTTCCTGACGCTGGTCGGCCTCGCCGCGCTGCTGGTCGGCGGCGTCGGCGTCGCCAATGCCGTGAAGAGCCATATCGACCGCAAGCTCGAGGTGATCGCCGCCTTCAAGGCGGTCGGCGCCACCGGCCGCGACGTCTTCGGCATTTACCTCGCGCAGGTGCTCCTGCTCGCCGCCATCGGCTCGGTGATCGGCCTTGCGCTCGGCGCCGCCATGCCGTTCGCGATCGTCGGCCTGTTCGGAAAATTGCTGCCGCTGCCGGTAGTGCCGGCCGTGCATGCCGACGAGCTCGCGCTGTCCTTCGTCTACGGCCTGCTCACCGCGCTCGCGTTCGGCCTGTGGCCGCTCGGGCGGGTGCACGACGTGCCTGTCGCCGCGCTGTTCCGCGACACCATCAGCTCCGAATGGCACCGGCCACGCGCGAGCTATCTCGTGTTCATGGGCGTCGTGATCGCGCTGCTCGTCGCGGTCGTGATCGGGCTTTCGTTCGACAAGCGCATCGCCGCGGTGTTCGTGGCCTCCTCCGTCGTCGTATTCGCCCTGCTGCGCGGCATCGCCGCGCTGCTGATGGGAATTGCGCGGCGCCTGCCGCGGACGCGGCTGCCGATGCTGCGGCTGGCGATCGCCAACATCCACCGGCCCGGCGCGCTGACGCCCTCGGTGGTGCTGTCGCTCGGTCTCGGACTGGCCGTGCTCGTCACCATCACCCAGATCGACGGCAATCTACGCCGGCAGTTCCTGGCGGCGCTCCCTGATCGTGCCCCCTCGTTCTTCTTCATCGACATCCCGAGCACGCAGGCCGAGCAGTTCGACGATTATCTGCGGCAGATCGCGCCCGGCGCGAAGGTCGAGGACGTGCCGATGCTGCGTGGGCGCATCGTCGCCGCCCGCGGGGTCCGCGCCGAGGACCTCAAGCCCACCACGGATTCGGAGTGGGTGCTGCAAAGCGACCGCGGCCTGACCTATACCGCCGAGCTGCCGAAGGGCTCCAAGGTGGTCGAGGGCCAATGGTGGGGCCCCGACTATTCCGGTCCACTGCTGGTCTCGATGGAGAAGAAGATCGCCGACGGGCTCGACCTCAAGCTCGGCGACGAGATAGTCGTCAACGTGCTCGGCCGCGACATTCCCGCCAAAATCGGCAATCTGCGCACCATCGACTGGCAGGGCATGGGCATCAATTTCGTGCTGGTGTTCTCGCCGAACGCCTTCAAGGGCGCGCCGCACACCCACATCGCGACGCTGACCGAAACCGGGGGCGATGCGGCCGGCGACGGCAAGATCATCAAGCAGGTTGCGGATGCCTATCCGATGGTGACGAGCGTGCGCGTGCGCGAGGTGATGGAGACGGTCGGCTCGGTCGTGACCAACCTTGCGCTGGCGATCCGCGGCGCCAGCGCCGTGACCCTGATCTCGGCGATCCTGGTGCTGGGCGGGGCGCTCGCCGCCGGCCACCGCCACCGGGTCTATGATGCGGTGATCCTGAAGACGCTGGGTGCAACCCGGCTGCGGCTGCTCGGCGCCTATGCCCTCGAATACCTCCTGATCGGGCTCGCCACCGCGGTGTTCGGCGTGATCGCCGGTAGTATCGCCGCCTGGATGATCGTGACGCGGCTGATGACCCTGAGCTTCGTCTGGCAGGCCGGCAGCGCCGCCGGCGTGGTCGCGGCCGCACTGGTCGTCACCGTGGGGCTGGGGCTTGCCGGCACGCTGCTGGCGTTGAACAAAAAGCCGGCTACGGTGTTGCGGAATTTGTGACAAAATGTAGCGGGGGGCCGTGCGGTAGCGGAATCGCACGATTCCTGCGATTAACCACGTCCGCTCGCCAGGATTGTGCCCGAGGGCGACATTCAGCCGCGCGTGGACGGTTGCAGCGAATGTGTTAGTTTCCCACATATCGAATGGGTTCGGAGCCCCCGATTGTTAGCCAAATTTAATGTCGGCAGACCTGGGTATCCGGATAGAACTTGACGAACCGGCGGCATGGCGACCCTCATGCCGGACCGGCCAACCAACGGGAATTCGACCATGTCGGACCTAGACCGTAACTACGCTTCTCCTTTCGGCAGGGCCGCCGGGCGTGTTGACGCCGCGACGGTCGACGCCGGCCTGCGCGCCTACATGCTGCGCATCTACAATTACATGAGCATTGGCCTCGCCATCACCGGCCTGGCCGCGCTCGGTGTCTACATGGCTGCCGTGACCGACGTTCCGACGCCGGAAGCCGTCCGTGTCGGCAAGCTGTTCCTGACCCCGTTCGGCTACGCGATGTTCGTCAGCCCCCTGAAGTGGCTGTTCATGCTCGCGCCGCTCGCGATGGTGTTCGTGATCTCGGCGGGCATCAACCGTCTCGCCCCCTCGACCGCCCAGATCCTGTTCTGGGTGTTCTCGGCGCTGATGGGCATCTCGCTGTCGTCGATCTTCCTGGTGTTCACTCACACCTCGATCGTGCGGGTGTTCTTCATCACCGCGGCGACCTTCGGTGCGCTCAGCCTCTACGGCTACACCACGCGTCGTGACCTGACCGGCATGGGCTCGTTCCTGTTCATGGGCCTGATCGGCATCATCATCGCGAGCCTGGTGAACCTGTTCCTGGCGAGCTCGATGCTGCAGTTCATCGTGTCGGTGGTCGGCGTGCTGGTGTTCGCGGGCCTCACCGCCTGGGACACCCAGCGGCTGAAGAACGACTACATCTACGGCTACGCCTCGGCCGGCGGTGACATCGCAGAGCGTGCGGCCATCACCGGCGCGCTGTCGCTGTACCTGAACTTCATCAACCTGTTCACGCTGCTGCTGCAGCTCCTCGGCCAGCGCGACTAAGCGCCAGACCCGAGAGAACGGACACGAACCCCGGCCGAGAGGCCGGGGTTTTTGTTTGGGGGCGGTGGTCTCTCCTCGTCATTGCGAGGAGCCCTTGCGACGAAGCAATCCAGAGTCCCTCCGCGGACGCATCTCTGGATTGCTTCGCTGCGCTCGCAATGACGGGTGTAGAGACAGCCGGGCCCTTCCAGCACCAGCGGGAAGGCTCTAATCTCGCCCCCATGTCCGCACCTGAAATAAGGCCCACGCTTGAGGCCGACCTTCCCGCCATCACCGCCATCTACCAGCAGGCCGTCCGCGAGGGCACCGCGACGTTTGAGCTGGATCCGCCCGACCTAGCCGAGATGACGCGCCGTTACCGCGCGCTGATCGACGGCGGCTATCCCTATTTCGTCGCCGTGCTCGACGGCCGCATCGCCGGCTATGCCTATGCCGGCGCCTACCGGCCACGGCCGGCCTATCGCTTCACGGTCGAGAACTCGATCTACCTCGATCCGAGTTTCCACCGCCGCGGCATCGGCTCGCTGCTGCTGGAGCGGCTGATCACCGAATGCGAGGCGCGCGGCTTCCGCCAGATGATCGCGGTGATCGGCGATTCCGCCAATGCCGGCTCGATCGGTGTGCACACCCGGGGCGGCTTCAAGATGATCGGCACCCATCCCAATGTCGGGCTGAAGTTCGGCCGCTGGCTGGACACGGTGATGATGCAGCGCGACCTCGGCGAGGGCGCAAAGACAGTGCCGACAAGGTAGGTCTCGTAGGGTGGGCAAAGCGATAGCGTGCCCACCATTCGCGGCGATAGAGAAAGAACGTGGGCACGGCGCTTTGCGCCTTTGCCCACCCTACGGCACCGGTCGTGCTGCTAGACCACCGCCAGCTTGCGGTCGATCACCAGCAGCACGCGCTCGAGCTCGTGGCCGCGGCGCAGGATCAGGCCGGTTGCCGAGATCACGCTGTACATGCCCTGCTTGCGCGCGAGGCGCGGGTCCTTCTCGATGCGGTAGATCGGCACTTCCGAGGCGCGGCGATAGACGGAGAACACCGCGCGGTCCTTCAGGAAGTCGATAGCATAGTCGCGCCACTCGCCGTCGGCGACCATGCGGCCGTAGAGATTGAGAATACGGTGCAGCTCGAGCCGGTTGAACGTCACCCGGTTCGGCTGCGCATTCGCCGCGACGGGCCGCGCCGCCGCGCGCTGCTCGCTCGGATCGGCATCCTCCGTCGTCAGGCTCATGGGCGCCTCCTCATCGCACACAGCATGACCGCGCCCGCGAAACCGTCCCCGGAACCGCAGATCATGACAATCACATGATTGCGCCAACCGCTCCGCGCCGCAAGGGCTCTTGCGGGGATCCGGGACAGAGCTCTGGGCTCAACCGGTCTGATCGGGTACGAATCCGCCCACACGCAAAAGTGGAACTTTGTCGCGGCAAAGCGTCACGGGATCGTTAGCAGGAATCATACTGTCGCCGCTTTTCCGCCAAGCGCCCGCCGCCCTGCACTGCGAAAAGATTCGTGTGCGTTGGCCCGGTCCTTTCGGTTCCGGATTCCTCAGCCCCCAGCCCCCCGGGGTCGAACAGGATCGGGTCTGTACGCGCGACAAGGAGGGCCAACGCAAGTTGGTCCTTTTTTGTTTGGGGCGGATTGTTTCTGACACGACGGATTCTCTCACCAAACATCAGCGCGAAAATTCTCTCCCCTCCTGAGGAGCACGCTCCTGCGCGCGTCTCGAAGGATGAAAGGCCGAGCTGCTCCAGCAGGGGCCTGCATGGTTCAAGACGGCGCTAATGCGCCTCCTCACCATGAGGAGTGAGAGCAGAGTGCGACGCTAGAGAGAATCAGTGCAGCGACGTGTACGCCGCGCCCAGCATCGGGCCGGGCTTGTCGCGGCTGCCGTCCTGGACATAGACCACCGCGCCGTCGACGCCGTCGCGCGCGAGGTTCTCGAGCGGCACGGTCCAGCTTTCCGGGCGGCCGGTCCAGTCGCCGACCTTGAGCAAATTGCGCACCACGTTGTGATAGGTGATCTGCTGTCCGCGATTTTCGCCGCGGCCGATCGAGATCGGCACCGATTTGGCGACCGAGCAGATCCAGACCTCGCCATGCGAGACCGCCGGCTCCTTGCTCGCGGCCACCGACACGTTGATCTGCTTGCCCGAGAGCGACATCGTCACCGGCACGCTCATCACGCCACCGCTCTTGTCGGTCTTGCCGATCGCATTCTCGATGCCGGCACGATCGCTGCCGATGACGTGCGCCGAGCCGTTGACGACGACCTGCGGCGTGTAGACCTCGCGGTCGCCGCGCATGCGCGAATAGGCACGCTGCCGCGCCGAGAAACGCGAATCCGCCAGCGTGTCCTTCCAGCCGAGATAGTCCCAATAATCGATCGGCATGCTCAGCGCGATGATCGAGGGATCGCTTGAGAGATCACCGATGATCTTGTCGGCGGGCGGGCAGGACGAGCAGCCCTGCGAGGTGAACAATTCGACAACGGCGCGCGGATCGGCGTGCGCGGGACGGATGATGGCGACGATGGCGCAGATGCTGAGCGCTCCCGACCAGAATGCACCGGACCAGCGCGAAGCCAGATTAGAAGCCATCATTGTCGTCATGTCGAACGTCACACATCGTCAGTCGTTGGGGGAAACTTATCGCCTGAAGGTCACCGTAATCTTACGGGGCGCGGCAGATTCAACCGTCCTGGGCGGGATTTCCGCCGGGCGGGCCCATCTGAAGCATGCCGCAAACGCGCGAAGGCGGCCTTGTGATAGGCCGCCTTCGTTTAACCTTCTACTCACGTCGCGGTGAGCCACCGTTCACAAATTCGCGCGCTAAAGCGCGACAAGCGCGCTTTAGGCTCTTGTTCGAGCATGATCTTATCGGAAAACCGCTACGCACTTTTCCGGATCATGCTTTACGCCGCGAGCTTGCGCAGCACGTAGTGCAGGATGCCGCCGTTCCGGTAATAGTCGAGCTCGTCCAGCGTATCGATGCGGCAGAGCAGCGAAACGCGCTGCAACGAACCGTCGCCGGAGACGATCTCGGCGGTCAGCTTCTGCCGCGGCTTGAGGTCGCCGACGAGGCCACGCAGCGTGACCTTCTCGTCGCCCTTCAGACCCAGCGACTGCCACGAGGTGCCTTCCTCGAAGGTCAGCGGCAGCACGCCCATGCCGACCAGGTTGGAGCGATGGATGCGCTCGAAGCTCTGGCAGATCACGGCGCGCACACCGAGCAGACGCGTGCCCTTCGCGGCCCAGTCGCGCGAGGAGCCGTTGCCGTATTCGGCACCGGCGAACACGACCAGCGGCACCTGCTCCTGCTGATACTTCATCGCGGCGTCGTAGATCGACATCTGCTCGCCGTCGGGCCAGTGCTTGGTGAGACCGCCTTCCGGAATGTTGCCGTCAGCGCCCTTCAGCATGAAGTTCTTGATACGGATGTTGGCGAAGGTGCCGCGCATCATGACTTCATGGTTGCCGCGGCGCGTGCCGTACTGGTTGAAGTCGGCCGGGCGCACCTGATGCTCGCTGAGATATTTGCCGGCGGGCGAGGTCAGCTTGATCGAACCGGCCGGCGAGATGTGGTCGGTGGTGATCTTGTCGCCGAACATGGCGAGGATGCGTGCCTCGACGATGTCGGTGACCGGCTCCGGCTCCTTCTTCATGCCATCGAAATAGGGCGGGTTCTGCACATAGGTCGAAGACATGTTCCAGCGATAGGTCTCGCTCTCGGCGGTCTTGATCTTGCGCCAGTTGGTGTCGCCCTTGAACACGTCGGCATACTTCTTCTTGAAGATCGAGGCGGTCACGAACTTCTTCATGAAGGCGTTGATTTCCTTCGAGGTCGGCCAGATGTCCTTGAGGTACACCGGCTTGCCGTCCTTGCCTTCGCCGAGCGGCTCGACCGCGAGGTTCTTGGTGACGCTGCCGGCGAGCGCATGCGCGACGACCAGCGGCGGCGAAGCCAGATAGTTCGCCTGCACGTCCGGCGACACGCGGCCTTCGAAGTTGCGGTTACCGGAGAGCACGGCCGCGGCGACGATGCCGTTCTCGTTGATCGACTTCGAGATCTCCTCCGGCAGCGGACCGGAATTGCCGATGCAGGTGGTGCAGCCGAAGCCGACGAGGTTAAAGCCGACCTTGTCGAGATCGGCCTGCAGACCGGAATCGGCGAGATAGCCCGCGACCACCTGGCTGCCCGGGGCGAGCGAGGTCTTGACCCACGGCTTGGCCTTGAGGCCCTTTGCGGCAGCGTTGCGCGCCAAAAGGCCCGCGCCGATCAGCACGCTCGGATTCGAGGTGTTGGTGCAGGAGGTGATGGCGGCGATGACGACGTCGCCATGGCCGATCTCGTATTTCTTGCCTTCGACGGCAAAGCGCTTGTTGGGCTCCTCGGCCTTCTTGTACTCGGTGCCGAGCGCGAGCGAGAAGCCTTCGGCGACTGACGGCAGCGCGATGCGGCCTTCGGGACGCTTCGGGCCGGCCATCGACGGCACGACGTCGGCGAGGTCGAGCGTCAGCGTTTCCGTGAACACCGGATCGGCCGACTTGGCGGTGCGGAACAGGCCCTGCGCCTTGGCATAGGCCTGCACCAGCGCGACGCGCGCGGGCGCGCGGCCGGAGGTCTTGAGGTAGTCGATCGCGGCGGCGTCGACCGGGAAGAAGCCGCAGGTCGCGCCGTATTCGGGCGCCATGTTGGCGATCGTCGCCTTGTCGGCGACCGAGAGATTGTCGAGACCGGGGCCGAAGAACTCGACGAACTTGCCGACGACGCCGAGCTTGCGCAGCATCTGCGTCACGGTCAGCACGAGGTCGGTCGCGGTGACGCCTTCCTTCATGGCGCCCTTCAGCTTGAAGCCGACGACGTTCGGCAGCAGCATCGACAGCGGCTGTCCGAGCATGCAGGCTTCCGCCTCGATGCCGCCGACGCCCCAGCCGAGCACGGCGAGACCGTTGACCATGGTGGTGTGGGAGTCGGTGCCGACCAGCGAGTCGGGATAGGCGACCTCGAAGGTGCCGGTCTTCTTGCCGACCGTCATCTTCTCCTTCTTGGCCCAGACCGTCTGGGAGAGATATTCGAGATTGACCTGGTGGCAGATGCCGGTGCCGGGCGGCACGACCGAGAAGTTCGAGAACGCCTTCTGGCCCCACTTCAGGAACTCGTAGCGCTCCTGGTTCTGCTTGTACTCTTCAGTGACGTTCTTGGCGAAAGCCTTGTTGTCGCCGAAGAAGTTCACGATCACGGAGTGGTCGATGACGAGATCGACCGGCACCAAGGGGTTGATCTTCTCGGCATCGCCGCCGAGCTTCTGCATCGCGTTGCGCATCGCGGCGAGGTCGACGACGGCCGGGACGCCCGTGAAGTCCTGCATCAGGACGCGGGCCGGGCGGAACGCGATCTCATGCTCCAGCGACTTCTTGCGCAGCCACTTCGACACCGCGACGATGTCTTCCTTCTTGACCGAGCGGCCGTCCTCATTGCGCAGGAGATTCTCGAGCAGGACCTTCATCGAATAGGGGAGCTTGGAGATTCCCTTCAGACCATTCTTCTCGGCCGTGGGCAGGCTGTAATAGACATAGGTCTTGGCGCCGACCTTGAGGGTCTTTTTGCATTTGAAGCTGTCGAGCGAGGTCATGTAGGAAATCCCAATTGTTAGTTATACCCGGCAGGGTATTTTAACACCGTCAGCATAGCAGGCTGGGTCGCTTGCAGGGGCAGGTTGAGTTGCTGCATCAAGTAGTTCCGGGCTTATAGAAGCTTTCTAACCGCGCCGCCACAGCCACAATCGAACCCAGCAAGTCGCGAGCCAAAAATTCTGATGCGCTACCCCAAGTTTTCCTGAGGCCCGACGGTGGACGGGTTGATACCAGGCAAGATGCAGCTGTCCGGGCGAGGGGTCACCTGCGTGCGCGGCGGCCGCGAGGTGTTTGCCGGGCTCGATTTCGAGGCCGGCGCCGGCGAGGCCGTGGCGGTGGTCGGCCGCAACGGCTCGGGCAAGACCTCGCTGCTGCGGCTGATCGCCGGCCTGCTCGTTCCGGCCGGCGGCACGATCGTACTGGACGGGGGCGACGCCGACATGACGCTGGCCGAGCAGTGCCACTATCTCGGCCATCGCGACGCCCTGAAGCCTGCGCTGAGCGTGGCTGAAAATCTGTCATTCTGGGCTGATTTCCTGGGCGGCGAGCGCGGTGACGCCGCTGAAAGCCTCGCCATTGTCGGCCTCGACCACGCCACCCACCTGCCCGCCGCGTTCCTCTCGGCCGGCCAGCGCCGCCGCCTCTCGCTGGCCCGGCTGCTGACGGTCCGTCGGCCAATCTGGCTGCTGGACGAGCCGACCAATGCGCTGGATGTCGCCGGCCAGGAGATGTTCGGGGGGCTGATGCGGGAGCATCTGGGGCACGGCGGGATGATCATCGCAGCGACCCATGCGCCGCTCGGGATCGAATCGCGGGAGCTGCGGATCGGGGGGATGGCGTGAGATCGAAGCACCCTCAGCTTTCCAAGCGGCCGGGCGCCGCTCTCTCCATTCCCTACCCCCTTGCGGGGGAGGGTCAGGGAGAGGGGTGCCACACGGAGACTCTCTCGGTCGACCGAAGTTCTTCTCTAGTGCCAAGCGCACCATTTCCTGGGCTACCCCTCTCCCCCGCCCTCCCCCGCAAGGGGGGAGGGAGTGCACCGCCTTTGGGGCGAGATGGGAGCCTCAGATGACCGCCCTCTCCGCCCTGATCCGCCGGGACATCAGGATCGCGCTCCGCGTCGGCGGCGGGGCGCTGATCGGCGTGCTGTTCTTCCTGACCGTCGTCGTGCTGATGCCGTTCGCGGTGGGACCCGATCTGGCGCTGCTGTCGCGGCTCGGGCCCGCGATCCTGTGGCTTGGCGCACTGCTGGCGAGCCTTTTGACGCTTGACCGGCTGTTCATGGCCGATCACGAGGACGGCTCGCTCGACCTGATCACCATGAGCCGGACCCCGCTGGAACTCGCCTGCGCGGCCAAGGCGCTGGCGCATTGGCTAGCGGCGGGGCTGCCGCTGATTGTCGCAACCCCCGTGCTTGGCCTCTTGCTCAATCTCGACATGGTCGCCACCGCTGCGGTGGCGCTGACGCTGCTGGCAGGCACTCCGGCCCTCACTTTCACCGGCATGATCGGCGCGGCACTGGCGGTGACGCTGCACCGGGGCGGGCTCCTGATGGCGGTGCTGGTGCTGCCGCTGTCTATCCCAGTGCTGATTTTCGGCGTTGCGGCCTCGCAGGCCGTGATCGTCGGCCCCATGACCTTTGGCGCGCCGTTCTCGATCCTGTGCGCGCTGTCGCTGGTCAGCCTCGTGATCGGCCCGTTCGCGGCGGCTGCGAGCCTGCGGCACGGGCTCGACTGACCATGGCTCGGCCGTCCTTGACCCCGATCAACTTTCGCTGCGCGCTTTTATGCTGATTGCGTGAGCGCTGACCTGTGATTAATCAGAAGACCATGACGCTGATCGACCTCGCCAATCCGACACGGTTCCTCGCGCTGACCGCGCGGCTGCTGCCGTGGCTTGCGGCCGCGACCGTCATCCTGCTCGCGATCGGCCTCTATCAATCGGCGCTCGCACCCGACGATTATCAGCAGGGTGCGACCGTCAAGATCATGTTCATCCACGTGCCCAATGCCTGGCTGTCGATGTTCGTGTGGGGCGTGATGAGCATCGCTTCGCTCGGCACGCTGGTGTGGCGGCATCCGCTCGCCGACGTCGCCGCGAAGGCGGCTGCTCCCATCGGCGCCAGCTTCACCTTCCTCGCGCTGCTGACAGGCTCGCTGTGGGGCCGGCCGATGTGGGGCACCTATTGGGAATGGGACGCGCGGCTGACCTCGGTGCTGATCCTGTTCCTGATGTATCTCGGCCTGATGGCGCTGTGGCGCGCGGTCGACGATCCCTCGCGCGCGGCGCGCGCCGCCGCCGTGCTGACGCTGGTCGGCGCGATCAATCTGCCGATCATCAAGTTCTCCGTGGACTGGTGGAACACGCTGCACCAGCCGGCCTCGGTGATGCGCATGGGCGGCTCGACGCTCGACAAGTCGTTCCTGGTCCCGCTGCTGGTGATGGCGATCGCGTTCACGTTGCTGTTCGTCACGCTGCATCTGGCCGCCATGCGCAACGAGATTTTACGCCGACGTGTCCGCTCGCTGCAGATGATGCAGGCAAGCCGCATCGCGTTTTCAACCGAAATGGGCACCGGTTCGCGTGAAGAAAACGCGTCAAAAGGGGCCGCATGACGATGTCGCTTGGTCCCTACGCGTCCTTCATCGTGACGTCCTATGCCGCCGTCGCCCTCGTGGTCGCAATCCTGGTCGGCTGGATCGCGCTCGACTATCGCAGCCAGACCCAGCGCCTGCGCGAGCTTGACCGCAGCGGCGTCACGCGCCGCTCCGGTCGCAGCGCGACGGACAGCCCAAGACAACTCACATGAGCGAACAATCGACACCCGCGGCACCGCAGCGCCGCACCTTCCTGATGGTGCTGCCGCTGCTCGCCTTCATCGCGCTTGCGCTCCTGTTCTGGTTCCGGCTCGGCAGCGGCGATCCCTCGCGCATTCCCTCGGCGCTGATCGGTCGTCCGGCGCCGCAGACCACGCTGCCGCCGCTCGAGGGACTACAGACCGGCAATGCGCAGGTGCCCGGTCTCGATCCCACCGCGTTCAAAGGCAAGGTCAGCCTCGTCAACGTCTGGGCCTCCTGGTGCGTGCCGTGTCATGACGAAGCACCGCTCTTGACTGAACTGGCAAAAGACAAACGCTTCGAGCTCGTCGGCATCAACTACAAGGACAGCGCCGACAACGCGCGGCGTTTCCTGGGGCGCTACGGCAACCCGTTCGGCCGCGTCGGCGTCGACGCCAACGGCCGCGCCTCGATTGAATGGGGCGTCTACGGCGTGCCGGAGACCTTTGTCGTCGGCCGCGAGGGCACGATCGTCTACAAGCTGGTCGGGCCGATCACGCCGGACAATTTGCGGACGGTGCTGTTGCCGCAGATGGAGAAGGCGTTGAAGGCGGGATCTTAGCCAAGACCGTCATTGCGAGGAGCTCGCGACGAAGCAATCCAGAGTACCTCCGCGGAGATAGTCTGGATTGCTTCGCTTCGCTCGCAATGACGAGCGGAGAGACCGTCACCCCTTCCTCACATCCCCCGCCTCAGCCTCGCTCGCCTCCAGCGAGGCCGGCTCGATGCCGTAGCGCTTGGTCAGCGGCATCTGGGCGATGGCGAAGATCATCGTGATCGTGGTCACGCCGAACACCTTGAAGTTCACCCAGAAGTCCGTGCTCTGGGTGCGCCAGACGATCTCGTTCAGCACCGCCATGCCTGCGAAGAACAACGCCCAGCGCAGCGTGAGGATTCGCCAGCCCTGCGGCGTCAGATTGAACATCTGGTCGAACATCACGGCGATGAAGGAGCGGCCGAACAGGAGGCCGCCGCCGAGGATCGCGGCGAACAGGCCATAGATGATGGTCGGCTTGACCTTGATGAAGGTCTCGTCGTGCAGCACCAGGGTCAGCGTCCCGAACACCAGCACGATGACGCCGGTGACGACCGCCATGATCGGGATGTGACGCGTCACCACATAGGACGCGATCATCGCCGCGACGATCGCGACCATGAAGGCGCCGGTAGCGGCGAACAAATTGAACTTCGCGTTGACGAAGAAGAACACGAGCAGCGGACCGAGTTCGGTCGCAAGCTTGAACAGCGGATGCGGCTGGGTCTTGTCCATTACCTGACCTTCGTTGCTGTCATGCCCCGCCTTGTGCGCAATTGCGCACTGGGGGCGGGGCATCCAGTACGCCGCGCCGCTCGTTGCAGACTACAGGCGCCTCGGAATACTGGATCCCCCGCCTTCGCGGGGGATGACGAAAGAAAACCTATGACTCGATTCCGGCGATCGCGCGGGCGAAATCGCGCGCGGTGAAGGCGGCGAGATCGTCGACGCCCTCGCCGACGCCGATGAAATGCACCGGCAGTTTGAATTTCTCCGCGAGCGCCACCAGGATGCCGCCACGCGCGGTGCCGTCGAGCTTGGTCATCACGAGGCCGGTGACCCCGGCGGTGCGATGGAAGGCCTCGACCTGCGACAGCGCGTTCTGGCCCACGGTGGCGTCCAGCACAAGCAGCACGGCATGCGGCGCAGTGTCATCCACCTTGCGGATCACGCGCACGACCTTTTCGAGCTCGTTCATCAGTTCGGCCTTGTTCTGGAGCCGGCCGGCGGTGTCGATCAGGAGCACGTCGATGCTCTGCTCCTTCGCCGCCGTCAGCGCGTTGAAGGCAAGACTCGCCGAATCCGAGCCCTGCGCGCCCGCGATGACCGGCGTCTTGGTGCGCTCGCCCCAGACCTTGAGCTGCTCGATGGCTGCGGCGCGAAACGTATCGCCGGCGGCCAGCATCACCTTGCGGCCTTCGGAGGCGAATTTTTGCGAGAGTTTTCCGATAGTGGTGGTCTTGCCGGAGCCGTTGACGCCGACGACGAGAATGACGAACGGCTTTTTCGCCGTATCGATCACAAGGGGTTTTGCAACCGGCGCCAGCACCTTCTCGACCTCGGTCGCGACGACGTCCTTGACCTCGTCCGCTGAGATCGCCTTGTCGTAGCGCCCGGTGCCGACCGCGTCCGCGATCCGCACCGCGACCGAGGTGCCGAGGTCGGCGCGCAGCAGCACGTCCTCGATGTCGTCGAGCATGGCGCGGTCGAGCTTGCGCTTGGTGACGAGATCGGCGACCGCGGTCCCGAGCGAGGACGAGGTGCGCTTCAGCCCGTTGGACAGACGGCGCCACCAGCTCAGCTTGGGGGGATCTGACGTGGTATCGTTCATGGTTCTCGTGCCGCCGATTTGAAGTTCCTACTCTCTTGCCGCAAGTCCGGTTAGGAACTTCAAATCGAAGAGCGGCACGAGAAAATGTTGTTGCCAGTGCGGCCCTGGATTTGGCATTCGCTTCGCATTTCGCGGCTGCCGCTGAGCGAATGCCAAATCCACCGCACTGGTGGTGTGTTAGCCGTTCCGGCTGCCAAACGAAAGTCTTGACCGAAAGTCCTGCGATTGCTCGATGTTCCCCAATTGACCGCCGACGAGATCCTGGCCCGTGTGCTCCACCGCGACGGCCTGATGCTGGTGATCGACAAGCCGGCCGGCCTTCCCGTGCATCGCGGCCCCAAGGGCGGCCCCAATCTGGAGGATTCCTTCGATGCGCTCCGGTTCGGCCTGCCCCGGCCGCCGGTGCTGGCCCACCGGCTGGATAAGGACACCTCCGGTTGCCTTGTGCTCGGCCGCCATCGCAAGGCGACCGCATCGCTCGGCCTGCTGTTCAAACACGGCAAGATCGGCAAGACCTACTGGACGGTGGTCGAGGGCGGCCCCAATGAGGACGAAGGCACGATCGACTTAGCCCTCGGCCGGCTCAATGCCGAGCGCGGCTGGTGGCAGAAGCCCGACCCTGAAGGCCAGAAGGCCGTCACTAACTGGAAGGTGATGGGGCGGGGCGACGGTTTCACTTGGCTCGCCATGGAACCGGTGACCGGGCGGACCCACCAATTGCGGGTGCATTCGGCCGCATCCGGCTGGCCGATCTTCGGCGATAACATTTACGGCAACGGCCCGCGCTTCGGCGAGCCGAAGCTGCACCTGCATTCCCGCGAGATCGTGGTGCCGATCTCCCGGAACAAGGAGCCGGTCCGCGTGGTCGCGCCGGCCCCGCCGCACATGCATGAGAAGCTCAGGGCGTGCGGGTGGAATGGGGAGTAGCGGCGATGTCGCTTAACCTCTCCCGCTTGGGGGAGAGGTCGCGCCCAACGGGTCGCGCCGAAGGCGCGCCCGATGCCAGGCTCCGGCGCGGGTGAGGGCTCTATCCTCTGGGGGATTATCCCGTTGCGGAGACACCCTCTCCCCTACCCTCCCCCGCGAGCGGGGGAGGGAGCGCAGCTCCGCCGTTGCGGCATCTCGTTCGCATCGCCCATGGTTTACGAAACCTTCAGCGCTCGCCTCTAATGATAGCGGTTGCTTAGAACAAGCTTCCGTCAATCCGCTCAGGACGAGCCGCGCGTCATGTCCAAGGCCGAACTATCGATCATCGACGAGGTCGAATCCGCGATTCGGATGGGCTCGGCGGAAAAAGGCCTGGAAACCGCCCGGCGCGTCACCGATCTGTTCCTCTCTTCCGCCGGCAGCTTTGACGACGAGCAGATCGCGCTGTTCGACGATGTGCTCGAGCGCCTGATCGGCACCATCGAGCTGCGCGCCATCGCCGACATCGGCGCGCGCGTTGCCTTGGCCGAGATCAGCGCGCAGCTCGCGCCGATCGCGCAGGCGCCGCCCTCCGTCATCCGCCGCCTCGCCAACAATGACGAGATCCGCATCGCCGGCCCCGTGCTGCAAGAATCCGCACGCCTCGACGACGGCGAGCTCGTGAAGATCGCCTCCAGCAAGGGCGAGCCACATCTGCTCGCGGTCGCCGGGCGCTGGTGGCTGAAGGAGATCGTCACCGACGCGCTGCTGGCGCGGCGTTATCCCAGCGTCAGCCGGCGCCTCGCGACCAATCCGGGCGCGCGCGTCTCAGGCAATGGATTTGCCCTCATCGTCGGACAGGCCGAGAGCGATCCCGAGCTCGCCGTCAATGTCGGCGTCCGCGTCGATCTGCCGTCGGACCTGCGCCGTCAATTGCTGCGCTCGGCAACGGATGCGGTGCGCACCCGCCTGCTGTCGCGCGCGCCGCCGCATCTGTTCGAGGAAATCCAGAGCGCGATCACGGCCGTCACCGTCGGCGTCGAGCGCGAGATGTCGGCAGTCCGCGACTTCGAAGGCGCCAAGCGGGCGATCGCCAGTCTCAAGGCCGCCGGCCAGCTCAGCGAGGCGACGCTGCTCGGCTTCGCCATGCAGCGGCGCTATGAGGAGACCGTCGCGGCTCTGGCCGCGCTGTCCGGCTCGACCGTCGAGGTGATTCGCCCGCTGATGCAGAGCCTGCGCGACGACGGCCTGCTGGTGCCGTGCAAGGCCGCGCAGCTCCGCTGGGAAACCACGGCCGCCGTGCTCGAAAGCCGTTATGCCACCGGCGCGATGAAGCCGGCCGACGTCGCCAGAGCGCAAGGGCATTTTGCGCGGATGACGCCGGAGAATGCGCGGCGGACGCTCAGGTTCTGGCAGGTCAGGGCGCAGTAGATTCTTCCCCTCTCCCCCTGTGGGAGAGGGTGGCTCGCCGCGCAGCGGCGAGACGGGTGAGGGGTCTCTCTCCGCGTGCACCTTCACGCAGTAGAATTCGCGGAAGCAACCCCTCATCCGGCGCCGTAGCCGAAGCTTCGCTTCGGCGTTCTTAGAGACGGCGGCCAAAGGCCGCCTATGCCACCTTCTCCCACAAGGGGAGAAGGAAGAGAGCACCTGTTACGTGGTCAGCCGCTCGCCATCGCTGCCGGCAATCATCAGCTGCACGACGCTGCCCACACGTCCGCCCGCAATCGCCACCGGCAGATAGTGCTCCGTGCGTCCCTGCCCGTCACTCTCGATCAGCACCTCGCGCGTCGCGCCGACCTCGGCTTGCAGCCGCTGCCGTAGCGCCACCTCACCTGCCGCACGCAGCCGCTTCGCGCGCTGCTTGATCGCGCCACCCGCGACCTGCGGCATCCGCGCGGCCGGCGTGCCGGGGCGTGGCGAATAGGGGAAGACGTGCAGGAATGTCAGGCCGCACTCCTCGACCAGATCGAGCGAGCGCAAAAACATCTCCTCGGTCTCGGTCGGGAAGCCCGCGATGATGTCGGCACCCAACGCGATATCCGGGCGGAGGCGGCGGACCTGGTCGCAGAACGTGATCGCTTGCTTCCGCGAATGCCGCCGCTTCATGCGCTTCAGGATCATGTCGTCACCGGATTGCAGCGACAGATGCAGGTGCGGCATCAGCCGCGCATCGTCAGCGATGGCGTCCAGCAGATCGGCGTCCGCCTCGATCGAATCGATCGAAGAGATACGCAGACGCTTCAACTCCGGCACATGCCGCAGGATCTGTTTGGTCAGCATGCCGAGCTTCGGCGCGCCCGGCAGATCAGTGCCGTAGCTGGTGAGATCGACGCCGGTCAGCACGATCTCGGCATAGCCGCGCCCGACCAGCGTCCGCACCTGATCGACCACCGCACCCATCGGCACCGAGCGTGAATTGCCGCGGCCGAACGGGATGATGCAGAAGGTGCAGCGATGGTCGCAGCCGTTCTGCACCTGCACGAATACGCGCGGCAGGCCGCGCGCATAGCCATCGATCAGATGCGGCGCCATCTCCTTGACCGCCATGATGTCGCTGACGGCGATCTTCTCGCTGGCACCAAGGTCGAAAGCGTTGCGCGTCTCGCGCCACGCTTCGCCGCGCAGCTTGTCGTCATTGCCGACGACGCGGTCGACCTCGGCCATGTCGGCGAACATCGCGCTTTGCGTCTGCGCCGCGCAGCCGGTGACGACGATGCGCGCCGAAGGCCGCTCGCGCCTCAGCTTGCGGATCGACTGGCGCGCCTGCGCCACGGCCTCATTGGTGACGGCGCAGCTATTGATGACGATGGTGTCTTCGAGCCCCGCGCCCTCGGCCTCGCGGCGGATCACCTCGGCCTCGAAGGCGTTGAGGCGGCAGCCGAAGCTGACGACGTCGACGGCCATTACCCGACCGGCGCGAACAGCGCCGGATCGAAATTGCCTTCGTATTCGAAGGTCGCCGTGCCGGTCATCAGCACATGATCGTCGCGCTCGCGCCATTCGATGCCGAGCTTGCCGCCGGGCAGCGTGATCTCGACATTGCGCTCGGCGCGCTTCAGCCGCGCAGCCGCGACCGCGGTCGCACAGGCCGCCGAACCGCAGGCCCGGGTCAGACCTGCGCCGCGCTCCCAGGTGCGGATCGTGATGTGCTGGGGATCGACGATATGCGCCAGCGTGATGTTGGCGCGCTCGGGGAAGATCGGGTGATTTTCCAGCAGCGGACCGAAGCGGCCGAGGTCGTAGGCGTTGACGTCGTCGACCCAGAACACCGCGTGCGGATTGCCCATGCTCACGGCCGAGGGCGAATGCAGGATCGGATTGTCGATCGGCCCGATCTGCAATTCGATGTAGCGGGTATCGCGAAACTCCTCAGCCAGCGGAATGTCCTGCCAGCCGAACTTCGGCGCGCCCATGTCGACGGTGTAGAGATCGGGCGCCGGACCCTGCCAGGCATTGAGCAGGCCGGCCGCGGTCTCGAACGTCGCCGTGGTCTGGCCGGTCCTCTCGAAAATCCGCCGCACCACGCAACGCATGCCGTTGCCGCAGGCGCCGGCCTCGGAGCCGTCATTGTTGTAGATGCGGATGAAGGCCTCGGTGCCGTCGAGCCGCGGCTTCTGCAGCACCATGAGCTGGTCGTAGGGCACGCCGCCTTGAGCGGACGCCACCGCGCGGGCGTCGTCCGGCGTCACGGGCGAGGCAGAATCGCGCATGTCGACAACGACGATCTCGTTGCCGATGCCGTTCATCTTGGCAAATGCGTGGTTGGCCAGCGCGCTCATGAAAATTCCCGAATTTCGCCTGCCTTATATGGCGATCCTTGCCGGCTTGGCCAGTCATTTGGCGGCGACCGAGGGTGTCTGCCAAGGTGAGCTGCCATGACGCATCTGTCATGGGACGAATTCGGCGCTCGCGTGTTAGAACGGCGCGACTCGCGCGGGGAGGGACGCGCGGGCGGGCGCAAGGATGGATTTAGGCCTTGGTGTACAAGGTCTTGGGGAGAGTAAAATGATCAGCTTTCGTCGTCTCGCTCTGGCCGCGCTGATCCCGGCGGCGGCCATGTCGATTGGCCTGTCCGGCGCCCTGGCGCAGACCCCGAGCCCGGCACCAGCCGCATCAGCAAGCCCCTCGCCGGCCCCGTCGGCATCGCCCGCCCCGGCCGCAAGCGCTTCGCCCGCGCCTGCGGCAAGCCCGGCGCCGGCCGCGAGCGCCTCACCGGCACCTGCAGCGACGCCTTCGCCCGCGGCCAGCGCCTCACCCAGCCCGGCGGCCCCGCCGCCCGCAGCCGCCGCCACGCCCGCCCCGGTGCAGACCGCCGACCCGTTCGGCCAGGAGACCACGCTCGAGGCCAAGAAGGTCGTGATGGTCAAGGGCACTGCCAATTGGGACTCCGCCTTCGACACACTGATCGACGCCTTCAAGGCGCTGAACACGCTGTTGGACAAGCAGGGCATCAAGCCATCTGGCAATTCGATGATCGTCTACACCTCGACCGACGACACCGGCTTCACCTTCCTCGCGGAGATTCCGGTCGAGCAGGATCCGAAGAACCTGTCCAAGGACATGAGCATCGGCAAGTCGCCGGAGGGCAAGGCGCTGAAATTCGTCCATCGCGGCTCCTACGACAACATGGACAACACCTACGAGGCGATCACCAATCACCTTGACGACAAGAAGCTGGAAGCCAAGGACACGTTCATCGAGGAGTACCTCACCGATCCCCTGAAGACGGCCGAGGACAAGCTCGTGATCAACGTGTTCGTGCCATTGAAGTGAGAGAGATGAAGAAGCCTGCCGTACTCGCTGCCGTTTTCGCCGCCACGCTGCTGGCAACGCCTGCGCTCGCCGATGATTTTCCCTCCGCCATTACGGTGAGCGGCGAAGCCAATGTTTCCGCAGCGCCGGACCTTGCGCAGATCGATGCCGGCGTCGCCAACGATGCCAAGACGGCGAAGGAGGCCTCAGACGCGAACAACGCCGCGATGGGCAAGGTGTTGCTGGCGCTGAAGGGCGCCGGCATCGCCGAGAAGGATTACCAGACCTCGCGGCTGTCGCTGCAGCCGCAATACGGCCAGAACAAATCCACCGGCGCTTCGCCCGTGGTCGGCTTCCGCGCCAGTAACCGCGTCACCGTGAAAATTCGCGACGTGACCAAGGTCGCCGGCATCATCGACACGCTGGTTGGCGCCGGCGCCAACGACATCGGCAACATCGCGTTCGAGGTGACGCAGGCATCAAAACTGCTCGACGATGCGCGCGAGCAGGCGGTCGCCGATGCGCGCCGCAAGGCCGAGATCTACGCCAAGGCCACCGGCGTGACGCTGGGCGCGCCGCTCAGTGTATCCGAGGGTGGCGGCCCGGTGCCGCTGTTCAAGGCGCGGATGGCGACAGCGCCAATGGCTGCGCCTGCTGCGGTCGCGCCGGGCGAGGAGACGCTGTCGGTGACGGTGAATGTGAGCTGGGCGATCAAGCAGGGGCAGTAAGACGGGGCTTCGTAAGAGGCACATCGCCGCAACACCAATGGTGTCGTCCTCGCGAAGGCGGGGACCCATAACCACAGGCAGTGGTTGTTGCGCGCAGGCGGTAACTCCGAGTCCTCGCCAAACGTCTCCCTGTGGTTATGGGTCCCGGGCTCGCGACTTCGTCGCGCCCCGGGACGACAGCGGAGATTGACGCTAAATCTCCACCACCTGCCCCGGCTTCATCGCGACGAACCGCTCCTGCGGAATCTTCGCGACGTCCAGTGCTTCCACTAGCGCTTTCGCCGGCGCGTCGATCGCTTCGTCCGTCAGCTGGAACGTGCCGTGATGATGCCCGAGCGCGGCCTCGGCGCCGCAATCGGCCAGCGCCTTCACTGCGTCTTCCGGGTTCATGTGCTGGTCGCGCATGAACCAGCGCGGCTCGTAGGCGCCGATCGGCAGGATCGCGAGGCGTAGCGTCCCGTGCTTCTCCGCGACGCGACGGAAATGCCCGCCATCGCCATAGCCGGAATCGCAGACGACATAGATTTTCCCTGCCGGCGTCTCCAAGACAAAGCTCGCCCACAGCGCCTTGTTACGATCGAACACGCCGCGCGCGGTCCAGTGCCGCGTCGGCACCAGATGCACCGCAACGCCTTCGCCGAGCTCGACGCGATCGTGCCAGTCGAACGCTTCCACCTTGATGGTGGGATCGGAGCTCCGCATCGTCACGTCGTTGCCGAGCGGGGTGACCACGCGCGGGGCGAAATTCTTGGCGAGCCGCGACAGCGTCGCGATGTCGAGATGGTCGTAGTGCCCGTGCGAGACCAGCACGGCGTCGATCTTCGGCAGGTTCTCGAAGGCGATGCCGGGATCGTTGTGACGCTTCGGCCCCGCCCAGGCGACCGGCGAGACCCGCATCGACCAGACGGGGTCAACCAGGATGTTGAGCCCGCCGGCCTGGATCAGCCAGCTGGCATGGCCGATGAAGGAGAGCCGCACCTTGTCGCCATCGACCCGCGCGGGCGGGATGTCGGCATGGGGGCTGGGGACCCAGTCCGGCCAGGTCTCGCGCTTGCGGCCGCCGCCGAACTGCCAGCGCAGGACCTCGCCAAGCGATCTTGGCGACGCCCCGTTGGGATCGAAGAAGTGCAAGCCGTCGTAATGATCGGAGACGGGACCGTCATAGGTTTTCATGCGGGACATCCAAAAGGACGGAACACCGACGAGGGCGCCGGCCCCGGCCAGCACTCCGAACAGGCGGCGGCGGGTGATGCGCACGGGCGGCTTCAGTGATGATAGCGGAGGGAAGTCATGACCGGCTATATGGGCGGGGCCGGCGAAAAAGGAACCCGTCGCCGGAAATGGCCATATTTCAAGGCCTTATTTCAGGACCTGGCCTCGGCAAAGGCGCCCCGGCACCCTAACTTTCCTTGACTTTTGGGCGGGAGCGGCGTTTAACCCCGCCACTTTCTCGGAAAGGCTTTCTTTTCGACCCGCCGACCGGCCCTGGTGGCCGGAGGTCAACGCCCGACAGCGCTGTGCGCCCTCGGGCGTAAAGGTGTTTGGAAGATCGCTTGCCAAGGAAGTGGTCATCCCCCGCGCAGGCGGGGGATCCAGTATTCCAGAAGCGGCTCGGCGAGAACCGAGGTGTCGCGGCGTACTGGATGCCCCGGTCAAGCCGGGGCATGACAGCGGAAAATAACGGCGCGCCCCTCACCAGGGGACAGCAACAGGACAACGGCATTGTTCGACAATCTGTCGGAACGGCTTGGTGGCATTCTCGATCGTCTGACGGGGCGCGGTGCGCTGACCGAAAAGGACGTCGACGCCGCGATGCGCGAGGTGCGCCGCGCGCTGCTGGAGGCCGACGTCGCGCTCGAAGTGGTGCGCAGCTTCACCGAGCGCGTCCGCGAGCAGGCGATCGGCGCCACCGTCGTCAAGTCGGTCACGCCCGGCCAGATGGTGGTCAAGATCGTCCATGACGAGCTGGTCAACACGCTCGGCGCGGAAGGCCAGACCATCGACGTCAATTCCGTGCCGCCGGTGCCGATCATGATGGTCGGCCTGCAAGGCTCCGGTAAGACCACCACCACCGCGAAGCTCGCCCGCCGCCTGGTCCAGCGCGACAAGCGCAAGGTGCTGATGGCCTCGCTCGACGTCTATCGCCCGGCGGCGATGGAGCAGCTGGCCGTGCTCGGCCGCGACCTCGACATCCCGACCCTCCCGATCGTGGCGGGCCAGCAGCCGCCGCAAATCGCAAAACGCGCGCTGGAGGCCGGCAAGCTCGGCGGCTACGACATCGTGCTGCTCGACACCGCCGGCCGCACCACGCTCGACGAAGAGATGATGGCGGAAGCAGCCGCGATCAAAGCGGCTGCGAATCCGCATGAAGTGCTGCTGGTTGCGGACTCGCTCACCGGCCAGGACGCGGTGAACCTCGCGCGCGCGTTCGATCAGCGCGTCGGCCTCACCGGCATCGTGCTGACCCGCGTCGACGGCGACGGCCGCGGCGGCGCCGCGCTGTCGATGCGCGCCGTCACCGGCAAGCCGATCAAGCTGATCGGCACCGGTGAAAAGACCGACGCGCTGGAGGACTTCCATCCCGATCGTATTGCGGGGCGCATCCTCGGCATGGGCGACGTGGTCTCGCTGGTCGAGAAGGCCGCGGCGAACATCGACGCCGAGAAGGCCGCGCGCACCGCCGAGCGCATGCGCAAGGGTCAGTTCGACCTCAACGACATGCGTGAGCAATTGCTGCAGATGTCCAACATGGGCGGCATCAGCGGGCTGATGGGCATGATGCCCGGCATCTCCAAGATGAAGAACCAGATCGCGGCCGCCGGCATCGACGACAAGATTTTGAAGCGCCAGGTCGCGATCATCGATTCCATGACGCGCGACGAGCGCCGCCATCCCGACCTGCTCAAGGCCAGCCGCAAGAAGCGCATCGCCGCCGGCAGTGGCCAGAGCGTCGAGCACGTCAACAAGCTCCTGAAGATGCACCGGAACATGGCCGACGTGATGAAGGCCATGGGCTCGGGCAAGCGCGGCCCGCTCGCCGGCATCGCGCAGGCGATGGGATTTGGCGGCGGCATGAAGATGCCCTCGCCCGAAGAGATGAAGGCGCTGCAGGAGAAGATGCAGAGCGGCGGCGGACAGGGTCTGCCGAATTTGCCGAAGGATCTGCCGCCCGGTCTTCGCGGCGGCCTGCCCAACCTTCCCGGACTGACCGGGCTGAGCGGCAAGCCGACGCTGCCGGGCCTCGGCGGTTTCCCGGGCAAGAAGAAATGAGGAATTCGTCGCACGGGATCGCAAGCATCTCGCGTGACGCGGAATACCAATCAACCGAACAAAACGTACTTTGAAGGAGAACTGAATGTCCGTCGTTATCCGCCTCGCCCGCGCAGGCACCAAGAAGCGTCCCGTCTATCACGTCGTCGTCGCCGATTCGCGTTTTCCCCGCGACGGCCGCTTCATCGAGCGTCTCGGCTATTTCAATCCGCTGCTGCCGAAGGACAACGAGACCCGCCTGAAGCTCGACATGGAGAAGGTGAAGTCCTGGCTCGCCAAGGGCGCGCAGCCGTCGGACCGCGTGATGCGTTTCCTCGATGCCGCCGGCGTCAAGAAGCGCGAAGCGCGCAACAACCCCGAGAAGGCCGTGCCGCGCAAGGAGCGCAAGGCGCAGGCCGAAGCCGCCGCGAAGGCCTAAGGCCAGATCATGTCGGCGCTGGTCTGCGTCGCGCGGATCGGCGCCGCGCATGGTGTGCGCGGTGCGGTCAAACTATGGACCTTCACCGAAGATCCGTTTGCCGTGCGCCGCTACGGTCCGCTTCTCGCCAAGGACGGCAAGCGCCAGTTCGAGGTCGCAACGGCGCGCGAGGCGAAAGACCATCTGGTCGCGACGTTCAAGGGCGTCACGACCCGCGATGAAGCCGAGCGGCTCAACGGCATCGAGCTCTACGTTGCGCGCGCGAAACTGCCCGCGACGGACGAGGACGAATATTACCACACCGATCTGATCGGGCTCGCCGCCGTCACCACCGACGGCGACGCGCTCGGCCGCGTGCTCGCGATCCATAATTTCGGCGCCGGCGACATCATCGAGATCGCGCCGCTCAAGGGGCCGACGATGCTGCTGCCGTTCTCGAATGCCGTGGTGCCGGAGGTCGACCTCAAAGGCGGCCGCGTCGTGATCGCGCTGCCGCAGGAGGTCGAGGGCGAGGACGAAGGTAACGATCCCTCCGCGAGTCGTCCCCGCGAAAGCGGGGACCCATAACCACAGGCCGTGGTTTTGGCTAAGCTGATGGCCCCGATCATCGCAAAACGAAGTGCGGTGGTTATGGGTCCCGGGCTCGCGCTTCGCGCGCCCCGGGACGACGAGAGTTGAGAGACCATGACAACCCCCTCACCCTGGCGCGCGACGGTGCTGACGCTGTTTCCGGAGATGTTTCCGGGGCCGCTCGGCGTGAGCCTGGCCGGCCGGGCGCTGGCTGGCGGGCTGTGGGAGATCGAGGCGCGGGACATAAGGGCCTCTGCGACCGACCGCCATCGCAGCGTCGATGACACGCCGGCCGGCGGCGGGCCGGGCATGGTGCTGCGGGCGGATGTTCTGGCGGCGGCGATCGATGCCGTCGAGATCGCTCCGGATCGGCCGCGCCTGCTGATGAGCCCGCGCGGTCGGCCACTGACCCAGGGCCGCGTGAAAGAGCTCGCGCGGGGCCCCGGCCCGCTGATCGTCTGCGGCCGGTTCGAGGGGATCGACCAGCGGGTGATTGACGGGCGGGGCTTGGAGGAGGTCTCGATCGGCGATTACGTGCTCTCAGGGGGCGAAATCGCGGCTTTAGCCCTGATCGATGCCTGCGTCCGGCTGCTGCCGGGCGTGATGGGCAAGGAAGCCTCGGGAACCGAGGAAAGCTTCTCGGACGGCCTGCTCGAATACCCCCAATATACCCGGCCGCAGCTGTTCGAGGGGGTTCCGATCCCCGACATCCTCACCTCCGGCGACCACGCCAAGGTCGCTGGCTGGCGGCGGGCGCAGTCAGAGGCCCTGACAGAGGCCCGGCGGCCGGATTTATGGGCCCAAATCCCGCCCAAGCCCCCGAATCGGCCCCGTCGCCAAAAAACGCCAAAAAACAAGACAGACGGGTGACAAACGCTCCGGCTTGCCTTATAGGAGCGGCCAAATCCGCAATAGCTGGATAGACGAATTTCGCGCAGCCCCCGATCTGCGGCTGGGCGCGCCGATGGAGATTACCCCATGAACCTGATCCAACAGCTTGAAAAAGAGCAGTTCGAGAAGCTCTCCGCCACCAAGGAGATCCCGGAATTTGCCCCCGGCGACACCGTGATCGTCAACGTGAAGGTCGTCGAAGGCGACCGCACCCGCGTGCAGGCCTATGAAGGCGTCTGCATCGGCCGTTCCGGCGGTGGCCTCAACGAGAGCTTCACCGTCCGCAAGATCTCCTACGGCGAGGGCGTCGAGCGCGTATTCCCGCTGCTCTCCCCGATGATCGACTCGATCAAGGTGGTGCGCCGCGGCAAGGTGCGTCGCGCCAAGCTCTATTACCTCCGCAACCTCCGCGGCAAGTCGGCCCGCATCGTCGAGAAGCAGGACCGTCAGGCCGCCGTCGGCGAGTAAGCTTTCGCCACCAGGCAAGCTTTTCAAAAGCGCGGGGCTCGGCTCCGCGCTTTTTTGTTGCGTCAGCCGTGCGCGTCAAAGCCCTCGCGCTTCCAAATCGGCCTGCTATATATTCCTAGAATGTTTCCAGATCTGACCAGCTTCGTAAGCCCCCAACGCATCGTCATCGACGATCGCTCGCGGCTGCCTGGCCGGTTCTTCGGACGCTTCGCGACCTCGGCAACGTCAGAGCTTACGCGCGCAGCCTAAAAGCTGCGCTGACGATTTGGTTGCCCGCGCGCTCGCCGCGCTCATCGCTTACACACATTCCTTCGGAGCTTAAGCTCATGTCCAAGCCGACCACTCTGTACGACAAGATCTGGAGCGACCATCTGGTGCACGAAGCCGACGACGGCACCTGCCTGCTCTATATCGACCGCCACCTGGTGCACGAGGTGACCTCGCCGCAGGCGTTCGAAGGCCTGCGCGCCACGGGGCGCAAGGTCCACGCGCCCGAGAAGACGCTCGCGGTCGTCGATCACAACGTGCCGACCACTGACCGCACCAAGCCCAATCCCGATCCTGAAAGCATCGAGCAGATCAAGGCGCTCGCCGAGAACGCCAAGGAATTCGGCATCGAATATTACAACGAGTTCGACAAGCGCCAGGGCATCGTCCACGTCATCGGCCCCGAGCAGGGCTTTACTCTGCCCGGCACCACCATCGTCTGCGGTGACAGCCACACCTCGACGCATGGCGCGTTCGGCGCGCTCGCGCACGGCATCGGCACCTCGGAGGTCGAGCACGTGCTGGCGACGCAGACACTGATCCAGAAGAAGGCCAAGAACATGCGCGTCACCGTCGACGGCAAATTGCCCAACGGCGTGACCGGCAAGGATATTATCTTGGCCATCATCGGCGAGATCGGCACCGCGGGCGGCACCGGCTATGTGCTGGAATACGCCGGCGATGCGATCCGTTCGCTGTCGATGGAAGGCCGCATGACGGTCTGCAACATGTCGATCGAAGGCGGCGCCCGCGCCGGCCTCGTTGCGCCCGACCAGAAGGCCTACGATTTCCTGCGCGACCGGCCGAAGTCGCCGAAGGGCGCGGCCTGGGACGCGGCGATGCGCTATTGGGAGGGCTTGCGCTCCGACGAAGGCGCGCATTTCGACCACGAGCTGCGCCTCGATGCGGCAAAACTGCCGCCGATCGTGACCTGGGGCACCAGCCCTGAGGACGTGATCTCGGTGACCGGCATCGTGCCCGATCCCGACAAGATCGCGGATGAGGCCAAGCGTCTCTCCAAGCACCGCGCCTTGAAGTACATGGGCCTGACCGCCGGCACCAAGATCACCGACATCAAGCTCGACCGCGTCTTCATCGGCTCCTGCACCAATGGCCGCATCGAGGACCTGCGCGCCGCCGCCAAGATCGCGGAAGGCAAGACCGTTTCGGCCAACGTCAACGCCATGGTGGTGCCGGGCTCCGGCATCGTGAAGGAGCAGGCGGAGGCTGAGGGTCTCGACAAGATCTTCATCAAGGCCGGCTTCGAATGGCGCGAGCCCGGTTGCTCGATGTGCCTTGCGATGAACCCGGACAAGCTGAAGCCGGAAGAGCGCTGCGCCTCGACCTCGAACCGCAACTTTGAAGGCCGCCAGGGCTTCAAGGGCCGTACCCATCTGGTGTCGCCGGCGATGGCCGCCGCAGCGGCGATCGCGGGTCACTTCGTCGACGTCAGGGACTGGCGCTAAGCCATCCCTGCAATTTGAGCTAACCCGGCAAACCGCCGTTAATCGGCAGCGCCGACAGTGTCCTCGCGACGATCTCGCGAGGACACTTCTGATGGCCAACAAGCCTGAATATGTCGATCTGATCAGCGAGGCGACGCGCCAGCACCGCCGGCGCGCCACGCCGTTGCGCATCGTCGCCAAGCCGGAGGTCGAGGAGACCTCGAAGCTCAGCCGCTGGCCGCCGGCGATGTTTCGGCAGTGGAAGGTCGAGAATTTGATGCGCTGGAAGGCTTCGTCGTGGAAGCTGAAGGACTGGCTCTAGCGAGTTTCTCCGTCATGGCCGGGCTTGTCCCGGCCATCCACGTTCTTAGGCGTGCATAGAAAGATCGTGGATGCCCGGGACAAGCCCGGGCATGACGACTCCGATCACATCACCAATAGCGATACGGATAGTGCCAGCGATGCCAGCGGCAGATGCGGCGCGGGCCGTAATAGGTCCAGATGATCCGGCAGCGGCGCGGATAGTGGTAGTAGGGATAGTAGCCGCCGTAATAATAGCGCCGGTGGAAGTGGCGATAGCCGTAATGCGGGCGATAGATGCCGTAGCGATGAAAGCCGCCGTAGCGGTGGAATCCGCCGTAGCGATAGCCACCGCCGTGAAACGCCGGCGCGGCGCGGAAGCCGCCACCATGGAAACCGCCACCATGGAAGCCACCGCCGCGAAAGCCGCCGAAATGTCCGCCGCCACCGTGGAAGCCGCCACCGCCGTGAAAACCTCCGCCGTGGGAGCCACCGCCATGTCCGCCACCACCGCCGTGGCGAACCTGCGTGACGAGGTCGTCGGTCGCAGCTTTCGTCGCGGGTGACGTCGCCGGATTGATCAAGGTCAGCGCTTCAGCACGTCGCGCAGTGCCGGTCGACAGCATCAACGTCGCAGCCGCCGCGATCCCGAGCAAGCGCATCGGGCTTGCCCTGAGACCCAAACTCCTCAGCATGGACTTCTCCCTGAAACTGAACAGCGGAGTTGCGACGCTCGTGACCGGCCCGAGTCATCCCTGTTCATTTGCAGTCGCTCCCAAGATTAAGTTAGGGACAGCGACGTGAACGCCCCGTGAATGAACGACGTTGCTGGCAACGCGCTGCGACGCAGGGCCGCGAGGTGAGGATTCGAGATGACTGTCTATGCGATTGCGCAATTGAAGATGACGGACCGCGCAGCCTACGAACGCTATCAGGCGCGGTTCTTCGACGTGTTCAGGAAGTACAACGGACGCCTGCTCGCCGCCGATGAACATCCGCGCGTGCTCGAAGGCACATGGCCGCACGACAAGCTCGTCATGATGTCGTTTCCCGACGAAGCTGCGTTTCTCGCCTTCTCGAATTCACCCGAGTACGAAGACATCTCGCGCGATCGCAAGGCGGGCGCACAGGCGACGGTGCTGCTGGTCAAGGGATTTGCGCCGTCCGGTTAGCGGATCACCAGAACGGCCCGTAGCCGAGCACGAAGGGAGCAGGCACGGCGTAGGGATAGGGACGGTAGTAAACCGGCCGCGCGTAATAGCGAGGATCACGGCGCACGGCAGGCCTCACAATCTCACGGGTTCGCGCGTGTCGCGCATTGAAAACCGCGATCCCCGCCGAGGCCTCGGGGATCGTCACCCTATGTGCTGCGGGCGCACGGGGCAGGCCGGTGGCAAGCGCGACGGCAACGGAGGCTAGTGCAATCCATCTCGCCATGACCACCCTCACGAGGCCTCCGCGCTGCCCGTTGAACCGGCCCGTCAGCCCCGCCGCCAGTAGCAGCTCATATGCGGCGTGATCACGGTGCCGCTGGGCCTGTGCTCCTGCACATAGGCAACGTTGCATTCACGGACCGCATCGGGACCGGGGTTGTAGCGCGGATAGACGCCGTCGGGGCTGTAATAGGGCGTGACGCGCAAGCGCGCCGGAGGCCGCCTGCGCGGCGGGGGGACGTCGTCGGGCGAGGCCGCCTGGGCCAGCCGGATCTCGGGGCCGGCCGTCTGCGCCTGGACCTGGCTTTGAGCGCCGTCAAAAATAGTCGAAAACAACCCCATGCACAGTAGAACCGGTATCGCTGTTCCCGCCCGCATCATACCACCACCGACCTCTGCCAACCCCTTGAAGCGCCGTACGCTCCTCGTTTTCGCGCGCGGCGTCAACGCCCCACCTATAAAGCCGGATGCATCGCCGCGGAACCCGCGCTAAGAGAAGCGCATGTGGACGGAATTGAAAGCGCCCTCGCTGGCCGAGATGGAAGCGATGGCTCATGACGTATTCGAGCGCCTGCCGGCGGAGTTTCTTAAGCTCTGCGAGGGCGTGATTCTTCGCGTCGACGACTTCCCGACCGACGAGGTCCTCGACGAGATGGAATGCGAGAGCGAGTTCGACCTGCTCGGCCTGTTCCAGGGCGTCGGCCTGCCGCAGCAGAGTTTTGGCGATGTCGCGCGGCTGCCCAACATGGTCTGGCTCTACCGCCGGCCGATCCTGGATTACTGGGCCGAGCACGACGAAAGCCTCGGCCACATCGTCCGCCACGTCCTGATCCACGAGATCGGCCACCATTTCGGCCTCTCGGACGACGATATGGCGGCAATTGAGGCCAAAGCAGACTAGATCTGCCGAAATCGGCCTAGGATTTTGGCCCCGATCGCGATAAATACCGGTTCCCCCAGAACCACCCGGGAAAGCGCAACCATGGACAAGTTCACCACGCTGGAAGGCGTCGCGGCGCCGCTGAAGATCATCAATGTCGACACCGACATGATCATTCCGAAGCAGTACCTGAAGACCATCAAGCGCACCGGCCTTGGCAAGGGGCTCTTCTCGGAGCAGCGCTACAAGGACGACGGCAGCGAGAACCCGGATTTCGTCCTCAACCAGCCCGCCTATCGCAACACGAAGGTGCTGGTCGCCGGCGACAATTTCGGCTGCGGCTCGAGCCGCGAGCACGCGCCCTGGGCGCTGCTCGACTTCGGCATCCGCTGCGTGATCTCGACCTCGTTCGGCGACATCTTCTACAACAACTGCTTCAAGAACGGCATTCTGCCGATCCGCGTCTCGCAGGAAGACCTCGACAAGCTGTTCGACGACGCCGAGCGCGGCGCCAACGCGACGCTGACGATCGACCTGCCGAACCAGGAGATCCGCGGTCCGGACGGCGGCAAGGTCAAGTTCGAGATCGACCCGTTCCGCAAGCACTGCCTGATCAACGGCCTCGACGACATCGGTCTCACCATGGAGAAGAAGGCCTCGATCGACAGCTACGAGGACAAGCTCAAGCGCGAACGCGCCTGGGCCTGAGATCGACATCCCATTCGAGCCCCGGCGCCTGACGCGCCGGGGCTTTTTCTTTGCCCTCGATATCGCCTATAGCTTTTCCCTGATGCTACCCGACATCGTCACCTTCTGGCACGGCCCGATGGATGCGCTGCGCCAGACCTGTCTGCGCTCGCAGCTGGCCGCTGGGCACAAGGTCACGCTCTACAGCTTCGACCCCATTCCCGGCCTGCCCGCGGGCGTTGCGAACGCCGATGCCGAGGCGGTGCTGCCGCACGCGTTCTCCGAACGCCTGCGGCCGCCGCAGCCGGACGGCAGCTGGCGCGACTGGACCACGCTCCAGTTCAGCGACTTCTTCCGCATGAAGCTGATGGCGATGGGCCTCGGGCTCTGGCTCGATGCCGACGTGGTGCTGCTGAGGCCTGTCGAGATCGATCCGGCAAAGCCCTACTTCGCCTGGGAGCGATCGCGCCGGCTCGGCAACTCCGTGCTCTATCTGCCGCGCGGACACCAGATCGTTCGCGCCTTCGAGGCGCTGATGGAGCAGGAGGAGCTCACGCCGGAATGGCTCTCGCTCAGCCATCGCCTGAGCTTTGCGATGCGACGGCTGAGCGGCGGCTCGCAGCGCCTGTCCGACCTGCGCATCGCCATCTACGGGCCGCCGGCACTCACCATCCTCGCCAAGCGTTCGGGCGATCTTCAAAAGGCGTTGCCGAAGAAATCGTTCTACGCGGTGCATTCCGAGCCAAAACTGTTCTTCGAGCCGTCGAGCTATCTCGGCATCGTCACCGACCCCGACGTGATCGGCCTGCACATCTCGGGCAAGGGACGCAGCAAGCAGCCGGCGGTACCCGGCAGCCTCTATGCATGGGCGGCGGAGCGGTTCGCGTAGCTCTTCTGCGCTCGGACCCATCGTCGGTCGTCATGCCCGGGCTTGTCCCGGGCATCCACGTTCTTCTTGCGCAAAGCGTGGATGGCCGGGACATAGGCGAGCGAAGCGACGCCGTCCTTCGGACGGCTATGCCCGGCCATGACGATGTGGAGGGTTCGCGGCCTTACATTCGATCGCGTTGCCGCGTCGGGGAGACGAGTCGAATTTGATCCAGCGCAACGCGCCCCTGCATCATTGTGCGTAGTCTCGCTCCAGTTCCACGATCCCTATGGAGCCTCGCATGAGCACCGCAAGCAGGCCGTATCCCATCGTCCAGGACCTCATCGAGTCCTTTGCCGCCTGGCTGAAGCATCGCCGCGAGATGAACGAGATGCGACGGCTCGACCGCGGAGATTTCGACCGGATCGCGAGCGATCTCAGGATTGCCCCGGACGACCTCGAAGAGCTGGTCCGTCACGGCAAGCATGCCGCCGACGAGCTGCCGAAGATGCTGGAGCAACTCGGCATCAGCGCGGAGGGGCTCGGACGCGCACAGCCGCTGCTGCTGCGCGACATGGAACGGGTCTGCTCGCTCTGCGATCACAAGGGCGAGTGCGACCGCGACCTCACTGAGGGCACCGCCGCGGAAAACTATCACGGCTATTGCGGCAATGCCTCGACACTGGAATCGCTCGAACGCGCCGACGTCGCGCCGCACTGACGCGTTTACGCGATCCAGCCTGGCGCGTGAGGCAATGCCTCGCTCTGTGCCGTATCGTGATTGATCCAGATTTCGGCGTTCTCGACGCGAAGCAGCTCGGCGACTCTGGCCATGGACGCGACCGTTACCTGCTGGTCCGCATTGAAGGACGGCACGCGCATGTGCCGGAGGTTTTCCCAATTGTGCGCGACGTCGCCGCTCAGCAGCACGGCGCCGCGCCGCGGCAGCCTCACCATCAGCGAGCAATGCCCGAGAGTGTGGCCGGGCGTGAAGATCATCCGCACGGCGCCGTCGCCAAATATGTCGTGGTCACCATCGACGATCTGGTAAGGCCGCTCCTTCAGCGCCTCGTAGTGCTGCAGCGAATAGCCGAATTCTTCAGGCTCGTTTCCGAACATGGCCTCGAACTCGGCCCGCTGGGCGATCCATCTCGCATTCTCGAACAGATCGACATTTCCGATGTGATCGAAATGCGCGTGGGAAAGGAGGATCGTACTGACATCGCGGGGCCGCACCCCGATTTCATCCAATTGGTCCGCGATGGGACGACGCACGATGCCGCGTATGCCATGGGCAATGATGCGTCCTTCCGGATGCTTCGCCAGCTTATCCTCTATGCCCGTATCCCAGATCAGCCATTCGCCGCGATGGCTGATGAGGTAGGCATTGCAGCTCAACGTCATGGGGACGCCGACGTTGATACCCGGAGAATAGATCGAGCCGTCTGCGACCTCTGCAATGCCTCCGTCGAGGATGTAGATCCTGTCAATCGTCGCCATTGGGGAACTCTTCAAGCCGCCGATTCGACGCGGCGCTTCGTCTCGCGCATGTCGCGCCCGGGCGGTATGCCGAACACTTTCTGACGCAGGCCTTGCTGCCATTGCTCGCCGACAACGGCCGGATCATCAACTTCTCCAGCGGGCTGACGCGCGTATCCTTCCCCGGCTTCTCAGCCTATGCTGCCGCGAAGGGCGCCATCGAGGTTCTGACGGTCTATATGGCCAGAGAGTTCGGCGGACGCGGCATCACCGCAAACGTCGTCGCCCCGGGTGCGATCGAAACCGATTTTCTCGGCGGCGCAGTCCGGGACATGTCGGATTTGAACCAGCAGTTCGCCCAAATGACCGCGCTCGGCCGCGTCGGCCTGCCCGACGACATCGGACCGATGGTTGCAAGTCTCCTCGGTCCCGACAACCGCTGGGTCACGGCACAGCGCATCGAGGTGTCCGGGGGCCAGACGATCTGAGCGAGGCGGTGCTAGGGATTCGCGATCGGGTCAAGAACCCGGCGCGGTCCAGATCAAACGCCTAAAGCGCGATGAGATTGGGACGAATCGTCATCGCGCTTTAGGTTGTTGTTTGAGCATGATCTTTTCGGAAAACCGCTGCACACTTTCCGGATCATGCTCTAGAAGCCGACCTTCTCGTTCACATAGAACGTGTTGAGGATGGTGACGCGATCCCGGTCGGTCTGGATCGGCGGGCGGCCGTGCCAGCTCATCCTGGTCAGCGTGTGATAGGCCTTCAGGACCACGAAGGCGTAGCCGACATTGGGCAGAAACGGGATCGTCTTCACCGGCTCCAGGCAATACGAGCCGACATGCAGCAGTCCCTTGAGCGAGGCCTTGTAGAGCGTCGTCCCCAAAGCCTCCTGGCTGGCGTCGGCGGGGCAATAGAGCTGCATCGTCACGACCTTCTTGCGCGTGTCCGGATGCGGCTTGATCTGATAGCCGTCCCTGTCCACGTAGACGACCGGCTTTGCCACCAAGGTCAGATCGTCGGCGCCGGCCACCTTGTCGCCACGGGCGCGAATCTCGAGCCCGTCATGCAGCCGCTTGCGGATCGCCTCCTCGACGCTCTTCGACGTCAGCATGGCCGACACCGCAGCCCATGCCGGCCGCAGCGACGGCTCGATCTTGTCGACGTTCTCGCCGTAGAGGCGCAGCGCCATGCGCGTTCCGGTCCCGGTGATCGGATCGTAGCCCTGAGTGGGCACGCTCCGGATCAGGTCACGGTAGAAGTCCTCCGGAAAGAACTCGCGGAAGACGATGTGCGGAAACGGAGCCGCGGAATGATCGGCGGCCTCGATGCTGCGCACCGCGTGTGCCGTGAGTTCGTCAACCAGGTTGGCAGGAGCCGCGACTTCCGCAAGCGCCGTCATGGGGACACCTCGTCCAAGGTTGGGCCAAATATGTTCAACTGTTGCTGGAGTTACCTTGCGACGTGGGCCTTGCGCAAGTCAACGGCGGCGGCCGCGACGCTTATTCGCGCGGTCGTGATCGAAAGCAGCGCCGCAGCATCAGCCAAATCAATGGATTAGCTGAGTTCCCAGCCGCAAATTCCCCCTGTCGTCGCGCAGGACGAAGCGCTCAGGGCAATCTCAGCCCTTGCTCATCGCAGCGATCGCGTCCGCGATCTCGATCGTGCGGCGCGCCATGTCGGCGTGCAGACGCTCGACCATCGCACCGTCGAGGCGGATCGCGCCGCGCGAGACGTTTTCCGGCAGCTCGAACGCCGCGATGATCTTTCGCGCACGCGCGACTTCCTCCTCGGGCGGCGTGAAGATCACGTTGCAGGCTTCGATCTGCGAGGGATGGATCAGCGTCTTGCCGTCGAAGCCGAGATCGCGGCCCTGCGCGCATTCGGTGGCAAAGCCGTCGGAATTGGCGATGTCGCTATAGGGACCGTCGAGGATCTCGAGGCCGTGAGCGCGCGTCGCCAGGATGCAGTGCGAGATCATCGGGATCATCGCGGCGCGGCCCGGCAGCATGCGGATGCGCGTCTCGCGCGAGATGTCGTTCGGGCCGAACACGAAGCCTGACAGCCGCGTCTTCGGATCGCGCCCGGCCGCGGCGAGCTCCTCGGCATGCAGCACCGCGCGCGCGGTCTCGATCATGGCCCAGACCTTGACGGTCGGCGCGGCGCCAAGCTCGGCCAGCTTGCGGCCGATCGTGTCGAGGTCCTCGACGCTGGAGACCTTTGGAACCAGGATGCCGTCCGGCGAGGCCTTGGCTGCCATCGCGACGTCGTCGGCCCACCACGGCGTGTCGAGGCCGTTGGTCCGGATCAGGATCTCGCGCTTGCCGAACCCCTTGGCCGCGATCGCGGCGGCGATGCCGTCCCGCGCCACCGCCTTGGCGTCAGGCGCGACGGAATCTTCGAGATCGAGGATCAAACCGTCGGCGGCGAGATTCCTCGCCTTCTCCAGCGCACGGGGGTTGGATCCGGGCATGAACAGATGGCTGCGGCGCGGGCGGGTCATGCTGACGTTCCTTCCGGTTTCCTCGTGTCCATTCTGCCCCGAGCCGATAGCACTTGGCCTGCCTATTCGAAAGGCTTGTTCGTTCCCCGGCTCTATGGTTAGGCATAGGTCATGATCACATTCCCGAAGCATTTGCTGGAAGGCTACAAGGCCTTCGCCACCCAGCGGCTGCCGACCGAGCAGAGCCGCTATCGCGAGCTGTCGGTGAAGGGACAGTTCCCGGAAGTGATGGTGATCGGCTGCTGCGACAGCCGCGTCTCGCCCGAGGTGATCTTCGACGTCGGCCCCGGCGAATTGTTCGTGGTCCGCAACATCGCCAACCTGGTGCCGGTGTACCAGCCCGACGGCAACGCGCATGGCGTCTCGGCGGCGCTGGAATACGCGGTGACGGTGCTGAAGGTGAAGCACATCGTGGTGCTCGGCCACGCGCAATGCGGCGGCATCCGCGCCTTCGTCGACAAGATCGAGCCACTCACGCCCGGCGACTTCATCGGCAAATGGATGCAGATGTTCATCAAGCCGGGTGAGGTGGTGGAGCAGCGCGACCACGAGACCATGGCGCAGTTCGTCGAGCGCATCGAGAAGGCCGCGGTGTTCCGCAGCCTGGAAAACCTGACGACATTCCCGTTCGTGCAGAAGGCCGTCGAGGGCGGCCAGATGCAGCTGCACGGGGCCTATTTCGGCGTCGCCGAGGGCACGCTGTTCGTGCTGGACAAGGCGGCGAAGGAATTCAAGAGCGCACGGAGCGCGGTGTAGGGCTTCCGCGGCTTGGCTTGAATTCGTAGGGTGGGCAAAGGCGCAAAGCGCCGTGCCCACCATCTTTTCCGATTAAAACGCAGGTCGTGGGCACGCTTCGCTTTGCCCACCCTACGAGACCGGTACGGAGCTTACGCCGCCTTCTTCTTCGCGCTGATCAGCTTGCGGTTGATCAGGACTTCCGCGATCTGGATCGCGTTGAGGGCTGCGCCCTTGCGCAAGTTGTCGGACACGCACCAGAGCACCAGGCCGTTCTCCACCGTCGCGTCCTCGCGGATGCGGCTGATATAGGTCGCGTCCTCGCCGGCCGCTTCATACGGCGTGGCGTAGCCGCCGGGCTCCTGCTTGTCGATGACGAGGCAGCCGGGCGCCTTGCGCAGGATCTCGCGCGCTTCATCGGCGGTGATCGGATTCTCGAACTCGATGTTGACGGCCTCGGAGTGGCCGACGAACACGGGCACGCGCACGCAGGTCGCGGAGAGCTTGATCTTGGGATCAAGGATCTTCTTGGTCTCCGCCATCATCTTCCACTCTTCCTTGGTGTAGCCGTCCTCCATGAAGACGTCGATGTGGGGGATGACGTTGAAGGCGATGCGCTTGGGGAATTTCTTCGCGACCAGCTCGTCATTGGTGTAGACGGCCTTGGTCTGCGAGAACAATTCGTCCATCGCGTCCTTGCCGGCGCCCGACACCGATTGATAGGTCGAGACCACGACGCGCTTGATCGTCGCCTTGTCGTGCAGCGGCTTGAGCGCGACCACGAGCTGCGCGGTCGAGCAGTTCGGGTTGGCGATGATGTTCTTCTTCTTGAAGCCTTCGGTCGCAGCCGCGTTAACTTCGGGCACGATCAGCGGCACGTCGGGGTCCATGCGCCAAGCCGAGGAGTTGTCGATCACGACCGCGCCGGCGGCGCCGATCTGCGGCGACCATTCCTTCGACACCGAGCCGCCCGCCGACATCAAGCAGATGTCGACGTCGGAGAAGTCGTAGTGCTCGAGCGCTTTGACCTTCAGGGTATGATCGCCATAGGAGACCTCGACGCCGACGCTGCGGCGTGACGCCAGGGCCACGACCTCGTCCGCAGGGAATTTGCGCTCATCGAGGATGTTGAGCATTTCCCGTCCGACATTGCCGGTCGCGCCGACGACTGCGACTTTGTAACCCATCGTTCACTCTCCGATGAAAAAGCCCGTTCCCGAAGCTGACGCTTAAACAGGAAGAGCAGCGCTTCTATGCGAGAACCGGCCCCAAGACAACGTTGGACCATGCCTGAAGGCCGTGGATGCAATCGCCTGAGGCCAGGACGGCCGAAACTCCTACCCAGCTCTATCTGGCGCTTGCAGCCTTCGCCGACGAGGTCGTCGGCACGCTGGCGCGCCTGTTCGCCTATGTGGGGGCGCTCGCCCTGTTTGCCATCCTGGCGCTGGCGGCCCTCAACCAGCTGCCCGACATGCGGGACGATGAGCCGGCCACAAGGCCCGGCTGGACCGTGGCCGACCGCTCGCATCCGGCCTTCGCTGTGAGCCGGCTTGATTCATCAGATAAAACAGCCTCTTACACCATCCTCAGGCATCCCGAAGGCGGCCGCAGGGATGTGATGCGCTGGGCCGGCGAGGCGGACAAGCCCATAGCCGAGCTCGAGATTTACCGGGAAGGCGGCGAATTCGACGTGGCCCGTCCGGCGGCAGCGGACCTCGCCATCCAGATGGGCCTGGGTTCGGCCACCCCGCTCGAGCAGGCCGGACTGATCGACACCAAATTCGGCCCCGTGGCCCTGTTCCGGCCGGTCGGCACGGACAAGGCGGCGCCGTCCTGCCTCGGCTACCTCAAGCGCAACGAGGAGCCGGCGCTGCAGATCTCCGGCTTCTCCTGCCAGGGCGACACGCTGCCCGCCCGGCGCGCGGCGGTCGCCTGCCTGCTGAACCGGCTGACGCTGCTCGCTTCGGGCAACGAGCCGAAACTGGCGGAATTCTTCGCCCATGCCGAGCTGAAGCGCCGCGCCTGCGAGGGCGCTGCTGCCTCCGACTGGCTGCTGGGCGCGGCCAACGCGCAATTGCGCGGGGCGCTTTGATCGGCATCAAGCTCAAGTGGCTGGTATTGATGCAACTTTTTGCCGGCGCGCACGATTATTCCCACCCGGTGTGACCCAATAGACCTAGTTGCAACCACCCCGGCCGGGCTAGTATGGGGCGAAATCGACTGGCGGCCTGCCGCCTGAAGGGGACGTGATGAGCTCGACATTTTCTGCGGCAACCAAATTGGCGACCTGGCTAGCGGCGGGCGCCGTCATTGCCGCGGCCTTCGCGACGCCGGCTGCGGCCGACACCAAGACCAAGCGCTATGACGAGCGCGGCCGGGTCTATTACGGCCCGAGCGGCCCCAACTCGGTCTACCAGCAGGGTCGCACCCGCATCTATGTGAGCAAGCGCTCCTGGCTCGACGGCGGCACCGAGGTCAATCCGGGCGACCGCAAGTTCATGGATTACGCTTTCCCGCCGGAGATCGGCTATCCAACCTTCGCACGCGAGAACAACAACCGTCCGATCGATCGCCAGCCGCTCTCGACGCCGGCCGACGTCGGCGGCTATCCGCGGAATTTCCCGCTGTACTGAGGCGGCGCGGCGACCGAATCAAAAGGCCGGGCTTCACGCCCGGCCTTTTTGATTTTGCGAGGTGTCATAGGGCACACTTGCCTCTACATCGTCATTGCGAGCGCAGCGAAGCAATCCAGAATCTCTCTGCGGAACGATTCTGGATTGCTTCGTCGCTTCGCTCCTCGCAATGACAGCTGAGGCTACGCGTTGGCAGCCGGGTCATAGCGTCGGCAAAATTCCTCGATCGCCTCGGAGCGGAAATCGCCGAGGCGCTCGAAGATGAGCTCGTCCGGCCAATCCCACCAGGCGATACGGCGCAGGCTCGCCGCGACGGAATCGGGAAAGCGCTTGCGGATGGGGCGCGCGGGAACGCCGCCGACGATCGTGTAGGGCGCGACATCGCGGCTGACGACCGCGCCCGCCGCGATCACCGCGCCGTCGCCGACCGTGACACCCGGCAGCAGAATCGCGGCGTGGCCGATCCAGACGTCATTGCCGACGATGACGCGGTCGCCGCGGCGATCAGCGAAGAAGCCGCGGTCACGCGTCGCGCTCGCCTCGTAATATTCGGGGACATAGGTGAAGCGATGCTGGGACGCGCGGCCCATCGGATGATTGGGCGCACCGATCCGCACCGAATTGGCGATCGCGGTGAATTTGCCGATGGCAGCGTCAGCGACGTCGCAGGACTCGCCGAGATAGGAGTAATCGCCGAGCGAGGCATATTCGATGCGGGTGTTGGCGAGGATCTCGCAGCGGCGCCCGATCTGCGCTTCGCGCTGGCGCACTGTTTCATGGATGACGGTTTCTGCGATCTTGGGGCGGGGTGAGGCATCCATGAGTGGCTCCGGAAGCAGGTGCCCTAGGGTGGGCAAAGGCGCAGCGCGCCGTGCCCACCATCTCTCTCTAATCGCAATCGATTGGTGGGCACGCTTCGCTTTGCCCACCCTACGAGTGCGGTGCTTGCCGTCAGGCGTGCAGCTTCTGCAATTCCTTCAAAATCGCCTCGCCCATCTGCGTGGTGGAAGCAGCCGTCGTGCCTTCCGACTTGATGTCGGCGGTGCGCAAGCCACTCGCGAGCACGGCGGCGATGGCGGCGTCGACCTTGTCGGCAAGATCGCCCATGTCGAAGGAATAGCGCAGCGCCATGCCGAACGACGAGATCATCGCGATGGGATTGGCGAGGCCCTTGCCGGCGATGTCGGGCGCCGAGCCGTGCACCGGCTCGTACAGCGCCTTGCGCTTCTTGCTCTTGACGTCGACCTCGCCGAGCGAAGCCGAGGGCAACATGCCGAGCGAGCCGGTCAGCATCGCCGCGATATCGGACAGCATGTCGCCGAACAGATTGTCGGTAACGATGACGTCGAACTGCTTCGGCCACTTCACCAGCATCATGCCGCCGGAATCGGCGAGCTGGTGCTCGAGCGTGACATCAGGGTATTCGCGCTTGTGGACCTGAGTCATGACCTCGTTCCAGAGCACGCCCGACTTCATGACGTTGCGCTTCTCCATCGACGTCACCTTGTTCTTGCGCTTCCTGGCAAGCTCGAAGGCAACGCGGCCGATGCGCTCGATCTCATAGGTGTCGTAGACCTGGGTATCGACGGCGCGCTTCTGGCCATTGCCGAGATCGGTGATGGTCTTGGGCTCGCCGAAATAGACGCCGCCGGTGAGCTCGCGCACGATGACGATGTCGAGGCCCTCGACCGCCTCGCGCTTCAGGCTGGAGGCGTCGGCCAGCGCCGGGTAGCACACCGCGGGGCGGAGGTTGGCGAACAGGGCCAGATCCTTGCGCAGGCGCAAGAGGCCGGCTTCGGGACGCACCTCGTAGGGAACCGCGTCCCACTTGGGACCACCGACCGCGCCGAAGATGATGGCGTCGGCGGCCAGCGCCTTGGCCATGTCGCCCTCGGAGATCGACACCTTGTGGGCGTCATAGGCCGAGCCGCCGACGAGGCCGGTGTCGGTCTCGAATTTGGCGATCCCGGCCGAATTGAGCCAATCGATCAGCCGCTTCACCTCGCCCATCACCTCGGGGCCGATACCGTCGCCGGGGAGCAGCAGCAATTTGTGGGTCGCCATGGTCGTTCTTCCTCCGTTTCGTCATGGCCGGGCTTGTCCCGGCCATCCACGTCCTTGCTTTCGCTGCGAAGAACGTGGATGCCCGGCACAAGGCCGGGCATGACGGCGCCTCGTGAATTTCGGCCGGAGTGCTAGAGCGGCGTTGCGTGCTTGGCAAGACACCATTGCCGCACCGCGGCTGTGCAAGGCGCACCGGGCCTGCCACACTGCACCAGCCGGAGAACCCCTTGCACGCGCCTGACCGCCCTCGACCCGACGCACATCCCGCGCGGCTGATCCTGACCCTGTCGCTGGCGGCGACGGTCGGGCTCGGCATCGGCCGCTTTGCCTATGCCTTGGTGCTGCCGGACATGCGGGAGGACCTCGGCTGGTCCTACTCGGCGGCGGGTTTCATGAACACCATCAATGCCGTCGGCTATCTCGTCGGCGCGCTTGCGGCGTCGCGGCTGATCCAGCGGGTCGGCTGGGCGGCGGCGATCCGCGGCGGGACCCTGGCCTGCGTCGCCGCGCTCGCCACCTGCGCGCTGACGGGCAATTTCGTCGCGCTGAGCCTCGCCCGCCTCGTGCTGGGCCTCGGCGCCGCGGCCGGCTTCGTCGCCGGCGGCGCGCTCGCCGCAACCATCGCTCAGTCGCACCCGGAGCGGGCCAACTTCCTGCTCAGCCTGTTCTATGCCGGGCCCGGCATCGGCATCCTCTCCTCGGGGCTGATCGCCCCGTTCACGCTGCAATATTTCGGGCCGGGCTCGTGGTGGATCGTATGGTGGGCGCTGACGCTGCTGTCGGCCGCGATGACCGTGCCGCTGTTCCTGACTCGCATCGAGAGCGGCGCGCGCTTCTCCGAAGGCAGCCACGCCACCTTCGCGATCCTGCCCGTGCTGATCTATCTCGCCGCGTATTTCCTGTTCGGTGCGGGCTACATCGCCTACATGACCTTCATGATCGCCTATGTCCGCGACGGCGGCGGTGGGGCCGCGGCGCAAGCTGCGTTCTGGGGCCTGATCGGCCTGTCGGCCTTCGTCACGCCCTGGGCCTGGCGCGGCGTGCTCGCGCTCGATCGCGGCGGGCTCGCCACCGCGATCATCCTCGGCACCAACGCGCTCGGCGCCGGCTTGCCGATGCTCGGGCATTCCCCGACATGGCTCGCGATTTCAGCGGTGGTGTTCGGCGTTGCCTTCTTCGCCGTGGTCGGCTCGACCACCGCCTTCGTCCGCTTCAACTATCCGCCGCAGATGTGGCCAACCGCGATCGCGGCGATGACGATCTCGTTCGGCGTCGGCCAGACGCTCGGCCCGATCGTCGTGGGTGCGATCACGGATGCGCTGGGGAGCTTGAGCTACGCGCTGAATGTGTCGGCAGCGCTGCTGGCCTTGGGGGCGGTGGCGGCGCTTTGCCAGCGCAAGGTGGGGCCGGCCAAATCATCGGTGCCGTAGGGTGGGCAAAGGCGCACAGCGCCGTGCCCACGGTCTTCTTGATGGATAGAATGGTGGGCACGCTTGCGCTTTGCCCACCCTACGGCTGCGGGGCTAGCTCCCACTGAACGAATTATACCCCTGGTCTTCCCAATAGCCGCCCTTGTAGTCGTTGGTGACTTCCATCGAGACCACGTATTTCGGGTTCTTGAAGCCGAGCTTCGTCGGCACGCGGATCTTCATCGGGAAACCATAGGCGCGCGGCAGAATCTCGTTCGCGTATTTGAACGTCATCTGGGTCTGCGGATGCAGCGCGCTGCGCATGTCGAGCGGCGAGTTGTAGCCGTCCTTGTCGGCGCACTGGAACCAGACATATTTCGCGCGCGTGTCGGCGCCGATCAGCTTGAGGAAATCGCGCAAGGGCGTGCCGGTCCAGCTGCCGATCGCGCTCCAGCCCTCGACGCAGATGTGACGGGTGATTTGCGTCACCTGCGGCAGCTTGTAGAGCTCGTCCAGCGTCCAGGACTTCTTGTTGTCGACGAGGCCGCGCACCTCGAGCTTCCAGTCTTTGCCGTCGACATCGGGCGCGTCGTCGAGATCGTAATAGGCGTTGAACGGGAACGGCTTTGTGATCGCGCTCTCCGGGAAGGTCGGTGCCAGCGCGTCGGGATTGAAGATGAAGCCCTGCACGGCATCGTTGAACTTCGAAACCTTGGCCAGCATGGTCTCAGCCGAGGACGAGTCGATCACGTCGCAGCCGGTGAGCAGCGTCAGCGCCCCCAGGCTGGCGCCGCCGGCGATGAAGCGGCGACGGGTAAAATCCGGCATCGCCTTGATGGAGTCCTTGATCAGCAGCCGCTTGTCGACGCCGGGGATCAGGAATGAACGCTTGGCCATCGCTATTCTCCTTTATCGCCCGATAATCATCGCGCGCAGACTCTTCGGCACCAGCAGCGCGAGCAAAACGTGAATGACGAGGAAGGCGCAGATCGCGGCCATGCAGAAGAAATGCACGTAGCGCGCGGTCGGATAATCGCCGAACAGCATCACCAGGTAATAGAACTGAACCGGCTTCCACATTCCGAGGCCGGAGAGCACGATCAGCACGCCGACCACGATGATGCCGGCATAGAGCAGGCGCTGCACGTAATTGTAGACGGTGAGGTCGTCATGACCGAGCTTGAAGGTCAGCGCGGCCCTGACGTCGTGAAGCACGCCCGACGGCGTGATCGGCAGCAGCTTCTTCCGGAAGCGGCCGGTGGCAAAGCCGGTGACGAGATAGGCAAGGCCGTTGGTCATCAACAGCCACATCGCCGCAAAATGCCAGAGCAGGCCGCCGCCGAGCCAGCCGCCCAGCGTGTACTCGCGCGGAAAACTGAAGCCGAACAGCGGCGAAGCGTTGTAGATCTGCCAGCCCGACAGGATCATCAGGATCATGGCCAGTGCATTGATCCAGTGCATGACGCGAACCCAGGCCGGCTGGATCACCTTGGCCGGGGTGGCGCTGACCTGCTCGCCTGAGACTGTGAGGCTCGACATGATGGTTCGGTCCTGAACGTGGTCTGACACAGAATATACGCCGCTGCGGCCGCTTTCGTTACGCCCTGTCCGGCATCGAATCGATACCGTCAGGCTATGCCGGTCACAATAAAGCGAGCCGGGTGCCCCCGGCTCGCCGTTTTCGCCGCATCCGGTTTGGGGGATGAAACCGGGCTACGCGGTGTTATGTCGCCGGCATCAGCACGGTGTCGACCACATGGATGACGCCGTTGGACTGGTTGACGTTGGAGATCGTCACCATCGAGGTGCCGCCCTTGGCATCGACGATCCAGACCTTGCCGTCCATCTTCTTCACCGTGAGCTCCTCGCCCTCGGCGGTCTTCAGCTTCTTGCCGTCGGTGAGATCGGAGGCTTCGAGCTTGCCGGGCACGACATGGTAGGTGAGGATCTTGGTCAGCGTCGCCTTGTTCTCGGGCTTGACCAGATTGTCGACGGTGCCGGCCGGCAGCTTGCCGAAGGCGGCGTTGGTCGGCGCGAACACCGTGAACGGGCCCTTGCTTTCCAGCGTCTGCACGAGACCGGCAGCCTTCACGGCCGCGACCAGCGTGGTGTGGTCCTTCGAGTTGACCGCGTTCTGGACGATGTTCTTGGACGGGAACATCGCGGCACCGCCGACCATGACGGTCTTCTCCTCGGCACGCACAGGCGCGACGACGGTCGCGGTGATGGCCAGAGCGCTGAAGGCGGCAGCAGCGAGATAGGCAATACGCTTCGACATGGAAAGTCTCCCGATTGAATGGTGACCGGCAAGGGCCGGCGTTGAGTTGGGGCAACGAAGGCGGCTTGCGGCAGTCTCGAGGTGAAGCAGCAGCGCCGTCGTTGGCCGAACTACGGGACGGCCTGAGATGCGGTTTCGAGGAAAAATTCTTTGTGATGGGTGAAACTATGGGGCGGCGTGCCCGTGCGATGCGCGCGAGCCGAGCAGACAGTGCCGTTAAGGCAGTGTGCCCGTTGCAGCAGTCTGCCCGCCTCAATCCCTGCTCTGCGGCGTCTGGATGAATCCGCGATTATGCGTCGGGCTGATCAGCAGCTCGTTGATGCAGACGCGCGGCGGCATCGAGGCAATGAACGCGATGGTGCGGCCGAGATCCTCGGACTGCAGCATCTTCGCCTGCTCCTCCTCGCTCGGCACCACCGGGCGCAGCTTCAGGATTGGTGTCGCCACCTCGCCCGGCATCAGGCAGCAGGCGCGCAGGCCGTTGATGCACTCGTCCATGTTGAAGGAATGGGTCAAGGCCAGCACCGCGTGTTTTGTCGTGGTGTAGGCCGGGCCCGGCATCTTGGAGACGTGGCGGCCGGCCCAGGATGAGACGTTGATGATCGAGCCGTCCTGCTGCTTGCGCATGGTCGGCAGCACCGCGCGCATGCAATAGAGCACGCCGTTGAGATTGACCTGGACCAGCTTGTCCCAGCCCTCCAGTTCCATGTCCTTCCAACTGCGCTTGGGGACATTGATGCCGGCATTGTTGACGAGCAGGTCGATCCGGCCGTGCTTCGCGACGATCTGATCGGCCGCCTTCTGGGCCTGGTCCGCGTTAGCCACGTCCAGCGCGATGGCCTCGGCCGCGCCGCCGGCCTTGGTGATCTTCGCAACCACGGTATCCAGGGCTGACTGGCGGCGGCCCGAAACCACGACGGTCCAGCCGTCGGCCGCCAGCGCCTCGGCGCCGGCCTCCCCGATCCCGCTGCCGCCGCCCGTGACCCAGGCCACGCGTTTCCCGTTTTTGGTCATGCAAACTGTCTCCGTTGCTTCAATGGGGCGGTTTTTGCTAATCCAGCCCTCGGTTTTGACCGGCCTTGTCAGTCTTGCGGTCGAGGAAATCTTGCATGAACCAAGCAGCCAACGCCAACCTGTTTTCCCGCCTGTTCGACGGCCTCGACGACCCCAAACGCCTCGCGATCGAGACGCAGGACGGTGGCCATATCAGCTATGGCGATCTGATCGCGCGGGCCGGGCAGATGGCGAATGTGCTGGTCGCGCGCGGCGTGAAGCCCGGCGACCGCGTCGCGGTGCAGGTGGAGAAATCCGTCGCCAACATCGTGCTGTATCTCGGCACTGTCAGGGCCGGCGCGGTCTATCTGCCGCTCAATACCGCCTACACGCTGAACGAGCTCGATTACTTCATCGGCGATGCCGAGCCGTCACTGGTGGTCTGCGATCCCTCCAAGGCCGAGGGTCTTGCCCCGATCGCCGCCAAGGTGAAGGCCAGGGTCGAGACGCTTGGAGCTGACGGCAAGGGCTCGCTGACGGACGCCGCCGACAAAGCCAGCAGCGATTTTGCGACGGTGACGCGGGCCGGCGACGATCTCGCCGCGATCCTCTACACCTCCGGCACCACCGGCCGCTCCAAGGGCGCGATGCTGACGCACGATAACCTCGCGTCGAACTCGCTCTCGCTGGTCGGCTACTGGCGCTTCACCGACAAGGACGTGCTGATCCACGCGCTGCCGATCTACCACACGCACGGCCTGTTCGTGGCGACCAACGTGACGCTGTTCGCCCGCGCCTCGATGATCTTCCTGCCGAAGCTCGATCCGGACCTCATCATCAAGCTGATGGCGCGGGCCACGGCGCTGATGGGCGTGCCGACCTTCTATACGCGACTGCTGCAAAATCCCGCGCTGTCGCGCGAAACCACCAAGCATATGCGCCTGTTCATCTCGGGCTCCGCGCCGCTGCTGGCCGAGACCCATCGTGAATGGTCGGCGCGCACCGGCCATGCGGTGCTCGAGCGCTACGGCATGACCGAGACCAACATGAACACGTCGAACCCGTATGACGGCGAGCGCGTGCCCGGCGCGGTCGGCTTTCCCCTCCCCGGCGTCTCCGTGCGCGTGACCGAGCCCGAGACCGGCAAGGAGCTGCCGCGCGAGGAGATCGGCATGATCGAGGTCAAGGGTCCGAACGTGTTCAAGGGCTACTGGCGCATGCCCGAGAAGACCAAGTCGGAGTTCCGGCCCGACGGCTTCTTCATCACCGGCGACCTCGGCAAGATCGACGACAACGGCTACGTCCACATCCTCGGCCGCGGCAAGGATCTCGTCATCTCCGGCGGCTTCAACGTCTACCCCAAGGAGATCGAGAGCGAGATCGACGCCATGCCCGGCGTGATCGAGTCCGCCGTGATCGGCGTGCCGCATGCGGATTTCGGCGAAGGCGTCACCGCGGTGCTGGTCTGCAACAAGGGCGCCGATATCACCGAAGCCGCCGTGCTGAAGGCGCTCGACGGGCGGCTCGCCAAATTCAAGATGCCCAAGCGCGTCTTCGTCGTCGACGAGCTGCCGCGCAATACGATGGGCAAGGTGCAGAAGAACGTGCTGCGCGATACGTACAAGGATATTTACGCGAAGAAATGAGGGGACGGCTCTCTCGCCTCGTCATTGCGAGGAGCTCTTGCGACGAAGCAATCCAGAATCTTTCCGCGGAGACAGTCTGGATTGCTTCGCTTCGCTCGCAATGACGGAGTGCGGGGCGGCTACTGCCCGCCCACCAGGCTCATCACAAACCGGCTGCCGACGACAAACAGGTAGCACCCGAACGCAGCCTCCAGCGTCCGCTTCGACATCGCATGTGCGGCTCTCACGCCGAGCGGCGCGGTGACGAGACTCATCGGCATCACCAGCACGGCGCCGATCAGCGAGACGTAGCCGAGCGCGAAGGGAATCTGCAGCGCCGCTACGCTCGGATACGTCGCCGCCGCGGGCCAGCCGGCGTAGATGTAGCCGAGCGCGCCGGGGATCGAGATCAGCACGGCGAGCGCCGACGAGGTCGCGACGGCCTGATGGATCGGACGGCCATAGAAGGTCATCAAGAGATTCGAGAACAGGCCGCCGCCGATGCCCATCAGCGTCGAGAGGATGCCGACGCAGAAGCCGTAGACGCGCATCAGCGGGCCCTTCGGCAGATCATCGCCGAACTTCCAGCCTTCGCGCGCGAAGATGAGACGCGCGGCCGCCGACCAGGCGACGCAGACGAACACGATCTTGAACAGTTTTTCCGGCGCATAGCGCGCGATCACGCTGCCGGCGACAACGCCGATCACGATCGGCAGCGACCACACCCGCAGGATCGACATGTCGACCGCACCGCGCTTGTAATGCGCCTGGAACGAACGGATCGACGTTGGGATGATCACGGCCAGCGAGGTGCCGATGCAGAGCGGCATGCGCACCTCCAGCGGAACGCCGGCAATGCGAAAGCACTCGTAGAACACCGGCACGAGAATCGCGCCGCCGCCGATGCCGAACACGCCGGCCAGGAATCCCGAGAGCGCGCCGGTTGCGATCAACAGCAGCGCGAGCTCGACGACGTCGAAAACCTCGAGGCCACTCACCGGCGGCGATCCGTCGGCAGCTCTCGCGAATGCGCGACGCAGACGGCTGCTGCGGCGGCGAGGGCGGGCGCGGTGCGCCGGTGGGGGATGGACGTCAGGCTGACATGGGTGGGCATGGGAAGTCCCGGACTGCTTGGAGCCACCGCAACGTAGACCCTTCCGTTTTTCGGCGCTATTTCTGACAGTCGATATACTCTCTTGCGATATGCGGAAGGATGGCCATGGACCAGATTGCGGCGATGGCGACCTTTGTGCGGGCCGTGGACCACGGCAGTCTGTCGGCGGCGGCGCGATCGTTGCCGAGCTCTCTGACATCGGTGAGCCGGCAGATTTCCGCGCTCGAGCGCCACTTCGGCACGCGCCTGCTGATGCGGACGACGCGGCAGCTCGCGCTCACGGAGGATGGACGCATGCTCTACGAGCGCGCCAAATCGATCCTGGGCGAGCTCAAGGAGATCGAAGAGGGCCTGGCCGGAAATCGCCGCGAGCCGTCCGGACGGCTGAACGTGAGCGCGCCCACATTGATGGGGCGCCTGCTGATCGCACCGCTGCTCGGCGATTTCCTGCGCACCTATCCGTCGCTCTCGGTGGACTTGCTGCTGGTCGATCGCAATGTCGATTTGATCGAGGAGGACGTTCACCTGGCGCTTCGCGTCGGGCGCATGCCGGATTCGCAATTGGTGATGCGAAAGCTGGCGGAAGTGCAGATGATTCACTGCGCCTCGCCCGATTACCTCGCACGCCGCGGCGAGCCGCATACGCCTGCCGATCTGGCGCAGCATGATTGCCTGGTGTTTTCGGACGCGCCGGGCGCCGCAACCTGGCGATTCGGCCGCGAGGCGAACGGCGGAACGCGAATCCGCATCTCGGGACGACTCTGGGTCAACAGCCTCGATGCGCTCGCCGCCGCCGCCGAGAACGGCGCGGGCATCGTCCGCGTGCCGTCATGGCAGGTGGAAAAACAACTCGCGGAAGGACGCCTGCGACGTCTGCTGCGCGAGCACGAGCCTGCGCCGGCGCCGCTGAACGCGCTGTATCAGCCGTCGCGACTGGGCTCGACGAAGATTCGCGCCTTCATCGATTTCCTGGTCGAGCGGTGGCGCGGAAGCGATCCGCTCAGCCGCTGATCTCCGCGGCGGGGTGGAATGCAGGTTGCGCATATCCGGACCGGATCAAATCGAATGGTGAGGGGGAAGGTCGGCGCCCGGGTGAATGAGGCTGGCGACGCCTTTGGCCGATCTCTGCCCGGTTTGGACGGCATGGTCCGTTTAGAGGTGTTCCAATAGCAATTTCAACGCGCCTCGGCACTTTCGAAATGATGAATATAGATTCCCTTCTTCGTTGGGGGACCGACCTTCTGGTATACCAAGACCCTGATTGGCCTTGTTTCATCAAGGGTCTAGAGCTGAACGCAGGTTCGATTTATGGCGATTTGGTGATTGCGCAGGCGAAACCGACTCCGTAAATAGAGCCGACCTCTCGCGATCCCCGCGCGCGCCCTGTTGGGCCGCCATAAAACATCAAAGCTCATGACCGCACGGATCGAACGACCGCTTTCACCACACATGCAAGTCTACCGCTGGACGCTGACGATGGCCCTGTCCATCGTCCACCGCGCCACCGGTATCGCCCTCTACGTCGGAACCCTGCTGTTGGCCTGGTGGCTGATCGCGGCGGCCTCCGGCCCCGCCGCCTATGCCCATGTCCAGGCCTTCACCGGCAGCATCATCGGCCGGCTGATCGTGTTCGGTTACACCTGGGCGCTGATGCACCATATGCTCAGCGGCATCCGGCATTTCGTCTGGGACCTCGGCTATGGCTTCAAGGCCAATGAGCGCGAGGCGCTGACCTGGGGCGCAGCGATCGGCGGCATCGCCCTGACGGTGCTGATCTGGATCATCGCCTACGCGATCGGAGGTGGACGATGAGCGCGACCGATACGCCGAAGCGCAGCATGCGCACCCCGCTCGGCCGCGTCCGCAATCTCGGCGCGGCGCATTCCGGCACGTCCGACTTCTGGCGCCAGCGCCTCACGGCGGTGGCGATGACGCTGCTGATGATCCCGGTGCTGGTGATCATCATGATGCTGCTCGGCCGCAACCAGGCTGGCGCCAAGCAGATCCTCGGCTCGCTCCCGGTCGCCATCATCATGGTGCTCTTCATCATCGCCAGCGCCTGGCACATGAAGATCGGGATGCAGGTCGTGATCGAGGACTACGTCCACAACGAGAAGCTGAAGCTCACCGCGATCATGCTCAACAATTTCTTCTCGATCGCGGTCGCGCTCGCCTCGATCTACGCGATTCTCCAACTGTCATCCGGAGTGTAACCCATGGCCAACGAGACGAATGGCAAGGGCAACGGCGCTCCCGCCACCAACGGCAAAGCCTATCCGATCGAAGACCACACCTATGACGTCGTCGTGGTCGGCGCCGGCGGCGCCGGCCTGCGCGCCGTGGTCGGCTGCAGCGAAGCCGGTCTGCGCACCGCCTGCATCACCAAGGTGTTTCCGACCCGCTCGCACACGGTTGCGGCGCAGGGCGGCATCTCCGCCTCGCTCGGCAACATGCACAAGGACGACTGGCGCTGGCACATGTACGACACCGTGAAGGGGTCGGACTGGCTCGGCGACCAGGACGCGATCGAATACATGGTGCGCAACGCGCCCGACGCGGTCTACGAGCTCGAGCATTGGGGCGTGCCGTTCTCGCGCACCGAGGACGGCAAGATCTATCAGCGTCCGTTCGGCGGCATGACCATGGACTACGGCAAGGGTCAGGCGCAGCGTACCTGCGCCGCTGCCGACCGCACCGGCCACGCCATGCTGCACACGATGTATGGCCAGTCGCTGCGCCACGCGGCCGAGTTCTTCATCGAATTCTTCGCCATCGACCTGATCATGGACGACCAGGGCACCTGCCGCGGCGTCATCGCGCTCAAGCTCGACGACGGCACGCTGCACCGCTTCCGCGCCCAGACTGTGATCCTCGCGACCGGCGGCTACGGCCGCGCCTACGCCTCGTGCACCTCGGCGCACACCTGCACCGGCGACGGCGGCGGCATGGTGCTGCGCGCCGGCCTGCCGATGCAGGACATGGAGTTCGTGCAGTTCCACCCGACCGGCATCTACGGCTCGGGCTGTCTCGTCACCGAAGGCGCGCGCGGCGAAGGCGGCTATCTCGTCAACTCCGAAGGCGAGCGCTTCATGGAACGCTATGCGCCGTCGGCGAAGGACCTCGCCTCGCGCGACGTCGTCTCGCGCGCGATGACCATCGAGATCCGCGAAGGCCGCGGCGTCGGCAAGAAGAAGGACCACATCTTCCTTCATCTCGACCATCTCGATCCTGCAGTGCTCGCCGAGCGGCTGCCGGGCATCTCCGAATCCGCAAAGATCTTCGCCAATGTCGACGTGACGCGCGAGCCGATCCCGATCGTGCCGACGGTGCACTACAACATGGGCGGCATCCCCACCAACTATCACGGCGAAGTGCTGACCAAGAAGGACGGCGACGATAACGCGGTGATCCCCGGCCTGATGGCGATCGGCGAAGCGGCCTGCGTCTCCGTGCACGGCGCCAATCGCCTCGGCTCCAACTCGCTGATCGACCTGGTGGTGTTCGGCCGCGCCGCGGCGCTGCGCCTCGCCGAGAAGCTCACGCCCAACGCCAAGCAGCCGGAGCTGCCGGCGAACTCGGCCGAGCTCGCGCTCGGCCGCCTCGACCATTATCGCTACGCCTCCGGCGGCACGCCGACCGCGAAGCTGCGCGAAGGCATGCAGCACGTGATGCAGAACAATTGCGCGGTGTTCCGCACCGGCGAAGTCCTGAGCGAAAGCCAGAACCTGATCCAGAAGGTCCACAGCGGCATCACCGACATCGCCGTGTCCGACCGCTCGCTGGTGTGGAATTCGGACCTCGTCGAGACGCTGGAGTTCGACAATCTGATCTCGCAGGCGGTGGTGACGATGAACTCGGCCGCCAACCGCACCGAGAGCCGCGGCGCCCATGCCCGCGAGGACTTCTCCGCGCGCGACGACAAGAACTGGATGAAGCACACGCTGGCCTGGCTGGACGATTCCGGCAAGGTCAAGATCGAGTACCGCCCGGTTCACGACTACACCATGACCAACGACGTGCAGTACATCCCGCCGAAGGCGCGCGTGTATTGATTTGCTGCTTGTCATTGCCGGGCTCGACCCGGCAATCCATCCTTCAACGATGGATGCGCGGGTCAAGCCCGCGCATGACGAAAGAAACCAGAGGCAGGACTAATGGTTGAATTCGCACTTCCGAAGAACTCCAAGATTACCGGCGGCAAGACCTGGCCGAAGCCCGCGGGCGCGACCGAGCTGCGCGAGTTCCGCGTCTATCGCTGGAATCCCGATGACGGCAAGAATCCGAGCGTCGACACCTATTACGTCGACACCCATGATTGCGGTCCGATGGTGCTGGACGGGCTGATCTGGATCAAGAACCACATCGACCCGACGCTGACCTTCCGCCGCTCCTGCCGCGAAGGCGTCTGCGGCTCCTGCGCCATGAACATCGACGGCCAGAACACGTTGGCCTGCACCCGCTCGATGCACGACGTCAAGGACGGCGCGGTCAAGATCAATCCGCTGCCGCATCAGCCTGTCGTGAAGGACCTCGTCCCCGACCTCACCAACTTCTACGCGCAGTATGCCTCGGTCGAGCCGTGGCTGAAGACGACCTCGCCGACGCCGCAGAAGGAATGGCGCCAGAGCCACGAGGACCGCGAGAAGCTCGACGGCCTCTACGAGTGCATCCTGTGCGCCTGCTGCTCGACCTCGTGCCCGAGCTATTGGTGGAACAGCGAGCGCTATCTCGGGCCCGCTGCGCTGCTCCAGGCCAACCGCTGGGTCTCGGACTCCCGCGACGAGGCGACCGGCGAGCGGCTCGACAATCTCGAGGACCCGTTCCGCCTCTACCGCTGCCACACCATCATGAACTGCGCCAAGGCCTGCCCGAAGGGCCTGAACCCGGCGGAGGCCATCGCCGAGCTCAAGCTCAAGATGGTCGAGCGGCAGATCTAGGCCTCAATCATGCCACGACCCCGGCCGCCGCGGCCGGGGCATTCCACGATCGACGTCAGTTTGAGTAGAATTTACCACGGCCCGCGTCGCGCGCGAATCCTTGGAACACAACCAAAGGTTCCATTCATAAGCCGCTTCCTTCACGGCGGGAAATTCAAGTAAGCTCTCCGGCCAGGGACCGGGAGCGACCGTGCAGGGCGCACAACGCAACTCGCTGAGACTATTGCAGTGGATGATGGCTGCATCCCTGGCGCTCCCGATTGCGCTGTTCGTCTTCGCCTCCAGGATCTCCTACACCTCGACCAACGACATCGCCGACCGCGAGATCGAGCGCACGCTCGACGTCGCCCATGAACACGCGCTCAAGGTGTTCGAGACCATCGACCGCAGCCTCGCCGAGATCAACGAGGTCGTGCGCGGCCTTCCCGACGATGCCATCCGCGCGCGCGAGCCGGCGCTGCATCAGCGCCTGAAGCGCCTGACCGATTCGCTGCCGCAGCTGAAATCGGCCTGGATCTTCGATGCGGATGGACGGTCGCTGGTCAACAGCCTCGTCTCGCCGCCGCCGGAGCAGAGGTTTGCCGACCGCGACTATTTCCTCGCCCATGTCGACCATAGCATCGGCACTTTCATTGGCACGCCGCTGACGCCGCGTCCGCCCTATCAGGGCGCGCGCTTCTTCGGCGTCAGCCGCCGCCGCGACTCCGACGACGGCCGCTTCATCGGCGTGCTCCAGGCTTCCGTCCTGCCGGAATATTTCGAGAGCTTCTATGCCAGGATCGGCACCGACCCCGGCAGCTTCTTCGCGATCGGGCGCACCGACGGCACGGTGCTGGCGCATTTTCCGCGGCTCGACCGCGATCTCCGGCTCGATCCAGCCGGGCCGGTCGGCCAGAAGATCGCAGCTCACCCGGACCACGGCCTCATGACCATCGACTGGGCCTCGGACGGGATCGAGCGGCGCATCGGCTACCGGCGCGTCGCCGAATATCCGATCTATGTCAGCGCGGGCCTCGAGACCTCGGCGATTCGCGCGCGTTGGTACGCCACCATCGGCCAGCATCTGGTGTTCGGCGTCCCCGCCACCGCGCTGCTGTTCCTGCTGCTGGCGTTGGCATTCCGCCGCACCCAGCATCTCCAGGCCGAGGCCGCCGCGCGGCGTGAGGCCGAGGAGGCGCTCAAGCACAGCCAGCGGCTGGAGGCGCTCGGGCAGCTCACCGGCGGCGTCGCGCACGACTTCAACAATCTGCTGACGGTGATCCGCGCCTCGGTCGACCTGTTGAACCGGCCGCAGCTGACCGAGGAACGGCGGCAGCGCTACGTCACTGCCATCGCGGACGCGGTCGCGCGCGCGGCCAAGCTGACCTCGCAGCTGCTCGCCTTTGCGCGGCGGCAAACCCTGAAGCCGGAAGTGTTCGACGTCGGCGCGCGGATTCGATCGCTGCACGACATGCTCGCCACGCTGCTCGGCTCGGCGATCGAGATCGCGATCCGGCTGCCGGCCGAGCCCTGCCTCGTCAATGCCGATGCCGGCCAGTTCGAAACCGCGCTGATCAACATGGCGACCAATGCGCGCGACGCCATGCAGGGCAAGGGCAGGATCACCTTCGCCGTGCAGCCGGCGACGACCGTGCCGGACTCGCTGGCTCATCTTGTCGGCAGCCACGGCTTCGTCAGCATCGCGGTCAGCGACACCGGCATCGGCATTCCCGCCGCGCGGCTCGGCCGCATCTTCGAGCCGTTCTTCACCACCAAGCAGGTCGGCCACGGCACCGGCCTCGGCCTGTCGCAGGTGTTCGGCTTCGCCCGGCAGTCCGGCGGCGAGGTGACCGTGATCAGCGAGGTCGGCCAGGGCAGCACCTTCTCGCTCTATCTGCCGCGCGTGCCGGCGGACCTGCTGCCGCAGCGTCAGGCGCCGAATACCGCGCCGGCATTGGCCGGCAGCGGCATGTCGGTGCTGGTGGTCGAGGACAATATCGAGCTGGCCAATTTCGCCGCCGACGGCCTCACCGAGCTCGGCTACAGCATCACGCTGGTCGACAACGCGACCGACGCGCTCGCCGAGCTCGTCGTCGATGCGGACCGTTTCGACGTGGTGTTCTCGGACGTGGTGATGCCGGGGATGACCGGGCTCGACCTCGCGCACGCAATCGGCGACCGTGGCATCGGCGTGCCGGTGGTGCTGACGACCGGCTACAGCGAGGCGCTCGCGCAGGAGCGCAGCCTCGGCTTCGACCTCGTGCAAAAGCCCTATTCGATCGAGGAGCTGTCGCAGGTTCTCTACAGGGCTGCACGGCTGCGCCGGGTGCGCGACGGCGCCGCGGAATGACAGGTACTCCGGAACCGAGGGGAACCGGTTGATTTCCTTTGCGTTGTCCGCGCATGCAGAAGCCGGCCGCAAAGCGCGAACAGGGCGACAAGCCGCCCATCGTCGAGATCACCGGCGAGAGTGGCGATGACGTCGCCCCGCCACCGCCCGAATTCCTCGAGCCCGACCCCGAGCTGTCGCCGGAGGAGGCCGAGCAGGTCCGCAAGGATTATCTGCTGACGCGCTTCTGGATCAGCGCGCGCGGCTTCTGGGGCCGCAACGGCGACCGGCTGGCCTGGCCGTTCTCGATCGGCCTCGTCGTGCTGATCGTCCTCACCGTCGGCTTCCAGTACGGCATCAATGTCTGGAATCGCGCGATCTTCGACGCCATCGAAAAGCGCGATGCGGCGAGCGTGTTTCATCTCACCGCCGTGTTCTTCCCGCTCGCGATCGGCAGCATCGTGCTCGGCGTCGCGCAAGTGTTCGCGCGCATGGGCATCCAGCGACGCTGGCGCGCCTGGCTGACTGCAAGCGTGCTGACGCGCTGGCTCAAGAATGGCCGCTACTATCAGCTCAATCTCGTCGGCGGCGACCACGAGAATCCGGAATACCGCATCGCCGAGGATCTGCGCATCGCGACCGATTCGCCGGTCGACTTCCTCGCCGGCGTGACCTCGGCACTGCTGTCGGCCGCGACCTTCATCGTCGTGCTCTGGACCATCGGCGGCGCGCTCACCGTGACGCTCGGCGGCTCGGCGATCACCATACCCGGCTTTCTCGTGATCGCCGCGATCCTCTACGCCGCGATCGCCTCGGGCTCGATCATGGTGATCGGGCGGCGCTTCGTGCAGGTGTCCGAGGACAAGAACCAGGCGGAAGCCGATTTTCGCTACACGCTCACGCGCGTGCGCGAGAACGGCGAGAGCATCGCGCTGCTCGGCGGCGAGGAGGAAGAACGCGACGGCATCGACCGCAATTTTACCAGCGTGCTGCGGCAATGGGCGCGGCTTGCAGGCCAGCACATGCGCACCACGCTGGTGTCGCAGGGTTCGAGCCTCGTTGCTCCCGTCGTGCCGCTGTTGCTCTGCGCGCCAAAATTCCTCGACGGCAGCATGACGCTCGGGCAGGTGATGCAGGCGGCTTCCGCCTTCACCATCGTGCAGAGCGCGTTCGGCTGGCTGGTCGACAATTATCCGCGGCTCGCCGACTGGAATGCCTGCGCGCGCCGCATCGCCTCGCTGATGATGTCGCTCGACGGTCTCGAACGCGCCGAACAGGGCGACGGCTTCGGCCGCATCAAGCGCGGTGAAACCAATAACGACGCCATGCTGGAGCTGAAGGATCTCTCCGTCACGCTCGATGACGGCACGGCTGTCGTCGGCGAGACCGAAGTGGTGATCGAGCCCGGCGAGCGCCTGCTCGTGGCCGGTGAATCCGGCACCGGCAAGAGCACGCTGGTGCGCGCCATCGCCGGGCTGTGGCCCTGGGGCGGCGGCAGCGTCAATTTCCATGCCGACCGGCGGTTGTTCATGCTGCCGCAGCGGCCCTACGTGCCGTCGGGTAGCTTGCGCCGTGCTGTCGCCTATCCAGGTGCTGCCGAGAACTGGAGCGAGGCGGAGATCGGCGAGGCCCTGCACAAGGTCGGCCTCGATCATCTCAAGGAGAAGATCGAGGAAGAGGGACCGTGGGATCAGACGCTGTCGGGCGGCGAGAAGCAGCGCCTCGCCTTCGCGCGGCTCTTGCTGCACAACCCCGACATCGTCGTGCTCGATGAAGCGACCTCGGCGCTCGACGAGAAGAGCCAGGACAAGATGATGAAAATGGTCACCGACGAGCTGCCGAAGGCGACCATCGTCAGCGTCGCGCATCGCGTCGAGCTGGAAGCCTTCCACAGCCGCAAGATCGTGCTGGAGCGCCGCAAGGGTGGCGCAAAACTCGTCAGCGACGTGGATTTGATCCCGCGCAAAGGCAAGCGCAGGCTGCTCGGGCGATTCCTGAGGCAGCGCAAGGCGCCGAAGAAAGCAGCGTGAGGCTCGCTCTCTCTGTCGTCCCGGACAAGCGCAGCGAAGCGGAGCGAAGATCCGGGATCCATACCCACAGGGAGAGGTTTGGCGAAGACTCGGAGTGGGCGTCTCGCGCCACACGCCTCCCTGTGGTTATGGGTCCCGGGTTCGCTTCGCGCCCCGGGACGACACTGAAATTGTGGCCTCCACCAAAACCGGCTATGCATGCGCCGCCTGCAACGAGGACCGCCTGCTTGACGCCCAACACCGCCCCATCGACCGCGCCGTTCGGCGCGTTTGCGCCGAATGCGGCGCAGGCCGCGATCATTCGCCTGACGCAGCAGTCGGGGCTGAAGCGCGGGGCGTTCCGGCCGTGGATGTCGCGGCTGGTGAACCTGTTGCGCGGCGGCCCGGTCGACGTGCAGTACCAGGGCGCCTCGTTCCGGCTCTATCACCAGGGCAGCGCGACCGAGCGCGGCGCGCTGTTCAATCCCGACTACAATCTCGACGAGCTCGACTTCCTGCGCCAACACACGCAAGCGGGCGGCACCTTCGTCGATGTCGGCGCCAATGTCGGCACCTTTGCCTTGGTCATGGCGCGGCAGGTTGGCTCATCAGGCAAGGTTGTCGCGATCGAGCCGCATCCGCTGACGTTCGGACGGCTCTCGTTCAACCATGCCGCATCGAGCGCAACGCAGGTGCGCCTGGTGCAGGCCGCGGCCGGCGATAGCGACGGTGAACTGATGATCGAGAGCGGCGGCGGCAATCTCGGCGCCACGCACGTCGTCACGGGCGCCGCCAGCTCCGAGGCGATCAAGGTGCCGTCGCTGCGGCTCACGCGCATTCTCGAGGAAGCCGGCGTCGCGCAGGTCGATTCGCTCAAGATCGACGTCGAGGGCTTTGAGGACCGTGTTCTGATCGGCTTCTTCCGCGACGCGCCGCAATCGCTGTGGCCGCGCGCGGTGGTGATCGAGCATCTGTCACAAAACGAATGGCAGCAGGATTGTATTGCCGACATGGTCGCGCGCGGCTTTGCGATCGTGCGCAAGACGCGGAGCAATACCTTCCTGTCGCGCTGACAGGAACGAACAACGGAGCTTGCGATGATCGACCATTTGGGCTTTTCCGTCTCCGACTATGAGCGCGCGAAGGCGTTCTATGCCAAGGCGCTGGCGCCACTCGGCTACGGCCTGATCATGGAAGTCACGGCCGAGCAGACCGGTCACGCCGCAGCAGCCGGCTTCGGCGCGGACGGCAAGCCGGACTTCTGGTTCGGTGCCGAGGGCGCGATGAACAAGCCGGTGCATGTCGCGATTGCAGCGAAAGACCGCGCCACGGTCGATGCCTTCTACAAGGCGGCGATGGCCGCCGGCGGCCGCGACAACGGCGCGCCCGGCATCCGCCCGCACTATCACGCGAACTATTACGGCGCATTCGTGCTCGATCCTGACGGCCACAACATCGAAGCCGTCTGCCACGCGCCGGAATAGGCGGATTCCGAGACGTCGCGGGAGGAACATCGGCGCGGCATCATCGTTGTCGTCCTCCGGACAACTGATCTTGATGATGCCGATGCCGATCGAACCGCCTGAGATTCCGCCGTCGACACCGGGCACTCCGAGCGAGCCGCCACCGGGAATTCCGCCGGGCAACCCGCAGCCTGAAATCACGCCGCCTGTGCGCGAGCCCGGCGAATCACCACGGCCCGACGAACTGCCGGGCCGCATCCCTGAAGAGATTCCACCACGCGGACCGAACGGGCCGCTCACGCCGAATCCTGCGACGGATGCAACTTCGCCGCGGATCACACATGAGACGAACCATCACATGTGAGGCGATTGCAACCAGCGTCTGAATGCGCAATGAACGTCGCCATAGTGACGTGATTTGCATGCAGAAATAAATCGGCCCGCCACTGCTTCGCTCGCCACAATGCGGCCTAACGCGTAGCTGTTCATCCCAACACTTCGTCAAAGAACCTTCCGGGGAAGTTCACCACATGACCAACCTTCGTTTCGTGCTGCTTGCGACCACGGCTCTGACCGCGATGCAATTGGCAAGCTCCGCATCGCATGCGCAAAGCGCTTCGCCGCTCGTGGTCGCGCAGGCCCAGACTCAAGAAACGGGCCCTGACGGAAAACCGAAGCAGCCGCCGAAGGCACCGCCAGCGGCTGCGCCGCCTGCAGCGCCCGCACGTCCGGCCGCACCGCCGCCCGCCGCTGCACCGCCTCACCCACCAGCTGCGCCGCCGCCGGCTGCCGCACCGCCTCACCCGCCGGCCGCCGCACCGCCACGCCCAGCAGCGCCGCCACCGCCTCCGCCTGCGGCCCGCCCGGCTGCGCCGCCGCCGCCTCCCCGCCTCCACCGCCTGCCGCTCCGAAGCAGCCGTCGCCGCCTCCGGCCGCGGCTCCGCAGCAGCACGCCCCAACACCGCCGCCTCCACCACCGCCTGCAGCTCGTCCGGCGCCGACTCCGCCAGCGCCGCCGCCTGCCGCGGCTCCGCAACAGCATGCCCCGACGGCCGCCCCGCCGCCCGCAGCTCACCCGCCGACCCCGACGCCTCCGCCGCCGCCTCCGGCTGCGGCTCCCCCAGCGCGGCCTGCACCTGCGCCGACGGCGACGCCGACACCCGCGACCCCGCCTGCAGCGGCTGCGCCTGCGGCCCGTCCCGGCGCGCCCGCGCCTACTCCCACTCCGACAGCGACGCCCGCTCCGGCGGCAACGCCTGCGCCGACCGCAACGCCGGCTCCGGGCAGCACGCCAGCGGGCCGTCCCGGCGGACCGCCGCCCGGCGGCGGACGCCCGGGCGCGCCGCCGGCCGCTGGATCGCCGGCTCCGGGAGCCACGGCCACGCCGGCTCCCACTGGCACCCCGACCCCGCCCGGACGCCCCGGTGCGGCGGCGCCAGCGCCCGGCGCGGCTCCCACCCCGACGCCGACGCCGACGCCAGCGCCCGGCGCGGCTCCAGCCCCGACGCCGACGCCCGGCCAACAGGGTGGAACGCCTCCTGCTGGCGCGCCCGCGGCCGGAGCTCCGGCTGCGCCGCCCCAGGCGGGCGGTCTCCCGTCCCGGCCCGCGGCACCCGCCGGCGCTGCAGCTCCGACGGTCGTCCCCGGCTCCGCGGCTGCTACGCCTCCGCCCGACCGGGCCCAATACCGTCCGCCGACGGTCGCCCCGGCCTTCCAGGCCGCGCCGACGATCGCAGCACCGTTGCCGCCTCCGCCGCGTCCGCCGCAGCGTGACCTGACGCCGCTCGCGATCGGTGCTGGCGTGGTGGCCGGCGCCGTGATCGGCGCGACCATCGCCGACATGCACAACCAGCGGCGCGAGGTCATCGAGGGCGGCCGTACCGTCTACACCGAGCCGGATCGCATCATCATCAGCGATCCGGGCGGGCAGTCCTATGTCCGCGGCAACGATCTCTACCGCTTCCGCTATGGTGCCCGCGACATCCGCACCTTCAACGAAGGCGGCGAAACCCGCACTGTCGTGATCCGTCCCGATGGCAGCGAGGTGATCACCGTGGTCGGCCCGGACGGTTCGCTGCTACGGCGAATCCGCAGGGACCCTGGCGGGCGCGAGATCGTCATCATCGACAACAGCTACCGCGATCCGCGGTCGGTCGGCGGCTTCTATGTCGACGTGCCGCCGCCGGTCGTGAACATCCCCTACGATCGCTACATCGTCGATGCCCAGGAAGCATCGCCGGACGTCATCTACGCGACCATGCAGGCACCGCCGGTGCAGCGGATCGATCGGCGTTACTCGCTCGATGAGATCCGCTACAGCCCCAATGTTCGCATGCAGATGCCGAGCATCGACGTCAACACGATCAACTTCGAGACGGGATCGTGGACCATCCCGCCGGACCAGGCGGCCCGGCTTCAGGTGATTGCCGACGGCCTCAACCAGGCGATCCAGCGCAATCCGCGCGAGGTGTTCCTGATCGAGGGACACACCGACGCGGTCGGCAACGAGGTCGACAATCTGTCGCTCTCGGACCGCCGTGCGCAGGCGGCGGCCGAATTGCTGACGCAGCAGTTCAACGTGCCCGCCGAGAACCTGACGTCGCAGGGCTACGGCGAGCAGTATCTGAAGGAGCAGACGCAAGGGCCGAGCCTGATCAACCGGCGCGTCACCATCCGCCGCATCACGCCGCTGCTCAATGGCGGCACGGCCTCGCTGCCGCCGCCCCCGCCCGGCACCGCGCCGCCGCGGTAACGGCACATACAAATGCAAATGGCCGGGAGCGATCCCGGCCATTTTTGTTTTGGGCGATTACGCGCGGCCTGGTGACACGGGCCGCGAACTCGTAGGGTGGGCAAAGGCGCGCACGCGCCGTGCCCACCATCACTGCCTTCGTGGAAAGGTGGTGGGCACGCTGCGCTTTGCCCACCCTACGAGAGCGAGAGTGTCAGCCCTTGTCGCTCTCGAGCTTGAAGATCTGCGAGCCTTCGCTGCCCGAGAGCAGGCCGGTCTTCGAGTAGAGACCGAGCTTGGTACGCGTATCCGCGATATCAAGGTTGCGCATGGTGAGCTGGCCGATGCGGTCGGCCGGCGTGAAGGCGGCATCCTCGACCTTCTCCATGCTGAGCCTTTCAGGCGCATAGGTGAGGTTCGGACTTTCCGTGTTCAAAATAGAATAATCGTTGCCACGGCGCAGCTCCAGCGTCACCTCGCCGGTGACGGCGCGCGCGACCCAGCGCTGCGCGGTCTCGCGCAGCATCAAGGCCTGCGAGTCGAACCAGCGGCCCTGATACAGCAGACGGCCAAGACGCATGCCGCTGATGCGGTACTGCTCGATGGTGTCCTCGTTGTGGATGCCGGTGACGAGGCGCTCATAGGCGATGTGCAGCAACGCCATGCCGGGCGCCTCGTAAATGCCGCGGCTCTTGGCCTCGATGATGCGGTTTTCGATCTGGTCGCTCATGCCGAGGCCGTGGCGACCGCCGATCGCGTTGGCTTCGAGGAACAGCGCGACGGGATCGGTGAAGGTCTGGCCGTTCAGCGCGACCGGCTGTCCCTCCTCGAACCGCACCACGACCTTCTCGGCCTTCACAGTGCAGTCGTCACGCCAGAACGGCACGCCCATGATCGGGTTGACGATCTTGATGCCGCTGTCGAGGCTCTCGAGATCTTTTGCCTCGTGCGTGGCACCGAGCAGATTGCTGTCGGTCGAATACGCCTTCTCCGCGCTCATCTTGTAGGCAAAGCCCTGCGCCGTCATGAACGCCGACATCTCGGCGCGGCCGCCGAGCTCGTCGATGAACTGCTGGTCGAGCCAGGGCTTGTAGATGCGCAAGGCAGGATTGGTCAAAAGGCCGTAGCGGTAGAAGCGCTCGATGTCGTTGCCCTTGAAGGTCGAGCCGTCGCCCCAGATGTTGACGCCGTCCCCCTTCATCGCCGCGACCAGCATCGTGCCGGTCACCGCGCGTCCGAGCGGCGTGGTGTTGAAATAGGTGATGCCGCCGGTCGAGATGTGGAAGGCGCCGGACTGGATCGCGGCGATGCCTTCGTGCACCAGCTGCGTGCGGCAATCGACCAGCACGGCCTTCTCGGCGCCGAACGCTTCGGCCTTGCGCGGGATCTCGTTGTAGTCGGCCTCATCGGGCTGGCCGAGATTGGCGGTGTAGGCGTAGCAGCGCGCGCCCTTCTGCTTCATCCAGAGCAGCGCCGCGCTGGTGTCGAGACCGCCGGAAAACGCGATGCCGACTTTCTCACCCTTGGGCAGGCTTTTCAGGATCGTGGTCATGGGGCTTCCAATCGGGTCTCAAAGGGCTGAAGAAGTTGCGAACTTGACCGCGCGAATAACAAATTTCGCCGGGCTCGGCACCCATTTAATGGCTCAAACCGAGGGTTCGGCGCCCGCTCTGCGGGCGAACAGGCGCTGGCGCAGCCGGTAGGCGGGCATGTTCAGCCGGGTCAGGGCGGCATCGACCGCCGCGTCCGAGAACCGGGTTCGCGGCCAGCGGTAAATCAGCGCGTAGAAGAGCCAGATCACCACGAAGGTGACGAGGCCGGCGGTCGAGACGTCGGTGAAGAAGTGGCCGCCGAAGGCCATGCGCAGGCCACTGGTGACGAGGCCGAAGACGACCGCGCCAGTATAGGCGAGCGGCCGCCATGGCGGCGGCGCCAGCGCGGCCGGCGCCAGCGTCCAGAAGGCGGTCGCGCCCTCACCCGAGAAAAAAGAGCAGTTGCGCGCGCAGTCGCCACGCGGATCCCACCACGCCACGAATTGCTGGTCGCCGGCAAACTCGGTCACCACCACCGGGCGCGGCCGGCCCCAATAGGTCTTGAAGGTGAGGTTGGTGATGATGACGGCCGACAGGATGATGGTGACGAGCAGGAACACGATCGCGCGCCCCGACACCATCAAGGGACGGTCGGGCCGGATCATCTTGACCACGAGCGCGACCAGCGGCGGCAGCACGAACGCCCAGGAGACCCACATCGCGGCATCACGCGCGACGCCGGCCCATTCATTCAGCTTGAGCGGAAACGTCTTGGTCTCGGGGTCGAAGAACAGTGACGCGAGCTTGAGATCGAGCTCGGGATAAAGGCCGAAAACGACGCCGATCACGAGCCACAGCGCCAGGGCGATGAAGAGTCCAGTCCGGTTCATGGCGCGCGGTTTAGCGGAGTGGGGCAGGGATGGAAACCCCAACGGAAGTGCCCATCCTCCTCCTCCAGGGGAGGGTGAGAAAGTCACCGCACATCCGGCCGCGAATTCGACGGCAGCGGCGGAGGCGGCTTGTGCGGGGGCGGCGGGATGCGCCAGGCGCCGGCATTGCGGCCGGCAATCAGCCAATAGACCGCGCCGGCAACGATGCCTGCGCCGGTCATGATTTCCAGATGCCGCCGCACGATGCCTTCGAACTGCAAGGTGTCGGGGTGGAAGGGAACGAGACCGAGATAGCAGGCGAGCCCGACGAGACCGCCGCCGACGGCATAAGCGAGCGCGCTGCGGATATAGAGCGCCTCGGTGATCGCGACGATCACCGCCGCAGGCACCAGCGCAAAGCCCGAGACGAAGATGAAGCCGAAGCCGAGCAGGATGTCGATGGCGCCCTGATCCACGGGGCCGGCGCCGAGATCGGCGAACTCCGGAAACAGCAGCGCAATGACGACGATCATCCCGCCGACGAAGCAGGCGGCGAGGAAGCCGATGAAGATGACGATGAGGCGGCCGATCAGGGACATGATGCCAAAACCACCACTTCCGTCATTGCGAGAAGCACTTGCGACGAAGCAATCCAGACTGCTTCCGCGGTGACAGTCTGGATTGCTTCGCTTCGCTCGCAATGACGAGGAGGCGAGAGCACGCACATGTCTAGCTAATCCGTCATCGCCATGGCGCGCAGCGCCTGGCGCTCGCGGGCCGAGAGCTTTTCGGTCTCCGACTTGAGCTGGCCGCAGGCGGCGAGGATGTCGCGGCCGCGCGGCGTGCGCACCGGCGAGGAATAGCCGGCGTTGAAAATGTATTCGGAGAATTTTTCGATCTGGTCCCAGTCCGAGCATTCATAGGCCGTGCCGGGCCAGGGATTGAATGGGATCAGGTTGATCTTGGCCGGGATGCCCTTGAGCATCTTCACCAGCAATTTCGCATCGTCGAGCGAATCGTTGACGCCCTTGAGCATCACATATTCGAAGGTGATGCGGCGGGCATTCGAGGCGCCGGGATAATCGCGGCAGGCCTGCAGCAGCTCCTTGATCGGATATTTGCGGTTGAGCGGCACCAGCTCGTTGCGCAGCTCGTCGCGCACCGCATGCAGCGAGATCGCGAGCATGACGCCGATCTCCTCGCCGGCGCGCACGATGTTCGGCACCACGCCCGACGTCGACAGCGTGATGCGGCGGCGGGAGATGCCGATACCTTCATTGTCGCCGACGATGAGCAGCGCATCGCGCACGGCGTCGAAATTGTACAGCGGCTCGCCCATGCCCATCATCACGATGTTGGTGACGCGGCGGGTGCCGTCCTCGCGATCGGCCCAATCGTTCAGACGATCGCGCGCGACCATGATCTGGCCGACGATCTCGCCGGCGGTGAGGTTGCGCACCAGGCGCTGCGTGCCGGTGTGACAGAACGAGCAATTCAACGTGCAGCCGACCTGCGAGGAGACGCAGAGCGTGCCGCGATCGGTATCGGGGATGTAGACGCACTCGACTTCATGCGCCTTCTCGACATTGTCGCCGCTCGGCAGACGCAGCAGCCATTTGCGTGTGCCGTCGTTGGAGATCTGCTCGGCCACGACTTCGGGGCGGTTGACGGTGAAATGCTGCGCGAGATCGGCGCGGATGCCCTTCGAGATCGAGGTCATCTCGTCGAAGCTTTGGGCGCCGCGGAAATAGAGCCAGTGCCAGAGCTGCTGCACGCGCATCTTGCGCTGGGCGGGAGCGACGCCGATCTCGCCGAGGCGATCGGCGAGCTCGCCGCGCGACAGGCCGATTAGCGACGGCTTTGCCGGCGGCACATAGGTTTCGAGTGGAGTCTTCTCCACCAATGTTGCGTTGTGCGGCTCGGCAGTCGGTTGCATCTATGTGCCTAATTGCTGTGGTCGTTCTGGGCAGCTCGAAGAGCTGAACCCGGAACCTCGAGATTCTCAGGTGCCCAACCGGGCACCGTAGTTCGCGCTTCGCGCGCCCCGGAATGACGGAAGAAATCTGGAACCGCCCCTATATAGCAACCGGAACTGCCGATTGCGACCTTATCGCCCTCAGCCTTAACGACTAGGCGTTACCGCCTACAATCCTGGGCGATCTTGTCGAGCGCCTGGGCGAGGCCCTTCAGCGAGAAGGTGTCGGTCGTCTCCGTCCCCTTGGCCGAGACGCCCTTGACCACGAGATCGGCGGATTTGCGCATGGCCTCGACCATCCGCTCCTCCTCGGCCGCGTTCTTGATCCAGAGGCCATCGCCCTGCGTGTACATCGCAAACGCGGCGCCGCCGACCTCGACCGAGGATTCCGACCCCGGCTTCAGCGCGTAGCCGATCATGACCGAGACTTCGTTGTTCACCTTCTCCGCCGGCCGGGTCGAGACGAAGGCATAGGCCGGATCGCGCGGCCGATTCGGCGGATTGGTCTTCGACGACGAGGGTTTTGCCAGCGCGAAGCAGACCTTCTTGCCGTTGGGCGTCGCCGAATAAGCACCCCAGGTGCCGAACTGGCCGATCAGCGTCGGCTCCGCGCCGCCGGCAACCGCAGCGGGCGGGGCCGCCGGTTTGCTCTCGGGCTTTGCCGCCGTCTTTGCGGCCGGCGCAGCCGCTTTCGGTGCAGCCGGTGCAGGCTTGGGCGCGGGTTGCGACGTCTGCGCCCGTGCGGAACCGGCGATTCCCCCGGCCAGCACACCACTCATCAAAGCTAAAATCAGCACCCGCCACATGCTGGAGTGGTTCCCTCAATATTGTGACTGGAAGATGGCCCGGCTGCGCGTTGTCCCCGGCGCAGGGATAGCCGGGAAAGCTCAATTTGGGAAGGCAGTTAGCGGAAGTCGCGGCAACTAGACCCTGGATCGCGCGGCGCGCTGCGCGGCCCATTGCGCGTCGGTCCAGCGCAACAAATCCTCGGCGCCGGAACTGCGCAAATGCGCGCCACCATCGATCACCACCATCTCGCCATTGATGTAGCCGGCGCGGTCGGAGACCAGGAAGCTGGCGAGATCGGCGAGCTCGCCGTGCTCGCCGGTACGGCCAAGCGGGTTGCGCGTGGTCCAGCCTTCGTCGCGGCCCTCGGGGCGGAGCTGCCCCGATGCGCCGGCGGTCGGGAACGAGCCCGGCGCAATCGCGACGGTTCGGATACCCTTCGGGCGCCATTCCACCGCAAGGCTCTTGGTCATCGCCAGCACCGCCGACTTCGCCATCGCCGAGGGAACGGTGAAGGCGCGGCCGGTGATGGTGGAGGTCGAGAGGATCGAGAGCACGACGCCCTTGTGCTGGCGCTCGATCCAGCGCTTGCCGGCGGCGAGCGTGCAATACATCGCGCCGTGCAGCGTCGGTGCGAGGATGGCATCCGCTGCGCGGAAGGAGAGATGCTCGCTCTGAGCGATGAAGGTCGCGGCAGCATTGTTGACGAGGATGTCGAGCGGCGCTTCACGCCAGATCGCGTCCATCATGCTGTCGACAGCCGCGCCATCGCGAATGTCGCAGGCGATCGTCGTGACCCTGCCGCCGGTCTCTTCGCGCATCTCGCGCGCGGTTGCTTCGAGCCGGTCGAGCTTGCGGCCGCAAATCACGAGCTCAGCGCCGAGCGCGAGGAAGCGGCGCCCCATCGCAGCGCCAAGCCCCGAGCCGCCGCCGGTGACGAGAATGCGCTTGTCCCTGAGCAGACCTGTTTCAAACATCGTTTGAATCCTTGTCTCCAAACACACCGTCATTGCGAGCGAATCGAAGCAATCCAGAATCCGTCCTGCGGAAATAGTCTGGATTGCTTCGCTTCGCTCGCAATGACGAGGATAGGCCGAACATGGCATCCGGCAAAGAATCCGGATTGTCGCCACTGCCTAAATCCGGCAGAAACGGCCTAACCATAATTCCACTCGAAACGACCCAAGGTGCCGCCATGAAAGCCATCCTCTGCTCGCAATATTGCCAGCCCGACGATCTCGTGCTCGCCGAGGTGCCGGATCCGGTGGCGGGTCCCGGCGAAGCCGTGATCGCGATCAAGGCGGCGGCGCTGAATTTCTTCGACCTTCTGATGATCCAGGGCAAGTACCAGATCAAGCCGCCGTTCCCGTTCTCGCCGGCCGCGGAAGTCGCGGGCGTGATCGAGAGCATCGGTCCCGGCGTGACCGATCTGAAGGTCGGCGATCGCGTCGTCGCCTCCTGCGGCCACAACGGCGCGCGCGAGAAGATCGCGCTGCCGGCGGCGTCGATCGTGAAGATTCCGGACAATCTCGACTATGACCGCGCGGCCGGCATCATCATCATCTACGGCACCGCGCTGCATGCGCTGGAAGATCGCGCGAGCCCGAAGCCGGGCGAGACGCTCGCGGTGCTTGGAGCTGCCGGCGGCACGGGCCTCGCTGCCTGCGAGCTCGGCAAGCTGATGGGCCTGAAGGTGATCGCCTGCGCCTCGTCGGACGAGAAGCTCGAATTCGCCAAGGCGCACGGCGCCGAGGTGACGCTGAACTACGCCAAGGAAGATCTGAAGGAAGGCTTGAAAAAACTCACCGGCGGCAAGGGCGTCGACATCATCTTCGATCCGGTTGGTGGTGCGTATGCCGAGCAGGCGCTGCGCTCGATCGCCTGGGAAGGCCGTTTCCTCGTGATCGGCTTTGCCGCCGGCGACATCCCGAAAATGCCGCTCAACCTCGCGCTGCTGAAGGGCTGCGACATCCGCGGCGTGTTCTGGGGCGCCTGGACCCGGCTCAACCCGGAGAAGAACCGCGCCAATCTCGAAAAGCTCGTGAAGTGGACCGCGGAAGGAAAGATTTCATCGCATGTCGACCGCACCTTCCCGCTGGCGCAGACCGCCGACGCTCTGAAGGTGCTGGCGGGACGTCAGGCCATGGGCAAGGTGATCCTGCATCCGTGAGGATGCGACCTACGCAATCCTCACACACTCATTGTCGTCGCCCGGCTTGACCGGGCGACTCCGTATTCCAGAGACGCGAGTGACTTAACCGCGAGGCAGCGGCGTGCTGGCTGCCCCGCCGGAGCCTGTCCTCGGGCTCGCCGAAGGCGAGACCCGGTGGCGGGGCATGACACCGATGATGGGACAGGCAGCATGGGCGCTCGCGGCTGTTCGCGCGACGTCGCACATGGCCCGCTTGGTAAATCTACCCTCAACGGAATACGCCAAAATGGCGGTGCATTCCCCGGCCTTGCCGCAATCAAACCCAAATATTTCCTGATTCGCGCAAACCGCTGTCGTTTTTTGGGCTGATTCAGACGGCGATTTACCGGTTCCAGTTCGCGGGGCACTTCTGGACAATAATAAGAAGACTGAAGCCGGGATGCCCCTGAGTAGCGTCAGTAATGGGGAGCATCACCATGGAGACGACGGCGTACCGTCAGTCCAGGGAGTCGCGAGCGTTCGACTCCGATAAATTTGTGTCACAATCGTCCACGGCGGACTACATCCGTGCGCGCGCCGCACGGGCTGATCTTCCACAGGACGATCCAATGCCGCTGTTCCTGTCCGACCCGCTCGGGGCGCCGGACCCGCGGGAATTTGCGCCGCAGGCGCTGCGCTCGAGAACCAGGTTCATCCCGGCCATTCTCGGGACGGTTCTGGCGATTTCCGCGGCCACGATCCTGGCCGGGGTGTTTCAATCCGACCTGCGCGATCTCGTCGCCGCCTATGCCGGCGCCTCGACGCTGCAGACCCTCGCCCCTCCACCGCCGGCTGCACGGCAGACCCCGGTCAAGGACGCGGCCCGCGTCACCAATGCGGTGCTGGCCAGCGCCGACGCGCAGACTGTTCCGGCGCCGCCGGCGCCGAGCCGCGAAGCGATCGCGAGCGCCTACCAGACTGCGCTGCAAGCCCAGACGCCCGTGCAAGCGCCCGCGCCTGTCGCGGCGCAGCCGGCACCACCACCGCCCGAACCCGTCAGGACGCTCGACGCCGACACGCTGGCAGGATTGATGACGCGCGCGCGGAGCCTGATCGGCGTCGGCGACATCGCCGCGGCGCGCCTGCTGCTCGAGCGCGCGGCCAACGCGAGGGATGCAACCGCCGCGCTGCTGCTGGCGCAAACCTATGATCCTGCGGTGCTCGGCACCAGCGATGCGCGGACCGTCATTGGCGACGCGTCCACCGCACGCGACTGGTACCAGCGCGCCGCAAGCCTCGGATCGGCGGAGGCGCGGCAGCGCCTCGGCCAGCTCTCGAACTAGAACTCTTCAGAGGACACCATGCGTAACGTCTATCGAGTGGCGCTCGCCGCCATCATGACCGTCTGTGCCTTCACCGCCCGCGCCGAGCAGACCGAATATGATCCGGCCAAGGTCTCGGACAGCCTGAAGGCCATCTTCCAGTTCGGCTCGAACTCGACCAAGCAGGCGCTGAACGCCAATACCGTCACGCTGATCACAGGCACGATCGGCGGCACCTATGTGCAATTCGGCGCCGACCTTGCCTCCGTGCTCGACGACGGCAACAAGATCCGCGTGCTGCCGATCGTCGGCCGCGGCTCGGTGCAGAGCGTCGCCGACATCCTGTTCCTGCAAGGCGTCGATCTCGGCGTCGTGCGCGCCGACACGCTCGACTATCTCGAGCGCAAGGGCTTTGCCAAGGACATCAAGAAACAGTTCACTTACGTGACCAAGCTCTACAATGAAGAGATGCAGGTGATCGCGCCGAAGTCGATCGCGACGCTGAAGGACCTCGAGGGCAAGAAGGTCAGCGTCGATCTGCCCAATGGCGGGACCTTCGTCACCGCACTGACGGTGTTCGAGCGGCTCGGGATCAAGGCGAACTTCGTCTATGTCGAGCAGCGCATCGCGATGGAGAAGCTGAAGTCCGGCGAGATCGACGCCGTCATCGTGGTCGGAGGCAAGCCGTACAAATCGGTCTCGACCTTCGGCAATGACGGCCGCTTCCATCTCGCCAAGGTCGATTACGCAAAACCGCTGCAGAGCGACTATCTGCCGGCGACGCTCACGGCCAAGGACTATCCGAACCTGATCAAGGAGGGCGAGAGCGTGGACACGATCGCGGTGCCCGCGGTGCTCGCGGCCTATAACTGGGCGCCGAACACCGAGCGTTACCGTAAGCTCGCGCTGTTCGTGGACGCGTTCTTCACCAAATTCCCCGCGCTCCAGAACCCGCCGTTCCATCCCAAGTGGAAGGAAGTCTCGCTCCCCGCCCCGCTCGCCGGCTGGAATAGATTGCCTGTGGCGCAGCAATGGCTCGACAAGCACGGCGTCGAGCCGGTGACGCGCCAGCGCTTCGAGGCATTCCTGAAGCAGAATCCCGCGGCCGCGAAAGTGTCAGATGCCGACAAGGAAACGCTGTTCAAGCAATTCCAGGCGTGGGACGCGGAGAACGCGCGGGCGGAGACGGGGAAGAAGTAGCGGGCGCGTCTCGTCGCTCCACATACAGCCGTCATCGTCCGGCTTGACCGGGCGATCCAGTACTCCGGGACGTCAGCGATTGAATCGAGAGGCCGCGGCGTACTGGATTCCCCGCCTTCGCGGGGAATGACAGCAGTGGACTTGGTTGAACTGCCCCTACTGCGCCACCTCCGCCTCATCCACACCGCGCTTCAGCGCGGCGCGGGCGGCTTCGCGATGCTCGTTGGTGATGTGGCTCGCGACCATGCGGATGGCCGTGGCGAGCACGGCGGCATCATCCGTGAAGCCGAGGATCGGCATCACGTCGGGAACGAAGTCGAAGGGCAGGATGAAATAGGCGATCGCGCCCAGCAGCGAGGCCTGGACGTGGCGCGGCGTCTGCCGGTCGAACGCGCAATAATAGGCCGCGAGCAGATCTTCCGCGAACGGCAGGTGCGCGGCGACACGCTTCAGCTTGCGCCAGAAGCGACGGCGAACGCTCTCGCGATCCTCCGCGAGCCGATCGGCGGGCTCGAAACCGACGCTGTGTTCGGCAGCCATGTCCTGCAAACTCCCCGTTCAGCCAGGGCGGCAGATCGCCGCATCCATTGCTGATCACAACATGGGGATGCTGCCGGCGCCGACAAGATGTAAGCCCGGTGTCAGCCGGCGATGGCGTTCATCTTCTGGGCGAGCTCGATATCGAGCCTGGTGACGCCGCCGGCGTCATGGGTCGAGAGCACCACCTCCACCGTCTTGTAGACGTTCCGCCATTCGGGGTGATGGTCCATCTTCTCGGCGACCAGCGCGGCGCGCGTCATGAAGCCGAACGCCTCGTTGAAATCCTTGAAGACAAAGGTTTTCCCGATGGCGTCCCGGCCCGGGACCTCGGTCCAGCCCGGTATGGCGCCCAGCGCCTGCTTGCGTGCTTCCGCCGTCAGCCGCTCTGCCATGATCGCCTCCGTCCTTCAGGGGAACTTTACCCTAACACCGTGCATATGGCCCAGGTTCACAGGGGATTTGGCCCATCCGCTAACCATGACGGAGATGTAACCCGTCCGGACAAGAATTTTGCTATAATTACGGGCGTAAATCGCCGGCCGAGATGAAACTGAGCCTCAAGCGCCTGTTCGGGAGATCGATGACCGGGGAATCGGACCTGGCCGAAACGCCCAACTCGACGTCGCCGCGATCAGCGGCGCGGCGCACCGCGCTTGTCTCCCTCGCATTGGTGCTTGCGATCATCGGCGCAATCACCGGCGGCTATTATTTCGCGATGCGGCCGGTGACGCTGAAGATCGCGGTCGGCCCCGCGAACAGCGACGACGTCAAGGTCGTGCAGGCGCTGACCCAGGCTTTCTCGCAGAACAAGAGTTACGTGCGGCTGCGGCCGATCCAGACCGACGGCGCCACCGCCAGCGCCGAGGCGCTTGCGGAGAGCAAGGTCGATCTCGCCATCGTGCGCGGCGACGTCGACGTTCCCAAGAACGCGCAAGCGGTCGCGACCCTGCGCAAGAACGTCGTGGTGCTGTGGTCCGTGCCCGGCAAGGGCAAGAAGAAGGGCGCGAAGATCACCAAGATCGCGCAGCTCGCCGGTCATCGCGTCGGCGTGGTCGGCCGCACCCAGGCCAACGTCAATCTGCTCAAGGTGATCCTGCAGCAATACGGCGTCGATCCCGCCAAGGTCGAGATCATCCAGTTCCCGGCGAATGAAGCCGCCGAGGCGATCAAGGCCCAGAAGGCCGATGCCTATCTCGCCGCCGGTCCCGTCAACAGCAAGATCACGGCGGATGCGATCGCGGCCTCGGCCAGGGACGGCGGCACGCCGACCTTCATCGCGATCGATTCCGCCGACGCGATCGCGCAGAACCATCCGGTCTATGAAGCCTCGGAGATTCCCGCCGGCACCTATGGCGGCTCACCTGACCGGCCCGAGGACGAGGTCAAGACCATCAGCTTCTCGCACCACATCGTGGCGCGCAAAGGCATCTCCGAAACCACCATCGCGGCATTCACCCGCCAGCTGTTCGCCGTGCGCCAGCAACTGGTGACGGAATTCCCGCTGGCGGCCAAGATCGAGACGCCCGACACCGACAAGGACGCCGTGATCCCCGTGCATCCCGGCGCCGCCGCCTTCGTCGACGGCGAGGAAAAGACCTTCCTCGACAGGTACAGCGATTTCATCTGGTGGGGCCTGATGGCGCTTTCGGCCATGGGCTCGCTTGGCGCCTGGTTTGCGGGCTATTTGAAGAAGGACGAGCGCGACAACAACAGCCATCTGCGCGACCGCCTGCTCGACATGATCGCGGCGGCGCGCAAGTCCGAGACGGCCGAAGAGCTCGACCAGATGCAGACCGAGGCCGACGACATCCTGCGCGACACGCTGCGCTGCTTCGATCACGGCGCGATCGAGGAAGCCGCGCTCACGGCTTTCAATATCGCGCTCGACCAGTTCCACGCCGCGGTCGCCGACCGCAAGGCCGTGCTTCTCAGCCTGTCCCAGAACCTGCAACGGACGGGCGCGCAATTCCGGGCCGCCGGCAACGCGTAAACGCTTGCGCGCGTAATTGCTGCGTCACATTGTCTCAATATAGCTTGCGCCGTCATTCAGGGCGATGCGTCACCATCGCGCCCGAAATCTCGAGATTCCGGGTCTGGTGCTCCCGCACCATCCCGGAATGACGGTGCGAGATGCGCACACAGCCAGCCTGCGAGCCAGCCCATGAAGATCAAATTCTCCCGCCGCCGTTTCCTCACCACCAGCGCCGGCGCGCTTGGCGCGATCGCGATGCCCCATCTGTCGCGCGCGGCCGACCGGCCGGCGGTGACGCAGGGCGTGCAATCGGGCGACGTCACCGTCGACGGCGGTGTGGTGTGGGCGCGCACCGATCGGCCCGCGCAGATGCTGGTCGAGGTGGCAACGACCGAGTCATTCAAGGACGCCCGCGCGCTGCCGCCGATCGCGGCCCTTCCCGAAAGCGACTTCACCGCCAAGATGCTGCTGGAGAACCTGCCGGGCGGCCAGGACATCTTCTACCGTGTCCGCTTTCGCGATCTCTCGCACACCGCGATCGAGGGCGAGCCGGCGGTCGGCCGCTTCCGCACCGCGCCGGCCGACCGCCGCGACGTCAGCTTCGTCTGGGGCGGCGACGTCGCAGGCCAGGGCTGGGGCATCAATCCCGACGACGGCGGCATGTTCACCTTCTCGGCGATGCGTAAGCATCGTCCGGATTTCTTCCTGCATTCCGGCGACACCATCTATGCCGACGGCCCGATTCAATCCGAGGTGAAGCTCGCGGACGGCAAGATCTGGAAGAACGTCACCATCCCCGAGAAGGCCAAGGTCGCGGAGACGCTGGACGAGTACCGCGCCGCGCACAAATACAATCTCACCGACGACAATGTCCGCGCCTTCAATGCCGAAGTGCCGATCTTCGTGCAGTGGGACGATCACGAGGTGACCAACAACTGGTCGCTGTCGAAGGAGCTGCCGGCGACCTACAAGGAGCGCGACATCACGCTGCTCGCCGCGCGGGCGGGCCGCGCCTTCCACGAGATGTATCCGATGCGCGAGAGCATCGTCGAGCCCGGCCGCGTCTACCGCCAGATCTCCTATGGTCCGCATCTCGACGTCTTCATGCTCGACGAGCGCAGCTATCGCGGCCCGAACGGGGCCAATCTCGAAACCGCTTATGGCCCGGCCAGCTACTTCCTTGGCCCGGACCAGATCGCCTGGCTCAAGCGCGGCCTCCTCAACTCGCGCGCGACCTGGAAGGTGGTCGCCTCCGACATGCCGCTCAGCCTCGTCGTGCCTGATACGCCGAAGGGCGGCTCGGAGGCTTTCGCGCAGGGTGACGGCCCGGTGCGCGGCCGCGAATTCGAGATCGCCGACATCCTGCGCTTCATCAAGATGGCGCCGATCAACAACACGGTGTGGCTGACCGCGGACGTGCACTACGCCGCGGCGCATTACTACGATCCGAACAAGGCCCAATTCCAGGAGTTCGAGCCGTTCTGGGAGTTCGTCTCGGGCCCGCTGCACGCCGGCACGTTCGGTCCGAACGCGCTCGACAACACCTTTGGACCCGAGGTGCGCTTCGTCAAAGCGCCCGGCCCCGACAAGCAGAACCTGCCGCCCTCGGCTGGCATGCAGTTCTTCGGTCACGTCAAGATCGACGGCGCCTCCGGCCAGATGACGGTGACCTTGCGCGATCGCGCCGACGTCGCGCTGTGGTCGACCACGCTCGATCCGAAGCTTGCGTAAAGCCCAACGTGGAGCCGGATGGCGATGAACCATCCGGTCGGCCCTGACGACCATTGCAGGCTCGTCATTTTCACGAGCCTGATGCCGTCCGAGCCATTTTCGAGTTGATCTGTGCTGTTCAGCCGCCGAACCATCGTCATCGCGCTCCTGCTGAGCGCAGCGTCTCCGGCATGGGCGCAGACCCAGGACAGGGCCGCGCTGGTGCGCGAGGCCTTCGCATCGCCTTACGGCAAGGCGCTGACCGTCGAGCTCGGCAAGGCATTGCGCGCGAGCGCGGATCCCGCGTGCCTGGCCGAAAAGGGGCTTGCGGCAGATCAGCTTGAGCCGCGCGGCCGCGACATCGTCATTTCATGGGGCACGCGCATGCTGGAGAGCACGGGCACCCTCATCGATCGGCAGAACGCCGCCAATCCGTTTCCCGGCGCAGCCGAGCGGGAACGCCTCGAGCGCAATGCAGACGTCAAACGCTTTCTTGCGATCGAGGAGCCGATGCGACAGGCCCGGAGCCTCGATCTGATCTTCGAGCATTTCGACCGCTACGTTCTGCTCAGCCGGATCAAGCTCGGCGCGGTGTCGCCGGTCGCGACCGGCAACAAGGAATTGCTCGATCGCAATTCGACCGGGGCGACCGAAGACGCACTGGAAAAATTCGTCGCGAAGACCAAATCGTCCGCGCTGAAACGTTTCCTGCAATTGTCCGAGCAGGCAGCGCTCGCCCAGCAAGACGCGATCAAGAGGAGCTCATCGCCGCCGCCGCTTGCGCATACATACTTCCGCGGCGTCGAGAGCGAACTCGCCGAGCTCTGCATCCGCTCCGGCAAATGAGACGTCAGGCGCCGCGCGAGCGCAGCGCGGCCTCCAGCGCCTCGCTCGAGCAGGGCTTTTGCAGCCGGGACCGCGCCTTGAATTCGGCCGGGATCCGGGTTTCGGCGCCGTAGCCGGTCACGAACACGAACGGGATTTGCGCCGCCGCCAGCCGCTCGGCGACGGCGAAGCTCTTCTCGCGGCTCAACTCGACGTCGAGCAGCGCAAAATCCGGTGCACGCGCCGCGATCGCGTTCAGCGCCTGCGCCACCGATCCGACGGTGCGCACGCTCTTGGCGCCAAATCCAAGCAGGCGATCCTCGAAATCGATCGCGATGATCGGATCGTCCTCGACGATCAGGATATCGCTGGGCACGTCGGCCGAGCCGTTCGGGGAGGCAGGTATCATGGTGCTGGCTATCGAGGGCTGCATGTTTTTGTGCCTTAAGGACAGCCTCAGCCCGACGCCTGCGCCCAGCGCATCGGAGGGTTCCCGGAACGAAACTCACCACAGAACAGTTTTAACGTCTGTCCACTTGTGCACACAGCCAGGACGCGGAGCTCGCTAGTGTTGAAAGGAGAGCAGGGGATCGACGATGGACGCGCGCATCAGCAAGACAACCGAGATCGACACTAGGCCTCTCAACAATCTGTTGCGGCGCTTGAGCGCGGCGGATTACGCGCTGCTGGCGCCGCACGTCACCGTTGACAACGCTGCGGCGAGCGAGCTGCTCTACAGTCCCGGCGACGACGTCCAGGTCGTGCACTTTCCCTGCGGACCATCGCTTGCGACTTTTCTCGTCCCCAACGAAGACGGCCGTGATGTCGAGACCATTCTGGTCGGCCGCGAGGGCGCGGTGGGCGGCATCGTCAGCGAGGGATTCCTGCCGGCCTATACACGCATCTGCGTGAAGTTCGGCGGACCGTTTGCGCGCATCCATGTCGGCAAGCTCGAAGCGGCCAAGCAACGCTCGGCTTCGCTGCGCAACATCTTTGCCCGTTACGCCGACTGCATGCTGGCGCAGATCTTCCAGTCCACCGCCTGCAACGCCATCCACTCGATCGAGCAGCGCACGGCCAAATGGATTCTAGCGGCGATGGAGCGTACCGGCGACGACAGCAGCGTGCCGCTGACCCACGAACAGCTCGCGACGCTACTCGGGGTGGGGCGCAGCTATGCGAGCCGCGTGCTTCAATCGTTCAAGGCGGAAGGCGTGCTCGACACACGGCGCGGCTCAATCCTGGTCCGCAACCGCGACGGCCTGCGCCTGCGCGCCTGCCTGTGCAACGACGCGGTGAAGATGCATTTCGAGGAGGTGCTGCGGGGCGTGTATCCGACCGAGGAGCGGGAGGCCAGCTAAGGGTCTTGCTTCTTCCTTCTCCCCTTGTGGGAGAAGGTGGCTTTGCGAAGCGAAGCCGGATGAGGGGTCTCTATCCGCGCACACCGCGGCGGCTGAATTCGCGGAGACAACCCCTCACCCAAATGAGGTTGTGGCTGATACGGAGCTGCCCTCTCCCACAAGGGGAGAGGGCACAAAAATGCGCCCCGCGCACTTCAACGTGATCGTGCTATGGTTGTCCCCGCATGAGCGGGGCTTTTCTTCACACGATCTTCGACATTGCGGCGTGGCTGGCGGCCGCAGCCGCCGTTTACTGGCTGTCGCGACAGGGTTTGCGGTTTCCGGCGCAATCGTTCGAGCTGCCTTACATCGCCGCGCTGGTGTTCGGCGCCGGCCTTGGCGCCTATCTGTTCGGCTCGGTCAATCTGTGGCTGTCGGGGCAGAGCGGCATTGCGCGCTCGGTGGAGGGCGCGCTCGCCGGCGGCATCGTTGCGATCGAGCTCTACAAATGGACCGCAGGGATCGCGGTGCGCACCGGCGCGCGGTTTGCCCTGCCGCTGGCCCTCGGCGTCGCGATCGGACGGCTCGGCTGCTATTTCGCGGGCCTTGACGATTTCACCTATGGCACGGCGACGGCATTGCCCTGGGGCCATGATTTCGGCGACGGCATTTTGCGCCATCCCGTGCAGCTCTACGAGAGCGCGGCGATGGCCCTGTTCGCCCAGCTCTATGTGCTGGCGGTCGTGAACCGGAATGCGTTTGTGATCACCAATGGATTCTACCTGGTTCTCGCTTTTTATGGAGCGCAGCGCTTCCTGTGGGAATTCCTCAAGCCTTACGGCCCGCTGATCGAGCCCTTCACGCTGTTTCACCTGCTGTCGCTCTCCATCCTGCTCTACGCCGCCGTCATGCTGGCGACGGCGCGCCAAGCGAGGCCTATGCATGAACGCGCCGCTGCGTAAGTCGCGCCCTTACATCTTCTGGGGCCAGACCCAATCCCTTTGCGAAACCTGCCTGAAACTTGTGCCGACCAAGATCCAGATCCTCGACAACGAGGTCTGGTACGAGAAGCGCTGCCGGGAGCACGGCGTCCAGTCGACGCTCGTGTCCACCGACGCGGCCTATTGGCGCCTGTGCAAGGATTTCATCAAGCCGGGCGACCGGCCGCTGCAATTCCAGCAGCGCACCGAATACGGCTGTCCCTATGATTGCGGCCTCTGTCCCGACCACGAGCAGCATTCCTGCCTGGCGCTGATCGAGATCACCGAGCATTGCAATCTCACCTGCCCGGTCTGCTTTGCAGACTCCGCGCCGGCCCGAACGAAATTCACTCCGCTCGCGACGATCGAGAAGATGCTCGACGCGCTGGTCGCCAGCGAAGGGGAGCCCGACCTCGTGCAGATTTCCGGCGGCGAGCCGACACTGCATCCGGATTTCTTCGAGATCCTGGACGCGGTGCGCGCGCGCCCGATCCGGCATGTCATGATCAACACCAACGGCCTGCGTATCGCCCGCGAGAAGGATTTCGTGGCGCGGCTCGCCGAGAACAGGCGCGGGCTCGAGGTCTATCTCCAGTTCGATTCGCTTCAGCGCGATGCGCTGATCAATTTGCGCGGCGCGGATTTGCGGAAAATCCGCCAGCAGGCGCTGGAGAATCTCGAGCATTACGGCGTGTCGACCACGCTGGTCGCGACCATCAAGCGCGGCGTCAACGACACCGAGATCGGCGACATCGTCCGCCACGCCCTCACCTGGAAATGCGTGCGCGGCGTCACGCTCCAGCCGGTGCAGGATGCCGGCCGCAACGAGAATTTCGACAAGGCTACCGACCGCATCATGCTGTCGGAGATCCGCAACCGCGTCGTCGAGACCGGTGTGTTCGGCGACAAGGACATGATCCCGCTGCCCTGCAACCCCGAGAGCATCTCGATCGGCTATGGCCTGCGCAACGGCGAGAAGGTGCTGCCGCTGACCTCGCTGATCCCGCAGGAGCAGCTGGTGGCGGTGATGCCCAACACCATCAGCCCGGAAAAATATCCGATGCTGCGGGAGAAATTCCAGGAAAAGTTCTTGGATCTGTTCTCGCTGTCGTCGGGCCCGCTCAACACCTCCGAGCGCGTCTGCGATCTCTTGTGCTGCCTGCCGAGCTTTCAGGTGCCGGAAGGACTCAGTTACGAGAACGTCTTCCGCGTCACCATCGTGCAGTTTCTCGACCGCTTCAATTTCTGCGTCGGCAACGTCAAGCGCAGCTGCATCCATTTCGTGACGGAGCAGGGCGCGATCATCCCGTTCGACACCTACAATCTGTTCTATCGGAACGGCAAGATCGACGGCATCCGCGCCGGGCTCGAAGGGCAGACCTATCGCGAGGCAAGGCAGCGCGAGGAGGCACCACGATGAGCGACACGCCTCCGCCGGTTCTGCCACCCGTTCCGACGGCCGGCGAGGCACGAAGCGGCTGCCTGACCGCGCTCATGGTGATCTCGGGGGTCGTCCTGCTGTTGCCGGGCCTCTGCGCCCTGCTGTTCGGCGCAGACTCGGCGATCGACGGGGGCAAGATCGATTCGGACATCGCGCCGCTGGTCTTCCTGGGCCTGGTCGTCGGCATCGGAGGCATCGCCCTGATCTGGGCGGCGATCAAGGGGCGGAAGGCCCCCACCCATCCCGGAACCCGCCCCTAAGCCCCGGGAATGCCCGGACAAAATTCAGTCAACCAACCAGCAAAGAACACATTGTTTTTTGGCGGTTTTTGCATATATTGCGCCGCAAACGCGTAGGGTGCCCGGTCGAGCTGACCGGGCTTCCTTTTTGGGCGGAGCAGGCCCCGTTTTCCACGTTTCCAGCGTTGTCCGTGAAGAGGTCCCGGTCCGACCGGCGAGATCGCGCTTAACCCATTGTTCGACCGCAAAGAAGCTCACTCATGAACCTCCGCAACGTCGCCATCATCGCCCACGTCGACCACGGCAAGACGACCCTTGTCGACAAGCTCCTCCAGCAGTCCGGCACGTTCCGCGAAAACCAGAAGGTGACCGATCGCGCCATGGACTCCAACGACCTGGAGCGCGAGCGCGGCATCACCATTCTGGCCAAGGCGGCCTCGGTGCAGTGGAAGGACACCCGCATCAACATCGTCGACACCCCCGGCCACGCCGATTTCGGCGGTGAGGTCGAGCGCATCCTGAACATGGTGGACGGCGCCCTGGTGCTGGTCGACGCCGCCGAAGGCCCGCTGCCGCAGACCAAGTTCGTGGTCTCCAAGGCGCTGAAGGTCGGCCTCAAGCCGATCGTCGTCATCAACAAGGTGGACCGCCCCGACGCGCGCCCGACCGAGGTCATCAACGAGGTATTCGACCTGTTCGCGGCGCTCGACGCCAGCGAGGAGCAGCTCGACTTCCCGATCCTCTACGGGTCGGCCAAGCAGGGCTGGATGGCCGATAGCCCCGAGGGTCCGCAGGACAAGGGCATGGAGCCGCTGTTCGAGCTGGTGCTGCGCCACGTCGCGCCGCCGAAGGTCGAGGAAGGTCCGTTCAAGATGATCGGCACCATCCTGGAGGCCAACCCCTATCTCGGCCGCATCATCACCGGCCGCATCTCGTCCGGCGTGCTCAAGCCGAACCAGCAGGTCAAGGTGCTGCATGCCGACGGCAAGCTGGTCGAGTCCGGCCGCATCACCAAGATCCTGGCATTCCGCGGTCTCGAGCGCACGCCGCTCGAGGAAGCCGAAGCGGGCGACATCGTCGCCATCGCGGGCCTCACCAAGGGCACCGTCGCCGACACCTTCTGCGATCCGACCGTCGAGGTACCGCTGCCGGCGCAGCCGATCGATCCGCCGACCGTGTCGATGTCGTTCATCGTCAACAACTCCCCGCTGGCCGGCACCGAAGGCGACAAGGTGACGAGCCGCATGATCCGCGACCGTCTGCTGCGCGAGGCCGAGGGCAACGTCGCGCTGCGCGTCGTCGAATCCGCCGACAAGGACGCGATGGAAGTCTCGGGCCGCGGCGAATTGCAGCTCGCGATCCTAATCGAGACCATGCGCCGCGAGGGCTTTGAGCTCTCGGTGTCGCGTCCCCGCGTCGTGTTCCAGAAGGACGAGGCCACTGGCGCCACCATGGAGCCGATCGAGGAGGTCGTGATCGACGTCGACGAGGAGCATTCCGGCGTCGTCGTGCAGAAGATGAGCGAGCGCAAGTCCGAGCTGATCGAGATGAAGCCGTCCGGCGGCAACCGTCAGCGCCTGGTGTTCTACGCGCCGACCCGCGGCCTGATCGGCTACCAGGGCGAGCTGCTCACCGACACCCGCGGCACCGCGATCATGAACCGCCTGTTCCACGGCTACGCCCCGTACAAGGGCGAGATCCAGGGCCGCCGCAACGGCGTCCTGATCTCCAACGACCAGGGCGAGGCGGTGGCCTACGCCATGTTCAAGCTGGAAGACCGCGGTCCGATGATGATCGAGCCAGGCTGGAAGGTCTACAAGGGCATGATCGTCGGCGAGCACACCCGCGACAACGATCTCGAGATCAACGTGCTCAAGGGCAAGCAGCTCACCAACATCCGCACGACGTCGAAGGACGAAGCGGTGCGCCTGACCCCGCCGATCCGCATGACCCTGGAAAAGGCGCTCGCCTATATCGAGGGCGACGAGCTCGTCGAGGTCACCCCGAAGTCGATCCGCCTGCGCAAGAAGCACCTCGACCCGAACGAGCGCAAGCGCGCGGAAAAGGCCAAGGAAGCGGTGGCTTAAGGCCACGCCGCCAACTGTCATTCCCCGCGAAGGCGGGGAATCCAGTACGCCGCGGCCTCTCCGTACTTCACAATCGTCTCTGGAATACTGGATCACCCGCCTTCGCGGGTGATGACAGTTCGTTTTGTGGTGGCGCTTCAGCGAACGTGCTAGAGCCGACCCATGAGCTCCCTCCCTTCCTCCGTCGACGTCGCGATCATCGGGGCCGGTGCCGCTGGTCTCGGCGCCGCGCATGCGCTTGATGGCTCGGGTCTCTCCGTGATCGTGCTGGAGGCACGGGGTCGGCTCGGCGGCCGCGCCTGGACCGTGCAGGCCTCGCCCGAAGTCATCTTCGACGTCGGCTGCGGCTGGCTGCACTCGGCCGACAAGAACTCGTTCGTCGCAATCGCCAAGAGCCTGAATTTCGAGGTCAACACGGATCTGCCGCCCTGGCGTGACCGTGCCTTTGGCGAGGTGTTTCCGGAGCGTGAGCGGGATGAGTTCGCGCGCACGATCGACGAATTCTACGAGCGCGTCAGCGAAGCTGCGGAAGCGGGCGAGGATGCGCCGGCCGAGCGCTATCTCGAGCCGGGCAATCGCTGGAACCCGATGATCAATGCCGTCTCGACCTATGTGAACGGCTCTGAGCTCGATCGGGTCTCGATCCTCGATATGGACGCCTACGAGGACACCTATTTCAATTGGCGCGTCCGCGCCGGCTATGGTGCGCTGATCGCGGCCTATGGAGCCTCCTGCCCAGTGGCACTGAACTGCAACGTCTCGCTGATCGACCATTCCGGCAAGCGCATCCGGATCGAGACGTCATCGGGCACGCTCACCGCGGACAGGGTGATCGTCACAGTGCCGACCAACCTGATTGCGAATGAAGCAATCCGCTTCTCGCCGCCGCTGCCGGCCAAGGTCGACGCCGCATGTGGCCTGCCGCTCGGCGTCGACGACAAGGTGGTGCTGGCGCTGCAGGATGCGGAAGCCTTTCCAAAGGAAGGCAATCTGCGCGGCGCCACCATGCGCACCGCAATGGGCACCTACCACATCCGCCCGTTCGGCCAGCCCTGCATCGACGGATTTTTCGGCGGCAGCTTCGCGCGCGAATTGGAGGACGCCGGCGAGGGCGCCTTCGCGGCGCAGAGCATCGACGAGATCGCGGACTATTTGGGCAACGACATCCGCCGCAAGCTGAAGCCGCTGGCAGAGTCGCGCTGGGGCCACGACCGCCTCGCTCGCGGCGCTTACTCGCATGCGCTCCCTGGCCACGCCGGCGATCGCGCCGTGCTGGCCGCGCCGGTCGACGGTCGGCTGTTCTTTGCGGGCGAGGCGACATCGCCGCACTTTTTCTCGACAGCCCACGGCGCGCGCGACAGCGGCGAGCGCGCGGCGAAGGAAGTGCTGGCCGCTCTCGCCAAGCCGTGACGAATTTACTCGATCACCCGCGCCCGCAGATCCGCATCCGGCACGAAGCACGCGTCGTACTTCCCTAAAATGCGATAGCGGTTGCGCGCGATGAGGCTGTAGACGGGGTCCCGCAGCGGCTTCGGCACGGCGAACAGCATGCGCACCCAGCCCCAGCCTGGGAGCTGAGAGAGCACTGTCAGCGCGGCGTCCGACTTCATGAAGACATCGCCGCCATGGACGACGGCATTGGTATCAGGGTCGTTGGGATCGATGCCGAATGTGCGCGCCAGCCGGGCACCATAGTCCGACTGGATCGGCGTGAAATGAAAGCGCTTCGCCGTGTCGCGCTTGGCGACGAAACGCACCCAGCGCGAGCAGAAGACGCAGACGCCGTCGAACAGGATCACGTCGTCATCGGGCCATTTGCTCATCAGACTCTCTTTTTCACGCATTTTCTTCACGCGAACCGGGATCCACTTCGCTCGAAAACGCTATCGATTATCCAGCATCAAGAGCGCGACCAGCATCAGCACGATCGCCGGCCCTGTCTTCACCAGCGCGCCGAGCGGCTCGATCCAGAGGTCGGGCGTGAGGATCGCTGCGCCCACCATGTAGCCGAGCGAAGCAACAATGCCCGTCACCAGCCCGATCGCGGCCGTGCGGCGGAAGGCGATCAGCATGCCGATGCTCATGTCCATCAGGCTGGTGCCGATGGTGATGGGATCGACCAGCGCCGGCGGGAAGTTGTGTACCGTCAGGATGCCTACGGCGGCGCGGTAGGACACGAATAGCGCGATGAAGCCGGAGACGAGCCAGAACGCGACCAAACTGGCGACAATCAGCGCCTTGATCAGGAACAGCCGCGCGAACCATTTGTCCTGGATGGCGGCGGGATGGCGCCCGATCGTCTCGGCGAGCGACTTCGACGCGATGCCCGTGGCGGCGATCCATGCCGAGGGATCACCGCTCACGCCGCGGCGCAGCTCGGCGATGGCGGTGGAGCGCATCGGCGGCATCCAGCCGAGATAATTGGCGAGATCGCCGATCCTCGCGCCGAGATCGAGCATGAGCGAGGGCATCGCGAGGCGAGGCCAGCCGTCCGTGCCGAAGGCGTGGCGGAACTGCTTGATGACGCCGGCCATGGTAATCGGCTCAGGCTGCATCAGGTCCCAGGTCACGGCTTTCACGCCGGCATCGCCGATGTCGCGTGCGGCGAGCCAGGCGATGGTGGCCGAAATATCCTCAATCGCCACGGGCTGAAACGGCGTCGCCATCTCCTTCGCAGGCAGGTCGAGCGGGAAGGCGGCGAGCGCGCGCAGCATGGCGCTGCCGCCATAGGCTGAGGGCGCGACCACGAAGCCCGGCCGCAAAATGGCGTGGGGAATGCCGGAGGCCGCGATCAGGCGTTCGGCCTCGCGCTTGGTCGTTGCGAAGGCGGTGCGATCGGCCTCTGCGGTCCCGGGAATCGAGATGTGAACCAGCCGGATCACACGGCCGCTGCCACCGACGGCCTGAAGCAGACGCGCGACGAAATCGCGATGCACGGCATTGGTGTCGCTGCCAGGGCCATCCTGGAGCACGCCGAGACAGTTGACGACGACATCCACCGCGCGCTCGCTGAAGAGGCGCGTCAGCGCGGCCGCATCGAGCGAGAGGATCGGCAGCTCGAGATCCAGCGCGCTCGTCTTCTGCGCTGGCGACAGGCTACGCGCGACGCCGACGACACGAAAGCCCCGCGCGCGAAGATCGTCGGTGACGAAGCGCCCGATCAGGCCGGAGGCGCCGAGCACCAAAATGGTCCGCTCACTCATCACGTCTCTCAAAATGGTTTGGCGATCATCAGCCACAGGATCAGCATCGTCGCGCCGAAGCCGGGGAAACCGAACGCGAACCAGCGGCGGAACAGCAAGAAGTAGCGCTCCGGCAGCGCGCTGCGTTGCTCGGCGGCCTTGCGCGCGAGATCGCGCATCTCGATCTGCATGAAGACGACGGGGACCCAGAACAGGCCGGCAAAGACGTAGAGCGCGAGCGAGGCCAGCAGCCAGCGCTCGGTGATCGGCGTCGCCGACAGCGTCATCAGCAGGCCGCCCGTGAGCGGCTGGAGCAGCACGGCCGAAAGCGTGAAGATCGCATCCGCGATCACCACCACCGACGCGGTGCGCGCGATGAACGCGACATCGCGTGTCCGATGCGCCATCAGCATGAAGAAGGCAATGCCGGTTCCGGTGCCGAGGATAATGACGGCGCCGAGCACATGAAAGAATTTGACCAGGAAATACAGCGTCATGGCTTCTTGGTCGCCACAGGCCTCGACGGGTTCAGCGCGCGCGCGAGCTCGCTGCTTGCGGCTTTGACCCCGGCCTCGGTCTCGATCATCCAGTGCCCCTCGCTGCCGACGGCGGGCAGCGTGTGGAAGAGGGCGTTGCCGCCGGTGGTGCGAAACGCATCGGCCATTCTCTGCGACAATGCCGGTGCAAAATAGCTGTCGTTTGCGGCAACGAGCCAGGTGACGGGAATCCGCGCCGCCTTGCCGAACTCAGCCACTGCCGCCAGAAGCGTATGCGGCGCGCAGATCCGGTTCGGCTCATCATTGGCATGGCCACCGCGGCCCGGCGCGAACGCAACGATCGCAGCGACGGCGTTCGGATCGGCATTGGCCAGCGCCAGCGCGCCCCAGCCGCCGGCGGAATGGCCGATCACGATGGCTGCGTCCTTGCGAATAAAATCCTGCTTTCGCAAGAATTCCAACGCGCGCAAGATTTCGTCCGCCGTCGCGCGGCCGGAGCGCGCGTAATCCGCTTCGTCGCAGCCGCCCTGGTCCTCGACATAGCGGCCGCCGGTCGCACCATGGCCGAGCCGCTCCGGCACCAGCACGGCGAAGCCACGTGCGACGAGAAAGGCCGCGAGCGCGCGGTATTCCGGCTGCGGCATTTGCGCGCGACGCAAGACGTTCTGCGTCGAGGCATGCGCAATCACTGCGAGCCGGAATGGACCAGCGCCGGCTGGGCGAAACAACAGCGCATGCGCGGCAATGTCGGCGTCGGGCGATGGCACACGCCATTGTTGGCGGCGAAACGGTTCGCGCTCCTCCCCCGACGCACCGAATGTGACCTCTGCACACAGCGGTGCCGCCGTCAGCAAGGCCAGCACAGGCAGGAGAGCGAGAGCATTGAAGAGTCGCATGAATTGCCAAAGGCGAACACGGACAACCAACAGCGAGACTAGTAGGAACGAATCATTCTGGGCGGACTTTCTGCGCTGCCATTGCCATTCATTCGTTGCCGCAAGGCAGTTTTGCACCGACGCATGGCGCTGCGATGCCATTCGAACTGGCGTCCTGTCTTTTTTCGGTACAACATGGTTCAAATACTGATGCACAAAGTCCACACGTTAACCGATAATTAACGATAGGTCTTGCCGCCGGCGCGGCGACTTGGTTTGATCACGTCCATGAGCACAACCCTGATCGAGGTCCGGCCGGCCAAAGCTGCAGATGCAACTGCAGTGGCGTCCACCCATGACGAAGCCTGGCGTTCCGCCTATCAGGGCATCATTCCCGGCGCCGAGCTGGAGAAGCTGATCAACCGCCGCGGCCCGCAATGGTGGGACAGCGCGATCCGCAAGGGCAGCCGCGTCAGCGTGCTCGTGTTCGGCGACAAGATCGCGGGCTATGCGAACTATGGTCGCAACCGCGCGCGCAGCCTGCACTTCGACGGCGAGATCTACGAGCTCTATCTGCGCCCCGAATTCCAGGGCCTCGGCTTCGGCCGTCGCCTGTTCGCCGCCGCTCGCCGCGACCTGATGCAGAGCGGCCTGAAGAGCATGGTGGTGTGGGCGCTCTCGGACAACGATCCCGCCACCGAATTCTACCGTGCCCTGGGCGGCCGCATGGTGGCGCGTTCCTCCGAGCGTTTCGGGCCGAAGTCGCTCGACAAGGTTGCCTTCGCTTGGACCAATTAAGCTGCTGAAACTCTAACCGGCAGCCTTTCCCTCCGCCGATACCGCCAGCCTTTTCCGCCGGTGATCGCGGGATTCATTATTTCACAAAAACACGATGGATCGGCGGGCCAAGCCCGCGTATGACAGCGCCAAAATCGCTGCCGGGCGCGATTTAAACCTCGGCAATAACGGAGCCTTGAATGCGTATCGATGCGGTCTCGATCGGGAAGAACGTCCCCCACGACGTCAATGTCATCATCGAAGTCCCCGTGGGCGGTGAACCGATCAAATACGAGATGGACAAGGAGGCCGGCACGCTGGTGGTCGACCGCTTCCTGTACACGCCGATGCGTTACCCCGGTAACTACGGCTTCATCCCGCACACGCTGTCCGACGACGGCGATCCCTGCGACGTGCTGATCATCAACACCCGCGCCATCATCCCCGGCGCCGTGATGAGCGTGCGCCCTGTCGGCGTGCTGTTCATGGAAGACGAAGCCGGCGGCGACGAGAAGATTCTCGCGGTGCCGTCGTCGAAGCTGACGCAGCGCTACGACAAGGTGAAGTCGTATTCCGACCTGCCCGACATCACGCTGCAGCAGATCCAGCACTTCTTCGAGCACTACAAGGATCTCGAGAAGGGCAAGTGGGTGAAGATCTTGCGCTGGGGCGGCCCGGACGAAGCCCACAAGCTGATCCTCGAAGGCATCGAGCGCGAGAAGAAGAAGAAGGGCTGATCTTTCCCCCTCGCCCCGCTTGCTTCGCAATCCGACCTCTCCCCGCAAGCGGGGCGAGGTGAAGAAACCCTACACCGCCGGCTTCGGCAGCCCGGCGATCGCGCACGCGGCGCGCAGCGTATTCACCAGCAGGCACGCCACCGTCATCTGGCCGACGCCGCCGGGCACCGGCGTCACTGCGCCGGCAACGCCAAGCGCTTCCTGATAGGCGACATCGCCGACGAGACGGGTCTTGCCGTCCTCTTTCGGAATGCGGTTGATGCCGACGTCGATCACGGTTGCGCCCGGCTTCAGCCAGTCGCCGCGCACCATCTCCGGCTTTCCAACTGCGGCATAGACGAGGTCGGCGCGCTTCACGAGGCCGGGCAGATCGCGCGAGCGGGAATGCGCGATCGTCACCGTAGCGTTCTCGTTCAGCAGCAATTGCACCAGCGGACGGCCGACCAGGTTGGAGCGGCCGATGACGATGGCGTTCAGGCCTTCGAGCGAGGCGTGCACGCTCTTGGTCAGGATGATGCAGCCGAGCGGCGTGCAGGGCGACAGCGCCTCGAAGCCGCCGGCAAGGCGACCGGCATTGTTCGGATGCAGGCCGTCCACGTCCTTGGCGGGATCGATCGCATTGATGACGGCCTCGGTGTTCAGCCCCTTCGGCAGCGGCAGCTGCACCAGGATGCCGTGTACGGCGGGATCGCGGTTGAGCTTTGCGACGAGCGCGAGCAGATCTCCTTGCGAGACGTCGGCCGGCAGCTTGTGCTCGAACGAAGCCATGCCGGCCGCCTGGGTCTGGGTGTGCTTGGAGCGGACATAGACCTCGCTGGCGGGGTCGTTGCCGACCAGCACCACCGCAAGGCCCGGCACCAGATTGTGCTCGCGCTTGACCCGGGCGACCTCATCGGCGACGCGCGCGCGGAGCTCCGCGGCAATGACCTTTCCATCGATGATCTTGGCCGTCATGTCAGTTCCCTCAGTCTGTCGATTTGGCGTCTGCCGATTTGGCGTCTGCTGATTTGGCTTGGGCCAGCCGGCGCAGAGCTTCGCCGAGCCGCGCCGGATCGCCGTCAACCGCGATCTGCTTCAGCCGGGAGGTGGCACCGGATAGCAGTCTTACATTGGCCTTGGGCACGCCAAGCGATTTCGCCAGCAGCACCAGAACGGCCTTGTTGGCCTCGCCGCCATCGGCGATTGCGCGCACCCGCACCTTGAGCACGCTGCGGCCATCGGCCAATTGCTCGATCCCGTCGATGTTGTCGCGGCCGCCGCGCGGCGTCACCCGCAGCGCGATGCTGATCCCTGCGGCAGAGTAGCGCCAAGGTTCCTTGAAAGCGTCGTTGGCAACCAAGGCGCTCCAGCCTGCTCAGATCACGTTGGGGTAGATGTAGTACAGAATTACCCGCTCGATGAACATGATGATCAGAATCACGATGATCGGCGAGATGTCGAGGCCGCCGAGGCTCGGCAGGAAATTGCGAATCGGCGCCAGGACCGGCTCGGTGATCCGGTACAGGAACTCCGCCACCGCCGACACGAACTGATTGCGGGTGTTCACGACGTTGAAGGCGATCAGCCAGGACAGGATCGCGGAGGCGATCAGCAGCCAGACGTAGAGGTCGAGCACGATGATGACGATGTCGAGAACGGCACGCATGGCTTTTGAAGACTCTGGCTGCGGGTGGGATTGATGTCTTTCGCTAGATATCGGTTCCCCCCGGCCCAAACAAGGGAAGTCGGTGCCCGGATGGCTAAAACCCCCTTACACCCCGTCCTTGACTTGACCTTGGCGGGGAATTAAATGGCGCCCGGTTGTCGGCCGCGTTTACCAGAGCGGCCAGCAAAGGGGCCATAGCTCAGCTGGGAGAGCGCGTCGTTCGCAATGACGAGGTCGGCGGTTCGATCCCGCCTGGCTCCACCACGCTTCGCCCTTCAGGCTACGCGTGGCGCAGCCGCGCGGAGCCTGAAGGGCGAAGCGTGGTGTCCGGCGTAGCCCGCAGGGCGAAGACGGACTGTCTCCGATCAGCTCCCCCCTACCTCCCCGTAAACCTTGGCGGCCGCTTCTCCATGAAGCTCGCGACGCCCTCCCGGAAATCGCTCCCGTTCAGCGCCACCATCATCTCCCTGTTGGCCTCGATCGTCGCCTCGGTCAGGGTCTGGAACGGCACCTCGTAGAGCTGACGCTTGATCACGGCCATCGCGCTCGGCGAGACGAAATCGGCGAGGTCGCGCGCATAGGCGTAGGTCTCCTCGCGCAGCTTTTCCGGCGAGCACAGCCGGTTCACCAGCCCAATCCGCAGCGCCTCCTCGCTGGAGACGCGCCTCGCCGAGAGCAAGAGATCCAGTGCATTGGCGTGGCCGACGATGCGCGGCAGCATCCAGGACATGCCGTGCTCGGCGATCAGGCCGCGCCGCGCGAAGGCCGTCGTGAACACCGTATTGTCGGCGGCAAAGCGCAGGTCGCAATAGAGCGCGTGGACGAGGCCGATGCCGGCGGTCGCGCCGTTGAGCATCGCGATGACGGGCTTACCGATCGATGGATAGAAGCCGTAGCGCGTCTGCCAGTCCGGCCTGCGGTTCATGTCGAACGGCGGCAGATTTGATGCGCGCCTGACGTCGTTGGGATCGAGCCCTTTCAGCGCATCCATGTCGGCGCCGGCGCAGAAGGCACGGCCCGCGCCTGTCAGCACGATCACGCGGACATTGTCGTCGGCGCTCGAGGCTTCCATCGCATGGCGCACATCGCGCTCCATGATCGGCGTCCACGCATTCATGCGATCGGGACGGTTGAGCGTGATGGTCGCGATCTTGTCGTTCACCTCATAGAGAATGTGCTCGTAGGCCATGGCGCTCTCCCTTTGCCGGCACGCGTTCGCGCATGCTCGTTGGCAGCGAGCCTAGCATACAGAGGGGGAGAGCAAGGACTTGCGCGAAGACGCGATCACTCGGCGGCTTGCGCCAGCACCACGCGGCGCGCCAGCCAGCCGTCGATGAAATGATCGAGCCAGGCACGCTCTGCCACGTCGTGCACGGCACGATCCGCGAAATGATGATGCCGCTCGCGCGCGCCGGGCGCGCTGAGGCCGTCATAGCCGCGCGTGGTCCAGCAATGCATCATCGCGTAGGTCACGTCGGGATGGAACTGCACGCCGAACGCATTGCCGGCGCGGAACGCCTGGATCGGAAAATCATCGCCTTCCGCCAGCAATTCGGCACCCCGCGGCAGTTCGAAGCCTTCGCGATGCCAGTGATAGACCTGCGCCGGCCAGTCCGGGCAGAGCGCGTGTCCTGCGGCGGTCGGGCGGATCGGATAGTAGCCGATCTGGGTCAGCGCCTGCGCATGCGGCGCGACGCGCGCACCGAGCTGCATCGCCAGCATCTGCGCGCCCAGGCAGATGCCGAGGAGCGGCCGCTGTTCGCGGAGCGCAATTTCGATCCAGTCGATCTCGCGGCGGATGTAATCGTCGGGATCGTTGGCGCTCATCGGGCCTCCGAAGATCACGGCGCCGGCATGGCGGTCGAGCGTTTCAGGCAAGGGATCGCCGAAGCGAGGACGGCGAATGTCGAGACGATGGCCGAGCGCGCGCAGCGCATTGCCGACGCGGCCGGGTGTCGAGGATTCCTGATGCAGGACGATCAGCACCGGCAGAAGGGGTTCGGAGGCGGCGGCGCCCGGCGCCCTCTTTCGGAAGGGTACCAGTTCTGCGCCACCAAACCTGTCCGTCCGGAACGACATGGCCTCTGCGAGTGCTATCGGTTCAGTTCGCCAGCATAGCTAAGCGAAGGTTAACATCGTGTGAGTTCGCGCACACACGCCTCGAGATTAAAGCAAGCTCCGGGCCACTACGGGGGCGCTCAAAGCGTTTTCGAGCGAAGCGGATACCGGTTCGCTCGAAAACGCGTCAAAACAACAAATTCAGCGCCGCTGCCGCTGAAACCGGCTGGTGGCGGACAGGATGAAGCCGCGCGGAAAGAATCGCAGCGCGAAGGGCACGATCTTGATGCCGAGGCCGGGCAGCACTGCCCGTTTGTTGGCCATCAGGCCGCGATAGGCCTCACGCGCAACCGCCGTGGCCGACACATTGAGCAGCGCCGTATCATGTCCGGAGCCGACGCCGGCGCGTGCCTGGAATTCGGTCGGCACCGGACCCGGGCAAAGCACGGTGACGCGAACGCCGCGCGGCGCAAGCTCCGCCCGCAGCGCTTCGGTCAGGGAAATCACATAGGCTTTGGAGGCGTAGTAGACGGCCATGCCGGGGCCGGGCAGGAAACCCGCGACCGACCCGACATTGAGAAGGCCGCCCTTGTTCCGGATCAGCTGATCGGCAAAGCGCAGCGACAGATCGGTCAGCGCCCTGACGTTGACGTCGACGATGCCGACCTGCTCGTCGCGGTCGCGCTCGATGGCATCGCCGAACACGCCGAAGCCGGCGTTGTTGACAAGATGGTCGAGCTCGACACCTTCGGCCGCAAGCGCCGCAGCGATCCTCTCGCCGGCGTCGGTGTCCTGAAGATCGCAGGCGATCACGATCGGCTTCTTGCCGCACTTGGTGGACAGCTCGTTCGCGAGCGCCTCAAGCCGGTCCGCCCGTCGCGCCGTCAATGCGAGACGGTGACCATTGGCGGCGAACACGCGCGCCAGCTCCGTACCTATCCCCGCCGAGGCACCGGTGATCAACGTTACCCGCTCAGTCACGATCGACGTCTCTTGAATTGAAGTTTTTGCCCCGCAATGCCGGAACGAGAGCATAGGCCATGCGTGGCAGGCAAGCGGTGCTGTCAGCATGGCCGCTTGAACCGGCGACAGGGCGCGCAGGAAAACCGCGGAATTTGCGGGTGAAGCCGATACCGGCGCTGCGGCGGCTACATTAAAGTTTCGTCATGTGGTCGGTACAACCGGCAGGCCGCCGGGCCGAATCGGCTCAGCCGCCGATGGCGTCGTCCTTGACCTGGCTACCGTTTTGGCCACCGGCGCGCTCGGCAATGGCATGCTTCAAGTCGATGCGGTCGCGCTGGGAGATCCCGAGCAGATCGGAGGCGCGCCAGACGACGTTGTCCTCGAACTCGGTGACCTGGCCGTCCGCATAGACCAGCTCCCACATCATCCGGACGATGCGCTTGCGGCCCTCTTCGTCGAGCGAGCGCATGATGACGCTGGTGAAATGATACAGATCGACCGCCTCGCCCTCGACCTGGGTCGCATCCGCGATCAGCCGGTCCGCGGTGCCGCGATCGAGCCCGAAATGGCTTTCAATCAGGCTGTGCAGCTTGCGCTGCTCGGCTGCCGTCGGCTGGCCATCCAGCGACACCACGTGGACCAGCAGCGCGGTCGCGGCCAGGCGATAATCGCCGTCGTCGAAGGCGCGATTCTGGTCATGCGGGGCGACAATGTCGGCGATGAACTGGCGCAGGCCGTCGAGCATATAAGGTCCTACCGAAATCGATGACGCCGCAACAAGCGCGGCCGTGACCAGCATTATATGAGCGGGAAACCCAACCGGCGCAATGTGCGTCAGTTGCGCGCGCCATTACGTTTCGGCAATCTGGGCTGCCGCATTCACCGTCATGGCCGGGCTTGTCCCGGCCATCCACGTATATCCGCTAGCAAAGAAGTGGATGCCCCGATCAAGCCCGGGCATGACGAAGGAAAGTGTAGTGCGCATCCATCTCCACGTCGTCATTGCGAGCGTAGCGAAGCAATCCAGACTGCCGCCACGGAGAGATTCTGGATTGCTTCGTCGCAAGTGCTCCTCGCAATGACGGAGAGTGTGTGGGACCGCGACCATCACTCACGGTATCTCGTACACCACCATCTTGTCGGCGATGCCGCGCAGCGCGGCCTGCTTCTGGATCGGCTTGATCGCGCGACGCTCGAGCACCTCGGCGACCGCGGGAGCATCGAGCACCGGGCCCGTGATGTGGATCTCCTGCGCGGTCGACAGGCTCTGCACGCGCGCGGCGATGTTGACGGTCTGGCCGAAATAATCCTGCCGCTCGTTCAGCATCACCGCGAGACACGGCCCTTCGTGGATGCCGATCTTGACGATGAGGTCGGCGGTGCCGCGCTGCCTGTTGAGCTCGTCCATCGCCGCGCGCATCCGCAGGCCGGCAACGATCGCGTGCTCGGGACGGACGAAGGTCGCCATCACGGCATCGCCGATGGTCTTCACCACCGCGCCCTTCTCGGAGGAGATGATCTCGAGCAACGCGTGGAAATGCGCGCGCACGAGATCGAAGGCGGCGAGATCGCCGACGCGCTCGTAGAGCGCGGTCGAGCCCTTCAGGTCGGTGAACAGGAAGGTGAGGGAGGTGATCTGGAGTCGCTGATCGAGGCTGAGATTGTCCGCCTTGAACACGTCGCGAAAGGTCTGGTTCGACAGCATGCGCTTGGCGGTGAGGAACGGCTTGCGCTTGCCGATGAGATGATGAAGCGCCTCGGCCGCGATGAACACAGACGGCAGCACGCGCACGCCGGCCTGGTTCTCCAGCGACAGCCGCAGCGGACCCGGCCGCATCGTCGTGGTCCCGGTCGGCGCCTGCACCTTGTTGTACATGATGGCGAGCTGCTGGCGATCCTTGGTCGGCTCGCCCTGGACGTCGATGAACTGGGCGGCGTGCGTCACCGGCTCGAAGATGATGATGAAGTCGTTCGGCAGCTGCAGCGACATCGTCGCCTTCTCGCCGGCCGGCAGCTCCATCGTATCCAGCGTCACCTCGTTAGCCAGCGTCGCAAACGATTCCTTGTTGAAGTCGACGCCCGAGCTCCAGAACACCTGCTTGAAATACTCCCACACCGGCAGCGTATCGGGGTCATGCGCGGCGATGCGCCGGACACGCGGATTCACGGTGAAGGAGACCTCGACCTGATCGTCGACCGAAGCCTTGTAGCCGCAGGCGCAGAGCGCGCAGTGGTAATCGTCCGGCTTGAGCGCCTTCAGCGTCGTGTGGGCGCCCAGCACGCCGCCGCAGCCGGGGCACAACACGTTCCAGCCGAGATCGAACAATCCGAGCCGCGCCGCGTGCAGGAAGGTGGAGATCGCGTGCTCTTCGTCGACGCCATGGTGCCTCGCGAAGTCGAGCACATTGACGCGGTTGAGTTCGTGATCCTCGCCGTCCGCGATCATCCGCGCGATCGCATCGACCACCTTGGCGTCGGCGGTCTGCTTCAGAACGGAAAACTGGGCCTGGATGTCGCTCATGGCGCAACTCTATCTCTCTTGGGTCACGCCATCGGCCAGGCCATCGCCTGTCACCGACGCGTGATGCGGAACATGGGTGAGTGGTCCGGCTGGGTCGTGACGACGCCGAGCGGAATCACTGGATTCGTCGTATCGGCGAGCTCGACGCGGAACGCGCCGATCAGGCGCGCCAGCGCCAGCACCGATTCGGCCTGTGCGAACGGCGCGCCGACGCAGACGCGCGGCCCCGCGCCGAACGGCAGATAGGTGAAGCGATCGGGCGCCTCCGCCGACATGAATCGTTTTGGAATGAACGCATTCGGCTGGTCCCACAGCTTCTCGTGCCGGTGCAGCAGCCAGGGCGCGATCATGATGATGTCGCCCTTGCCGATCTCGACGCCGGCCGCATTGTCCTTCTCGCGCGCCGCACGCGCGACCAGGAAAGCGGGCGGATAGAGCCGCATCGTCTCCTCGATCACCGCGCGGGTGAATTTCTGCCGGTCGATGTCGGCCATGCTGTCGAGATGCTCGCCGCTTGTCTCGAGCGCCACCTCCTCCTGCGTCTCCGGATCGAGCGCGAGCAGATAGAGCGCCCAGAACAGCGCGGTCGCGGTGGTCTCGTGACCAGCGAGGATCATGGTCGCGACCTCGTCGACGAGCTGCTCGTCGGAAAAGCCCTTGCCGGTCTCGGGATCGCGTGCGGCGTCCATGAGATCGAACAGGTCGCGCGGCGGCGCGCCGTCCTTCTTGCCCATCTTGCGCCGCTCGGCGATCAGCATCGCGACGAATTCGGTCCAGCGCTCGCGGAAGCGGGCGCGGGCGAAATCCATCGGGGTCGGCCAGGACACCGGCAACAGCATGTCGAGGAAATACGGCCGTCCCAACCGCTCGCCGTACTCCATGACGAAATTGCGCAAGGTCGGCCCGTGCCGATCCATCCCGAACGAGAACATCGTCCGCCCGGCGATCTCCAGCGTCATGCGCTGCAAGATCTCGCGCAGATCGACCGGCTCGCTCGTGCGCGTTTCGAGCTTCGCAATGGTCTCGTCGAGCACCGCGGTCATGTGCGGAACCAGATTCGCGGTCGCGCGCGGCGTGAAGGCCGGCGCGAGCGTGCGGCGCTGAAACGTCCAGGAATGGCCTTCCGCGATCAGAAGGCCGTCGCCGAGCACGGGACGCAGCATGCGGATGCCGGCCGGCGTGCGCGTGTAATTCTCGTAATTGCTGAGCAGCACGTGCCGGATCGCATCCGGCTGGTTCAGGATGAAACTGTTGCGGAGGAAGAAGCGGCCCTTGATGACCTCTTCCTCGTAGGCACGCTGGCCCCAGGTTGCGATCATGTTGCGCCTGATTACCGCGACGCGGCCGAGGAACGACATGTCGTCGGGCGCGCGCGGCGGGGCCGGGGGGACGATGGGCCGACGCACACTGGCGATATTCATGGCTCCCTCCCGAGAGATATGGCGCAGGTCAATAGCTAGTAAGTCAGCTCGGCAATCGCAATCCTGTTCTCGGCGGCAGGCCAGAGCCGTGCCACAATCCGTTCTTCGCCGAACTGGGCCACGATGTTACGCCCGACCTCGCTGGCGGGCAGACGCAAGGTTGCCGCCGCATCCGTGGGCACGCCCGGCTTGACGTCGGCCGGCTCCTTGCCGTCGAACAGCACCACGTCCCGCGGCAGGCCCAAATAGCCGCGCGGGCGCGACATGATCACGACCGCGCCGGCATCCTTGTCTGCGGGGCCGAGCGGGCGCGCAGGCCTGAGATGCACGAGATCGGACGAGCGCGGGAACGGCGAGCGGTAGATGTGCGTCGTCGGCGCCTCCGACGATGTCAGGACGAATTCGAGCGACCATGAAGGATCGACCTGCACCACGCCCCAACGGCCGTCGATTCCGGTCTTCGCGCTGTGCACCGCATTGCCAATGCGCTCGCCGGTCTGGGGATCGACGCGGAAGACATCGACGGTAGCGCCCGCGACCGGACGATTGGTTGGCGCGCCGCCCGGGGTGCCCGTGACGAGGCCGCTCAGCCTGACGCTCTGCTCCGGCACGATCGCGATCCGCGCGGGCTCGCGTCCCGCGATGAACTTGTAGATCTCCCGGAAGGCGCGCGGGTGGAAGGCCACCTCGCGATGGTCGAGCGCGCCGAGCACGAGATTGGTGGCGCCTTTCAGCTCCGGCCCCTCGTTGGTCACATTGGTCGGCGTGCCGGGCTTGCCGATGAAGCGGCCGTCGGCTTGCGCATATTTGTCCATGCCGTCGCTGCGCAAGGTCAGGAAGGCAACGCCCGGCGTCACCTCACTCTCGCCCTCGTTCAGGCCGCGCAGGAACGGGCCGCGGCCATTGAACTCGTTGTTGGGCTGATCGTCAGTCGCGAACACGCCGTGATTGGGCGTGCCGCACAAGACGGCGTGGCTGACGTCGCCGGCCCCGCCGCTTCTGATGACGTTGCGGATCGCATTGCCACCGCGCGAGCTGCCGACCAGCGCCACGCGCGGAGCGCCAGTTCGGCGCTTCAGGTCCGCGATGGCGGCGGCAAGCTCGCGGCGCTGGTCCTCGATCGAGGAGCGACCGGCCTGCTCGACCGTGTCGTCGCTGCGCGCCAGGGGATCCGTGAAATTGATCGCCATCATGCGATCACGCGCGATGCCGTTGGATTCCATCCGCCAAAGCGTCGTCATCCAGAGCGCGTCATAGTCGCCATTGCCATGGACGAACAGGATCGGAGGTATCTCCGGAAGCTGCGCCGCTATCGGTGCCGATTGTGCCAGCGCGCCCGTCCGCAGGCTCGCAACCGCGAAAGGCAAACTGCCCGCCCCCAGCAGGATCGTCCGTCGCGACAGCCTCATCTGTTCCTCCCCGGCAAAACCATCTTTGCACCGCTTATACCGGCCTAACCACTGGACAGCGAAGGACTTTCGCGGGCATCACTGACTTTGCCGGAATCACCCGAAAACCACTCCAAGCCCACTTCTGCCAGCCCATATGGAAGGGGATATGACCGAGCAGCCGAACCGTCAGAAATTGGCCGCCGACGGCATCACCGCGCCGCTGCGGTTCACCGTGTTCCGGCGCATCTGGCTCGCCAGCCTGCTCTCCAATCTCGGCCTCCTCATCCAGGGCGTGGGCGCGGCCTGGGCGATGACGCAGATGTCGGCTTCCGCCGACCAGGTGGCGCTGGTGCAGACCGCCCTGATGCTGCCGATCATGCTGATCTCGATGCCGGCTGGCGCCATCGCCGACATGTATGACCGCCGCATCGTGACCCTGGTCTCGCTCGCGATCGCGCTGACCGGCGCGTCCGCGCTGACGATCCTGGCCGGGCTCAAACTGATCACGCCGGAGACGCTGCTCGCCTTCTGCTTCGTCGTCGGCAGCGGCAACGCGCTGTTCGGGCCGGCCTGGCAATCCTCGGTCAGCGAGCAGGTGCCGCCCGAAGCATTGCCCTCGGCCGTCGCGCTGAACGGCATCAGCTACAACATCGCGCGCAGCTTCGGTCCCGCGGTCGGCGGCGTCATCGTCGCCGCACTCGGCGCCGTCGCCGCGTTCGCCTGCAATGCGATCCTCTATCTGCCGCTGCTGGTGGTGCTGCTGCTCTGGCGCCGCTCGGTGGAGCCGTCGCGCCTGCCGCGGGAGAAGCTCAACCGCGCCATGGTCTCGGGCTTCCGCTACATCACCAATTCGCCGCCGATCAAGATCGTGCTGCTGCGCACGCTGGTGATGGGCCTGATCGGCGGCGCCATCATGGCGCTGATGCCGCTGGTCGCGCGCGACCTGTTGCATGGCGGCGCGCAGACTTACGGCATCATGCTCGGCGCGTTCGGCATGGGCGCCGTGGTCGGTGCGCTCAACATCCACGAATTGCGCAAGCGCATGAGCGGCGAGGCCGCGATCCGCGCCTGCACCATCTCGATGGCGTTCGCGATGGCCGCCCTTGCCGTGAGCACCGAGCCGGTGCTGACCGCAACCGCGCTGGTGCTCGCCGGCGCGGTCTGGATGGCGGCGGTGGCGCTGTTCAACATCGGCGTGCAGCTCTCGGCGCCGCGCTGGGTCGCCGGCCGCTCGCTCGCGGCGTTCCAGGCCTCGATCTCCGGCGGCATCGCGATCGGCGCCTGGGGCTGGGGCCATCTCACCGACTATGCCGGCGTCGAGGTCGCGCTGCTGGTTGCTGCCGGCCTGATGCTGATCTCGCCGCTGCTCGGGATCTGGCTCACGATGCCGCGCGTCGGCGCCCGCAACGAGGACGCCGACGTGCTGGCCGATCCCGAGGTGAAGCTGTCGATCACCGGGCGCAGCGGGCCGCTGGTGGTCGAGATCGAATATCGCGTGTCCCAGGAGAATGCGCGCGCCTTTCACAATGTGATGCAGGACGTGCAGCTCTCGAGGCAGCGCAACGGCGCCTATGGCTGGTCGATCGCGCGCGACATCGCCGATCCCGAATTGTGGACCGAGCGCTATCACTGCCCGACCTGGTTCGATTACCTACGCCAGCGCAACCGCTCGACGCTGTCCGAACGCGCGCTGCATCAACAGGCGATCGATTTCCACATCGGCCCCGAGCCGGTACGCGTCCGCCGCATGCTGGAACGGCCGTTCGGCTCGGTGCGCTGGAAGGAAGAGACGCCGGACCGCGGCAGCAAGGAGGTGCTGCCGGTGGTCGCGACTGCGGCGGGGAGCAGCACGTAAGCCGCGTCATTCCGGGACGGACCATCAGGCACGAACTATGATGCGCAATTGCGCATCAGAGAATCCATTTCCCAACGCATATGCCACTCGGTGGATTCCGGGTTCGCGCTTCGCGCGCCCCGGAATGACAGTCACTGCCCGTGGTCGGTCAGCACCTTGTCGCAGGCCTTGCTGAGGCGGGAGCGGTTCTGCTTCAGGCAGGCGAGCACGGCGCCATCGCCATTGTTCATCACGGCGCGGCAGTGACGGCTGACATCACGCGCACAGGCATCGTGACCGGGCTGCTGTTGCGCGGACGCAGCCGATGCGCACAGAAGCAAAGAAACAGTGAAAAGAAATCTGGTCATCGCGCAATGCCTTTACCCGAAAGAAGGTGGGGCGAAGCTAGTGCGACGATCTCTCAGCCGCAACGGCTTTATTGGCAGCAGACACCGTCGCTGCCGCGTGGCTCCGGCTTGACGCCGGGGCACATCGCGTGGGGACCTCGCAGATCGCGACGCTTGCGGCGTTGCAAGTTCTCTTAATGACTGTCCTGAGCGTCAGCGACCTTGCGTGAGGCGCCCTTGGCGAGGTCCTTGTCCATCACCGCGCGGCAGCCGGCGCTCAGATCCGAGCGATGCTTCATCATGCATGCGGTGATCTTCGGGATGTTGGGAATTTCCGACGAGCAGAGGCGGAAGGCATCGCCCGTGCACATCTGCTGCGCTTCGGCCGAGAAGGCGAAGCTCGAGGTCGTCGACACGATCGAGACGATGGCGGCAAAGCCCAGCGCCAGGCCGGTGTCGCGAATCTTGCTACTCAAGGACTTGGCCGAGAAGGACTTGGTCATTTGAAGCTCCCAATGGCGCCGCGAACGGCGGGCCCGTTGTTGATGGGAACTACGATGCTCCGCCAAAACAGTTTCCACTGTGATGACGGTCACGGGCGCCCCCTCCTCTGTGACATCGGTCACTTTGGCGCACCCCGCTGAAATTCCACCGCATCCGCTGTCGTGTTGGTGTCACGTTAACTGTTCCTTCGCATTAATGGCTCGTCGCGCGGGGGATTCCGCCGGTTTGGTTGCGTAATTGGAAAGAGTAGCGATGCGTAATGCGTTGGGCCTGATGCTGGCCAGTGTAGTTGCCGCGGTCGTGATCGCCGCCGGCGGTTGGTTTTATTATTCCGCGCGCGCCGACCAGGGCGCTCCCAAAACAGTTGCCGCCCGTGCCGCCGATCCGCTCCCGGCACCGGCGAGGCTCGCCGCCAGGGACGACGTCGAGACCACCGCCACGGTCGCGGCCAGGCCGACGGCATTTGCCCAGGCACCCGCGCCCGCCCCGGCCATGCCGATGCAGCCGAAACAGGCCTGCGCCAATCCGAACGCGCTGGGCGTCTCCCGCGTGGTCGAGATCGACACCACCGGCGGCCCCGGCTTCGGCTTCGATCATTTCAAGCAGTTCGACTTCCTCACCGACAAGGAGGTCGTGCTGACCTTCGACGACGGTCCCTGGCCGGTGAACACGCCCGCGGTGCTGAAGGCGCTCGCGGATGAATGCACCAAGGGCCTGTTCTTCTCGGTCGGCAAGCATGCGACCTATCATCCCGAAATCCTGCGCCAGGTGCTGGCCCAGGGCCATACGGTCGGCACTCACACCTGGTCGCACGTCAATCTGAACGGCAAGAAGATGACCGAGCAGATGGCCAAGGACGAGGTCGAAAAGGGCATCAGCGCGGTGAAATTCGCGCTCGGTGCCAACCCCGCGCCGTTCTTCCGCTTCCCGCAGCTTCAGCACAATCCGGCGATCGTGAGCTATTTCGGCACCCGCAACGTCGCGATGTTCTCGACCGATATCGACTCCTTCGATTTCCGGAAGGGCGCGACGCCGGAGAAGATCATCGAGACGGTGATGACGCGGCTCGACAAGCTCGGCAAGGGCATCATCCTGATGCACGACTTCCAGAAGCATACCGGCGAAGCGCTGCCGGCGCTGCTCGCGCGGCTGAAGGCCGGCGGCTACAAGGTCGTGCAGATGAAAGCCAAGACGACGCTTCAGACGCTGCCGGAATATGACGAGGCGCTGATGAAGGACATGAAGGTGCCGACCGCGGGCACGAACACGCGCCCGATCTCGAGCGTGGTGCAGACGGTTTCGCAGTAACGAGACCGATCAGCTGCAGATCTCTTGCGTCATGGCCGGGCTCGTCCCGGCCATCCACGTTCTTGGAGCAAGGCCGAAGACGTGGATGCCCGGGTCAAGCCCGGCATCAAGGAGGTCGACGACGGCATTTGGCTCGTCAGCTTCATGCACTATGATTTGGGATATTTCGACCTGGAGCAGAAAACCCTGCAACCCTCGACAACCCGTTCGGCACGAGGTTGTCACCCATCTCTTAGGTACGATCCGTGACCTATGTCTCCGGGCCGGACAAACTAGGCGCTGGTGCCGCAAGAGGGATTCGAACCCCCGACCCCGTCATTACGAATGACGTGCTCTACCGACTGAGCTATTGCGGCGAACCCTGCCGGGATCTCGGCGATGCCGGTCCCGATACGCGCGCTCCTGATATCGGGCATGGCCCGAATTGGCAAGGACAAGCGGGAGGCGAAATGCGCCTCACGCGCCCCAGCGGGACCAGAATCCGCGCCAGCCGCCGAGCTGGGCCTTGGCGTGGCCCTTGGGCGTGCCGATTTGTTCCGTGAATTCATCGCTCGGGCCGTCATCGTCGATCCCGGGATCGTCGGGGGCGCGGACGATCGGAATGACGGCCTGGATCGGCACGGAAGCAGGCATGCCGAGGTCGGCGCGGGTCCGGAACACCGGGGTTGCCGCAACCGGCGATGATTCGGCGATTTCGGCAGCCGATTTGACCGGCTCGGCGGGCGGGGCGGCCGGCTCCTCCTTGGCGACTTCCTTCGAAGCTTCCTTGGAAGCCTCCTTGGGAGCTTCCTTGACGGTTTCCTTGATGGGCTCGTCGACGACCTCCTTGGCCTCGGGAGGCGAATTGTCCTGGGCGGCCGGCGCCGGAACGGGCGTGGCCGCGGGCGGTTCCACCGGGGTTTCGGTCGGCGCCGCCGTCACCCGCTTCGGCGGCGGGGCGGCCAGCATGGCCTCCTCGAAGGCCGAGGATTCGATCGTGGTGCCCTTGTCGGAGGGAAGGCTTGCGACCGGCGTGTGCCACTGGAAGGCGTCGAGCCGGCCGGTGACCGGGGAGACCGGCCGCCAGCGGTCGCTGACATAGCCGTCCGCGGTCCAGGCCGGATCGTGGCGGGCACGCACCGCGCGCAATGTCCAGGCGCGGGCCCGGCCGCTGTCGCCATGCTCGGCGCGCTCGAGCTCGGCCATCAGCAGCGCGACACGCTGGGTCGGATCGTTGACGTAAGGCGCCAGCACCTCGCGCGCCCGCGCGAATTCGGACGCATCGATCGCGGCACGCGCGATCGCGAGCTGGCCCTCGACATGGCCGGGCTTGTCGGCGGGCGTCTTGGCTGCGAGCGTCTCGACCCGCTGCAGGCGCTGCCGCGCGGAATCGCCGAGCTTCACATGCGCATAGGCATCGGCGAGATCGGGATGCGGATTGGCGAGCCAGGCGGCCTCGACCAGCTTCATGGCACGGCGCACCTGATGCGCCTCGCTCTCGAATTTCGCGGCAAGCACCGCGGCCGGCACCAAAGTCGGCGCGAGCTTGATCGCCTCCATCACGCTCTCGCGCGCCACGTCGCGGTCCATGGTCTCCAGTTCCAGCGAGCGTGCGGTGAGCAGCACGCCGCGCTGCCGCCGATAGGCCTTCTTGTCGATCAGGCCCGCGGCGAGATTGGAATCGAGAATCGCGAGCGCGCCGCTCCAGTCGCCGCGCGCGCAGCGGAAGCCGAGCACGGCATGCGAGGCCCAGGTCGAGGACGGCGACAGCTTGATCGCTTCTTCCGCGATCATGACGGCACCGACCGCATCGTCGGCGCGCTGCGCCTCGATGAACAGGCCGCGCAGGCCGAGCAGGCGGGTATCCTCGCGCTCGGCCATGGCGCGGAAGACGCGCTGGGCCTCGTCGCGGTTGCCTTCGAGCTGGGCCGACTGCGCGTGCAGCAGCAGCGCCAGCGGATCGTTCGGCGCAAGCCGCCGGGCAGATTCGGCATGACGGCGCGCAAGCCCGATATCGCCATGGCCGATCGCGAGCAGGCCGTGGGTGATGGCGTGGCGGCCGCGTGCGTGGCGCTTCTCGCGGCTGCGGCGGCGCAAGCGCCCGGGTGCGCGCCAGACCATCGTCACGATGCTCCAGACCAGCACGACAACAGCGGCAAAGACGCCAAGCAGGAACACGAACCTCGGCAACGTCGTCGAGGCGCGGAAACCGCCTGCGGTCAGGACGAGATCGCCAGGCTGATCGGCAACCCAGGCCGCGCCGGCCGCTGCCAGCGCAATCAGGACAAGGAAGAGGACGATGCGAAGCATGGCGATCCCTATACGCGCTGATTATTGCGCGAACCTTATTGAACAGGCTTGGCGAGATCCGCCATGGCGTCGTCTGCGAATTTGCGTGAGGCGGCGAGCGCGGCGTCGCGCGCATCGGCCTTGTCGAGCCAGGCCTGCGCCGGCGCGCGATCGGCTTCCGTCAGCGTCTTCAGCTCGCGCCGCGCCTCGACGAAATCGTTGCGCAGCGCCGCAGCCGTGACCCGCGCAACAATCGCGCCGCGATCGTTGCCGACCCCGTCGGTGCGCTCGATGCGGACGAGCTTCGACGCTCCGGCCTGAAGACGCTCGACGATGCCGGCACCCGCGGCCGGCGTTTCCGCCGGCGGCGAGAGCTTGGGCACGATGTTGAGCAGCTCGCGGCTCAGCGCGACCGGCGTCGGGATGCCCGCCGCCGCAAACGCATCGAGCGGCTTGAGCATGTCGGGCTTGGCTGCGAACGACCGCGCTGCGGACAGCTGCGACTGATAGGGATCGCCGTGGCGAACGGCGACGTCGAGCAGGGCCGCTGCCACCACATGGCGCAGCGGCTTGTCGTCCACTGGCTTGGCATTGGCGATCTTCTCGCCCTGCTGCGCGAGCTCGGCCCTCTCGGTCCTGCTGGCGCGCTCGAGTTGCGCGACGCGCTCGTTGAGAGCGGCAAGATCGGGCGCGACAATGCTTGGTGCGGGTTTCGCGTCGTTCAGGGCGCTCGCGGTCTTGTCGGACTGCGCGCGCAGATTGGCGATGTCGCTGCGCAAGGAGCTTGCGGATTTTTCCAGCGCGTCGATCCGCGCCGCCATAGCGGGATCGGCGGCGGGCCTGCCCGCCTTGGCTTCGACCGCGGCGACGCGACCGGCGAGCGCATCGACGGTCGCGCTCGTCACTTGCGGCTCGGCAGGCGGCGCCTGCACGGCAGGCCAGCCCAGCAGCCAGCCGACGGCGATGACGAGCGCGGCAGCGACGGCACCGGCGAACGGCGCAATGACCCAGGGCGAAACCGGTGGCGAGGCGGGAGCGGGCGCGGCCGCGGCCTGCTCCTCGACGTGCTCCGGCTCGGCAGTGGCCGGCTCGGATTTTGCCTGCTCGGGCTCGGCGGGCTCCGGCGGAGCTTCAGGCTCACCCGCCGTCTCCTGCGGCTGGGTCGAGACATCAGTCGCCTCGAGGTCGATGGTCGGCGGTGTCCGCTTGGCACGGCCGGACTCGGGGGCCAATCCTGTACCTTCAGGCTTGTCGTCGGCCATCGTGACGGTTCCTCACACTTCCATACCAGAGCGGACCCGATTGCGTCGGATTCGGCCCGACCTCTTACGCCAAACGGGTCCTCAAAGCACGCTCCAAGGTATCAAATAAGGCATTTTCGTCTGGCGTTGCAGCCACCAGAACCTGCGACGCACCGGCCTCGCGCAGCACAGCGGCCACGTTCTCGGACAGGCAGCATTGTGGGATCGCCAATGCCGAAATTTCAACGCCTTCATCGCGCGCCGCATCCAGGAACGCCCGCGCGCTGCGCCGGGAGTAATGCAGCACCGCCTCGATCCCTTGAGCAGCGAATCCGTCGCAGACCTCGCGCGGAAGAATTTTGACCGGCGCCATGCGATAGGTCGTCTGCGTCACCACGCTGAATCCTTCCGCACCGAGCTCGCCGCCGAGATCGCGCGACAGATCCGCACCCGCGAGATAAAGCAGCGTGCTTTTTGCCTCTAGCAGCTTCTCGCGCGCGCTCTGCATCACCTTGTCGCGCAAGGAAGCGGCATCGCCGCCGGCGACGATCACATTCGTGAAGCCGGTCTCGCGCGCAACAGCGGCCGTATGCTCGCCGACGGCAAACAGCGGCAGCTCCACAAGCCCGAGATCCCGCAACTGCGGCGCCACGGCGCGGATCGCATTGGCGGACGTCACGATGATGGCGCCATAGCCCGCCTCGCTCTCGTCATGGAAAGCGACCGGCTCGAACTTGAGCACCGGCGCGAGCAGCACCGCATGGCCCCGCGCACGCAGATTGTCGGCGGTCGCCTCATTGTCAGGATGCGGCCGTGTGACAAGAATGGACATCGCTGGTGTTCCCGGGCACGACGCATTGACGAGGACGGCCGCGCGTGACGATTGCGCAAGCCGACCCCGGAATGCTACCGCGTTACCAGAACTCTGCTTTCCGGATGAGCGCAAGGGCGCAAATTGGATAACAATTCGCCAATGCTGGTATTGGGCATCGAAACCACCTGCGACGAGACCGCCGCGGCCGTGATCGAGCGCGCGCCTGACGGTGCCGGCAGGATCCTGTCCAACATCGTGCGGTCGCAGGTCGAGGAACACGCCCGCTTCGGCGGCGTCGTTCCGGAGATCGCCGCACGCGCGCATGTCGACCTGCTCGACGGCATCATCGACCGCGCCATGAGCGAGGCCGGCATCGGCTTCGCCGAGCTCGACGGTGTCGCGGCGGCCGCGGGACCGGGCCTGATCGGCGGCGTCATCGTCGGGCTCACCACCGCGAAGGCGATCGCGATGGTGCATGACACGCCGCTGGTCGCGGTGAACCATCTGGAGGCGCATGCGCTGACGCCGCGCCTCACCGATGGGATCGAATTTCCCTATTGCCTCTTCCTCGCCTCCGGCGGCCATACCCAGATCGTCGCGGTCACCGGCGTCGGCCAATATGTGCGGCTCGGCACCACTGTCGACGATGCGATCGGCGAGGCCTTCGACAAGGTCGCGAAGATGCTGGGTCTGCCCTATCCGGGCGGCCCACAGGTCGAGCGCGCGGCGGCGAACGGCGATGCTACGCGGTTTGCGTTTCCGCGGCCGATGCAGGGGCGCCCCGACGCCAATTTCTCGCTGTCGGGATTGAAGACCGCGGTGCGCACCGAGGCGAGCCGGCTCGGCAAAATCACGCCGCAGGACATCAGCGATCTCTGCGCCAGCTTCCAGGCCGCAGTGCTCGATTCGACTGCCGACCGGTTGAGTGTTGGCCTGAAGCTCTTTCGCGAGCAGTTCGGCGCGCCGCGCGCGCTGGTGGCGGCCGGCGGCGTCGCCGCCAATCAGGCGATCCGCGGCGCGCTGGATGACGTCGCGCGGCAGGCTGGAACGCAGCTGATCATGCCGCCGCCCGCGCTCTGCACCGACAATGGCGCGATGATCGCCTGGGCCGGCGCCGAACGCCTCGCGCTCGGCCTGACCGACACGATGGAAGCCCAGCCGCGCGCACGCTGGCTGCTCGATGCCAACGCGACGGCGCCGGCGGGCTACGGCAAGACGCGGGCGGGATACTGAATGGTCTGGTGTCGCCACGAGCTCAGCTTCACCTCGCCCCGCGTGCGGGGAGAGGTCGGATTGCATCGCAGATGCAATCCGTGTGAGGGGGACTCTCCGCGAGTCTCTCTGTCACCGTCCCCGCGGAGCCTCCCCCTCACCCCAGCCCTCTCCCCGCAAGCGGGGAGAGGGAGTGGAGAGATCGAGCCATGACCGCGTTCCAGTCCGTCGCTGTGATCGGGGCCGGCGCCTGGGGCACGGCGCTGGCGACCGTGGCGGCGCGCGCCGGGCGGAACGTGACGCTGTGGGCGCGCACAGCGGAGCACGCGGCGCGGATCGCATCGACCCGCGTGAATCCGCGGCTGCCCGGCGTACGGCTGGCGCCTGAGATCGCCGTCACGCACGAGCTTGCCGGCGCCGCACGTGCCGACATGATCCTGATCGCAACTCCGGCTCAGCATCTGCGCGGTGCGGTCAACATGCTCGCCTCGCATCTGGCGAAGCCGGCGCCGATCATTGCCTGCGCCAAGGGTATCGAGCACGGCACCCACAAATTCATGACTGATGTCATCGCGGAAGCCGCGCCGCACGCGCAGCCGGCGATCCTGTCGGGCCCGAGCTTTGCCGACGACGTCGCGCGCGGCCTGCCCACGGCGGTGACGCTTGCAGCGAAGGACGAAGCCTTGGCGAGCGCGCTGGTGCAGGCGCTGGGCTCGCCGACGTTCCGGCCCTATCACTCCACCGACATCCGCGGTGTCGAGATCGGCGGCGCCGCCAAGAACGTGCTGGCGATTGCCGCCGGCATCGTGGTCGGCCGCAACCTCGGCGCTTCCGCACTCGCCGCGCTGACTACGCGCGGCTTCAGCGAGTTGGCGCGGTTTGGGCGCGCCTGCGGCGCGCGCACGGAAACGCTCTCGGGCCTCTCCGGCCTCGGCGACCTCTTGCTGAGCTGCTCGACCGCGCAATCGCGCAATTTCGCGCTCGGTATCGCGCTCGGCCGCGGCGAGGCCGCGCCGGCGGGCAAGCTGGCGGAAGGTGCGTTCACCGCGCCGGTGCTGGTCGAGCTCGCAGCGGCGCGGAACGTCGACATGCCGGTCTCGCAGGCGGTCGCCGCCATCCTGGACGGCAGATTGACGATCGACGCTGCGATCGAGGGATTGCTGACGCGCCCCTTCAAGGCCGAGGAATAGCACCCGAGCGTCGGGTGGCACTTCACGGCCTGTGCACGCTGGTCTAGCCTGGCGGTACACCGCAGGATCCCGGTCCAACAATAATCAAACGGATCCCAGGGGAAACCGCATGCGCAAACCGCAGCACGCGATCGTTTCGATCGCCATCGTTACACTTGCCGCCATTTCCTTACCGACCATGGCCTACACCGAGGCCGCGATCTCCTATGACGAGCTCGCCAAGAACGAGGCGGCCGCCAATGCCGAAAACGGCAAGCGGGTCGCGCCCGTCAAATCCATCGCCAATCCCTCCAATGACGTCAGCTCCGACATGCAGGCCATGATCGGCGCGCCATTTCCGCCGCACTTCAATGCAGATCCCAAAACCCCGGCGGAGTGGAAGGAGCTGATCGAGCGGCGCGCAAAGCTGTCGATCGCGAACGTTCCGACGATGAAGGAGAAGCTCGGCGTCAAGGTCGAGGAGACCAAGATTGCCGGCGTGCATTGTTTTATCGTCACGCCCAGCAAGATCCCGCCCGAGAACCGGCGGCGCCTCCTGGTCCACGTCCATGGCGGCGGTTATGTGTTCGGGCCGGGTGAAGCCGCGTTGCCGGAGGCGATCATGATGGCGGGCTTTGGCGGCTTCAAGGTCATCTCGGTCGACTACCGTATGCCGCCCGATTTTCCCTATCCCGCCGCGATGGACGATGCGATGGCGGTCTGGAAGGAGGTCACCAGGGACCACGACTCCCGCCGCATGGCGATCTTCGGCACGTCGACGGGCGGCGCGATGACGCTCGCGATGGTGCTGCGGGCCAGGGACGAGAAGCTACCGAGGCCGGCGGCGATCGCGCCGGGCACGCCGTGGTCCGACATCGACAAGGTCGGCGACACCTATGCCAGCAACGAGTGGGTCGACAACGTGCTGGTGACCTGGGACGGCTGGCTCGGCCGCGCCGCAAAGCTCTATGCCAACGGGACGGACCTGAAGAATCCCTACATCTCGCCGATCTACGGCGACTTCAAGGGCTTTCCGCCGACCATCCTGACATCGGGCACGCGCGATCTGTTCCTCAGCAACACGGTTCGCACGCATCGAAAATTGCGGCGCGCCGGCGTGATCGCTGATCTCAACGTCTATGAGGGCCAGTCTCACGCGCAGTACCAGTTCAACATCAACGTGCCCGAGACGAAGGAAGCCTTCACCGACATCGCAAAGTTCTTCGATCGATATCTGAAGGAGTGAGGGCTGCGATGGACCCGCGGATGCCCGCGCTTGTCGCGGGCATCCGCGTGCCCTAAACATCGCACCGGCGTATCCAGGAACGGGGCAGATTGCGATGAACTACTGGCTGGTGAAATCCGAACCCTCGGTGTGGTCCTGGGACCAGCAGGTCGCGAAGGGCGCCAAGGGCGAAGCCTGGACCGGCGTACGCAATTACACCGCGCGCCAGAACCTCGTGAACATGAAGAAGGGCGACAAGGCGTTCTTCTATCATTCCAACGAGGGCAAGGAGATCGTCGGCATCGCGGAGATCATCAAGGAGGCCTACCCTGATCCGACCGACAAGACCGAGAAGTTCGTCTGCGTCGACATCAAGGCTGACAAGCCCTTGAAGACGCCGGTGACGATGGCCGCGATCAAGGCCGAGAAGAAGCTCGCAGACATGGCACTGGTGAAATATTCGCGCCTGTCGGTGCAGCCGGTCACGGCGGAGGAGTGGAAGCTGGTCTGCAAGATGGGCGGGGTCTAATCCGCCACGAATTGTAGGGTGGGCAAAGCGAAGCATGCCCACCCTACGGAATCCGCGCTTGCGTCTCCGGCAGCGCGAGCACCTCGCACGGCGAGGCAATGCCGCGCAGCTTGTGCAGTCCGAGCGCGATCAGCTGCATCTCCGTCTCCGCCGCAAGCGCGCCCGACACCAGCACGGTCCTGCCCAGCGGCTTGCACAATCCCTCGAGCCTGCTGGCGAGATTGACGGCGGGACCAATCGCGGTGAAGTCGAGCCGGTTGGCGGCGCCGATATTCCCCCACAGGATCTCGCCGAGATGAAGCGCGGCGCCGAACCACAGCGGCGGCAGTCCTTGCGCGCTGCGCTCCGCGTTGAGATACGCCATGCCGGCTTCGGCCGCGCCTGCGGCACGCAGCGCGGCATCGCAGGCATGGCGCGGTGACGCCTCGACCACCGGAAAGATCGCAAGCACGCCATCGCCGATGAATTTCAGCACCTCACCGCCAAAGGCATGGACCGCGCCGGCGATGCGATCGAACCAGGCATCGAGCGCCGCGATGACATCGGCAGGTGGTGTGGTCTCCGACAAGGTTGTGAAATTGCGCAGATCCGCATAGAGCAGCGCCGCCTGGATGGTCTCGCCGAGATCGCGCCGCAGCGGCGCGGCCAGCACGCGCGCCGCGCTGCGCTTGCCGAGATAGGCCTCCAGCGTCGCGCGCAAGGTGGCGCGGGCGGCGAGCACGGCAAGCGGCGTCGCGGCAAAGCGCGCCGCTTCGCGCAATTGCGCGATTTCGCCCGATGTGAACGGCCGCGGTCCGATCCAGCCGAGCAGCGGGCCATCTTGCCGTCCGACGACGTCTTCGTGCACCTCGCCGGCCGCGATGTCGCGCAGCCAGCGGCGGCCGGCATCGTTGGGTAGGTCGGGCGCGAGGCCGCCGGGTGCAAAGCCGAGCGCTTCGATCACCCGGCCGGTGTCGGCACGCCACAGCCAGGTCCGTTTCGCGATCAAGGGATCCGGCACCTCCAGCGTCAGGCTGCCGGCCGCAAGCGGCAGGCCGTCGGCGACCAGATGCGCGCCGAGTTCCGCCAGCAGGCGGTCGGCCCCGGGACTGTCCGAGGCGGCGTCGACGAGCCAGGCGAGGGTAGGGGAGAGCTGCATGATCCGATGATGGCGAAGCGAGACCGACTTTGTCACGAGCAATCCTTGACGGAGCCCCGTGGCGCCGCCATGTCCCATCGTCAGCCCAAGGCAAGACCATGGATGATCGCCGATGACCGAGTCCTTCGTAGTGCGACGCGAGACCCAGATCGCAGCCCCCCGCGCCACCGTCTTTGCCTATTTGACCGACCCCGAGAAGATCCTGAGCTGGATGGGCTCGGATGCGACCACCGAGCCGCATCCCGGCGGGCTCTATCTGCTGAGGGGCATCGGCCCGCGCGGCGGCGTCGGCCGCGGCGCCTTCCGCGAGGTCGTGCCGGTGCACCGCCTCGCCTACACGTTCGGCTGGGAGGGCGGACAGGAAGTGCCGCCCGGCTCGAGCCTGATCGAGATCGACCTGATCGAACGCGACGGCGGCACCCTGCTGCGCATGACCCATAGCGGCCTGCCGACCGAGGAGCAGGCGGCCGCGCACGCGACGGGGTGGGCCCATTATCTGGGACGGCTCACCACTGCGGCCGCGGGCGGCGATCCCGGCCCGGACATGGGTGTATCAACCAAGGCGTAGCTCTCGTAGGGTGGGCAAAGCCACCGGGTCGCGCGAACGCGCGCCCGATGACGGGCTCCGCGTGCCCGCTCACTTTTGCGATCACGGAGAGATGGTGGGCACGGCGCTTTGCGCCTTTGCCCACCCTACGACAGCTGCGGCAGCACGACTTAAACCGCCGCGGTCGCCACCACCTGCGCCAGCAGCTGCTCGCGCCGCGCCTGCGAACGCTGGCCTTTCATCGTCGCCGCAAAACGCTCGAGGATGCCCTCCTCGAAGGCCGTGACGATGGTGTCGTGGACGTAGCTCTTGCGGCAGATCGCCGGCGTGTTGGAGAGCTTGTCGGCGGCGGCGCGGATCGCATCCAGCACCTGCTTCTTGCGGCCGCGCTGGCTGGTCGCCGGCGTGATCCGCGAGAGCGATTCCACGACGACGGCAGAGGCCATCAGCGTGCGAAAATCCTTCAGCGAAATCTTGATACCGGCGATCTCGCGCAGGAACGCGTTCACCTGCGTGGTGTTGACCGCGCGCACGATGCCGTAGGCATCGCGATACTGGAACATGCGCTTGCCGGGGACCCCCTGCAAAATGCCGATGGCGCGGACCAGCTTGGCCGCGTCGCACTCTTTCCGCACCGCCTTGCCGCCCTTCGCCTTGAAGGTCAGCACGAAGCAGTCGTCTTCCAGCGTGACGTTGGACTTCAGCAGGGTGGTGGCGCCGCGGGTGCCGTTGAGGCGGGCATAGGATTCATTGCCGGGGCGGATCGCGGTGCGCGCGATCAGCTCGATCACGGCCGAGAGCGCGAATTCGCGCGTCGGCTCCTCGCCCGACAGGAACGCCGAGACCTTGCGCCGGATCTTTGGCAGCGCACCGACGAGCTTTTCCAGGCGATGCGCCTTGCGGTGCTCGCGGACCTTTTCCCAGTCGGCGTGATAGCGATATTGCAGCCGCCCCGCGGCATCGCGTCCCACGGCCTGGAGATGCGAGTTCGGATCGGCGGAGTAGCGCACTTCGCGATAGGCCGGCGGCACCGCCATGGCGTGCAGACGGCGGATGGTGCGGGCGTCGCGGATATGGGCGCCGTTGGGACGGACGAAGGAATAGCCTTTGCCGCGCCTGATACGGCGGATGGTGAGCTCATTCTGGTCGCCGAGCCGCAGGCCCAGCTCCCTCGCGAGGGCCTCGACCGTCGCCGCAGGCGCCTGGTCGAAGACTTTTTTCGGGCTGGGGCGGGCGGAACCGGCCGGTTTCGGCCATTGTCCAAGGGCCTTAGCCAGCGCAATAGCGGCAGGATCGGCTGAAGCGGGCCGCATCGTCCCGAGATTCTGCTGATCCATCATAGTGTTATGCCTTGACCCTGTTTGTTGTCGTTCAATGCCGCTGTTCTGATTTTTGTTCCCTAGGGTCTCTTTTGGACCCGGGTTAGCCACTTAGGGTGTTCCGAACCGTATTGCGAGTCCCGAATCAGTGACAGACGGTTCCTAAATACCTCCATCAGGCGCATGGGCGCCCTGCGCGGGGCCTATTCCGGAGATTTGGGTAAAGAGCCGTAAGCCGCCGCTCCGGCCTGTTTCAGATTTGCGACAGCCGGCCCGCGCAGCTTGATCCGCCGTATGGCGGGCCGCTCGCCGAAGGTCCAGCTTGTGCGGCTTGTCGGGGCCGGTTAGCCCGACGCATAATCGATTCAACGATCAGGTCGGCTTGCCAGTCGCATGCGTTCGGCTTGGCGTAGGTGGAGGGAAACATGTCCGAGAAGATTTACGACGTCCCGGCGGAGTGGGCCAAGCGCGCCTGGGTCGACCAGGCCAAGTACAAGGAGATGTACGCCCGCTCGATCTCGGACCCGAACGCATTCTGGGCCGAACAGGCCAAGCGCATCGACTGGATGAAGGCGCCGACGAAAATCGAGAACGTCTCCTTCGCGCCCGGCAACATCTCGATCAAATGGTTCGAGGATGGCGTCCTCAACGTCGCCTGGAACTGCATCGACCGGCACCTGCACACCCGCGCCAACCAGACCGCGATCATCTGGGAAGGCGACGATCCCTCGCAGTCCAGGCACATCACCTACAAGGAGCTGCATGACGAGGTCTGCCGGATGGCCAACATCCTGCGCACCCGCAACGTCAAGAAAGGCGACCGCGTCACCATCTATCTGCCGATGATCCCGGAAGCGGCCTATGCGATGCTGGCCTGCGCGCGGATCGGTGCGATCCACTCGGTGGTGTTCGCAGGCTTCTCGCCGGACTCACTCGCCCAGCGCATCAACGATTGCCAATCCAAGGTCATCATCACCGCCGATGAAGGCCTGCGCGGGGGCAAGAAGGTGCCGCTGAAGGCCAATGTCGACGCGGCGCTCACCAAGGCCGACGGCGTCGACTGGGTCGTCGTGGTCAAGCGCACCGGCGGTCAGGTCGAGATGAATCCGTCGCGCGATCTCTGGTATCACGACGCCGCCAAGATGGTGACGACGGAATGCCCAGCCGAGCACATGCACGCCGAGGACCCGCTGTTCATCCTCTACACCTCAGGTTCGACCGGCCAGCCCAAGGGCGTGCTGCACACCACTGGCGGCTATCTCGTGTTCGCCTCGATGACGCATCAATACGTCTTCGACTATCACGACGGCGACATCTACTGGTGCACCGCCGACGTCGGCTGGGTCACCGGCCACAGCTACATTCTCTATGGACCGCTGGCCAACGGCGCGACCACGCTGATGTTCGAAGGCGTGCCGAACTATCCGGACAATTCGCGGTTCTGGAGCGTCATCGACAAGCACAAGGTCAACATCTTCTACACCGCGCCGACAGCGATCCGCGCCTTGATGCAGTCGGGCGACGAGCCCGTGAAGAAGACCTCGCGCGCGAGCCTGCGCCTGCTCGGCTCGGTCGGCGAGCCCATCAATCCCGAAGCCTGGGAGTGGTATTACCGCGTCGTCGGCGACGATCGCTGCCCGATCGTCGACACCTGGTGGCAGACCGAGACCGGCGGCATCCTGATCACGCCGCTGCCGGGCGCGACCAAGCTGAAGCCGGGCTCGGCGACACAGCCGTTCTTCGGCGTCGTGCCCGAAATCGTCGATGCCGACGGCAAGGTGCTGGAGGGCGAAACCACCGGCAATCTCTGCCTGACGCGCTCCTGGCCCGGCCAGATGCGCACGGTCTATGGCGACCACGCCCGCTTCGAGCAGACCTATTTCTCGACCTACAAGGGCAAATACTTCACCGGCGACGGCTGCCGGCGCGATGCCGACGGCTATTACTGGATCACCGGCCGTGTCGACGACGTCATCAACGTCTCCGGCCATCGGATGGGCACCGCGGAAGTCGAGAGCGCGCTGGTCGCACATGACAAGGTCTCGGAGGCCGCCGTGGTCGGCTTCCCGCACGACATCAAGGGCCAGGGCATCTACGCCTATGTCACGCTGATGGCCGGCGTCGAGCCGACCGACGACCTGCGCAAGGAACTCGTGACCTGGGTGCGCAAGGAGATCGGCCCGATCGCCTCGCCCGACCAGATCCAGTTCGCGCCAAGCCTGCCCAAGACGCGCTCGGGCAAGATCATGCGCCGCATCCTGCGCAAGATCGCCGAGGACGAGCCGGGCAGCTTGGGCGACACCTCGACCCTGGCCGATCCTGCCGTGGTCGACGACCTCGTCAAGAACCGGCAGAACAAGAAGTCGGCGTAAAGGTCACAACACGTCGTCATTCCGGGGCGGTCCGCAGGACCGAACCCGGAGTGACGGCGGTTCACACGCTCACGCTCTTGTCAGGGCGCGAGCCGGCATGGCCGCATCTTTCCGGTCGAGTGTTGTTTTCTTGTCATTTACTTTATTTTGAACATTTCCTTTGTTCCCCCCGCTGGCGGGCCCTTGGCGGCCGCGCGTGGAAACCATCCGGTTAACGCGCGCGGTTAAGATTGTCTGGGCATGCTGGCGATTGCCGGTTGTGCGTAGATTTCGACGAATCCGTTCAAGGGGAAATTCGATGTCGATGAGGATTGCGGTGGCGTTGGCCGCCACCATCGGAGCAGGGGTCTTGATGTCGACGGCGGCCGAGGCGCGGCCGGAAATGGTGGGAGCGCATCTCGCCGACTATTCGCCGGGCACCATCGTGGTCAAAACCAGCGAGCGGCGGCTCTATCTCATCCTCGATAACGGCCACGCCGTGCGCTACCCGGTCGGCGTCGGCAGGTCCGGCAAGCAGTGGGCCGGCACCACCCGCATCGACGGAAAGTATCGCAATCCGGCCTGGTCGCCGCCCGCCGAGGTCAAGCGCGACAAGCCGAACATGCCGGACGTGATTCCGGGCGGCTCGCCGCGCAATCCGATGGGCGTTGCGGCGATGACGCTGGCCGGCGGCGAATACGCCATCCACGGCACCAACGTGCCGGGCTCGGTCGGCGGCTTCGTCTCCTACGGATGCATCCGCATGCTCAACGACGACATCACCGATCTCTACGGCCGTGTCTCGGTCGGCACGACGGTGGTCGTGACGCGCTGATCGAACAGATCAGGACAGGACACAGAAAGCCGCGTCATCCGACGCGGCTTTTTTGCTACCAGAAGCGCCAGCTGCGGGCGCACCAGCCGTCGCGATGGCCACCATTGTAGCTGCGCGCGTAACCGCCGGCGAGCAGCGCCGCTGAAACGTTGGCGGTTCGCCTGGTCGCGACGTCGGCAAGCACGCGACCGTACTTGTCCTGGCCAAGATTGTAGATCGTCACACCGCCCTGGCCGAGCAGGTTGCGCAGCGCGTCGCTGGCGGCCTCGGCCTTATCCAGCTCGTCCTGACAGGATGCTTTCATCTCGGGCGCGTCGATGCCGCGCAGACGGACGCGCGCGACGAGATCGCGGCCACCCTGCTGATGCACGCGCGCGAGGAAAGTATCGCCGTCGACGGTCCTGATGACATCGACCGCCAGGCGCGTGTCGGAATTGCCGGACTGCTGCAAAATGATTTTGGCATCGCGCGACTGTCCGTCATCCGCATGCGGAATGGGCCAGATCGTGCCTTGGCGGAAGCCGAGCACAATCGCCGTCACGACGCCGACCACGAACATCCACGGCAGCAATCCGGAGAAGCGGCGGCTGAACGGCGAGCCGCTGTATGAGCGCCGGTAGGGATGATTGGGGTCGAAGCGCGACATCTGCGCACGCTAGGGCTGAGTCGGCTGAACCGGCAAGATGCCTTAAAAATCCGAGGCGATCCCTTTGCGCTCCCAATCGCCGTAGCGGGTGGGTTCAGGCCCCTTCGGTCCCTGCAATTCCTTGGGCGCCGCTTCGGCATGCGCCTTAGCCGCAGCCTGCCGGCGCGCTTCGGCTTCGGCCAGCGCGCGCCGGGCGGCCGGCGAAAGCTGCTTGCGATCGGGAGCGGAGGGCTGGTCACTCATCGTGGACGGTTCCTAGCGCAGGATCACAGGACGCGCGAGGTCCAATATCGCATTGCTGAAATGGTGATAGCCGGCTGCAAAGGCGAGATGCCATTCTTACATTTGGCATATTCGCGTGCCAGATGTGGATTCGTTAAGGCATGCGCCCATCGCGGCGGAACTGCCGCTCGCTCAGAACCTTGCTTCCGCATGCCATCTCAACGTTTCGCCCCTCCGTCCGAAGTGCCTGGTCTTGCGGCACGGCGGATTGCCGCCGACATCCTGGACGGCGTGCTGCACAAGCATCGCACGCTTGACGACCAGCTCGACGGCGGCGGCGCTCACCCTGGACTGAAGACACTGGCCGACCGCGACCGCGCGCTGATGCGCCGCCTGGTCGCGACCGTGCTGCGCCGGCTCGGCACACTCGGCCATGTGCTGTCCCGCCTGCTCGACAAGGGCATTCCTTCCGATGCGCCGCGCGCGCAGAGCGCGCTCTTGATCGGCGCCGCACAGATCCTCTGGATGGACGTGCCCGATCACGCCGCGGTCGATCTCTCCGTGCGTCTCGTGCAATCAGATCGCCGCGCCGCGCGCTATGCAGGTCTCGTCAATGCCGTGCTGCGCCGCTGCGCGCGCGAGGGCAAGGCGCTGGTCGAAGAAGTCGCCAATCAATCGCTGGATCTGCCGCCCTGGCTGCTCGCGCGCTGGAGCGCGCATTACGGCGAGGCGACCGCGAGGGAGATGGCGCTGGCGCTCGGCCACGAGCCCTCGCTCGATCTCACCGTCAAGTCGGACGCCGCGCAATGGGCGAGCCGGCTGCATGGCGAGACGCTGCCGACCGGGACGGTGCGGATGCTGCTGCACGGCTCGGTGACGATGCTGCCGGGCTTTGCCGAAGGACAATGGTGGGTGCAGGATGCCGCCGCCGCGCTGCCGGCGCGGCTGTTCGGCGACACCAAGGGCAAGTCCATTGCCGATCTCTGCGCCGCGCCCGGCGGCAAGACCGCTCAGCTGGCGCTATCAGGCGCGCAGGTCACCGCGATCGACCGCTCGCCGGCCCGGGTGGCGCGGCTGCGCGAGAATCTGGCGCGGCTGTCGCTCCAGGCCGAGACTATCGTCGCCGACGCCGTGGAATGGGCCGGCCCGTCAGAAGGTTTTGACGGCATCCTGATCGATGCGCCCTGCACCTCGACCGGCACGATCCGCCGTCATCCCGATGTCGCGTGGCTCCGGCAGGAATCCGATATCGCGACGCTGGCCGCGCTCCAACAGCGGTTGCTGAAGAAATCCATCTCGCTGCTGAAGCCCGGCGGGACGCTGGTCTACTGCACCTGCTCGCTGGAACCGGAGGAGGGCGAGCAGGCGATCGCTGCCCTGCTCCAGGCCGAGTCCGGCCTGCGGCGCGTGCCGATCGAAGCTTCCGAGGTGTCGGGACTGAGCGAGATCGTCACCTCCGAGGGCGACCTCCGCACCCTGCCCAGCCATCTGCCGAACCCCGATCCCAAGCTCGGCGGGCTCGACGGATTTTACGCGGCCCGGCTCGTTAAATCCTGATTTTGCACCGGATTTTGCCACCACGATCCTGATTCGGACCGTTCAAGGTGGTGTCAGCCGTCCGATTTTGGGATTAATAAGGATTCGTCGGAATCCTCTCCCCTCCAAGGCAAGGCGTGTCGGTCGCTCAACGCAGACGTATCTCGACGCTGGTGATGAACCGCTTCGCGCGGAACATGCTCGCGCGCGCGACCGGCGGCCCCGTTGCGCTGTCGCGGGTCTGGCCCGGCCGTACCGACCGGCTCATCATCGCGCCGCATGATCTGCGTACCGCGGATGCGACCCGCGCCGCGGAGATCTATGCCGGCCGCTTTGTGTTCGCCGGCAAGATCGTCAATTGCCATGGCCGCTCGATCTTTGATCTCGAGCCGCCGTCGGAGGATTGGGAGGTCGCGCTGCTCGGCTTCGGCTGGCTGCGCCATTTGCGTGCCGCCGACACCGCGCTGACGCGGGCCAATGCGCGCGCGCTGGTCGAGGACTGGATCGCAAACCCCGCCAACAAGCGCCGCCCGGTCGCACGGCGCGCGGACGTGCTGGCGCGGCGCGTGATCTCGCTATTGTCGCAGGCGCCGCTGGTGCTGGGCGACACCGACAACAAATTCTATCGCCGTTACTTGCGCGCGCTCGCGCGCGAGATCCGCTTGCTGCGTTACAGCATGGTCGACATCCCCGACGGGGTGCCGAAGCTCCAGGTGCTGATCGCGCTGTGCTACACGGCACTGTGCCTCGCCAATCAGGCGCGTCACATCCGCAGCGTCTCGAAAAAACTCTCGGACGAGTTGCAGCGGCAGATCCTGCCCGATGGCGGACACATCTCGCGCAACCCGGGCGCGCTGATCGAGCTCTTGATCGACCTGTTGCCGCTGCGGCAGACTTTCGCCGCGCGCAACATTGCGCCGCCGCCGGCGCTGCTCAATGCGATCGACCGCATGATGCCGATGCTGCGCTTCTTCCGCCACGGCGACGGCAATTTCGCGCTGTTCAACGGCATGAGCGCGACGCCCTCGGACCTGCTCGCGACACTGCTCGCCTATGACGACACCCACGGCGCGCCGATGGCGAACATGCCGCACACCGGCTTCCAGCGCCTCGATGCCGGCCAGACCACTGTGATCATCGACACCGGCCCGCCGCCGCCGGCCGGCGTCAGCCACGACGCCCACGCCGGCTGCCTGTCGTTCGAATTGTCCTCCGGCATCAGCCGCATCGTCACCAATTGCGGCATGCCGACTACGGGCCGTGACAATTGGCGACCGTTCGCGCGCGGCACCGCGGCGCATTCGACGCTGACCTATCACGACACGTCCTCATGCCAGTTCGTCGAGATGTCGGCGATGAAGCGGCTGCTGCACGGCTCGCCCGTCACCAGCGGGCCGGTCGAGGTCGAGAGCTATCGCGAGGTGGTGCAGAACGGCACGCTGCTGACGACCTCGCATGACGGCTATCTCTCTAAATTCGGCGCGATCCATCGCCGCGTGCTGATGATCGCCAATGACGGCGCGCGCATCGACGGCGAGGACACGCTGTCGCCGCCGCAGGGCGGGCGCTTCAAGGGCGCGGACGCCGATTTCGCGCTGCGCTTCCATCTGCATCCGGCCGTCAAGGCGAGCCGGCTATCGGATGCGCGCGGCGTCATGCTGGTGCTGCCGAACCGCGACGTCTGGACCTTTGAGGCATTGGACGACAAGGTCGATCTCGAAGACAGCGTGTTCCTGGCCGGCAATGACGGCCCCCGCCGCACCGCCCAGATCGTGATCCGCCAGGACGCGCGGCAAGCGCCCTCGATCCGTTGGAGCTTTGTCCGCTCCACCGCCTCGCCGACGGTCACCAATGCCCGCCGCAACGCTCGCCGGGAGCCGGAACTTCCGCTGTAAACCGGCGCGATCCGGTCCTATCCAAAGCGTTTTCGAGCGAAGTGGATACCGGTTCGCGTAAAGAAAACGCGTCAAAACAAGAACGTAGAGCCCCGTTCCGATTCCATCGGAACGGAAATGGCTCTACCCGTTGAGACACGCGCCAAAAGCTGCTATCGAGCCCTCGCTCGCGCGACTGGCGACCTTGGATGGAGCACCATCGGGAAGCGCGACACATATCTGCCGCGCGCCTGGGCATAGACACTCCCTGAACAGAGGATCTTGCTCATGACTGACCATCCCCGCCGCGTCACCCGCGCCCTTCTCTCCGTTTCCGACAAGACCGGCCTGATCGAGTTCGCCAAAGCGCTTGCCGCGCACGATGTCGAGCTGGTCTCGACCGGCGGCACTGCGAAAGCGATCGCCGCGGCCGGCCTCAAGGTGAAGGACGTCGCCGACCTCACCGGCTTCCCCGAGATGATGGACGGCCGCGTCAAGACGCTGCATCCGAAGGTGCATGGCGGCCTGCTCGCGATCCGCGACAACAAGGAGCATGCGGAGGCGATGAAGGCGCATGGCATCGCGCCGATCGACCTGCTCGTCGTCAATCTCTATCCGTTCGAGGCCACCGTCGAGAAGGGTGCGGGCTTCGAGGATTGCATCGAGAACATCGACATCGGCGGCCCCGCGATGATCCGCGCCGCGGCCAAGAACCATGACGACGTCGCCGTCGTGGTCGAGGCCGACGACTACAAGGCTGTGCTCGACGAGCTCGCCGCCAACAAGGGCGCGACCACGCTGAAGCTGCGCCGGCGGCTGGCCGCAAAGGCCTATGCGCGCACCGCGGCCTATGACGCTGCGATCTCGAACTGGTTCAACCGCCAGCTCGAGATCGACGCACCCGACTTCCGCGCCTTCGGCGGCAGACTGATCCAGTCGCTGCGCTATGGCGAGAACCCGCACCAGACCGCCGCGTTCTATGCCACGCCGGACAAGCGCCCGGGCGTGTCGACCGCGCGGCAGCTGCAGGGCAAGGAGCTCTCCTACAACAACATCAACGACACCGATGCGGCTTATGAATGCATCGGCGAGTTCGACGCCAAGCGCACCGCGGCCTGCGTCATCGTCAAGCACGCCAATCCTTGCGGCGTCGCCGAAGGCGCGAATCTCGTCGAGGCCTATCGCAGGGCGCTGGCCTGCGATTCCACCTCGGCGTTCGGCGGCATCATCGCGATGAACCGTCCGCTCGACGCCGACACCGCGCGTGAGATCACGAAGATCTTCACCGAGGTGATCATCGCGCCCGATGCGAGCGAGGAGGCGATCGCCATCATCGGCGGGAAGAAGAACCTGCGCCTGCTGCTCGCCGGCAGCCTGCCCGATCCGCGCGCGCCCGGCCTCACGGCCAAGACGGTCGCCGGCGGCCTCCTGGTCCAGAGCCGCGACAACGCCGTGGTCGACGACATGACGTTCAAGGTCGTGACCAAGCGCGCGCCGACCGATGCCGAGATGCGCGACCTGAAGTTCGCGTTCCGCGTCGCCAAGCACGTCAAGTCCAACACCATCATCTATGCCAAGGATCTCGCCACCGTCGGCATCGGCGCGGGCCAGATGAGCCGCGTCGATTCAGCCCGCATCGCCGCGCGCAAGGCGCAGGATGCCGCGAACGAGCTGAAGCTCGCCGAGCCGCTTACCAAGGGGTCGGTCGTGGCGTCGGATGCGTTCTTCCCGTTCGCCGACGGCATGCTCGCCTGCATCGAAGCCGGCGCCACCGCCGTGGTGCAGCCCGGCGGCTCGATGCGCGACGACGAGGTGATCAGGGCCGCCGACGAGCACGGCATCGCCATGGTGTTCACGGGGACCCGGCATTTCAGGCATTGAGGCCCCCGCCGTCGTGCACCGAACTCTCAACGGGTCGTCTCCGCGAACGCGGGGACCCATAACCCCAGGGAGAAATCGCAGCGCGAGCTGGTAACTACGAGTCGTCGCCAAATCACGCCCTGTGGTTATGGGTCCCGGCTCTGCGCTCCGCTTCGCTGCGCTTGTCCGGGACGACAGCGGAGCTAATTCTCCCGCACCCGCATCAACAACCCCAGCCCCGTAACGAAAAACACCACCAGCACGGCCATGCCGGCCTTCTGGCTCGCCGTTGCTGCGGTGATCATCCCGATCAGCAGCGGGCCGATGAAGGACGTCACCTTTCCAGTCAGCGCGAACAGACCAAAATACTGCGCGATGCGGTCCTTCGGCGCGAGGTGGATCAGCAGCGTGCGCGAGGCGGCCTGAAGCGGGCCGCCGGCGGCGCCGATGAGACAGCCCAGCACGAGATAGGCGCGCTCGGCCGCGCTCGAGAACAAGGGAGCGCCTGCTTGCGGCGGCGTCACCTTCACGAACAGCACGCTGTCCTTGTCGACCAGGAGGATCGCCGCCACCGCCAGCAGCAGGATCAGCAGGCTGCCGGCGATGACGCGCTTCGGTCCGAGACGATCATCCAGCTTGCCGCCAAGCCACGCGCCGAACGTGCCGGCGATCGCGAGCATGATGCCGAAGGTGCCGATCTGGATCGTGTGCCAGCCGAACGTGCCCGCGGCATAGATGCCGCCGAACGCGAACAGCGACACCAGGCCGTCGGTGTAGATCATGTTGGCAAGCAGGAACGCCGCGAGCGATTTCTGTTGCGGCAGGCTCCTGATCGATTGCCTCAGCTCTGATAGTCCTTCGCGCAGCGCCTCGCGCACCGGCCGCTTTGCCGGATAGTCCGGCGTGAACAGGAACATCGGCATCACGAAGATGATGAACCATATCCCGGTCAAAGGCCCGGCGGCGCGGTCGCCCTGGTGGGTTGCGGGATCAAGCCCGAACAGCGGCTTGAAGCCGAGCAACGTGAGTCCGGTCTCGGGATTCGCAGCGAGGAAGCCGAGCACGACGATCAGGCTGACGATGCCGCCGATGTAACCCGTAGCCCAGCCGGTGCCGGAGAGCCGGCCGATCCGATCCGGCGGCACCAAGGTCGGCATCATCGCATTGTTGAACACGGTGGCGAATTCCGCGCCGACGCTGGCGAGCGCCACCGCGGTGAGCAGCGGCGGAATGATCGAGGGATCGCCGGGCTTGCCGATCCACAGCGTGCAGGATGCCAGCACCAGCACGGCACCGAATCCCGCAATCCACGGCTTCCTGCGGCCGGACGCATCGGCGATGGCGCCCAGCACCGGCGACAGCAGCGCGATCGCGAGGCCCGCGGCGGCCATCGCAAAGCCCCACAGCGATTGGCCCGTGGCAGCAGTTGGCGCAACGCTGGTGGCGAAATAGGGCGCGAACACGAAAGTCGTGATCAACGTGAAATAAGGTTGCGCGGCCCAATCAAAGAAGATCCAGCTGACGACGGCGGCGCGCGGCGGGTAGGTCCGCTGCGCATCCAGACGCGCATCCGAGGCAATCGTCGTCATCATCAAATCCCCATCACGAACAGTTTGCCTCGTCCACGGCGCAACCCGTATAGCATGACAGGGACGCATGTGAATTGGCTCCGGGGCGTAGCGAGAGTTTGATGATGTCGTCATATTCGACACGGCGCACATTTATCGCGGTCATCGCCACCTTGGCGTTTGGCCTTGCGCCCGCGACCGCACAGGATGCGCGGAAACCCTACGTTCCTCCGGCGCTCGACACCGTGCACGCGATCTCCGCCGAGCACGGCATGGTGGTGGCGCAGGAGAATATCTCTGCGCGTGTCGGCGCCGATATCCTGCGACGCGGCGGCAATGCGGTCGATGCCGCGGTCGCCACCGGCTTTGCAATGGCCGTGACCTATCCCCGCGCCGGCAATATCGGCGGCGGCGGCTTCATGGTGATCCATTCGGCCGAGCGTAACGAAGACGTCACGATCGACTATCGCGAGACGGCGCCAGCAGCGACCACGCCGCAGATCTTCCTTGGCACGGACGGCAAGCCTGATGTCACGAAGTCGCGTGACTCCGCACTGGGCATCGGCGTCCCCGGTACCGTTGCCGGTCTTTCCCTGGCACTTGAGAAATATGGCTCGGGCAAGTTCACGCTGGCGCAACTGCTCGAGCCTGCGATCGCGCTCGCGCGCGACGGCTTCGTCATCACCGACGACCTCGCCGACACGCTCCCGGGCTGGCACCGGCGTTTCGTGCGCTGGCCGTCCTCGACGAAGATCTTCTCGCGCCCCGACGGCACCTCGCTCGGTGAAGGCGACAGGCTGGTGCAAAGCGACCTCGCCGACACGCTGGCGGCGATCGCGACGCAGGGTCCGCGCGGCTTTTACGAAGGGCCGGTTGCGGAAAAGCTCGCCAAGGCCGTCACCGATGCCGGCGGCATCATGACGGCGGCGGATCTGAAATCCTATCAGGCGGTGATCCGCACGCCGGTGCGCGGCACCTATCGCGGCTACGACATCGTCTCGATGCCGCTGCCGTCCTCCGGTGGCGTGGTTCTGGTGGAGACACTCAACATCCTCGAGGGCTATCAGCTCGCCGGTTTGAAGCATGGCTCGGCGGCATCGCTGCATCTGTTGATCGAGGCCATGAAGCGCGCCTATGCGGACCGCGCGCGCCATCTCGGCGATCCCGCCTTCGCCACCGCGCCAATCGAGACGCTCATCGCGAAGGACTACGCCGCCAAGCTGCGCGCGGGCATCTCTGCCGATCGCGCCACGCCGTCGAAGGATCTCGCCTCCTTGCCACCCGTGCCGCGCGAGGGCACCAACACAACGCACTTCTCCGTCGTCGATAGCTACGGCAACGCCGTCAGCAACACCTATACGCTGAACTTCAGCTACGGCGTCGGCCTCGTTGCCGACGGCACCGGCGTGCTGCTCAACAACGAGCTCGACGATTTCACCGCGGCGGTCGGCGCCGCCAACGCCTATGGCCTCGTCGGCTTCGAGGCCAACCTGCCCGGTCCCGGCAAGCGGCCGCTATCCTCGATGTCGCCGACCATCGTGCTGAAGGACGGCAAGCCGGTGCTGGTGACGGGATCGCCGGGCGGCAGCTTCATCATCTCGACCGTGCTCCAGGTGATCGTCAACGTCCTCGACTACAAGATGGATGTCGCCGCCGCCGTTGCAGCCCCGCGGCTGCATCACCAATGGTTGCCGGACGAGGTGCGCGTCGAGCGCGGCTTCCCTGACGACGTGCTGTCCGCGCTGAGCGCGATGGATCACCATATCGTCGTGCCGATGGGACAGACATCGGCCAACTCCATCCTCGTCGCGCCCAACGGGCCGTTCGGCGCACCCGATCCGCGCACGCGCGGCGCAGAGGCGGCAGGGCAGTAATTCTGCCCTGCATGGCGCAAAGCGCTGCTGCGGCTTGCGCAAGCCGCCGCGCGTGCTACCACCGCCCGGCCAAAGAAACTGCCGGGAAACGCACATGACCATCGCCGATCCGAACCAGCGCATCGAACGCGCCGAGATCGAGGACACCAGCCTACTCGCCTTCTATCGCGACATGAACGTCGCCGAACGCCGGACCTTCTGGGCCTGCGCGGCGGGCTGGGCGCTCGACGGCATGGACTTCATGATCTATCCGCTGGTGATCGGCACCATCATCGCGCTGTGGAAGGTCGACGCGGCCTCGGCCGGTCTTGCCGGCACGGTGACGTTGCTCGCATCCGCGATCGGCGGCTGGCTCGGCGGCTATCTCTCCGACCATATCGGCCGGGTCAGGACACTCCAGATCACCATCATCTGGTTCTCGTTCTTCTCGCTGGTCTGCGCCGTCGTGCAGAATTTCGACCAGCTCCTGATCGCGCGCGCCGTGCTCGGCCTCGGCTTCGGCGGCGAATGGGCCGCCGGCGCGGTGCTGATGGGCGAGGCGATCCGGCCGCAATATCGCGGACGCGCGGTCGGCTCGGTGCAGTCGGGCTGGGCGGTCGGATGGGGCCTTGCGGTGCTGTCGCAGGCGATCCTGTTCTCGCTGATGCCGGCGGAGACGGCGTGGCGCTGGATGTTCGTAATCGGCGCGCTGCCGGCGCTGCTGGTGTTCTACATCCGCCGCTCCGTCACCGAGCCGGAGATCGCGGCGGAGGCGCGCGCCAGGCAGGCGGCGAGCGGCGATCGGCCGGCGCTCTGGGAGATCTTCTCAGGCCCGATCCTGAAGACCACGATCCTGGCGTCGCTGATGGCGACGGGCTGCCAGGGCGGGTACTACGCCATCACCTTCTGGGTGCCGCAGTTTTTGACCAAGGAGCGGCATCTGTCGATCGTCGGCTCGACCGGCTATCTCTCGACGCTGATCATCGGCTCCTTCATCGGCTATCTCACCGGCGCCTGGCTCGCCGACCGGATCGGACGGCGCAATCTGTTCCTGATCTTCTCGATCGGAGCCATGGCCGTGGTGCTGCTCTACACGCAGCTGCCGCTCACCAACGAGATCCTCTGGGTGCTCGGCTTCCCGCTGGGCTTCTTCGCCTCGGGCTATTTCTCGGGGATCGGCGCGTTCCTGACCGAGCTCTATCCGACGCGGCTGCGCGGCTCGGGGCAGGGCTTCTGCTACAATTTCGGCCGCGGCATCGGCGCACTGTTTCCGTTCCTCGTCGGCGCATTGTCGGCGACGACGTCGCTTGCGAATGCCATCGCGATCTTCGCTGTGGTGGCCTATGTGGTGTTCTTCATCGCGGCGTTTGCGCTGCCCGAGACGCGCGGGCGCGTGCTGCACGCGGATTGACTGGTCATTCCGGGGCGGTGCGCAGCACCGAACCCGGGATCTCGAGATTCCGGGTTCACGCTTCGCGTGCCCCGGAATGACGGGAGGGTGGCTTACCGCCCCACCTGATACGGCCCGCCCTTCTCCAGCGCGCGCGCGTAAGCCGGCCGCGCATGGATGCGCTCCAGGAACGCCATCGCCTTGGGATGGCCCTGCTCCAGTCCGCCGCGCGCTTGCGCAGCTTCGAGCGGGAAGCTCATCTGGATATCGGCCGCAGTGAACTCGTTGCCGGCAAACCACTCGCTCTTGGCAAGCTCGCCTTCCCAGTAATCCATATGCTGCTTGAGCTGCGGATTGACGAGCGCGGTGAGCGCCTGGTTCGAGACCTTTCGCACCAGCGGGCGAAGCAGCGCAGGCGCGCGCTTCGGCATCAGCGTGAACAGCAGTTTTAACAGCAGCGGCGACATCGCGGATCCCTCGGCGTAGTGCAGCCAATAGGTGAAGCGCAGCCGCTCCGGCGTGTTCGGCGGCGGGATCAGACGGCCGTTGCCGTAGGTCGCGACGATATATTCGATGATCGCGCCTGACTCGGCGATGGTGTTGCCGTTGTCGGTGATCACAGGCGACTTGCCAAGCGGATGGATCGCGCGCAGCTCCTTCGGCGCGCGCATGTCCGGCTGGCGCTGATAGCGCACGATCTCGTAGGGCACGCCCAACTCCTCGAGCAGCCACAGCACGCGCTGCGAGCGGGAATTGTTGAGGTGGTGAACGGTCAGCATTGGTGGAGTCCCCAGGCTAGGCGTGGTCGATCGGCCGCGCTGTTGGTGCCAGCCCGGGATCACAATGTCGAGCGGTCGGTATGGATATTTTCGCCCGGGTATATTGACGGATATAATTTACCCGGGTATTAAGTCGCCAACGCTGCTCAAATATGGCAATGATTCCAATGCAGAAGATTTTCACCGCTTTCCAGGGCCCGCATCGCCTGGTGTCCGGGCCGGCCGGAGAGGTCGCGCTGGTCGTCAAGCGCGTGGCGCCGCGGCCGGACGAGCCCATCGTCATCTTCGAGGACGCCACGGGCCGATCGATCGACTTCGATCTGCGCGGCGGAGATCGCGAGGTGCTGGCGCGGTTGGCGAAGCTGATCCCGCCCCCGATTGAGGAGACCGCACCACCAAGCGAGCCGCGCGGGCGCGGCCGGCCAAAGCTCGGCGTGGTCGCGCGCGAGGTGACGCTGTTGCCGCGGCACTGGGAGTGGCTCAACGCGCAAGCAGGCGGCGCCTCGGTCGCGTTGCGCAAGCTCGTCGATGAGGCACGGCGCGCGAGCGGCGACAAGGACCGCGAGCGGCAGGCACGCGATGCGGCCTATCACTTCATGTCCACCATGGCCGGCAATCTGCCGCAGTTCGAGGAAGCCTCACGCGCCCTGTTCGCGGATGACCGGCGACGTTTCACCGGCCTGATCGCCGACTGGCCGACCGACATCCGCGACCACATCGTGAAGCTCGCCTACAGCGACCGCGCTTAAGGCGCGGCGTTCCTCCCAACCCCATCGACGGCCGAGCCGCGCATTGCGCGGCAACGGTTTTGCGCGCCCTGACGAAAGGCACATCCATGTCCACGCCCACGCCACTCTGGACCACCTTCCTTCGCTTCCTCGCACCGCTGATGCTGAGCAACGCGTTGCAATCGCTGTTCGGCACAATCAGCAACGTCTATCTCGGCCAGCTGATCGGCGTCGATGCGCTCGCGGCGGTGTCGACGTTCTTTCCGGTGATGTTCTTCCTGTTCGCCTTCGTCATGGGCCTCAGCACCGGCGCCACCGTTCTGATCGGCCAGGCCTTTGGCGCCGGCGAACACAATAAAATCAGAAGCGTCGTCGGAACGACACTCGCGGTCGGGCTCCTGCTCTCGATTTCCGTCGCATTGATCGGTGGGCTCTTGAGCCGGCAATTGATGATGGCGCTCGCAACGCCCGCCGACATTCTCGATCAGGCCAGCGCCTATGCGCGCATCATGCTGTTGACGATGCCGCTCGGCTTCGTCTTCCTGCTGATGACGGCGATGATCCGCGGCGTCGGCGATGCGCTCACGCCGCTGCTGGCGCTGGCGTTGTCAACGGCGATCGGCCTGATCCTGACGCCGATGCTGATCCGCGGCTCGCTCGGATTGCCCGCCGCAGGCATCACCAGCCCGGCCTGGGCGGCTGCGATCGCCAACGTGCTGACGCTGATCGCGCTGGCCATCTATCTGCTGCGGACAAAACATGCGCTCGCGCCAGACAGCAGACTGCTGCGTCATCTCCGGCTCAATCGCGCCGTGCTCGGAAAAATCCTCGGCATTGGGCTGCCGAGCGCCATCGGCATGGTGGTGATGGCGATCGCCGAGCTGGTGCTGCTCGGCCTCGTCAACGGTTTTGGATCCGACGCCACAGCCGCCTATGGCGCGGTCAACCAGGTGATGGGCTATACCCAGTTCACGGCGATGTCGATCTCGATCGCGGTCTCGATCCTGGGCGCGCAGGCGATCGGCCGCGGCGACAGGGCTGAACTAGACGGTATCGTGCGTACCGGGCTCGCGTTCAACCTCGTGCTGACTGGCGGGCTGGTGGTGCTGATTTATCTCGTGCCGCGCGCCGTGCTCGGCCTCTTCATTACCGACGGCGCCGTGCTCGATCTGGCCAAGGGACTGCTCACTATCGCCCTGTGGAGTTCGGTGCCGTTCGGCCTCGCCACCGTATTCTCCGGTGCGATGCGTGCGGCCGGCGTGGCGCTGACACCGATGCTGCTCTCGATCTTCGCCATTGTCGCGATCGAGCTGCCGTCGGCGGTGATCCTGAGCCGCACGATCGGCCTTGCGGGCGTGTGGGCGGCCTATCCGATCGTGTTCTGCGCCATGCTCGTTTTGCAGATGGGCTATTACCTGCTGGTCTGGCGCAGGCGCGCCATCCGCAGACTGGTCTAATCATCAAAGTATTATGACCGTCATTAAACGGTGGACCCGTGGCGCGCGCTGCGCCACAATGGGTAAAAAGCGATATCAGGGAGATCGATCTTGACCCGTACAGCCCCGCAATTCCTGTTCGATTTCGGCAGCCCGAACGCCTATCTCAGCCACCTCGCCATCCCCGCGATCGAGCAGCGCATCGGCGTCAAGTTCGAATATGTGCCGATCCTGCTCGGTGGCATCTTCAAATCGACCAACAACAAGTCGCCGGCCGAGACGCTCGCCGGCATCAAGAACAAGCGCGAATTCCAAGAGGTCGAGACCGAGCGCTTCGTCAAGCGCTTCAAGGTCCAGCCCTATGTCTTCAATCCGCACTTCCCGGTCAATACGCTGAACCTGATGCGCGTGGCCATCGCCGCGCAGCTCGAGGGCGTCTTCGAGAAATACGTGGACGCCGCCTTCCACCACATGTGGCGCGAGCCGAAGAAGATGGACGATCCTGAAATCGCGGCGAAGGCGCTGGCGTCCTCCGGTCTCGATGCGCAAAAGCTGTTTGCCCGCGCCCAGGAGCCCGAGGTCAAGGGCAAGCTGATCAAGAACACCGAGGAGGCGGTCGCCCGCGGCGCCTTCGGCTCGCCAACCTTCTTCGTCGGCAACGAAATGTTCTTCGGCAAGGAGCAGCTGCGCGAGGTCGAGGAGATGGTGTCGGGGACGTAGTCCCCCCAATCTCCGGCGACAGAATGTGATCGCGATAGCATTCTGGATTGCTTCGCTTCGCTCGCAATGACGACTATAGATGGACCGCCAATAGCAACAAAAAGGAATATCCCATGCGCATTCTCGTGGTCGGCGCCGGCGCCATCGGCGGCTATTTTGGTGGCAGGCTGTTGCAGGCCGGCCGCGACGTCACCTTCCTGGTCCGGCCGCGCCGCGCCGGCGAGCTCGCGAGCGCCGGCCTCGTCATCAAGAGCCCGAATGGCGACGTGACCCTGAAAAATCCGCCGACCGTGCAGGCCGACGCGCTCAAGGACAAGTTCGACGTCGTTCTGCTCAGCTGCAAGGCGTTCGACCTCGATGACGCCATCAAGTCGTTTGCCCCGGCGGTCGGGCCGAACACGGCGATCATCCCAATGCTCAACGGCATGAAGCATCTCGACACGCTCGATGCGAAGTTCGGCAAGGAGCGCGTGCTCGGCGGCCTCTGCGCCATCGCCGCGACGCTGAACGAGAAGCGCGAGGTGGTGCAGCTCCAGCCGATGCAGTCGCTCAATTACGGCGAGCGCGACGGCAAGCTGTCGGATCGCGTCAAGGCGATCGACGAGGCTTTCAAGAGCGGCATCAATGGCGCCGCCGCCAGCCAGAACATCATGCAGGACATGTGGGAGAAATGGGTGTTCCTGTCCTCGCTCGCCGCCAGCACCAGCCTGATGCGCACCTCCGTCGGCAACATCCTGGCCGCGCCCGGCGGCAGGGACTTTCTGCTCGGCATGCTGGACGAGACCAGCGCCATCGCGACCGCGTCAGGCTACGCGCCGGGCGGCCCGTTCTTCGAGCGCGTGAAGGGGAATCTGACGACCGAAGGCTCGCCGATGACCGCCTCGATGTTCCGCGACATCAAGGCGGGCCTGCCGGTCGAAGCCGATCACGTGATCGGCGACCTCATCGCGCGCGCCGACGCCGCCAAGGTGCCGGTGCCGAAGCTGCGGATCGCATACACGCATTTGAAGGCGTATGAGAAGCAGCGGGCGAGCTAACCTCACACTAGGCTGTCATCCCGGGGCGCGCGCTGCGCGAGCCTGGGACCCATAACCACAGGGAGTGGTTATGGCGCGAGCTCGCACTACGAATCTTTGTCAAACTTGATCCTGTGGCTATGGGTCCCGGACTCGCGACTTCGTCGCGCCCCGGGACGACGAGCTGTGTTTGCCGCGATCGCGGCGCGCTACTTGAAATACGCGAGATAGTGCGACACGGCCGTGATCTCCTCGTCACTCATGTGATAGGCGACGTCGGCCATTGCTGCGACGCCGCCGCCGACGCGCGCACCCGCTTTGTAGTCGTGCAGCGCTTTGACGAGATATTCCTCGCGCTGGCCCGCGAGCCGTGCGACGGCCTTGGTGCCGGCAAAGCTGTCCGTATGACATGAGGCGCAGCGGCGGCCGACAGCGACTTGCGCGCCCTTCTTCGACAGATCGGGATCGGTGTCCTCCGCTGCTTTCGGCGGCGTCATTTGCGAGAAGTAGGCGCCGAAATTGCGGATGTCCTCGTTGGTGATCTCTTCCACGATCGGCTGCATCTGGTCGTTCTTGCGCGAGCCGGCGCGGAAGAACACGAGCTGCCACTGGATGAACTGATCGGGCTGGCCAGCCAGCGAGGGAATGTTCTCCGTCTGCGAGATGCCGTTCTCGCCATGGCAGCCGGAGCAGACGGCGGCCTTCTCCTTGATCGCGGCGTTGTCGGCGGCGCCTGCGCGGAAGAGGCCGAGCACGAGGATCGCAACCGCGCTGATTGCGTACGAGATGAACTGCCGACGCATGATGGGGGATTCCGATCTATCGAGCTCGTCATTCCGGGGCGTGCGGAGCACGAGCCCGGAATCCATAACCACGACTCGGGGTTATCGGTTCCGGACTTGCGCGCAAGAGACGCGCAATCCGGAACGACGGCGTGGGCTGAAATGAAAAAGGCTGCGGCCGCCTCTCGGCCACCGCAGCCTCCGTTCGTGTCGCGCTACTTCTTGCTGTAGCTGATGCGATAGATCGCGCCGGCCCAGTCGTCGGCGACGAGGATCGAGCCATCCTTGGCGAGGATGATGTCATCAGGACGGCCGAGATAGCCCTGGTCGCCCTCGATCCAGCCGGAGGCGAACACCTCCTGCTTGGCGTTCTTGCCGTCGGGCCCGACGATCACGCGCATGATGCGGCCGCCCTGGTACTTGTGACGATTCCAGGAGCCGTGCTCGGCGATCAGGATGTTGTTCTTGTACTCCGGCGGGAATTGATCGCCGGTGTAGAACTTCATGCCGAGCGGAGCGACATGCGCGCCGAGATTCAGCACGGGCGGCGTGAACTCGGAGCATTTGTGACCCATCGCGAACTTCGGATCGGGCAGGTCGCCCTGATGGCAATAGGGATAGCCGAAATGCTCGCCGATCTTGCTGATCATGTTCAGCTTGTCGCTAGGTAGATCATCGCTGATCCAGTCGCGGGCGTTCTCGGTGAACCAATATTTGCCGGTGCGCGGATCAACGTCCCCGCCGACCGAGTTGCGAACGCCGAGCGCGTAGATCTCGGCGTTGCCGGTCTTGGGATCGACACGGCGGATCTGCGAGACGCTGGTCGGGGGAACGCCGACGTTGAAAGGCGGTCCGAAAGGCAGGAAGAACCAGCCTTCCTTGTCGACCGCGATATACTTCCAGCCATGCGCCGCATAGGAGGGCATGTCGTCATAGACGACCTTGCCCTCGCCGGGATTGTCGAGCTTGTTCTCGATGTCGTCGTAGCGGATCAGCTTGTCGACCGCGATGACGTAGAGCGCGCCGTCCTTGACGGCGAGACCGGTGGGCATGTTCAGCCCCTTGAGGATGGTCTTGACCTCTTTCTTCCCGTTGTTGTCCTTGATGGCATAGACGTTGCCGAGGCCAAACGAGCCGACGAACAGCGTGCCCTTGTCGCCCCAGGCCATCTGCCGCGCGGCCAGCACGCCGGAGGCGTAGACCTCCATCTTGAAGCCCGGCGGCAGCTTGACCTTCTTGACGATGTTGGCGAGCTCGGCGTCGGAGGCGCCGGTCGGCGGACCCGAGGGCGGCGCGAGGCCCTTCTGCGCTTCGGTCTCATCGCCCAGGAACCAGTCATCCGGCGGATGGGTCCAGAATTCCTTGGTGCCGGATTCGTATTTCTTCAACGTCCGATTCTTGTCCTGCTGTTGCGCATTGCCGGCGCTGGTCCCCGCAAGAAGGGCCACGGCCGCAAGCGCCAACACGGATCGATGGAACATCGATGTCATCGCGTCACTCCCCTAAGGCAGCCGTCGAGGCCGCACTTTGATTTTGTTATGGCTAGTCGAGAGGCGAAGTTTGGAATCTGCCGAGCGGCAGACGCAAAAAGGTTAGCACATCTGCCAGCGCTGAGAAGCGCGCTACGGCTGCTGCGGTTGTGCTCAATAAAAATTGAGACGGAATGTCAATGAACGCGCCCCCGCGCTCTCGCTGCAACGCGGAATCAAGATCGCGCGTCCGATCTTCCGACTGCACGAAGGGGCACCAAACAAAAACTGCGAAAACCACCCCATGCACAGTAGAACGGTTGAGGCCGGCTTGCTGCCGGCGACGCCGTGCAGACACTTGATGCATCGGGCAAAATGACGAACGCGGCGCTTATGAGGCGACAGGGTAGGGCCCGTCGTCGAACACCACGTCATGATAGCCCTTCGATCCCACCTCGCGCGCCAGCGCGCTGCGAAAATCGCGGCCATCACGAAGGCTGCGCAGCATATGGGCAAAGTCGACTTCCGGCCGCCAGCCGAGCTCGCGCCGCGCGCGCTCATTGACATAGACGCGGTCGATCTGCGGAAGCAGGCGCCAGCCGCGCGCGGCATAGAGCTGTGCGCAATCCGGATAGAGCTCGCGCACGACGCCGGCCGCGTCGCGCGCCAGCGCCGCGAGATGGCGCTCGTCGAACGGGCTCGTGGCGGAGACGATGTAGCGGGCAAAGCCGATCTTGGGCGTGCGCTCGACGGCGAGCAGATGGGCACTCACCGCGTCCGCTATATCCAGCCGGCGATAGAGCAGCTCATTGGCCTGCGCGTTGTCCAGCGCGTAAGCCGACCGCAGCGCCGGATCGTCGTCGTCCTCCGGAAAGAAGCGCGAGGCCCGCAATACCACGACCGGCAGACCGTGCTCGCGGAAGAACAACTCGCAGAGGTTCTCGGCCATCAGCTTGGTCGTGCCGTAAATGTTCTTCACCACCGGCGGCAGATCCTCGGTGACCCACACCGCCGCCTGCCCGGCTTCGGGGCGAAGCTGTGAGCCGAACGCGCTGGTGGTACTGGTGAAGACGAAGCTGCGCACGCCGGTGGCAGCCGCTGCTTCGAGCAGGTTGAGGGTGCCGGTGACGTTGGTATCGATGAAATCCTGCTTGCTGTGGGTCCCCACATGCGGCTTGTGCAGCGTCGCGGCGTGGATCACCGCGGTGACGCCGTCCATCTGCTCTCGCGCGAAGTCGGGATCGACGATCGAGCCGACCGCATCGGTGAATGGTGATGGCTTCAGATCGATCCCACGCGCCGAGGAACCGCGCCCACGGAGCGTCCGGAGGATCGCCTCTCCGAGGTGACCCGCGCTGCCCGTAACCAGAATTGTCATGTGAGACCCAATAAAGCCGCCAGCGGCATGGAAAACCGCGTCCCGACCCGGTTTGGCTGGATGCTCTGGGAAAAATTGGAGCGGGCGAAGGGGCTCGAACCCTCGACCCCGACCTTGGCAAGGTCGTGCTCTACCACTGAGCTACACCCGCATCCTGTGTCGGCCGCGTGACGCGCCGGCAACGGCTGTCGTATGCCAAAAGCGGGAGGGGAATGCAACAGCTACCCGCGGCATAGATTGCTATCTTGAGGCCCCATATGGAGCCGAATGTGAGGCAAATCGACCGAAAACGGCCCGGAACCGCCGAATCGACCGCGATGGATTGAAATTCGGCCGTCCCGGCCCAATTTTAGCGCCGACACCACAGCATAAGAATCGGCGACGTGCTAAAGACCCGCCATTCCAGACATCAGACGAGGGAATCCCGTGACGATCATCGACCAGGGTAACGGAGCGGCGGGCCCGGCTGCGGCCGATCTGATCAAGGACACCACCACCCAGACCTTCGTGAAGGACGTCATCGAGGAATCGAAGCGCCAGCCGGTGCTGATCGACTTCTGGGCGGAGTGGTGCGGTCCCTGCAAGCAGCTCACCCCCGTGCTGGAAAAGGCGGTCAAGGCCGCCAGGGGCAAGGTCAAGCTGGTCAAGATGAACATCGACCAGCACCCGGCGATTCCGGGCCAGATGGGCATCCAGTCGATCCCGGCCGTGATCGCCTTCGTCAACGGCCAGCCCGCGGACGGCTTCATGGGCGCGGTGCCGGAAAGCCAGGTCAACGCCTTCATCGAGAAGCTGACCAAGGGCGTCACTGCGCCGGGCGAGCCCAACATCGCCGAGATCCTGCAGGAAGCCGAGGCTGTGCTCGCCGAGGGCGACGCCGCAGCGGCCGCGCAGATCTACGCCGAAGTGCTGCAGTACGATTCGACCAACATCCCCGCCCTTGCCGGTCTCGCCAAATGCTACGCCACGTCGGGCGCGATGGAGCAGGCCAAGCAGACGCTGGCCATGGTGCCGGAATCCAAGCGCAACGACCCCGCGGTGAAGGCCGTGCAGACCACGATCGAGCTCGCCGAACAGGCGGAGCAGCTCGGCCCGGTCGCCGAGCTCGAACAGAAAGTCGCCGCAAACCCGCTCGATCATCAGGCGCGGTTCGACCTTGCGACCGCGCTCAACGCCCAAGGCAACCGCACTGCGGCCACCGAGCAGCTGCTCGAGATCGTCAAGCGCGACCGCAAGTGGAACGATGACGGCGCCCGCAAGCAGCTGGTGCAGTTCTTCGAGGCCTGGGGCGGCACGGATGATGCAACCGTCGAGGGACGCAAGCGCTTGTCGACGATCCTGTTCTCGTAAGGCGCGATTATTGTTGGAGCATGATCTTGTCGGAAAACCGCTTCACACTTCGCGCTGACGCGGTCCTTCGGGTCCGGATCATCCTCTAGCGAGATCAGCGGGGACCAGATGCCGATCAACATCGAATATCGCGGGCCCGCCGACCTTCCGGAGATCATTCCGGTGTTTCCGTTGCCGGGCGCGCTGCTGCTGCCCCGCGGCCAGATGCCGCTCAACATCTTCGAGCCGCGCTATCTCGCGATGGTCGACGATGCGTTCCGCGACGGCCATCGCCTGATCGGCATGATCCAGCCTGACGTCGCACATTCGCCGAAGAATTCGGACAAGCCGGCGCTGTTCCGCGTCGGCTGCGTCGGCCGCATCACCCAGCTCGCCGAATCCGGCGACGGCCGCTACATCCTCGAGCTCACCGGCGTCTCGCGCTTCAAGGTGGTCGCGGAGCTGGAAGTGCTGACCGCCTACCGGCAATGCAAGGTGGATTTCTTCGCCTTCGTCGACGACTTCACCGCGCGCATGGGCGAAGAGGACGTCGACCGCGAGGCGCTGCTGTCCGTGCTGGCGGATTTCTTGAAAGCCAACAACCTCAAGGTCGACTGGGAAGGCGTCGAAAGCGCGCCCAACGAAGCGCTGGTCAACGCGCTGGCGATGATGTCGCCCTATGGCCCCGCGGAAAAGCAGGCCATGCTGGAGGCGCCGGACCTCAAGACCCGTGCCGAGATCTTGATCGCGGTCACCGAGATGGACCTCGCCAAGAAGCGCACCAGCGGCGATCCGCCGTTGCAGTGAGGGGCGGCTGAGCTTCCGCAAAGGTGGTGCGCTCCCTCCCCCGCCTGCGGGGGAGGGCTGGGGAGAGGGTCTCTCCGCACGCGAGAGCCCCCAAGAGGAGAAAGCCCTCACCCGCCGCGCTCTTCGAGCGCGTCGGCCTCTCCCGCAAGCGGGAGAGGCGAGCCCGCGGCCCGATCGCTCCAACTCAACTTCACTGATGATGCCGGATGCGCTTGCGGCCGGTGAACATCGCGCGGATCAGGTTCTCGCGTTGGAGGAGGCCCATCAGCACCACGCCCAATACATGGAGCACGACCAGCACGATGACTGCGTCCGATGAATAGTGATGGGTGTCCTCCACCCACCAGACGCCGAAGAAGGTGACCGTCACCGACATCGCGCCCGTGATCGTCGAGACGGCGAGCGACAGCAGCAGCGCCACCAGCATCAAGGTGCCGGCGGGATTTAGACCGATATAGCGGCCGGTGATGCCGCGGCGCAGATTCCAGAGATAGCGCGGGGCGGCACGGAGCCTGACGCCGACCATGCGGAAGCGCGAATAGCGGCTTCCCCAGACCCCCCAGACCAGACGGAAGGCGAGCAGCCCAAGCACCGTATAGCCGACAATGCGATGAACTCTGTCGTAGACGGTGGGCGTGAACCACGCGATCAGGATGCTGGCTGCGAAAGCCCAATGCCAGAGGCGAAGCGGGAGGTCCCAGACCGCGACCGTCCGCGATGCAGTCCGATCCGCGGGGGTCCTGTCGGACGCCCCGCGCGTTTTTGGCACCGCTTCGTCGATCAAGTCGGGACTATCCCTAAACCTTACTTGACGCCTATTACTTGGCGATCTTACTTGGCGATCGTGTGCTTCAGGCTGAGATCTTCCGGGCTGTAGAACAGCTCGTAGAGCTTGCCTTCCTTGACGCCGTAGACCTCATAGCACGAGCCTTCGACCTTGGAGCGCCGCACCTCGTAGCCGGCCGCCTTGGCCTTGGCTTCGGCTTCGCTGGCCGGCTTCCACGACGCCTTGTCGATCTTGGTGCAGTTCTTGAAACCGTCGGCCATCGCCGCCGAGCTCATGCCAATCCCGACCGTCAGTGCAATGGCAACAACACGAATGACCTTCACGAACGTCTCCTCCTTTGTCGTGGGCGCTGCGCGGACCGCGAAGCGGGACCGAAGGAAGCAAAGGAGATGATGAAGTCAATCCGGTTCGGGGCGTCCCGGCTTTAGAGTTATTCTAACGATCCGAAAAACATCAGCGCTCTCTGTAGCCAGACCACGCTCGGCGGGCTGCTGCGGCCTTACGCCTCACGTTTCAGGATGAATGGTCGGCCTCGCCAGTTTCGTCAGGCCGCATTTCGCATTCCCGGATCGTCGTGCTGGAGCCAGTCGGCCCAGGTAAGGCGTCCGCGGACGCCCTGGCTGACGACGAAACCCATGCCGCGCGCCTTCGTCTGCGAAAGACCGATCGGCAGTATCTTTCGGCGCAGCCTCCGCGCGTCCTGATACTGTCGTGCGAGGGTGACGAGATCGAGGTCCTCGGGGCCGCCAATCTCCGCGCGGTCGCCGTACTGCCCGTCAAACGCACAGGACACCACGTGTTCAGCGACGTCAGATGTATCGACGGGATTGAGCAGCGTTGCCGGCATCGGCCACACCGGGAGCCAGGCAAGGCCTGCGAGCAATTTTTCAAGCAGATAGTAGAACGGCATCGCGCGAACGACGGACCACGACAGCGCGGATGCCCGCACCAGCCGCTCGCCGGCGAGCTTGACCCGTGCATAGGGCAGAGTTGCCTCGTCGAGGCCGACGATCGAGACGTGAAGGAAGTGCCTCACCGCAGCCTTACCGCTGAGCGACAACAGACGCTCGGTGCCCTCGAGATCGACGGCGGAGGGCGACGTGAAGAAGTCGATCGGACGAACGCCACCCCCGCCGCGCGATCGGCGAATAGGTCGCCGCGTTGATCACGGTGTCCGCATCATGCAGCGCTTCCCGCAGCCCCGCGCCGGTGGCGAGGTCGCCGATCGCCCATTCGACATCAGATCGCGTGCCTCGCGATCGCGCAAGCACCCGGACAGGGCGTCCGTCGCGAACGAGACGATCGACGATATCCCGGCCAAGGTGGCCGGTGCCTCCGGTGACGAGTGTCAGCGTCATGCCTGAAGCTCCATCCGCTGCGCACCTCAATAGCCCGCAACCGCCAGCGCGACGACCGCGCTGAGCATCATCCAGCCGAAATGCCGGCCGCGCGTCGCCCATGCGTTGGCGCAAGCCGAAAAGCCGAACACGCAGGCCATGGTGACGACGATCCAGTGGCGTGCGGACTCCGAGCCCATCCAGGGCGTCGCGATCAACAGCACGCCGCCGCCGATCCAGGCGACGGTCGAGGCCTGCCAGACCAGGCGGATCAGGATGCGCAGCCGTTCCGGCTCGATCCGGGCGCGGGGAAAGACCTTGGCTTCACCAAGAAAGCCGTGAATGAGGGCCACGGCAATGGTCAGGACGCCGGCACACTGGAGCAAGAGATCACGCATCGATGCCTCCATACAGTCGTGTATGGTTGATTAGGCGCTGGCCCGCCGCCTGTCAATACACTAGTGTATGGTAGCTTTTTCGGAACCCAGACATGACCGAGCAGCTCTCCGCCGACGACTGGATCGATCAGGGCCTCAAGGCGCTGGCCAGGAGCGGTTTCACCGCGCTGAAGGCTGACCCGCTGGCGCGGGCCATGGGCGTGTCGCGCGGCAGCTTCTATTGGCATTTTGCCGATCTCGGCGCGTTCCACGCGGCCGTTCTGAAGCGCTGGCGCGAGATCGCGGCGGAGCAGATCATCGCCGATGTCGAGGCTGCCGCGGACGAGCCGCTCAAGGCGCTGCTGCGCAGGTCCTTTGGCGCACGGCTCGACCTGGAGCGCGCCGTGCGCAACTGGGCCGCGTTCGATGCGGCGGCACAAGGCGCGGTCCGCGCGATCGACCGCCGCAGGATCGACTACATCGAGGCGTTGCTCGGAAAGCGCGCCCTCGCACCGCCGACAGCGCAGGCGCGCGCGCAGATCCTGTACTGGACCTTTCTCGGCTTTGCGCTGTCAGGCACGCCGGTGCCGGCGACGCGGATCCAGGTCCTGATCGACGAGCTGCTGCTGATGGTCTCCGCGTAGATTGTTATTTTGACGCGTTTCTTGACGCGAACCGGTTCCCACTTTGGTCGAAAACGCTCTGGCGGACGCGATGGGCGGTGACGAATTTCTGTGCTAGAGGCAACCGACCGCCGGAGACCGAAATGAACGCGCCCACCGAACGCCCCGAAGCCAGTGTCGATCCCAAATTGCTGGAGATCCTGGTCTGCCCGCTGACCAAGGGTCCGCTGGAGTTTGACGCCGCAAAGCAGGAACTGATCTCGCGCAGCGCCAAGCTCGCTTATCCGATCCGCGACGGCATCCCGATCATGCTGCCGGAAGAGGCGCGGAAGATCGATTGAAGATTTTGTAGCGCGCGTGGCTCGGATGGCGCGATGGCCGCGCCACACACTCGGTGTCGTCCCCGCGAAGGCGGGGACCCATAACCACAGGAAGTGGTTTGGGGCGGACTGGTCACTCCGGGTCTTCGCAAAACTAATGCTGCGGCGTATGGGTCCCGGATCTGCGCTTCGCTTGTCCGGGACGACAGCGGAGCATGCCGCTACAACGCCTCGCCCTTCAACAGCCGCGGCACCTCGCCCGTCAGGCCGGCGGCCTGGCGGATGAAGAGGTTCTTCAGCGGCGGAGCGCGATCGACGAGGCCGAGGCCGATGTCGCGCACGGTGCGCAACAGCGTCGACTGGTTGGAGAACAGGAAGTTCAGCGAGTTGGTGGCAACGCCCATCGCCATGGTGTCGAAGCGGCGCCAGCGCTGGTAACGCTCGAGCACGTCACCGCCGCCGAGATCCATGCCGAGCCGTGCGGCATCGACGACGACCTCGGCCAGCGCGGCGACATCCTTCAGCCCCATGTTGAGACCCTGGCCCGCAATGGGGTGGATGACATGGGCGGAATCGCCGACCAGCGCGAGGCGCTCGGCGATGAAGGAGCGCGCGACGAAATAAGACAGCGGAAACGCGCGCGGCTTGTCGAGCGCCTTGACCTCGCCGAGATGCAGGCCAAAGCGCTGCTCGAGCTCGGCGTGGAATTCCTCATCGCTGAGCGCGATGATGCGCGCAGCCTCAGCTCGGCGCTCGGTCCACACCAGCGACGATCGCTTGCCCGAGAGCGGCAGGATCGCGAAGGGGCCCGCGGGCAGGAAGTGCTCTTCGGCGCGGCCCTCGTGGTCGCGCTCGTGACCGACGGTGACGACGATGCCGGACTGGTCATACTCCCAGCCATGGGTGGCGATGCCGGCGCGCTCGCGCAACTTCGATCTTGCGCCATCGGCGGCGACGAGGAGGCTGGCGGCGATGACGCTGCCGTCGCCGAGCGTGACGTCGATGCCATCGGGACGCGCGTCGTAGGACGACACCGTGGTGGCGCGCAGATCAATGCCCTCGGCCTCGGCGCGCACCACCAGCGCATCGATCAGCCGGCGGTTCTCGACCATATGCGCAAACGGCTCGCCCGGCGCGACATCGCCGACGAAATTCAGGAACACCGGACGGGTGGCGTCTTCCAGCTTGGAATCGGTGACCACCATGTCCAGGATCGGCTGGGCCTCGGCCCGGACGTCGTCCCAGGCGCCGATCACCTCGAACAGGCGGCGGCAGGCCGCCACGATCGCGGTCGCGCGGGGATCGCGGCTCGGCCGCGTGCTGAGCGCGGGGTCGGCGACGATGACGGGGATTTCCGGCCCGAGCCCCTGGCGCAGCGCCAGCGCCAGCGCAAGGCCCGCAAACGCGCCGCCGCCAATGACAATGCTACCCTGTACCGACATACGAAATTCCCGGCTTAAACCTTGGCCTTGCTAGCAGACTTGAGCTGGGCGAAACAGTGCGGTGAAACGAGGGCGGAACGGCCCGACTGTGTCATTCCGGGGCGCGACGAAGTCGCGAGCCCGGAATCCATAACCACGAGCCGGGGTTATGGATTCCGGGCCTGCGCCGTTCCAGCGCATCCCGGAATGACGATTTGAGAGAGTTGTGTGCATGTCCAAGAGCCTGATCGACCTGATCTCGATCCTCGACCTCGAACAGCTCGAGGTAAATCTGTTCCGGGGCAACAGCCCGAAGACGAGCTGGCAGCGGGTGTTCGGCGGCCAGGTGATCGGGCAGGCGATGGTCGCGGCCTGCCGCACCGTCGAGGGGCGGCTGCCGCACTCGCTGCATTGCTATTTCATCCTGCCGGGCGACCCGCAGATTCCGATCATCTACCAGGTCGAACGCCTGCGCGACGGCAAGAGCTATTCGACGCGGCGCGTCACCGCGATCCAGCACGGCAACGCGATCTTCTCGATCATGGTCTCGTTCCATACCGATGAAGAGACCACCTTCGATCATCAGGACAAGATGCCCGAGGTGCCGCCGCCGGAGAAGCTCACGGCGGAGGAGGTGGCGAAACAGCCGATGTTCCGCGAGATGCCGGAGTTCATCCGCCGCTACTACGAATCCGATCGTCCGATCGAGCTGCGCCCGGTCGAGCTCGGCCGTTATTTCGGCCAGAAGATCGAGGACGGCCGCATCCACGTCTGGATCAGGACCGCGGCGAAGCTGCCGGACGATCCGGCGCTGCACATGTGCGCGCTCGCCTATGCGTCCGACTTCTCGCTGCTGGATGCGATCATGGCGCGCTATGGCCGCACGCTGTTCGACAAACGCATGATGCCGGCGAGCCTCGATCACGCGATGTGGTTTCACCGCCCGTTCCGCGCCGACGAATGGCTGCTCTACGCCCAGGATTCGCCGAGCGCGCAATCAGGCCGCGGCCTGACCCGGGGCTCGATCTTCAAGCCGGACGGCACGCTGGTGGCCTCCGTCGCGCAGGAAGGCTCGGTGCGCGAGCGGAGGAGCTGACAGCTCCAGACGCGGTGAACCGCGCCTGGAGCTTTTCGGATCAGGCTCCGAGCGACCCGCGCGGCACCAGCTCGGTCTGCGATGCGAACCAGTTCATGATCCAGCGATACACCCACGGGATCGGGATGATGAGGCTGCACAGGATCGCTGCCACGATTCCGCGCCAGAGGATCCCGAGGCCGCTGCCCTTGAAGACGATCTCGCGGCGCGTGCCTTCGACGCTGCGGCAGAACCAGCGCATCTGGGCCGCGGCGACCCAGGCCCAGCCGATGATGGTGATGATCGAGATCGCAAACAGCAGATTCCAGCCGATATAGGCCCAGACCGAGCCGGAGAAGCTGAGACCGAGCGGCTGCCCGTTGGAGGCGAGGTTCGCGACCATCCATTTGATCAGGAGCCAGTAGAGCACGATCTGCGCGATGAACAGCAAATTGCTCAAGAGCTGGCTGCCGATGTAGCCGATCACGATCGCCAGCACGATGAAGCCGAAGAACCATGGCACCAGCGTCATCGCGTTGCCGGTGAAGCTGAGGTTCGGACGTCCCGGGACCTTCACGCAGGACACGATCCATTTCGTGTACCAGACGAACACCCACGGGATCGGGATGATGAAGCACGAGGCGATCACCATCACGATCGTTCGCCAGGTGAACTCGAGGATGCCGAAATCGACCGCGAGTGCTCCGCCGGCGCCGGCGCCGCCGCCAGCATAAGCTCCGCCACCCATCATCGGCGGTCCGCCGGCCGGCATCATCGGCGGCGCACCGCCGCCGCCGATGATGCCGGGAATTTCGGCGGCCTTCTGCCAGCCGGCCATGCCCTCGGACCAAACCAGCGTGTCCGGGCGCACGACGCCTTGCGCGATCAGATCGCGGAATTGGCCCTCCGGAAAGGGCCCCTGCTGCTTGCCCTCGGCCGCGTAAAACCAACTCGCCATGAAGCGTCCCCCCAAAATACTTATGTACCGCTCGACAGGCGCAGGTTCACCGCATCCATGCCCAAAATGCATTGTGAATTATGAACGGCTGCCCTGTACAGAGGCGGCCGTTCACATGGCCAAACGTTTTTCCGCTTCAATCTGCAACTTTTTTATGCCATTTGCCCGGAAAGATGCCAGATTGACGCAGCGCCGGGGACATACGGCGCGGCGCATCCCGGGGAATAGGCCTGACCATGAAACTCGTCGTCGCGATTATCAAACCCTTCAAGCTCGATGAGGTCCGCCAGGCCCTGACGGCGATCGGCGTCCACGGCATGACTGTCACCGAGGTGAAGGGCTACGGCCGCCAGAAAGGCCACACCGAGATCTATCGCGGCGCCGAATATGTCGTGAACTTCCTGCCGAAGCTGCGGATCGAGATCGCGGTCGCCTCCGACATCGCCGACAAGGCGGTCGGCGTCATCACCGCGTCCGCGCGCACGGGTCAGATCGGCGACGGCAAGATCTTCGTCACGCCGATCGACCATGCGCTGCGCATCCGCACCGGCGAGACCGACAGCGACGCGCTTTAAGATTTTTGTTTTGACGCGTTTTCTTCACGCGAACCGGTATCCACTTCGCTTGAAAACGCTTTGAACCTTCTTCGATCGCACCGGGCAACGACGCCACAGCGTGCGACGCCAATTTGATGCCGGGGGAAATGACATGGCGGGATTGTTGCGCCGCGCAGCCACTTTGGCTGCGCCGATGGGATTTGTGTCCGCTTTGGCTGCGCCGGCACATGCGGCAAGCTCCGAGATCAACACCGCCGACACCGCCTGGATGATCGTCGCCACCGCGCTGGTGCTGATGATGACGATCCCGGGGCTGGCGCTGTTCTACTCCGGCATGGTGCGCAAGAAGAACGTGCTCGCGACCATGGCGCAGAGCCTCGCCGCGGTGACGCTGATCTCCATTCTCTGGGTCGCGTTCGGCTATTCGCTGTGCTTCGTAGGCGACGGCCCGTGGATCGGCTCGCTCGACCGCTGGTTCCTCGCCGGCATGACCATGGACAGCGTCAATCCAGCCGCAAAGACGATCCCGGAATCGCTGTTCATGCTGTACCAGATGACGTTCGCGATCATCACGGTGGCGCTGGTCGCGGGCTCGGTCGCCGACCGCATGCGGTTCTCCGCTTATCTGATGTTCTCCGTTGCCTGGTTCATCTTCGTCTACATTCCGCTCGCGCATTGGATCTGGGGCGGCGGCTTCCTCAACAGCATGGGCGTGCTGGATTTCGCCGGCGGCCTCGTTGTGCATCTGTCGGCCGGCACCGCCGGCCTCGTCGCCGCCAAGGTGATGGGACGCCGCCACGGCTACGGCAGCGAAAATCTCTCGCCGTTCGATCTGTCGCTCGCGGTGATGGGCACCGGCCTGTTGTGGGTCGGCTGGTTCGGTTTCAACGGCGGCTCGGCGGGCGCAGCCAATTCGCGCGCGGTGATGGCGATCATCGCGACGCATCTTGCTGCCTGCTCCGGCGCGCTGACCTGGGGCGCGATCGAATGGTCGACCCGGCGCAAGCCCTCAGTGCTCGGCATGATCTCTGGCGCGGTCGCGGGCCTCGGCACCATCACGCCGGCCTCCGGCTTCGTCGCGCCGTGGCACGGCATCGTCATCGGCATCGCCGCCGGCGCGATTTGCTATTGGGCCTGCACCTGGCTCAAGCACCGCTTCAACTATGACGACTCCCTCGACGTGTTCGGCGTCCACGGCATCGGCGGACTGACCGGCACTCTGCTCGCCGGCGTGTTCGCGACCAGCGCGATCGGCGGCACCGCCGGCCTGATCGAGGGCCATCCGCAGCAGCTGCTGATCCAGCTCTACGGCGTCGCGGTCACCTTCGTCTGGGCGGCCGGCGTGAGCTTCGTCCTGCTCAAGCTGGTCGCCCTGTTCGTGCCCCTGCGCGTGTCGCGTGAGCAGGAGCTCGAGGGTCTCGACATCACCCAGCACGGCGAAGCTTTGCAGTAATCCGGGCTTGCGCAACACATAAGTAAATGCTTATGTGTTGCCATGATCGAAGCCGACATCTTCAAGGCGCTGGCCGACCCGACCCGCCGCAAGGTCTTTGAGAAACTCGCCGGCGGAAGCCTCAATGCCAGCGCTTTGCGCGACGGATTGGAGATCAGCCAGCCGGCGATGTCGCAGCATCTTTCGGTGCTGCGTGCGGCAGGGCTCGTCCGCGAGCAGCGGCAAGGCCGCTTTGTGAACTACGAAGTCGATCCGGACGGGATCGCCGCCATCGGGACATGGCTCGCGCGCTACCGCGCCTACTGGCCGAAGCGCATGGAAGTACTCGCCGATCTCTTGAAGGACATGGATCAATAAAGACTTGGATCAATAGAACCTGGACCAATAAGGACCTGGATCAATAAGGACCTGGATCAATGAGCGACGCCGTGAAGCCTGATCGTCCCGACGCAAAGCTCGTGCTCGAATATGATTTCGATGCGCCGCCGGCAAAGGTCTGGCGCGCCGTCACCATTCCTGAATTGCGCGAGCGCTGGCTGCCGGATTGCGACCTTGCGGGCGCCGAGCCGGAATCAGCGATCCCTGGCGAAGAGGTGCGCTACCGGCTTCGCGATTCCGAACCGCCGTTTCGCGAAAGCCACGTCATTTTCCGGATCGAACCGAACGAGGACGGCGGCACCCGCTTTCGCATCATCCAGCAGGCCTGCGACGATCGCATCAAGCTGCCGCAGCCGGCCAACAGCAATTGCTGCCTGATGCGCGCGGCGGCCTGACACCAACAACCACTTCATCACCTGCAGACACGGAGGTCGCCGATGCGCGACATGCTTCAGCTCGTCCCTATGGTCGTCGAACAATCCGCGCGCGGCGAACGATCCTTCGACATCTATTCGCGGCTGCTGCGTGAGCGCATCATCTTCCTCAACGGCGAGGTCAATGACGCGATGTCGGGCCTCGTCTGCGCGCAGCTGCTGTTCCTGGAGGCGGAGAATCCGAGCCGGCCGATCAATCTCTACATCAACTCCTACGGCGGCGTGGTCACCTCTGGACTTGCGATGTACGACACCATGCAGTTCATCAAGGCGCCGGTCCATACGCTGTGCATGGGCACCGCGCGCTCGATGGGCTCGTTCCTGCTGATGGCCGGCGAACCCGGTCACCGCGCCGCCTTGCCCAACGCAAGCCTTCACGTGCATCAGCCGCTCGGCGGCTTTCAGGGCCAGGCGTCCGACGTCCTGATCCATGCCAACGAGATGCAGGAAACCAAGCGGCGCCTCATCCGGCTCTATGCGCAGCATTGTGGACGCTCCGAGGCGGAGGTGGAACGGACCCTGGACCGCGATCACTTCATGACCGCGCAGCAAGGCGTCGAATGGGGATTGATCGATCGGGTTTTTGCAGCGCGCGATGCGGCCTGACGCTCCGCCCGCGGCCGCTCAACTGCATGATCGGTTACGCGTATCCCGTGGGCACCAGCGCCAAAGGCTCGATATTTTGCGGCCGAGGGCGACCCCTGACCCCCTAAGCTGATACCTTTCGGCTGCCCGACACGTGAGCAACATTGTGTCGGCAGCCTGTCGTGCTCGCATTTTGAGCAGACCTGACCACGTTTTGAGCGCGACGTAATAGCGCACTGCAGCGCAATACGCGTCGAGCGCGAAAACACCCGCTTTCATAGTCCGTTAGGCAATGCGCCCGATCTGGCACGGCATTTGATTCTAAGGGTCCCGGCTGTGCCCGCGTAGTGAAACTTCTCCCTCGTGGCGAACCAGTCGAGAAACGCCCGGCCACGTCCGGACCGGGCTCAAGCGGGGATAGGACCCATGAAAATTGTTATGGCGATTATCAAGCCATTCAAGCTGGAAGAAGTCCGTGACGCCCTGACCGCCATTGGCGTTCACGGACTCACGGTGACGGAAGTCAAGGGATATGGCCGTCAGAAGGGCCATACGGAAATCTATCGCGGGGCCGAATATGCCGTGAGCTTCCTGCCCAAGATCAAGATCGAGGTCGCTGTCGCGTCCGACCAGGTCGACAAGACCATCGACGCCATCACGTCCGCGGCGAAAACCGGACAGATCGGCGACGGCAAGATCTTCGTCATCAGTCTCGACCATGCGGTTCGCATCCGCACCGGCGAGGCCGACGCCGCGGCCCTTTGATTTCGCGCTCAACCTTATCGAATCAGGAGTGAATAAAATGACGTTTAAGCGTCCCTATGGCGCGGGATTGGCGGCTCTCGCAGTCGGCCTGTTCGCTGCGACCGCAGCCTACGCCGAGCCAACGGTCAACAAGGGAGACAACGCCTGGATGCTGACATCGACAGTGTTGGTGCTGTTGATGACGATCCCCGGCCTCGCGCTGTTCTACGGCGGTCTCGTCCGTTCCAAGAACATGCTCTCGGTGCTGATGCAGGTGTTCTACACCGTCTGCGTCGTCACCGTGATCTGGGCCGTGTACGGCTACAGCCTCGCCTTCACCGGCGGGTCCGACTTCATCGGCGGCTTCTCCAAGGCCTTCATGATGGGTGTCACCACCGACTCGAAGGCCGCGACCTTCTCGGTCGACGCCAACATCTCGGAGCTCATCTACATGTGCTTCCAGATGACCTTCGCGGCGATCACGCCCGCCCTCATCGTCGGCGCCTTCGCCGAGCGCATGAAGTTCTCGGCGATCGCGCTCTTCATCCCGCTCTGGGTCACGCTGATCTACTTCCCGATCGCGCACATGGTCTGGTACTGGCCCGGCCCGGACGCGATCCAGGATGCGGCCAAGGCTCTTGCTGCTGCGGGTGACGCGGCGGCGAAGACCGCGGCGCAGGCCAAGCTCGACGAGATCAACGCCGATGCTGGCTGGATCTTCAAGAAGGGCGCCATCGACTTCGCGGGCGGCACCGTGGTGCACATCAACGCGGGCATCGCAGGTCTCGTCGGCGCTCTCCTGATCGGCAAGCGCGTCGGCTACGGCAAGGAGCTGATGGCTCCGCACTCGCTGACCATGTCGATGATCGGCGCCTCGCTGCTCTGGGTCGGCTGGTTCGGCTTCAACGCCGGCTCCAACCTCGAAGCCAACGGCGGCGCCGCCCTCGCCATGACCAACTCCTTCGTCGCCACCGCAGCCGCCGCGCTGTCGTGGATGTTCGCGGAGTGGATCGTGAAGGGTCACCCGTCGGTGCTCGGCGTCATCTCCGGCGCTGTCGCGGGCCTCGTGGCCGTCACGCCTGCCGCCGGCTACTCCGGCGTCATGGGCGCGATCGTCCTCGGTCTCGTGGTCGGCGTGGTCTGCCTGTTCTTCTGCACCGTCGTGAAGAACGCGATCGGCTACGATGACAGCCTCGACGTGTTCGGCGTGCACTGCATCGGCGGCATCGTCGGCGCTCTCGGCACCGGCATCCTCGTCAACCCCGCTCTCGGCGGCGCCGGCATCATCGACTACACCGCGATCCCGCCGAAGGTTGCCGATTACGACTTCGCGGCGCAGATGCTCTCGCAGGCCTGGGGCGTCTGCACCACGCTGGTGTGGTCGGGCGTCGGTTCGGCGATCCTCTACAAGGTCGTCGACGTGATCGTTGGCCTCCGCGCCAATGTCGAGAGCGAGCGCGAAGGCCTCGACATCACCGAGCACACCGAGCGCGCCTACAACATGTAACCTCTCCTCCCGGGCGCGGCCTCCTCGGGGACCGCGCCCACAACTACGGTTTGGGCACATACCCGGCAATGCCCCGACCGTTGAGGGGCTCCAGCGCAAGTTGGAGCCCCTTTCTTTTTGTCTTTCCGCGCATTCTTTTTGGCAGGCGCGCAAAAGAAAAGGATTGCCATTCCGGATTGCCGGCGCAGAAATATCGACCACAACAAACAACAAGCCGGGAGGTCGTCATGCGTTTGGAAGGCGGATGCTATTGCGGCGAAGTGCGCTATGTGGCCGAGGGCGATCCGATGATGCAGGCCCAATGTCATTGCCGCGAGTGCCAGTACATCTCGGGCGGGGCGCCCAACACCTTCATCGCGATGCCGGCGGCCGGCTTCCACTACATCACCGGAGAGCCCAAGCAGTTCACGCGCAAGGACCTCGAGCACGCCGTGACGCGCGAATTCTGCGCCGAATGCGGCACGCATCTGGTGACCAGCGTGCCGGGCCTGCCCGCCGCGGTCCTGAAGGTCGGCACCCTGGACGAGCCCGCCCAGTTCCAACCGCAGATGGCGATCTACACCTGCGACAAGCAGGAGTTCCACGCGATCCCCGCAGGCATGAAGACATTCGAGAAGCTGCCGGGGCATTAAATGCTCCGACATCGCAAAGCTCGTCACGCCCGGGCTTGTCCCGGGCATCCACGTTCTTGGACGCCACCGGAAAGGCCGTGGATGGCCGGGACAGGCCCGGCCATGACGTCGCTGAAACATTCACGTCCCTGGCAAGAGCATGATCAAGCTCCGAAAACCGCCTGGGAGCCGGCAATGCATCCCGTTGTTATCCGGTCTCATTATTCCCGCTCTGGACGGAGGCGGCGGCCGATGGTTAATCGCGTCTTAACCTCGCCCTATCTATGGTGAACTGAACCGCTTCCCGTCGGCGCTTTCGTGCGACCGGCTGTTCCAAGAGTACTGGCGCCCAACGAATGGCTCTGACCGCTTCATCCCGTGCGCCGCAGGGCGGTGGTAGCTCCGATTCCGCACGCTCGCCCTTCGTCCGGCTCAACGAGCTTCTGGCGCCGCATCAACCCGGCAAGCCCTTGATTTCGCTCGCGGTCGGCGAGCCGCAGCATCCGGTGCCTGACTTCGTCGGCCCAGTCCTGGCAAAGCACATCGCCGATTTCGGCCGTTACCCGATGAACCAGGGCACCGAGCCGTTCCGCAACGCTGCGAGCGCCTGGCTGTCGTCGCGCTTCAAGCTGCCGCGCGCGCTCGACCCCAAGACCGAAATTCTCGTCCTCAATGGCAGCCGGGAAGGGCTGTTCCTCGCTGCGATCGCAGCGGCGCGCTATGTCGGCCCGAAGCCCGGCAAGCCGGCGATCCTGATGCCGAACCCGTTCTATCCGGTCTATGGCGCCGGCGCGGGCGCCGCAGCCTGCGAGCCGGTCTATCTGCCGACCACCGTCGAGAACGGCTTCCTGCCCGATCTCGACGCCATCGACGAAGCGACGCTGGCGCGCACCGTGGCGTTCTATCTGGCGTCGCCTGCCAATCCGCAGGGTTCGGTCGCCAAGCCCGATTATTTCAGGCGGCTGAAGCAACTCGCCGACCGCTACAACTTCATGATCCTCAGCGACGAGTGCTATTCGGAGATCTACACCCGCGAGGCGCCGGGCAGCGCGCTCGAATGCGCGGGTGCCGACTTCACCCGCGTGGCTGCGTTCCAGTCGCTGTCGAAGCGCTCCAATTTGCCCGGCCTGCGCGTCGGCTTCGCCGCCGGCGACAAGAAGTTCATCGGCATGTTCCTGGAGTTGCGCAACATCGCGGCGCCCCAGGTGCCGGTGCCGCTGCAGCATGTCGCGACCGTTGCCTATGGCGACGAGGCGCATGTCGAGGAGAACCGCAGGCTCTACCGGATCAAGTTCGATCTCGCCGACCAGATCATCGGCAATCGCTACGGCTATCGCCGGCCCGACGCCGGCTTCTGCGTCTGGCTCAACACGTCCGAGATCGGTGACGACGTCTCGGTGACGCTGAAGCTGTTTAAGGAAGCCGGCGTGCGCGTGGTGCCCGGCTCCTATCTGGCGCGGCTTCAACCTGACGGCTTCAATCCCGGTGCCGGCTACATTCGCTTGGCGCTGGTGCAGGATAGCGAGACCACGGCGCAGGCGCTGCACCGGCTGGTCGAGACTCTGGGTTAGGCGGGGCCCATGAGCATGTCGGCAATCGAACGTGTCATTCCACTGGTCGGCCATCTGCCGCCCTCGATCCGCGAGGGTCTGGCACGGCGCATGCGCGAGCTCACCGGCCTCGGCATGGTCGCGCTCGCGGGCGTGGCCTCGGCCGCGCTGATGACCTGGTCGGTGCAGGATCCCAGCCTCAGCCACGCGACCTCGCGACCGATCCGCAACATCCTCGGCTATGCTGGCGCGATCGGCGCCGACCTTGCGATGCAGATCCTCGGGCTCGGCGCCATCATGCTGATCCTGACCGTCGCGGTCTGGGGCTGGCGCATGATGACGCATCGCCCGTTCGACCGCGAAGCGCTGCGGCTCGGCTCCTGGATCCTTTGCACCGTGATCGCGGCGGGCTTCGTCAGCTGCTGGCCGCATGGCGGCGCCTGGCCGCTGCCGACCGGCCTCGGCGGCGTGGTCGGCGACGCGCTGGTGCGCGCGCCCGCGGTGATTTTCGGACCCGCCGGCACGATCTACCGCATGATCCTTGGTACGATCCTGTTCGCAGCCATGACCGCGACCTTCCTGATCGCCTGCGGCCTCGGCGCACGCGAGCACGACGACGAGCTCGCGGAGATCGAGGATGACGACAAGCCGCTCGACGAGGACGAGGAGAGCGACCGCGGCTCGGTCTCGCTGGGCTGGCTGTTCCATGCGCTGATGAGCACGAAAGCGCGGCTGATCTGGCTGCTTGGCGCAGCCTATCGCTCGCTGGTCTCGAGCGGACCCAAGACCAAGGCCGTCGCGTTCAGCCGCCAGGAGCCGAATCTCGGCGGCGGCCGCGCTGCGCCCTCGATCTCGCCGCAGTCCGAGGACGAGGACGACGAGGACGAGCACGAGGAGGACGAAGAGGAAGGCGAGGAGGAAGAGGAAGAAGAGGAGGAGCCGGCTGCGCGCGCCCCGCGCAAGAAGGCCGCGCCGAAGGCGGCGGCCAAGAAGAGCTCCGACAAGTTCGATCTTCCCTCCGTCTCCATGCTGGCCGCACCGAAGGCCGGCGATCGCCAGCCGCTCAGCAAGGCCGAGCTGGAAACCAATTCGCGCTCGCTCGAAGGCGTGCTGCAGGATTTCGGTGTGCGCGGCGAGATCGTGAAGGCCAATCCGGGGCCCGTCGTCACGCTGTACGAGCTGGAACCGGCGCCCGGCATCAAGTCCTCGCGCGTGATTGGTCTAGCCGACGACATCGCCCGCTCGATGAGCGCGCTGTCGGCGCGCGTCGCCGTCGTGCCCGGCCGCAATGCGATCGGCATCGAGCTGCCGAACGCGCATCGCGAAAAGGTTTACCTGCGCGAACTGCTGGTCGCGAAGGAAGCGACCGAGACGGTGGCAAAGCTGCCGCTCTGCCTCGGCAAGACCATCGGCGGCGATCCCGTCATCATCGACCTCGCGCGCACGCCGCACATGCTGATCGCCGGTACCACCGGCTCCGGCAAGTCGGTCGCGATCAACACCATGATCCTCAGCCTGGTCTACCGGCTACGCCCCGATCAGTGCCGCCTGATCATGGTCGATCCGAAGATGCTCGAACTGTCCGTCTATGACGGCATTCCCCATCTGCTCACGCCTGTCGTGACCGATCCGAAGAAGGCGGTGGTCGCGCTGAAATGGGCCGTGCGCGAGATGGAAGAGCGCTACAAGAACATGGCCAAGCTCGGCGTGCGCAACATCGACGGCTACAACACGCGCCTGCTCGAGCTGAAAGCCAAGGGCGAGGAGCCGACGCGCACGGTGCATACCGGCTTCGACAAGGAGACCGGCAAGGCGATCTACGAGGAAGAGAAGCTCTCGCTCGATCCGCTGCCCTACATCGTCATCATCGTCGACGAAATGGCCGACCTGATGATGGTCGCGGGCAAGGACATCGAAGGCGCGGTGCAGCGCCTCGCGCAGATGGCGCGCGCCGCCGGCCTGCACGTGATCCTGGCGACGCAGCGCCCGTCGGTCGACGTCATCACCGGCACCATCAAGGCCAACTTCCCGACCCGCATCGCCTTCCAGGTGACGTCGAAGATCGACAGCCGCACCATCCTCGGCGAGATGGGCGCCGAGCAGCTGCTCGGCCAGGGCGACATGCTCTACATGGCGGGCGGCGGCCGCATCAGCCGCGTGCATGGACCGTTCGCCTCCGACGAGGAAGTCGAGAAGGTGGTGCGTCACCTCAAGACGCAGGGCCAGCCGGAATACCTCGAAGCGGTTACCGCGGAAGAGCCGACCGAGGACGAGGATGGCGCGGTGTTCGACGCCACCGGCATGGGCGCAGACGGCGGCGGCGACCTGTTTGCGCAGGCCGTTGCGATCGTCAAACGCGACCGCAAGGCCTCGACCAGCTACATTCAGCGCCGCCTGCAGATCGGCTATAACCGCGCCGCGTCGCTGATGGAGCGCATGGAACTGGAAGGCATCGTCGGACCCGCCAACCACGCCGGAAAGCGCGAGATTCTGGTCGAGGAAGAAGACAGCCACATGTGAGGCAGCCGCCTCTGAACGAAATTTCACGTAGAATCGATATCTGCTTTTGCCCGAAATCACGCTAAAAGACGCCCAGCCACACAGGACGAAGCGTTGATCAGACATCCGGACACTCGATTCGCTGCCAGCATCGCCGCGCGAAGCGTGCGCATGGCCGGCGCGCTTCTCATCACCGCCGCGATGGTGACCACTGCGTCGCTCGCGCAGAACGTCCCCGTGCCGAAGCCTGCGCCGAAGGGCCGCGATGGCGGAGCATCCGCCGGCGGGCCCGCGGTCACCGGCGCGACCCAGACGCCGCCGAATCCGGTCATCCCGGATCCGCGCCGCAACGTGCCGAGCAGCATCTTCCAGACCTTCGACGACAGGCAGAAGGCGCAAGCCGCCAAGGTCAGCGCCTATCTGTCCTCGCTTCAGACGCTGGTCGGGAATTTCGTGCAGGTTGGCCCCGACGGCAGCAAGACGCAAGGCGACTTCTACATCCAGAAGCCCGGCAAGGTGCGCTTCGAATATGACGCGCCGAGCCCGATCGACATCGTCGCTGACGGATCCTCGCTGGTGGTGCGCGACCGCAAGCTGGCGACCCAGGACGTCTATCCGCTGTCGCAGACGCCGCTGCGCTTCCTGTTGTCCGACCGCATCGACCTGATGAAGGACACCAATGTCGTCAACGTCACGGCCGACGACCTCTTCGTCAGTGTGACCATCGAGGAGAAACAGGCGCTGGTCGGCACTAGCCGCTTGCTGCTGATGTTCGGCGCCAAGGACGGCCAGCTCAAGCAATGGACCGTCACCGACCCGCAGGGCTACGACACCACCATCGCGGTCTACAATCTGGATTCGAGCAAGAAGCTCGACCCCGGCATGTTCAAGATCGATTTCACCAATTACGGCCCCGCGCCGGGCTGAGACCTGATGGCTGCGCCGATGATCGTCATGCCCGGGCTTGTCCCGGGCATCCACGTTTTTGGGCCCACAAAAAGGCGTGGATGGCCGGGTCAAGCCCGGCCATGACGGATGGAGTTTGTTAGATCGTTCCCATGCGTCTTTCCCTGACAACCTGGAACATCAATTCGGTGCGGCTGCGCATCGACCTGGTCGCGAAATTCCTCAAGAGCGCGCGGCCAGACGTGCTGTGCCTGCAGGAAACCAAGTGCATCGACGATGCCTTTCCGCTGAAGCGCTTCAAGCGGCTCGGCTATGAGCATGTCGCGCTGAACGGGCAGAAGGGCTATCACGGCGTCGCCATCGTCTCGAAGCTTCCATTCGAGTCGAAAGACATCCGCACCTTCTGTGACAAGTTGGATTCGCGTCATATCTCGGTGTCGTTCGGCGAGAAGGCCAACATCGCAAAGCCGCTGGTGCTGCATAATTTCTACGTGCCCGCCGGCGGCGACATTCCCGATCCGGCGCTGAACGAGAAGTTCGATCACAAGCTGCGCTTCCTCGACGAGATGACGGCCTGCGAGCCGCTGCATCCGCGCGGTGATGACAGGCACATCCTGGTCGGCGATCTCAACGTCGCCCCGCACGAGAACGACGTGTGGTCGCACAAGCAGCTTCTCAAAGTGGTCTCGCACACGCCTGTCGAAACCGAGAAGCTCAAGGCGGCACTCGCAGCCGGCGAATGGATCGACGTCGCGCGCGACCGCATTCCGATGTCGGAAAAGGTCTATACGTGGTGGAGCTACCGCTCCGCCGACTGGACCGTCGGCGACCGCGGCCGCCGGCTCGACCACATCTGGGTGTCGCGCGCGCTGAAGGATGCGGTCAGTGATTTCAAGATCCTGCGCGACGCGCGGAGCTGGGAGCGTCCGTCGGACCATGTCCCGGTGACGGTGACGCTGGAGGTGTAAACTCCTACCGTCATTCCGGGCTCGCGCTACGCGCGCCCCGGAATGACGGATGGAGAGAGCTACGATGTCAGCTTCGCGCCCGCCATCAGGATGTCGCTGGCGATCTGGCTCGAGCGCACCGCGAACTCGTCGCGCAGGCGGACGGCCGCAGCCGGATCGCTTTCGAGCACACGCTGGAACAGGCTGCGCGCGACGCGGATGACGGAGGCGTGCTCGAGCGCGATCGCGCTCGACGGCCGCTTCATCGGCACCACCAGCGCAAGCTCGCCGATCAGCGCGCCGGGGCCTGCGATCATCTCGGCACCGGCGCCGTCATCGACCCGGAAGGCGCCGCGCTGGACCACGAAGCCGGCATCGGCCTCGTCGCCGAGATTGAACAAGACGTCGCCGCGGACGAAGTTGCGCTGCTCGGAGCCGATCGCCAGCATGCGCAACGAGGCGTCTCCCAACAGGCGCAGGGTCGGGACACGCTCGAGAAGCGCTACGTCGTCGTCGATTGACATTCAGGTCCGAGGCTCAAGGGCACGATATCTAAAACGATTCGCGCGCCCCCGAAGCGTATCACGGCACCAGTTTGTAGCCACCGGCTTCCGTGACCAGGATCTCCGGGTTGGCGGCGTCCTTCTCGATCTTCTGGCGCAGGCGGTAGATGTGGGTTTCCAGCGTGTGCGTGGTGACGCCGGAATTGTAGCCCCAGACCTCCTGGAGCAGGGTCTCGCGCGAGACCGGCATCTGGCCGGCCCGATAGAGGAAGCGGAGGATGGCGGTTTCCTTTTCCGTCAGCCGCACCTTGCGGGCATTGGCCGCGGTGAGCATTTTCGAGCCGGGGCGGAAGGAGTAGGGGCCGACCGAGAACACCGCGTCCTCGCTGGCCTCGTGCTGGCGAAGCTGGGCGCGGATGCGGGCCAGCAGCACGGCGAAACGGAAGGGCTTTGCGACATAGTCGTTGGCGCCGGATTCCAGCCCCAAAATCGTGTCGGAATCTGTGTCATGCCCGGTCAGCATGATGATCGGGGCCTTGAAGCCGCCCTTGCGCAAGGAGCGGACCACTTCGCGCCCGTCGGTGTCGGGCAGGCCGACATCCATCAGGACCAGATCGGGGGAATTGGCCTTTGCGGCGCTCGCACCCTTGGCGCCGGTATCGACGGCGGAGGCTTCGAATTCTTCGTGCAGCGATAATTGCTCCACCAACGTATCGCGCAGATCGGTATCGTCATCCACGATCAGGATCTTGCGGGCATTGGCCATAGGGGGTCATCCTTTTGGAGTCCGGCTCGACGCGCATGCATGCTGCACCCAGCCGCGAGGGAAAGTTAGGGGGTCGCCGTTATTATTGTTGTTCGTGTTGAAGTAGTGGGCTGTTACCGATTCTCAAGCCAGAACCACTCTAACGCAGAATAGCAGGGCGATTTGATGAATGTCCTGTAATGAATTCGACATTGCACGGTCACAGGAAAAACAAAGCTATGTCAGCTAGTTACACCGGAAATCGGCGCTCCGGACCGCTGGCTGCGATCCGCGTCAGGCCCGCCGCCGGCAATCCGCGCCGGGGCTGGCTGACCGCCGGCGCGCTGACCATTCCGGTGGCGCTGGGGCGGGGCGGCATTCTCGCCAACAAGCGCGAGGGCGACGGCGCCACCCCCAGGGGCAGTTTCCGTCCCAGGCAATTGTGGTGGCGAGCCGACCGGCACAGCCGCCCCAAGACCTTCCTTCCGGCCCGGACCATCACCGGCGCGGACGCCTGGTGCGAAGATCCCGGCGACCGCCATTACAACCAATGGATCCGGCGCGGGCAGGGCGAGGGTGGCGACCGGCTCAAGCGGGACGACCATCTCTACGACTTCATCATCGAGATCGACCACAATACAAGGCCGCGCATCGCCGGCCGCGGCAGCGCCGTCTTCCTGCATCTCGTGCGCGACAATTTCGGGCCGACCGCAGGCTGCGTCTCCATGACCAAGGCGGCGATGCTGCAATTGCTGCGACGGCTCGGACCAAAAACAAAAATCATCATCGGGTGAGGACGCATGCTGGACAGGGATCAAATCGCCGCCGCTTCACAGGTCCTGGTCAGACATTGGCGCGACGGCACCAAGCTCGACGCGCTGGAGGCGCGCCTGCGGCCACAGAGCCGCACTGACGGCTATGCCATCCAGGCGGCGCTCGAAACGCAGTCGCTCGGAAAGCTGTTCGGCTGGAAGATCGCAGCAACCAGCGAGGCCGGGCAGAAGCACATCAACGTCGCGGGACCGCAGGCCGGCCGCATCATGAGCGACACGGTGATCGCCGACGGCGGCACCGCGTCGATGAAGGGCAACGAGATGCGCGTCGGCGAGCCGGAATTCGCCTTCCGCATGGGACGCGAGCTGCCGCCGCGCGCCGCGCCCTACAGCGTCGACGAGGTGCTCGCCGCCGTCGAGACCCTGCATCCTGCGATCGAGATTCCCGATTCGCGCTTTGCCGATTTCGCCAGCGCCGGCGAGGCGCAGCTGATCGCCGACAATGCCTGCGCGCATCTGTTCGTGCTGGGCGCGGCGACGTCAGCGAACTGGCGCGCGATGGATCTCGTCGAGGAGCGGCCACAGATCACGCTGCGCGGCCAGCACTACACCGGCCACGGCAAGAACGTACTCGGCGATCCCCGCGTTGCCCTCACCTGGCTCGCCAACGAGCTGCGCGCGCTCGGCCTTACATTGCGGGCAGGGGAGGTGGTGACGACAGGCACCTGCCATCCGCCGCTGCCGATCCAGGCCGGCGATCATTTTGCGGTGGAGTTTGGTGTGCTGGGGAAGGTGTCGGTGGGGTTTGTGTAGGCGTTCCACGCTTTGCCGTCATTGCGAGCCCAACTCTCTCCACTCGTCATTGCGAGGAGCACTTGCGACGAAGCAATCCAGAATCCTCCGCGGAAAGATTCTGGATTGCTTCGCTGCGCTCGCAATGACGAATTCGAGAGCCGTTGCTGCGCGAGGCCTCGCCAGCGGCGATCACCGGTGCCCGAAGATCGCGCTGCCCACGCGAACATGGGTGGCGCCCAACATGATGGCCGTCGCGAAATCCGCGCTCATGCCCATCGAGAGATTCTTCAACCCATTGCGCGCGGCTATCTTGGCGGTGAGCGCGAAATGCGCCGCCGGCGGCTCGTCGACCGGCGGGATGCACATCAGGCCGGAGATCGTCAGCCCATAGGTGTCGCGGCAGCTCGCGAGGAAGGCGTCCGCCTCGCCGGGGGCGACGCCGGCCTTCTGCGGCTCCTCGCCGGTGTTGATCTGGACGAACAGCTGCGGGTGCTTTTTCTGGGATTCGATTTCCTTGGCTAACGCTTGGCAAATGCTCGGGCGGTCAACCGAATGGATGGCATCGAACAGCGCAACGGCCTCTTTCGCCTTGTTGGATTGCAGCGGTCCGATCAGGTGCAGCGCGATATCGGGGTAAACAGACGTTAACGCGGGCCACTTGCCCTTGGCCTCCTGCACGCGATTCTCGCCAAATACGCGCTGTCCGGCGTCGATAACCGGTGTAATTGCATCCGCGGCGAACGTCTTCGACACCGCGATCAGCGTCACCGAGGCGCGATCGCGCTGCGCATCCCTGCAGGCGCGTGCAATCTCGGCTTCGACCGCGGCGAGCGCGCTTGGTGAATGGCCGGTTACCGGCGCGTCGTTGTGTGCTGTCATGACGTCGATTGACCGTGAACGTACGGGAGGTAAGTCCAATTTTACCGAGTTCAAGAAAGAGTTTTTGAACCCTTCGCTTTACCTTGCCCGCGGGGTGGGCAGCGAAGATGGCAAACGTCAGTTTCAACCGCAAACGAGCGAAACTCAAGCAGCTTCTCGGGATCCGGGCGCGGCTCGCCTTGCTCGCGGTGATTCTGGTGACGCCCTTGATGTTCGAGCGCATCCGCTCGCTCGAAGACACGCGCGCCAAGCAGATCGCGCAGGCTGCGGCCGAATTCACCACCATTGCAAGGCACAGCGCCGATGCACAGCGCGAGGTGATCTCCTCGGTCGAGACCATCCTGAAATCGGAAGCCTTCATCCGCGCCTCCGCCGGCGGCATCAGCAAGAGCTGCGACGTGCTGCGCGCGAGCCTGCCGTCGAACCTGCCGTGGATCCGCACGCTTTTGATCGCCGGCCAGGACGGGCGCATTCAGTGCGCCACCAACAACATGTATGTCGGCCTCGACCTCAGCGACCGACCCTACTTTCAGCAGGCGCAGGAAACCGGCCGCTTCGTGCTGAGCGACTTCATCATGTCACGGCCCGTGCCGTCGCCGACCGTGATGGCGGTCTATCCGGTGTCCGCCTTCAGCGGCGTCGCGGATGCCGTCGTGCTCGCCACCGTCAACCTCGACTGGATGTCGAAGGTCATGAGCAATCTCGGCGGCCGCGACGGCATCACCGCGGTGCTGGTCGACAGCGCCGGCACCGTGCTGGCCGCGCCCGCCGACCAGCATGGCGCGGTCGGCCGCCCCCTCGACAACATGCCGCTGATGTCGGCGATCGCCGACAAGGCATTGCGGTCGGACCAGGACGAAGGCTCGCTGTCCTTTCTCGCGGCCGACGGCTCGCGCCGCGCGGTCAGCTACATTCGCATCGCCGGCACCAATGCCCGCCTGATCGCCAGCATTGACGAGGACAAGGTGTCGGCAGCGGTCAGCCGCGACATTCGCACCGCCTATCTCCAGCTCGCCTTCGTCGTGCTGTTCGTCCTGCTCGGCGCGCTGATCGCCGCCGAGAAGCTCGTGATCAAGCCGATCGAGATGCTGGCCGACATGGCCAAGCGCCTCGGCGAAGGCGATCTTTCAGCGCGTGCCGCGCGCAACCGGCTGCCGGCCGAGTTCGTGCCGCTGGCCCGCGCCTTCAATGCGATGGCGGCGCAGCTCAGCCAGCGCGAGCGCGAGTTGATCGCGAGCAACGACCGCCTGACCGTGATGGCCTCGATCGACATGCTGTCGGGCCTCGCCAACCGCCGCGGCTTCCAGAGCCGGCTCGATTTCGAATGGATGCGCGCGCAGCAATATGGCAGCGAGCTCGCGCTGCTGATGATCGACGTCGACCACTTCAAGCTCTTCAATGACACCTACGGCCATCTCGAAGGCGATTCCTGCCTGACCAGGCTCGGCGAATCGCTGTCCGGCATCGCCGCTGACACCATGGGCTTTGCCGCGCGCTATGGCGGCGAGGAGTTCTGCCTGCTGTTGCCGAACACCGACGTGGACCGCGCCGTCGAGATCGGCGAGCAGGTGCGCGCGGCCGTGCTGAAGCTGTGCCTGCCGCACATCACGTCCAGCCACATGATCGTCACCGTCTCGATCGGCGTTGCCGCGACCACGCCAAACGAGGCCTTGCGTCCCGGCGATCTCATCGAAGCCGCCGACGCCGCGCTCTACGCCGCAAAGCACCGCGGCCGCAACAACGTCGTCGAGCACGGCGTGCAGGCGATCGAGAATGGCGCCGCCGAGATGATGATGGTCGCCAGCGCCTAAAGCGCGATGAGATTTGGATGAATCGTCATCGCGCTTCAGGTTGTTGTTTACGCATGATCTTTCCGGAAAACCGCTCCGCACTTTTCCGGATCATGCTTAGCCCGCAGCGCCGGCGCGATCGAGCTCGATCTCGGTCACCACGCGATTGCGGCCGCCGCCCTTGGCGAGATAGAGCGCGCGGTCGCAGCGCTCGATCAGATCAGTGATCGCTTCCCCGGCCCGGTACTGCGCAACGCCGATCGACACGCTGATGCCGGGCAGAGTCTCGCCGGTCGAGCGGCGCGTGATCGTGCATTCGGCGATCGCGCGCCTGATGCGCTCGGCAATCTCGGTACAGGTGGCAAGGTCGGCGTCCGGCAGCACCGCGATCAGCTCCTCGCCGCCATAGCGCGCCGGCAGATCCTGCGGACGGACCTTTTCGCGCAACACCTTTGCCATCAGCCGCAATACCTGGTCGCCGACGCCATGACCGAAATTGTCGTTGAAGGTCTTGAAGTGGTCGATGTCGAGCAGGAGCACGCTGAGCGGCTCGCCCCAATCCGCCGTCGCCTGCGCCTTGCGCAGGAATTCGTCGAGCGCGCGGCGATTTGCCAGGCCGGTCAGCGTGTCGGTGCGGGCGCGCTCCTCCGACCTCGACAGCGAATCGCGGATCACGTCGAGCTCGCGGGTCTTTTCGGCAAAACCGGCCTCGAGCCGCGTCGCCCTGGTCGCGGCCCGCGCCAGCTCGTTCATGAGCTGGGCGACCAGCACCTTCGGATCGACGCCGGCCTTGCCCTGGTCGGCCACCTCGCTGATCGCCTGCATCTGGGAATGATTGTCGGCGATTGCGGTCGTCAGAAACTCCCTCGCCGTACCCATCAGGGTATGTAGCCGCTCCGACGTGGCGGTAACCACGGTATTCACCTGAGGCGCGACATAGGTCTCGAACAGATCCAGACTGGTCCTGTTATCGAAGGGCCGATTGTGGTCGATCAGGAGATCGATGGCGTTGCGCAGATCGTCATGGCTGCCCGCGAAATATTGGAACCAGACCGCGAAATTGATCGGCGTCGGCGGAATCCGCTGTTCGGCCATGGCCTGTATCGCCCGTCCGGCGATGGACGCGGCATAGTCGTAATCGGGATCGTCGAAGCTGGAATCCATCGCGGCATCGGGGTCTTAGCAGGCCGCAACCTCGCACCGAGCCCTTAATCAGCCCCCAACAAGGGGCTCAGTACTTATGCGGAGGCGGTGGGCCAAAGTTCCCAATCGCGGCAACCCATTGACCCCCCGAGGACTTCTATGGCCTAGTCCGCCGTCTTTAGACGGCCGAATCCAAGAAAACCAACGATTCCATGACCTCCGAACGCTATAACGCCCGCGACGCCGAACCGCGCTGGCAACGCCAATGGGACGAACAGGCGATCTTCGTCTCGAAGAACGATGATTCGCGGCCGAAATACTACGTCCTCGAGATGTTCCCCTACCCGTCCGGGCGCATCCATATCGGCCATGTCCGCAACTACACGCTCGGCGACGTGCTGGCCCGCTTCATGCGCGCGAAGGGCTACAACGTGCTGCACCCGATGGGCTGGGATGCGTTCGGCCTGCCGGCCGAGAATGCCGCCATCGAGCGCAAGGTCGCGCCGAAAGCCTGGACCTACGACAACATCGCCGCGATGAAGAAGCAGCTCCGCTCGATCGGGCTGTCGCTGGACTGGTCACGCGAATTCGCGACCTGCGACCCCAGCTACTACAAGCATCAGCAGAAGATGTTCTTGGACATGCTCGCCGCGGGCCTCGCCGAGCGTGAGAAGCGCAAGCTCAACTGGGATCCGGTCGACATGACCGTGCTCGCCAATGAGCAGGTCATCGACGGCCGCGGCTGGCGCTCGGGCGCGATCGTCGAGCAGCGCGAGATGAGCCAGTGGGTCTTCAAGATCACGAAGTACTCGCAGGAGCTGCTGTCGGCGCTCGATGGACTCGACCGCTGGCCCGACAAGGTGCGGCTGATGCAGCGCAACTGGATCGGCCGCTCCGAGGGCCTCTTGATCCGCTTCGCGCTCGATCAGGCGACGACACCTGCCGGCGAGAGCGAGCTGAAGATCTTCACGACGCGCCCCGACACGCTGTTCGGCGCGAAATTCATGGCGATCTCGGCGGATCATCCGCTGGCGCAGGCGGCTGCCGCGAAGAACCCGAAGCTTGCGGAATTCATCTCCGACATCAAGAAGATCGGCACCGCGCAGGAGATCATCGACACCGCGGAGAAGCAGGGTTTTGACACCGGCATCCGCGCGGTGCACCCGTTCGATCCCTCCTGGAAGCTGCCAGTGTATGTCGCGAACTTCGTGCTGATGGAATACGGCACCGGCGCGATCTTCGGTTGCCCCGCGCACGACCAGCGCGACCTCGACTTCGTCAACAAATACAATCTCGGCAACACGCCCGTCGTTTGCCCCGAAGGCCAGGACCCCACGACGTTCGTCATCACGGACACCGCCTATGACGGTGACGGCCGCATGATCAATTCGCGCTTCCTCGACGGCATGACGATCGATCAGGCCAAGGAAGAGGTCGCCAAGCGTCTCGAGACCGAGTTGCGCGGCAACGCGCCGGTCGGCGAGCGCCAGGTCAATTTCCGCCTGCGCGACTGGGGCATTTCGCGCCAGCGCTATTGGGGCTGCCCGATTCCCGTCATCCACTGTCCGAAGTGCGACGTGGTCCCAGTGCCGGATGCAGACCTGCCGGTGGTGCTGCCGGAGGATGTGAGCTTCGACAAGCCGGGCAATGCGCTCGACCATCACCCGACCTGGAAGCACGTCACCTGCCCCAAATGTGGTGGCAAGGCCCAGCGCGAAACCGACACCATGGACACCTTCGTGGATTCGTCCTGGTACTTTGCGCGCTTCACCGATCCCTGGAACGAGAACGCGCCGACGACGCCTGCGGTCGCCAACCGGATGCTGCCGGTCGACCAGTATATCGGCGGCGTCGAGCACGCGATCCTGCATCTGCTCTACAGCCGCTTCTTCACCCGCGCGATGAAGGCGACCGGACACATCGCGCTGGACGAGCCGTTCGCCGGCATGTTCACGCAAGGCATGGTGGTGCACGAGACCTACCAGACGGCCGACGGCACCTATGTGCAGCCGGCCGAAGTGAAGATCGAGGTCGGCGGCAATGGCCGCCGCGCCACGCTGCTGGCTTCAGGCGAAGACGTCACGATCGGTCCGATCGAGAAGATGTCGAAGTCGAAGAAGAACACGGTCGATCCCGACGACATCATCGAGACCTATGGCGCCGACGTCGCCCGCTGGTTCATGCTGTCGGACTCTCCGCCCGACCGCGACGTGATCTGGAGCGACGAGCGCGTCCAGGGCGCCTCGCGCTTCGTGCAGCGGCTGTGGCGGCTGGTGAACGACTCCGTGGATCTCGGCAAGGCCGCGCCGGCGGACCGCCCGGCCAGCTTCGGGGCGGATGCGACCGCCTTGCGCAAGGCCGCCCATGGTGCGCTGGACAAGGTCACCACCGGCATCGAGCGGCTGCACTTCAATGTCTGCCTCGCCCATATCCGCGAATTCGCCAATGCTTTTTCGGAGGTGCTCCAGCGTCCCGGCCAGCCGGCCCCCGATTTGGCTTGGGCGATCCGGGAGGCGAGCCAGATCCTGGTCCAGCTGTTCTCCCCGATGATGCCGCACCTCGCCGAGGAGTGCTGGCAGGTTCTGGGGCATTCCAGGCTGGTTTCGGAGGCCAATTGGCCGCAAATCGAACGCGATTTGCTGGTTGAAGACAGCGTGACCCTGGTGGTCCAGGTCAACGGCAAGAAGCGGGGTGAGGTCACAGTTGCAACAGCGGCCCAGAATCCGGAAATCGAGGCTGCCGTTCTGGCCCTCGATGCGGTAAAGCTGGCCCTGGACGGCAAGCCTGTCCGCAAAGTGATCATCGTCCCCAAGAGGATCGTGAATGTTGTCGGCTAGGATCCGTATCGCAGCCCGCTTGCTGGCGGTCGTCGCTCTGGCGGCACTGACGGCCGGCTGCTTCCAGCCGATGTATGCCGAGCGGAACGACGGCACCCCCGGCCTGCGCGAAAAGCTGATGGGGGTCGAGCTTCCGCCAATCAACAAGCCCAACGCCTCCCGCGAGGCCCGCGTCGGCGTCGAGGTCCGCAATGCCCTGGCCTTCAAGCTCTACGGCACCGCCACGGGCATGCCGCCGACCCACCGCCTCGACATCCGCTTCACGTCCAGCAAGTCGTCGCTGCTGGTCGATCCCAATACGGCCCTGCCGACCAGCGAAAACTACGGCATCGATGCCCAGTACAATCTGATCGAGGTCGCGACCGGCAAGTCGGTGATGACCGGCACCACGTTCTCGCGCGTGTCCTACGACATGCCCGGCTCCTATCAGCGCTTCGCCCGCAACCGCGCCGTGCGCGACGCCGAGGATCGCGCCGCCAACGAGATCGCCGAGAACATCACGACCCGGCTTGCCGCGTTCTTCACCGCGGGCACGTAAAGCCCTTCCGTCATTCCGGGGCACGCGACGCGTGAACCCGGAATCTCGATCCCCAACCTCTGGATTCCGGGCTCGCGCGTCGCGCGCCCCGGAATGACGCCGTTGAGGCAACATGGTCGCGCTGCGCGGAAAAGAGATAGACGCCTTCCTCGCCCGTCCTGACGCGGGCCGTCCGATCATCCTGCTCTATGGACCTGACGCCGGCCTCGTGCGCGAGCGTGCCGATGCGCTGATCGCCTCCGCGGTCGATGATCCCAACGACCCCTTCTCGCTGGTCAAGCTCGACGGCGACGAGCTCTCGGCCGAGCCGTCACGCCTGGTCGATGAAGCCATGACCGTGCCGCTGTTCGGCGGCCGCCGGGCCATCCGCATCCGCGCCGGCTCGCGCAGCTTTGCCAGCGGCGTCGACACGCTGGCGGAGATGAGCGTGAAGGATTGCCGCATCGTGATCGAGGCCGGCGAGCTGCGGCCGGAATCGCCGCTGCGCAAGGTCTGCGAGAAGGCCAAGACGGCGGTGGCGATCGGCTGCTATCCCGACACCGAGCGCGACCTCGCAAAACTGGTGGAAGACGAGCTGCGCATTGCGAATTTGCGCATCGCGCACGACGCCCGCGCCGCGCTGATGTCCTTCCTCGGTGGCGACCGCCAGGCCTCGCGCAACGAGCTGCGCAAGCTGACGCTCTATGCTCATGGCAAAGGCGAGATCACGCTGGACGACGTGATGTCCGTGGTCGCCGACGCCTCCGAGCTGAAGCTCGATCCGATCGTCGACGGCGCCTTCGCCGGCCGGCCCGATATCGTCGAGACCGAATTCGCAAAAGCCATGATCGCCGGCACTTATCCCGGCGTGATCATCTCCGCCGCGCAGCGCCAGGCGGCGTGGCTGCACAAATCCGCGCTCGCGATCGCCGACGGCCAGCCTGCCTCCGCCGTGCTCGGCGGCGGCTTTCCGCGGCTGCATTTTTCACGAAAGCCCATGGTCGAAACGGCACTGCGCAATTTCAGCGTGGCGCGGCTCGCCGCCATCATCGAGCAGCTCGCGTCTGCCGCGCTCGACACCCGCAAGCAATCGACCCTCGCCGCCGCCATCGCCCAGCGCACGCTGATGGCGATCGCCGCGAACGCGAAGCGGCGGGGATAGGTCCCGCTCTCTCTACACGTCATTGCGAGCACGACTCTCTGCATCCGTCATTGCGAGCGCAGCGAAGCAATCCAGTGTCCCTCCGCGGAACGATTCTGGATTGCTTCGCTGCGCTCGCAATGACGATGCGGATGCAGGCGCGCGCCACACACTCAGCCGTCGTCCCGGCGAAGGCCGGGACCCATAACCACAGGGAGAGGTTTGGCGAAGACACGTAGTTCGGTACTGTGACTTTCCGCGATCGATGGATCACGCGGTATGGGTCCCGGCCTTCGCCGGGACGAGAGAGTTACAGCACGCCCTTTGCCAGCCGCTTCATCACCTCGTCGAGCTGATCGAGGTTGCGGTAGTTGATCTGGACCGAGCCGCCGGGGTCGCGGTGATTGACGGTGACCTTGAGGCCGAGCGCGTCGCTGACGCGCTTTTCCAAGTCGATCGTGTCGGGGTCCTTTTCCTTGCCACCGGTCGAGCGCGCCTTCTGCGGCTTGCGCTCGGGCACGCCCTCTTCATGTGCGAGCGCCTCGGCCTGGCGGACGTTGAGACCCTCCTCGACGATGCGCTTGGCGGATGCGAGCGGATCGGGCACGCCGATCAGCGCGCGGGCATGACCGGCGGTCAGATCGCCGCTGGTGATCAGGGCCTGCACCTCGGCCGGCAGCTTGGTCAGCCGCATCATGTTGGCGATGTGGCTGCGGCTCTTGCCGACGACCTTTGCGATGTCGTCCTGGCTGCGTTTGAATTCGTTGGCGAGCGCGTGATAGCCGAGCGCCTCTTCCATCGGGTTGAGGTCTTCGCGCTGTACGTTCTCGACGATCGCGAATTCCAGCGCATCGCTGTCGCTGATGTCGACCGGGACGATCGGCACTTCATGCAGGCCCGCCATCTGCGACGCGCGCCAGCGCCGCTCGCCGGCGATGATCTCAAAGCGGTCCTGCGCACCCTTCACCGGGCGCACCACGATCGGCTGGATCACACCGTGCTGCTTGATGGACTCGGAGAGCTCCTTCAGCTCGGTGTCTGAAAAGGTGCGGCGCGGGTTGCGCGGATTGGCCTTGATGAACTCGATCGGTACCTTGCGCTGCGCGCGCGGACGATCGACGTGCTGAGCCTCGCCGCCGACATCACCGATCAGACTCGCAAGACCCCGGCCCAGTCGCGAACGCGCTTCGTCGGCCATCGCCAGCTCCCTTGGATTCACGGTGCAGCACTCCAGAACTGAATTTCGAAACTTGTAGGATGGGTAGAGCGAAGCGAAACCCATCGCCGTTTGCGTTTGGGGTGATGGGTTTCGCTACGCTCTACCCATCCTACGAACAACGTCGCTTCAATGCGTCGTGCGCAGCTCGCGCTCGCGCTGGATCACCTCGGTGGCGAGCCGCAAGTAAGCTTCGCTGCCGACGCATTTGAGATCGTAGACCAGCACCGGCTTGCCGTAGGACGGCGCTTCGGAGATGCGCACGTTGCGCGGGATCATGGTCTTGTAGACCTTCTCGCCCATGAACTGGCGGACGTCGGCGACGACCTGGTTCGAGAGGTTGTTGCGCGAGTCGAACATGGTCAGCACGATGCCGTGGATCGACAGGGTCGGGTTGAGCGTCGAGCGCACCTGCTCCACCGTCTGCAGCAATTGCGACAGACCTTCGAGCGCGAAGAACTCGCATTGCAGCGGCACCAGGATCGCGTCCGACGCCGCCATCGCGTTCACAGTGAGCAGATTGAGCGAGGGCGGGCAGTCGATCAGCACATAGGTGTAGTCGGCGTCCGGCGAGACGTTGTTGTTGAGCGCGCCGATCGCATCTCGCAGCTTGAAGGCGCGGCCGGGCGTGGTGCCGAGCTCGAGCTCGAGGCCGGAGAGATCCATGGTAGAGGGCGCGATGTGCAGCCGCGGCACCGCGGTCGAAACCACTGCTTCGCGCAAGCTCGCTTCGCCGATCAGAACGTCATAGGTCGAGCAGGAACGGTTTCGGCGGTCGATGCCGAGGCCGGTCGAGGCGTTGCCCTGCGGATCGAGATCGACGATCAGGACACGCTCGCCAATCGCGGCGAGCGCCGTGCCGAGATTGATCGCTGTGGTTGTTTTTCCCACCCCACCCTTCTGATTCGCCAGCGCCAGGATGCGCGGGTGGCCTTGCGGGACCTCTGCGGTCTGTTCTTGCTGCGGCTCGTCAATCACGGTCATCGAAATTCCCCACTCAACCCCTGAACGTCTCACCCGCGCCGTTCAACTGAAGTCAACTCGACGATCCAGCCGTCCCCTGTCCGGCTTTGGTGGAGTCGCGGCTGAATATTCCAATATTTAGCGGCTTCGGTCAATTCAGCCTCTACATCTTGACCCTTGAGAAACAACGCCTTTGCGCCCTGGCGCATCAGCGGCTCCGCAAAGCCGATGAGTTGATGTAGCGGAGCCAGCGCACGCGCGGTGACGCAATCGACGGGGCCGGTGATTCTATCCACATTATCCCCGATCTCAGCGAGATGTACGAGCCCCGGCGATGCGGTGACACGAAGCGCTTCGCGCAAAAAGGCGGCCTTCTTGGCGATTCGCTCGACGAGATGGACGCTGGCGCCCGGCGTATCGGCCATGGCGCAGGCGAGCACAACGCCGGGAAAGCCGCCGCCGCTGCCGAGGTCGGCCCAGCGTTTTGCCGATGGCGCGAGATCGACGAGCTGAAGCGAGTCGGCGATGTGCCGCGTCCAGAGGTGCGGCAAGGTCGAGGGCGCGACCAGATTGGTCTTGGCCTGCCACTCGCGGAGCAGCGCGATGTAGCGATCGAGTCGGTCCTCGGTTTCACGTGAAACCGGAGCGAGCTTAAGCGCCGCGTTCTTGTCGGCGGCGATGGCGGCGTCCAGCGACCGATCGTTGACGCTGGCCTTGTCGACCTTCGGTTTGGCCGGCGCCGGCTCAGCTCGGCGAGCGGCGCCCTCACCTGTTCCGGGTCGTCGCGATAGCGGTCTGTCTCCGCCCGGTCCGCGCTGTTTCACGTGAAACGCCTATGCGATTGCCTTGGAGGTCTTTCGAGCTTCGCGGCGGAGATAGGCCGCGAGGATGCCGAGCGCCGCCGGCGTCATGCCATCGATCCGGCCGGCCTGGCCGACCGTGAACGGGCGGGCCTTCTCCAGCTTGGCGCGGACCTCGTTGGAGAGACCTGGGACCAGCTTGTAGTCGACATCCGACAGCACCATCCCCTCGTCACGCCGGAAGGCCTCGACGTCGGCGCTCTGGCGCTCAAGGTAGACATCATACTTGGCGTCGATCTCGAGGTGGGTGGCGATGACGGGATCGATCGCCGACAGCTCGGGCCAGATCGATCGGACCTGGCTCCAGCCGATCTCCGGATAGGCCATCAGCTCGAAGGCCGAGCGGCGCTGGCCGTCCCGGTTCAGGGACAGTCCGTGCTTGATCGCCTCGTTGGGCGTGATGGTCAGCGACTTCGAGAGCGTCCGGGCGGCGTTCAGAGCATCCATCTTGCCGCGATGATGCTGGGTCCGGGCCCTGCCGACGCATCCCAGAGCAATCCCCTTTTCAGTCAGACGCTGATCGGCATTATCGGCGCGCAGCGTCAGCCGGTACTCGGCGCGCGAGGTGAACATCCGATAGGGCTCGGTGATCCCGCGGGTGACGAGGTCGTCGATCATCACGCCAAGATAGCCGTCTGCGCGGTCGAACACGGTCAGAGCAGAGCCACTGGCGGCGAGCGCGGCGTTCAGGCCGGCCACGATACCCTGCCCGGCGGCTTCCTCGTATCCGGTGGTGCCGTTGATTTGCCCGGCCAGGAACAGGCCGCGCAGACGCTTGGTCTGGAGGGTCGGGTCGAGCTCGCGAGGATCGATGTGGTCGTATTCGATGGCGTAGCCTGGCCGGACCATCTTCACTCGCTCGAGGCCGGGGATGCTGGCGAGGATTGCGAGCTGGACCTCCTCCGGCAGCGAAGTCGAGATGCCATTGGGATAGACCGTGCTGTCGTCCAGCCCTTCCGGCTCCAGGAAGATCTGGTGGCCATCGCGGTCGCCGAAGCGGACGATCTTGTCCTCGATCGAGGGGCAGTAGCGCGGGCCGGAACTCTTGATCTGGCCGGAATACATCGGAGAGCGATGGACATTGGCCCGGATCACCTCATGGGTCGCAGCCGTGGTCCGGGTGATCCCGCACTGGATCTGCGGGGTCGTAATCCGCTCGGTCATCACCGAGAACGGCTCCGGCGGCTCGTCTCCCGGCTGCATCTCGACCGCAGCCCAGTCGATCGTGGTGCCGTCCAGGCGCGGCGGGGTGCCGGTCTTGAGCCGTCCGAGGGTGAAGCCGGCACGCTCAAAGGAGGTCGAAAGACCCATCGCCGGGGCTTCGCCGACCCGTCCGGCAGGCCAGTTCTTCTCACCGAGATGGATCAGGCCGCGGAGAAAGGTGCCAGTGGTGACGACGACGGCCCCTGCCCGAAGCTCCCGGCCGTCTGCCAGGCGCAGCCCGGTCACCCGGCCGTCGACCACGATCAGCTCGTCCGCCTCGCCTTCGATGACGGAAAGACCTTCGGTCTCCCGGATCGCCGCCTGCATCGCGACGGCATAAAGCTTCCGGTCGGCCTGGGCCCGGGGACCACGGACGGCCGGACCCTTCCGGCGGTTGAGGACGCGAAACTGGATACCGCCGGCATCGCCGACGCGGCCCATCAGGCCATCGAGGGCATCGACCTCGCGGACCAGATGGCCTTTGCCGAGACCGCCAATCGCGGGATTGCAGGACATCGCCCCGACGGTGGCGAAACGGTGCGTCACCAGAGCGGTCGCCGCGCCCATCCGGGCAGACGCAGCCGCGGCCTCACAGCCGGCGTGGCCGCCGCCAATCACGATGACGTCGAAGCTCTCTCGCTCTGTTCGCATGGGCGAACTTCTAGCTCAGAGGTATGAAAGCCGGAAGTAGAAACTGGGCGGGGTCGGTGTTTCACGTGAAACGGACGGCGCTGGAGCTAGAGCATTTTCTTGAAAACAACCCCATGCACAGTAGGTGCGACATTGAACGGGCTGCTCTTTCACGTGAAACAACACGCATCGGTGACGGGGATACAGTGACGGTCCCGCCCAGACGCTGGATACATCGAAGAGAGCGAGACGACCGCGACGCCGTCATTGCGAGCGTAGCGAAGCAATCCAGGCTGCCTCCGCGGAAACAGCTTGGATTGCTTCGTCGCAAGAGCCCCTCGCAATGACGGAGATCGCGGCGAGCTTCGTTGTCCTCCAGCGGGCACTGTTCCCGCAGCGAGGTCGATCGGCGCGTTGGAACCTGCTGCCCTCTCGGTAGCGACCGCCGCTCGCTGACACGCGAAACCCGATCGAGCCAGCTCGCCAGATTGTTTCACGTCAAACACAAACAATGGAACAAGCACTAGTTCTAGAATGAAGAACTAGCGCTACTTTCCGATACAGAATTTCTGGAAAATGGCCCCAAGGACGTCCTCGACGTCCACCCGGCCGAGGAGCCGCCCCAAAGCATAGGCGGCGGAACGAAGCTCTTCCGCGGCGAGCTCCTCGCCCTCTTCTACAAGGTCCAGACTCCGGCGCAAGCTATCTCGCGCCTGGCCCAGCAGCTCACGCTGGCGCACCCGGGTCACCAAGGCGCCCTCGCTAGCTCCGAAAAACTCGGCGGCGAATTTCACGAGCGCGTCCACCAACGCCGCGATGCCATCCCCCCGGCTTGCCGAGATCGCGAACTCGCCCGGTGGCGTGGCGGCTCCGGATCCCAGATCGATCTTGTTGCGCACGATCCAGGCCGCGCCATCTGACTGGTCGCCTCCGGATTTCCGAAGCGACCGCATCGCATCCGAATCGACGACCTGCTCGGCCTCGACCAACCACAGCACGAGGTCGGCGTCTTCCGCCCGCGCCCGTGCCCGACGCACACCTTCCTGCTCGACCGGATCGTCGGTCTCGCGGATTCCGGCGGTGTCGATGACAGTGACGGGATAGCCGTCGAGGTCAAGCTGCACCTCGATCACGTCACGCGTCGTGCCGGCGTGCGGCGAGACGATCGCGACCTCGCGGCGCGCGAGCTGGTTCATCAGCGTGGACTTTCCGACATTCGGCTCGCCCGCGATCGCGACCACGAGGCCGTCGCGCAGGCGTTCCGAATGTCCCTGTGCCGCAAGGACTTTTGCAATTTCATCATGCAGCGCCTTGATCGCCCGCACCGCCGGCGCCATCAGCTCGGCCGGCACATCGCCTTCGTCGGAGAAATCGATGCCGGCCTCGATCAGCGCGGACGCCTCAATGATCCGCTCGCGCCAGTCGCGAGCGCGCTTGCCGAGCAGCCCTTCAAGCTGACGCAGCGCCTGGCGCCGCTGCCGGTCGGTGTCGGCATGAATGAGGTCGTCGAGGCCTTCGGCTTCGGTGAGATCGAGCTTGCCGTTCTCGAAGGATCGCCGCGTGAACTCGCCCGGCTCGGCCGTGCGTGTATTCGGAATTAGCGAAATAGCGGCGAAGAGTGCGGCCAGCACCGCGCGTCCGCCATGGACGTGGAATTCGGCGACGTCCTCGCCGGTCGCACTGCCCGGCCCCGGGAACCAGAGCACGACCGCATCGTCGATCGGCTCGCCCGCGCCGTCGCGCAGCAGCCGCCGGCTGGCCTGCCGCGGTGCCGGTAGCTTGCCCGCGAGCGTCATCAGAACTGCGCCGGCCTGCAGGCCCGAGACGCGCACCACCGCGATCGCACTTGGCGCACGGCCGGACGACAGCGCAAAGATGGTCTGGTCTCGCGGATGCATGGCCTATTTGTCCGGCTGGCGGGGAAAAGGCAAACGGTCCGTTCTTCAGAGGCCGAAGGCTGCCGTTTTGCTGCGCTCTCGTCCGCAGCAACAGGCATATTGCGATGCAATATAGGATGCAGCATTTTGCTGCTAAACTGGTCTAAGCTCGGAGCAAATCCGTGGCGAAAGTCAACTATTACGCAAAGATATCAACAGCTTCCAATGGACGCGGATTTTCGCGCCGGCCGTCCGCCATGCTGCACTTTTCCCGCAGCAACACCGCACAAACAAAAGGGCGCCCGAAGGCGCCCTCTGATCTCTTGCTGCACTGCACTCAGGTGTTCATGGAGTCGAAGAATTCCGAATTGCTCTTGGTCGAGCGCAGCTTGTCGAGCAGGAAGTCGATCGCGTCCATCGTACCCATCGGATTGAGGATGCGGCGCAGGACGTACATCTTCTTGAGCACCTGCGGATCGGTGATGAGCTCCTCCTTGCGGGTGCCGGAGCGCGAGATGTCGATCGCCGGGAAGGTGCGCTTGTCCGAGACCTTGCGATCGAGGATCAGTTCCGAGTTACCGGTGCCCTTGAACTCTTCGAAGATGACTTCGTCCATGCGGCTGCCGGTATCGACCAGCGCGGTCGCGATGATGGTCAGCGAGCCGCCCTCCTCGATGTTGCGGGCGGCGCCGAAGAAGCGCTTCGGCCGCTGCAGCGCGTTGGCGTCGACACCGCCGGTCAGCACCTTGCCGGATGACGGCACCACGGTGTTATAGGCGCGGCCGAGGCGTGTGATCGAATCGAGCAGGATCACGACGTCGCGGCCGTGCTCGACCAGGCGCTTGGCCTTCTCGATCACCATCTCGGCGACCTGGACGTGACGCACCGCCGGCTCGTCGAAGGTCGACGACACGACCTCGCCCTTCACCGAACGCTGCATGTCCGTGACTTCTTCCGGACGCTCGTCGATCAAGAGCACGATCAGATAGCATTCGGGATGATTGTGCGTGATCGAGTGCGCGATGTTCTGCATCAGCACGGTTTTACCGGTGCGCGGCGGCGCCACGATCAGGGCGCGCTGGCCCTTGCCGATCGGGGCTACGATGTCGATCACCCGCGCAGATAGGTCTTTCCGCGTCGGATCGTCGATTTCCATGCGGAAACGCTGATTCGGAAACAGCGGGGTGAGGTTGTCGAAATTGACCTTGTGCTTGGCCTTTTCCGGGTCCTCGAAATTGAGCGTGTTGACCTTCAGCAACGCGAAGTAGCGTTCGCCCTCTTTCGGGCTGCGGATGTGGCCTTCGATGGTGTCGCCGGTGCGCAGGCCGAAACGGCGGATCTGCGAGGGCGAAACGTAGATGTCGTCAGGGCCGGGCAGATAATTCGCGTCGGGCGAGCGGAGGAAGCCGAAGCCGTCGGAGAGAACTTCGACGACGCCTTCGCCGACGATATCGGTCTCGGCGAGCGAGAGCTGCTTGAGGATGGCAAACAGCAGCTCCTGCTTGCGCATGGTGCTGGCGTTCTCGACCCCATTCTCTTCCGCGAACGAGACGAGCTCGGCCGGCGTCTTCGACTTGAGGTCCTGGAGTTTAATTTCCCGCATTGGGGTGGTCCTGTGGGGTAACCTTGGAGAGGGGGGTGCGAGGAGGCTCTGAAATGCGGACGTGAGAAGGTAAGGTCCGCAGGTCTGGCAAGGAGAGTGCCGGGTGAGGCTTCAAACCTGATGCGGTGTCCGGCCTCTGGAAAGCTCAGACACAACCACATCCGCCTGCGTTGGGTGGGATGCCGATAATATAGAAAATCGCTCCCGGCTCTGCAAGACGAAGCGCTGAGCTAAACGTCGCGCGGCTGCCTAGAACGGCTTCACGATCACCATGATGACGATGACAATCATCAGGACGGTCGGCACCTCATTGATAATCCGATAGAATTTCTGGCTGCGCGGGCGCCGGTCGGCAGCAAAGTCCTTCACCCAGCGGGAAAAAAAGCCGTGGACCGCGGACATCGCCAGCACGAGTGCCAGTTTTACGTGCAGCCAGCCGAAAGTGAACCAGTGGCCGGACCAGGCGAGATAGAGCCCGGCGAGCCAGGTGACGATCATGGCGGGGTTGATGATCGCCTTGAGCAGCCGGCGTTCCATGGTCTTGAACGTCTCGGACTGCTTTGAGCCGATTTCGGCCTCGCAGTGATAGACGAACAGTCGCGGCAGATAGAGCATGCCCGCCATCCAGGAGATGACGGCGATCACATGCAGCGCCTTGATCCAGAGATAGACGTCTTCGAACATGCTCTGCGCCCGGATTCCTGCCCAGCCTAGGGAAGGCTGGGGATAGTAAGAACTCGTTAAGGTCTTACCCTGCACACATATCCGTCCGTAGCGCCTTCCTCAAATCTAGAATCTTAGATTCTTAAGGTTTGAGTCTGAGTGACCGTGGATTGGACTCACGCAATGCCGTCCGCGGGTTCACGCTCGCTTGTTCACATCCATCAACATATCCCGGCGAGCTCGGGCGACTTCCGATAAGTTGGCCAGCTTCAAAGGCTTGCACGTCTCCGTCGGCAGCTTATCAAGGGAGTTGTCCGCGCAATCCCGCTTCCGCGCCGCGAGGGCGCCGGACTTGTTCTGATGGGCAGCGGTGTGAAGAAAATTGGCACTTGTCCCGCCCCTGGTGTCGCACATCCCTTTCCGAGCGGTTAAGCTCCACAGAAATCCACAAACCGCCCCAACGCAATTCAAAGGGTTTTTGTGCCGACCTCGAACAATTATTTCCATCTGCACCTCGTTTCCGACTCGACCGGTGAGACCCTGATCACCGTGGCGCGCGCTGTCGCCGCCCAATATGCCAACGTGACCCCGGTCGAGCATGTCTATCCGCTGGTGCGCAGCCAGAAGCAGCTCGACCGCGTGCTCGACGAGATCGAGGAGGCGCCGGGGATCGTGCTGTTCACGCTGCTCGAGAAGGATCTGGTGTCCAGGCTCGAGGACAAGTGCAAGGAAATCAACGTTCCGAGCCTGTCGATCATCGGCCCGGTGATGCAGCTGTTCGAAGCCTATCTCGGCGCTGCGACCACGGGCCGCGTCGGCGCCCAGCACGTGCTCAATGCGGAATATTTCAAGCGCATCGACGCGCTGAACTACACGATGATTCACGACGACGGCCAGCACGTCGAAGGCCTCGACGATGCCGACGTGGTCCTGGTCGGCGTGTCCCGCACCTCCAAGACGCCGACGTCGATCTATCTCGCCAATCGCGGCATCCGCACCGCCAACGTGCCGCTGGTTCCCGGCATTCCGGTGCCCGAGCAATTGGAGAAGCTGACACGGCCGCTGGTCGTCAGCCTGCACGCGACGCCGGAACGCCTGATCCAGATCCGTCAGAACCGCCTGCTCTCCCTGGGAGCCGAGTCCGGCAGCGACACCTACACCGACCGACAATCGGTCACCGAGGAGGTCGCGTTTGCGCGCAAGCTCAGCGCCAAGCACGATTGGCCGCTGCTGGACGTCACGCGCCGCTCGATCGAGGAAACCGCGGCGGCGATCATGAAGCTCTACAGCGATCGCCAGCGCAACCGGCCGTCGGAATAATGGCTCTCTGGCGCGGCACATCTCCGTTGGTGCTGGCCTCGCAAAGCAGCGCGAGAAAGATGCTGCTGGCGAACGCCGGGCTCGCATTCGAGGCCGTCACCGCTGATATCGACGAGCGCGGCATCCAGGCTGCGTCCAACCTTTCAAATCCGCGCGAGATCGGCCTGCTGCTGGCGCGCGAGAAGGCGAAGGCGGTCTCGGTCCATCATCCGGGAAGCTATGTGATCGGCGCCGACCAGACGCTGGCGCTTGGCGAGCGCCTCTTCAACAAGCCCGCCGGCCGCGCCCAGGCGCTGGAGCAGCTGCGCGATCTCGCCGGCAACAGCCACGAGCTGAATTCCGCCGTGGCCATGGCGCGCGACGGCAAGATCGTTTTCGAGGACGTCTCGGTCGCCCGCATGACCATGCGCAAAATGACCGATGCTGAACTGTCCGCTTATCTCGACGCCACCGGCGACGCCGTCACCACCAGCGTCGGCGCCTATCAGCTCGAAGGCCTCGGCGTCCATTTGTTCGAGCGCATCGAGGGCGACCATTTCACCATTCTCGGCCTGCCGCTATTGCCGCTGCTTGCGTTTCTGCGGCGTGAACGGTTAGTTGCGGTCTGAACGGCAAGAATGGCTCGGCGCTGATGCGAATCCTCGGACTGACCGGCTCGATCGGGATGGGCAAATCCACCACCGCAAACTTGTTTGCGGAGGCCGGCGTACCCGTCTACGACGCCGATGCCGCCGTCCATCAGCTCTATGAGGGCGAAGCGGCTCCGGCGATCGAGGCAGCCTTCCCCGGCACCACCGTGAACGGCAAGGTCGACCGACCCAAGCTGTCCGCGCGCGTGGTGCACGATCCCGCCGCGATCAAGCAGCTCGAGCAGATCGTTCACCCGATGCTCGGCGCGTCCCGGCAAAAATTCTTTGCCGACGCGGAAGCGGCCAAGGCGCCGGTCGTGGTTTTGGATATCCCGCTGTTGTTCGAGACCGGCGGCGAGAAGCGCGTCGACGCCGTGGTCGTGGTCTCGACCTCGCCGGAACTTCAGCGCGAGCGGGTGCTGGCGCGCGGCACGATGGACGAGGCCAAGCTCGACGCCATCATAGCCAAGCAGACGCCGGACGCGGAGAAGCGCAAGCGGGCCGATTTCGTGGTGGATACGTCACACGGACTTGAACCCGTGCGCGCGCAAATCGCGCACATCCTGGCCGAGGTCGTTAAAATGCCGCAGCGGCGGGCCTGATTCGCCGTCCCACCCGGCTTCCTCAAGATCATGCGCGAAATCGTTCTCGACACCGAAACCACCGGCCTTGATCCGCTTCGCGGCGACCGCCTGGTCGAAATCGGCTGCGTCGAGATTTTCAACCGCATGCCGACGGGACAGACGTATCACGTCTATATCAATCCTGAGCGGGATATGCCGGCGGAAGCCTTTGCGGTGCACGGGCTGTCGGCCGAATTCCTGTCGACCAAGCCGCTGTTCCACGAGGTGGTCGACGCGTTTCTGGAGTTCATCGGCGATGCGCCGCTGGTGATCCACAACGCCTCGTTCGACATCAGCTTCATCAATGCCGAGCTCGACCGCATCAAGCGCGCTGCGATCCCGCGCGAGCAGCTGGTCGATACCCTGCTGCTGGCGCGACGCAAGCATCCCGGCGTGTCGAACCGGCTTGACGATCTCTGCTCGCGCTATTCGATCGACAACTCACACCGCACCAAGCACGGCGCGCTGCTCGACGCCGAGCTTCTGGCCGAAGTCTATGTCGATCTGGTCGGGGCGCGGCAGTCGCAGCTGCTGCTGGCGTCGGACGCCGAGGAGATTCGCGTCAGCGCCACCGGCGATGCGCCGCGGCGGCAGCGGCTGGTGCCGCTTGCGCCGCGGGTTTCAGAAGCCGAGCGCGAGGCCCATAAGGCCTTCATCGCGACGCTCGGCGAGAAGGCCATCTGGAACGAGTATCTCGCCGCTCCGGCCGCTGCTGCGGCCGGCTAGGCTCGCTGATTAGGCCTGCTGATCAGGCTTGGCCCGTCTGACCGCCCTGGGCAGCCATCTGCCGCTCCATGTTCTGGCGATAGAGGCCGACGAAATCGACCGGATCCAGCATCAGGGGCGGGAACCCGCCGTCGCGCACGGCTGTCGCGATGATCTCGCGGGCGAACGGGAACAGCAGGCGCGGGCACTCGATCATGACCAGCGGATGCAGATTCTCCTTCGGCACGTTGGCGACGCGGAACACGCCGGCATAGGCGAGCTCGAACGAGAACATGATCTTGCCCGCGGACTCGGCCTTGCCGTCGACCGACAGCGTCACCTCGAATTCGGTTTCGCTGAGATTGTTGGCGCTGACATTGATCTGAATGTTGATCTGCGGCGGCTGGCTCTGCTGCTGGAGCGAGGTGGGCGCGTTCGGATTTTCGAACGACAGGTCCTTGGTATACTGCGCCAGCACGTTGAGCTGGGGAGCCTGGGCCGCCTCGGGAGGGGTGCCGTTACCGTTGGTCATGAAAGTCTCTCCTTACCCGATTGGGGCTGAATTTCGCGGCGGTTGGCTAACATAGGGCCGCCTCGTTCCACAAGGACGAACGGCGCCGGATGGCGGTATCCGGGCCGCGCCCACATCTGTGACGCTCGGCCCGGCCTTTTGACGAAATTGCGCCTTAAATGATTGAAGATGCGCGATTTCCGGGCACGATCTGGTTTCCCCTTAAGCATAAAACGCGCTACACTCGCCGCTGTGCCAAAAGGCGCCATTGGCCGGGCAAGATTCCGTGCCTACATCCCATGGACCTGACGTGGGCCAAAAATGGTGATGTAGACTTGCCGTTCCCGTATGGAACGGTCTACTGGCCGGATTGATTTTCCCGGCGACGATCCTAGACCCTTCTACAGAAGACCAGAAAGCGAATACGACGTGGACATCTACACCATCATCTTCCTGGCGCTGGCGGTCTTTATCTTCCTGAGGCTGCGCAGCGTGCTGGGGCAGCGTACGGGCAACGAGCGGCCGCCGTTCGACCGCAACGCGCTCCAGGGCGCCCAGGACAAGAACGTCGTGACCATGCCGGGCAAGGTGATCGACCAGGCTCCGCTGGCGCCGGCGACCGAGCCGGCCCCGCCTTCCGATCGCTGGAAGGGCCTGACTGAACCGGGCACCGCGCTGGCGCAGGGCCTCGACGCCATCGTCGACAAGGATTCCACCTTCGACCCGCGCCACTTCATCTCGGGCGCCCGCGGCGCCTACGAGATGATCGTGCTGGCCTTTGCCAATGGCGACCGCCGCGCGCTGCGCGACCTGTTGTCGTCGGAGGTCTATGAGAGCTTCGACGCCGCGATCAAGGAGCGCGAGAAGAACGAGCAGAAGACCGAGACCCGCTTCGTCTCGATCGACAAGGCCGAGCTCGTCGGCGCCGAGCTGCGCGACCGTACCGCCCAGCTCACCGTGCGCTTCGTCTCGCAGATGATCTCGGCGACCCGCGACAAGACTGGCACCATCGTCGACGGCAGCGCCGACACGGTGGCCGACATCACCGACATCTGGACTTTCGCCCGCGACACCACCTCTCGCGATCCGAACTGGAAGCTGGTTGGCACCGGAAGCGCGAATTAAGACTCTTCTGAAGAATAGCGCGACGGCGCTTTGCGCAGGTGTCGTCGCGCTATCGTCGTTTTCGCTCGGCGCAGAGGCGGCGAGGCGCCACTATCGCAGCCATCACCATCATCTCCCGGAATTGCCTGCCCACCCTCCGCGGGCTCTGCCCTATCCGCAGCTTCCCCTGCCATTTGAGATTCCCGGCACGCAATATCTGCCGCTGGCCTGGGCCGACGTGAAGGGTTGGAGCGAGGACGATCATCTCGCCGCCTACAAGACGTTCCGCGCCAGCTGCAAGTCGATCAATGCACAGACGGGCGCTCTCGAGCCGAAGGCGCTCGGCGCTTCGCTGAACGAGCCCTGCCGCGCCGCCAAATCGCTCGACCTCAGCGATGACGCGAAAGCAAAAACCTTCTTCGAGCAGAATTTCGCGCCGCTGCGCATCTCCCGCCTTGGCGAGCCCGACGGTTTCGTCACCGGCTATTACGAGCCGGTGCTGGAGGGATCGCGCACGCAGACCGACGTCTTCAACGTGCCGGTCTATCGCCGCCCGTCGAACCTGTTCGTGCGCGGCTACAAGCAGGACGCGGTCAGCTTGCCCAACAAAGGGCCGGTGTATCGGAAGATCGGCCGCCGCAAGCTCGTGCCCTATTACGATCGCGGCGAGATCGAGGACGGCAAGATCGCCGGGCGCGGGCTCGAGATCGCCTGGCTGAAGGATCCGACTGACCTGTTGTTCGCCCAGATCCAGGGCTCGGCGCGGATCAAGTTCGACGACGGCGGCACGGTCCGCCTGAACTACGACGCCTATAACGGCTATCCCTACACCGCCGTCGGTCGCATCCTGATCGAGCGCGGCATCATTCCGAAGGAAGAGATGTCGATGCAGAGGATCAGGGAGTGGATGGCGCAAAACCCTGACGGCGCCAAGGAGCTGCGCCGCCAGAACCGCTCCTACATCTTCTTCCGCGAGGTCAATCTTTCCGACAAGGACGAGGCGATTGGCGCGCAAGGCATCCCGCTCACCGCGGGACGCTCGATCGCGGTCGACAAGTCGCTGCATGTCTACGGCACGCCGTTCTTCATCGAGGGCGAGCTGCCGATCGATTCCGAACGCTCCAAGACGCCGTTCCATCGGTTGATGATCGCGCAGGACACCGGCTCGGCCATCATCGGCCCCGCGCGCGCCGATCTCTACTTTGGTGCCGGCCACGAGGCCGGCCGCGTCTCTGGGCGGCTCCGCCATCCCATGCACTTTGTCATGCTGGTGCCGAAGGGGCTCGATCCCGCGGCGCGCGCCGCGCGGCTGCCGGTGCCGGATCCCAGGCCGTCGGAGAAGATCGCAAAACTGTTTCCGCAAACCGGGCCCGCGAAGGATTCGGCCATGCCGGCGGCTCAGGGTAGAGGTGAAACGGTGGCCGTTGCTAACCCGGTCCCGCTGCCGGTGCCACGTCCCGTGATCGAGCCCGCTTCCGAGCCGCGGCGGCCGGTGAAGAATCGGTCCCATCGGCAGCAATGAAGCGATCGTCCCGTCCGCCCGTGCTGGAGCCTCGTCCCTCGCCGCGCCGCCGCGCGCTGAGCGAGGAGGAGCGCGAGCTGTGGGATCTCGTCGCCAAACACGTCAAGCCGCTGAAGAAACTGCGCGTGGCAAAGGCGCCGGCCACGCCGCGCACCGAGCCTTCACCCGCCACGCCGGTGCCGCGGCCTGCGCCGTCACCGCGGCCGGTTGCTGCTGCGCCCGCGCCGCGCCTGGCAAAGCCGGCGATGCCGCCGCTGGCGCCGCTCGGCAAGCGCGAGCGCACAAAACTGTCGCGCGGCCGCAGCGAGATCGAGGCGCGGCTCGACCTGCACGGCATGACCCAGACCCGCGCCCATCGCGCCCTCACCGGCTTCCTGCACCGTGCCCATCATGACGGCTTGACCTTCGTGCTCGTCATCACCGGCAAGGGTCGCAGCGGCGGCGAAAGCGGCGTGCTGCGGCGGCAAGTGCCGGAATGGCTGAGCCTGCCGGAATTTCGCGCCTTCGTCGTCGGCTTCGAGGAAGCCGCCATCGGCCACGGCGGCGAGGGTGCGCTGTATGTGCGGATCAGGCGGGCGAGGTTTTAAATCCGCTAGAACGGTCGCACGATCCCAACGCGCGGGATCAGGGTGAGGACTAAGCCGAAGATGTTGGTCCTGTTGTCGTCCGGCGGGATCAGCGCGGTCTCGCGCGCGGCGGGCAGCGTCTTCACCGCATGCAGGATCAGGAACATGCAGACCGCCCAGTTCGACATCCAGCGCGAATAGTCGAACACCATCGCGAACATGATGAGATAGGCGAGGCTGATGCCGGTCAGCGCCGCGATGACGAGACGCCGGTGCAGCTTGCTCGCGAGCGCGGCGATCAGGTCGGCGAAATAGCGCCACAGCGGCGTGTGCAGCCAGAGCAGCAGCGCGAACACCGGCAGGCCGAGCATGTTGTGCGGCAGCCATTTCCAGGTGTCGGACACCTCCTTCGACAGCGGCTGATACCAGATGTAGCTGAACTGGAGCAGGCTGGTACGGGACGGATCGGCCATGCGGCTCTTCAGATAGGCGAGGAAGTCCGCCTCGGGGATCGGCATCGTTCCCAGAAACTGCGCCGCGAGAAACAGTGCGCTCACGCACAGCAGCGCCGCAAAACCGAATGCGATATTCGTTCTGGTGATGCCGTGCCCGAGATAATGCCTGATCCCGACGATGGTGATGATCGTCGGCACATACATCAGCAGATGGATGTGGTGGATCAGCACCAGGATGATCGCGAACAGCGCGGCCGTTGCGACGAACAGCAGCGAGCCGGCCGGTATCAGCAGCAGGATGAGCGCGAACACGCAGCCATAGATGTCGAAATGGCCGAGCGTGTGCATGAAGTTCTTCAGGAAGTACGGCGAGCCCGCGATCAGGACGAACAGCGGCAGCGTCTTATTGGAGAAGCCGAACGTCTTCTGGAAGAGCCTGAGGAATAGCCCCAGCGTCACCAACCACGCCGCGCCTGAGATCGCGAACACCAGCCACACCGGCACCTTGTCCGTGAACAGCGCGACGATCGCCCCGATCAGCGCGCGCTTGATGAAGCCGAAATGGTAGTCGACGACGAGGTGGATGTAGGGAACGTAAGGCGGCAGCAGGATCTTGTGAATGAACACGCCGACGATGACCGCCGCGTTGATCGCGAGCAGGACGCGCCAGGGATTTTTCTCGATGTCAGCGAGCACGCGGCACCCGCCGTGCACCATACTCCGCTGTCGTCCCGGACAAGCCACCGGGTCCGCGCGTAGCGCGGACCGATGACAGGCTCCGCGCGACCCGGGACCCATAACCACAGGAGGTCGTGTGTGCCGGAATCGGAGCCGCCATCTTTTTCAACAAGGACCGCTGGTGGTTATGGTCCCTGCTTTCGCAGGGACGACGGCGGATAGAGATAACCGACCCTGGCCGATTTACAAAATGAATCGGCTGAGATCCGCGTTCTTGGCGAGGTCGCCGACGTGCTTCTGCACGAAATCGGCATCGACCTTGACGGTCTCGCCGCTGCGGTCGGGGGCGGTGAAGGAGATCTCGTCCAGCACCCGCTCCATCACCGTCTGCAGCCGCCGCGCGCCGATGTTCTCGACGGTGGAGTTGACGGCGACCGCGACGTCGGCGAGTGCGTCGACGGCGCTGTCGGTGATGTCGAGCGTGACGCCCTCGGTCTGCATCAGCGCGACATATTGCTTGATCAGCGAGGCCTCGGGCTCGGTCAGGATGCGGCGCATGTCGTCGCGCGTCAGCGCCTGCAATTCGACGCGGATCGGCAGGCGGCCCTGCAATTCGGGCAGCAAATCCGACGGCTTGGCCACGTGGAAGGCGCCGGAGGCAATGAACAGGATGTGGTCGGTCTTGACCGCACCGTGCTTGGTCGAGACCGTGGTGCCTTCGATCAGCGGCAACAGATCGCGCTGCACGCCCTCGCGCGAGACGTCGCCGGCGGCGCGGCCTTCGCGCGCGCAGATCTTGTCGATCTCGTCCAGGAACACGATGCCGTTGTTCTCGACGGCGCTGATCGCTTCCAGCGTCAGCTGATCGGCGTCGAGCAGCTTGTCGGATTCCTCGTTGACGAGGATCTCGTGCGAGCCTTCCACCGTCAGCCGCCGCGTCTTGGGGCGGCCGCCGAGCTTGCCGAAAATGTCGCCGATCGAGATCGCGCCCATCTGCGCGCCCGGCATGCCCGGGATCTCGAACATCGGCATGCCGCCGCCGGACGATTGCGTCTCGATCTCGATTTCCTTGTCGTTGAGCTCGCCGGCGCGCAGCTTCTTGCGGAAGGATTCGCGCGTCGCGGAGCTGGAATTGGCGCCGACCAGCGCGTCGAGCACGCGCTCCTCGGCGGCGAGCTGCGCGCGCGCCTGCACATCCTTGCGCTTGCGCTCGCGGACTTGGGCGATCGCGACCTCGACGAGATCGCGGATGATCTGCTCGACGTCGCGGCCGACATAGCCGACCTCGGTGAACTTCGTCGCTTCCACCTTCAGGAACGGCGCATTCGCAAGTTTTGCCAATCGCCGCGCGATCTCGGTCTTGCCGACGCCGGTGGGGCCGATCATCAAAATGTTCTTCGGCAGCACCTCCTCGCGCAGGGAGCCTTCGAGCTGCTGCCGCCGCCAACGGTTGCGCAGCGCGATCGAGACGGCGCGCTTGGCATCGGCCTGGCCGACGATGAAACGGTCGAGTTCGGATACGATTTCGCGGGGGGAGAAGTCTGTCATGTCTGCTTAGCTAGGGCGGGAGGCGGCCAAGGACAAGCCGCATTTTAGGTCAGATGATGGGCGGGCCCGATTGCCATTGTTTTACGGCCTCGATCGGATGGATCAGCATCAATATATTGAGCGTCAGATTGTCGCGAATGTGAAGCGCCAGCATGATTTCGAAGGCGAGCCCGGTGAGGACGGTTACAGTTACCGGCAGCACGCGCGCGGCGAGGAACCCGAGCATCATGAACAGCGTGTCAGAAATCGAATTCACGATGCTGTCGCCGTAATAATCCAGCGAGATCGTGCCGGCGCGGTAACGCTCGATGATGAACGGCGAATTCTCGACGATCTCCCAGGCGCCTTCGATCAGCATGGCGATGATCAACCGGGCGGGCCAGGAGAGGCGCAGCAGCGGCAGGCGCGCGAACAGCAACCAGGTCAGGCCGTAGAACAGGAAGCCGTGCAGGACGTGCGAAAAACTGTACCAGTCGGCGATGTGCTGCGAGTTTTCCGAGCTGTTCACCACGCCGTGCCAGAGCTTGACATAGCCGCAGGTGCAGATCGGCACACGCCCCATCGCGAACAGGACCGCGGCCTGCAGCGCCAGCAGCAGCAGCGCGATGCCGACCCATGCCAGCGCCGGGAAGGCGGCCTTGCTCTCGCGCGCGTGGACCAGCGTCATGGTTCGCGCACCATCAGCAGCGCCGGCCCGTCCGGCGTCTCGACCATGCGGTCGCGGATGAAGCCGGCCTTCTCGTAAGCACGCAACGCACGTGCGTTGAGCGGATCAGGGTCAGTGACCATGCGGGGCAGGCCGCTGCGAAACTGCTCATCGACAAACTGGCGGATGAACGCCGAGCCGTGGCCGTGCGCAATCATGTCGCCTTCGCCGATGAACTGGTCGATCCCACGCGTGCCCTCCGGTTGCGGCCCGAAGCCCGAATTCCAGGCGGTCAGGCGGTAGCACTGAAGATAGCCGAACGGCTTGTCGCCGGCCAACACGATGAACTGGTCCATGGCGGGCTCAATGAGATCGACGCCGACGAGCGCAAGCTGCTCGTCCGGATCGCCCCACCATTCCCGCACATGGGCCTCACCCAGCCAGCGCCGGATCAGCGGCAGGTCGGCTGCGGTCATGGGGCGGAAGGTGTAGGTGGCGGTCATTTAGGGCCGTCGATGATGCTGCACTCCCTCTCCCGCTTGCGGGAGAGGGTCGGGGAGAGGGTGTCTCCGCATTGGGACAATCCCCTAGAGGAGAGAGCCCTCACCCGCGCCTTCGGCGCGACCTCTCCCGCAAGCGGGAGAGGTTGCAGCCAGCCAGGAGCTCCGCTGTTCAGTCACAGATAAGACCTACCCGGTCACCAGGCTTTCAATGGTCAAATTGCGGTTGGTGTAGACGCAGATGTCGGCGGCGATGTCGAGGGAGCGGCGGACGATGGTCTCGGCGTCCTTGTCGGTGTCGATCAGGGCGCGCGCGGCCGCCAGCGCGTAGTTGCCGCCGGAGCCGATCGCCATCACGCCGGCCTCGGGCTCGAGCACGTCGCCGGTGCCGGTCAGGACCAGCGAGACGTCCTTGTCGGCCACGATCATCATGGCCTCCAGCCGGCGGAGGTAGCGGTCGGTGCGCCAGTCCTTGGCCAGCTCCACTGCGGCCCGGGTCAATTGCCCCGGATATTGCTCGAGCTTGCTCTCCAGCCGCTCAAACAGCGTGAAGGCATCGGCGGTGGCGCCGGCAAAGCCGCCGATGACGTCGCCCTTGCCGAGCTTGCGGACCTTCTTGGCGTTGGACTTGATCACGGTCTGGCCGATCGAGACCTGGCCGTCGCCGCCGACCACCACCTTGCCGCCCTTGCGGACCGTCAAAATCGTGGTGCCGTGCCAGCCCGGCGAGCTGTTCTGGGAATCCTGCATAAGTGACCCTCGTTGTCCGGCCTGATTTAGGGGGTCGGGAGCGGGGGCACAACGGGCCGTTCCGGGCCGAATTTCGCTCACCATAGGCAGAAGTAGAGGCCTCGCCAGCCGTTCCCGCAGTAGCGAAGGCGTCATTTGGCTGTTAAGAGACTGGCGTTTTCGGCTCAAAGAGCATGATCCGGAAAAGTGGCTACCGGTTTTCCGACAAGATCATGCTCAAAACCAACGTGGAAACCGATTTTCCATGCGCACCGCGACGATCAAGCGCAAGACCAAGGAAACCGACATCGAGGTCTCCGTGAACCTCGATGGCACCGGCGTGGGCAATATTGCGACCGGCATCGGCTTTTTCGACCATATGCTCGATCTCCTCGCCCGCCATTCCCGCATCGACCTCACGGTCAAGGCGGTCGGCGACCTGCACATTGACTATCACCATACCACCGAAGACACCGGCATCGCGCTCGGCCAGGCGGTCAAGCAGGCGCTCGGCAACATGGCGGGCATCACCCGCTATGCCGGCGTGCACATGCCCATGGACGAGACGCTGTCGCGCGTGGTCATCGACATCTCGGGCCGCCCGTTCCTGGTGTTCAAGGCCGACTTTCCCCGCGACAAGATCGGTGAGTTCGACACCGAGCTGGTGCGCGAATGGTTCCAGGCCTTCGCCATCAACGCCGGCGTGACTCTCCACGTCGAGACCCTATATGGCGATAACAGCCACCATATCGCCGAGTCCTGCTTCAAGGGTCTGGCGCGAGCGCTGCGTACCGCGGTCGCGATCGATCCGAAGGCCGTGGGCGAGATTCCGTCCACCAAGGGCTCGCTCGGCGGCTGACGTCTTCCGGCCGGCGGCACGCGCCGCTTGCGCTTTCTACTCAATTCTCGAGCACGGGGCATCGCCATGCCTGTCTACACAGTTCATGCTCCCTCTCCTGCCGGAGCCGATCTGCGCGCGACCGACAAGTTCGTGTTCGTGCGCGACGGTTTTCATTTCTGGGCGATGGTGTTGGGGCCGTTCTGGCTATTGTGGAATCGGCTCTGGCTGGCTCTGATCGGCTGGATCATCTTCCTGGCTGCATTCGATGCCGGCTTGCACAGCCTCGGCGTCGGCCGCCCCGCCATCTTTTTCGCAAATATCATCATCGCGCTCTTGATGGGTCTTGAGGCCTCGAGCCTGCGCCGCTGGACCCTGTCGCGCGGCAAGTGGCGGCAGCTCGACGTCGTCATTGCCGACGACGAGGACACCGCCGAGCGCCGCTTCTTCGAGCGCTGGAGCCAGAAGCAGCACGGCATCGTCAACGATCAATGGGCCGTCGACCGCGGCGGTCCGCCGCCGACCCGCAGCACGCCGGGTCAGCAATTCTCGAACCCGCCGCCAATTCCGGCCGGCGGCATCATTGGTTTGTTTCCAGAACCGGGAGGGTCAAGATGAGCGTCGCCATCATCGATTACGGTTCCGGGAATCTGCATTCCGCCGCGAAGGCCTTCGAGCGTGCCGCGCGCAGCCTCGAGAACCCGCAAAAGGTCTTCGTCACCAGCGATCCCGATCAGGCCTATGAGGCCGACCGTCTGGTGCTGCCGGGCGTCGGCGCCTTCGCCGATTGCCGGCGCGGGCTCGACGCGGTCAACGGCATGGTCGAGGCGATCACGGAAGCCGTGCGCGTCAAGGCGCGGCCGTTCTTCGGCATCTGCGTCGGCATGCAGCTGATGGCGAGCCGCGGCAAGGAGCATGTCATCACCGAAGGCCTGAACTGGATCGGCGGCGACGTCGAGAAGATCACGCCGCGCGATGAAAACCTGAAGATCCCTCACATGGGCTGGAATACGCTCGAGGTGCTGCGCGAGCATCCGGTGCTGAACAGGCTGCCGCTCGGCCCCAAGGGCCAGCACGCTTATTTCGTGCACTCCTACCACCTCAACCCCGCCAGCGAGGCGGACGTGCTCGCGCGCGCCGACTACGGCGGGCCTGTCACCGCGATCGTCGCCAAGGACACCGCGGTCGGCACGCAGTTTCACCCCGAGAAAAGCCAGCGTTTTGGTCTGGCCCTGATCTCGAACTTCTTGCGATGGAAACCGTGATTCTCTTCCCCGCGATCGACCTCAAGAACGGCCAGTGCGTGCGCCTCGAGCAAGGCGACATGGCGCGCGCGACCGTTTTCAACCTCAATCCAGCAGCGCAGGCGCAGAGCTTTGCCGAGCAGGGTTTTGAGTATCTCCACGTCGTCGATCTCGACGGTGCGTTTGCCGGCAAGCCGGTGAATGCCGAGGCCGTCGAGGCGATGCTGAAGACGATCAAGATCCCGGTGCAGCTCGGCGGCGGCATTCGCGATCTCAAGACCGTCGAAGCCTGGCTCGACAAGGGCATCACTCGCGTCATCATCGGCACCGCCGCGGTGCGCGATCCCGAACTGGTGAAGTCTGCTGCGAAGAAATTCCCCGGCCGCGTTGCGGTCGGGCTCGACGCGCGCGACGGCAAGGTCGCGGTCGAAGGCTGGGCCGAGACCTCGCAGGTGACCGTGCTGGAGATCGCAAAGCGCTTCGAGGATGCCGGCGTCGCCGCCATCATCTTCACCGACATCGCGCGGGACGGCCTGCTCAAGGGTCTGAACCTGGATGCGACGATTGCGCTGGCCGACGCGATCTCGATTCCGGTGATCGCCTCCGGCGGTCTCGCCTCGATCGAGGACATCAAGGCGATGCTGACGCCGCGGGCGAAAAAGCTCGCCGGCGCGATCGCCGGCCGTGCGCTCTACGACGGCCGACTCGACCCCGCCGCCGCCCTCACCCTGATCCGCGACGCGCGCAGGAGCTGACACATGTTCAAGGTGCGCGTGATCCCCTGCCTCGACGTCAAGGACGGCCGCGTCGTCAAGGGCGTCAACTTCGTCGACCTGCGCGATGCCGGCGATCCCGTCGAGGCCGCGATCGCCTATGACGCCGCCGGCGCTGACGAACTCACCTTCCTCGACATCACCGCGACCCATGAGAACCGCGGCATCATGCTGGACGTGGTCCGGCGCACCGCCGAGGCCTGCTTCATGCCGGTCACCGTCGGCGGTGGCGTGCGCGAGGTCAACGACATCAAGACGCTGCTGCGCGCCGGCGCCGACAAGGTCTCGATCAACAGCGCCGCGGTGTCGCGCCGCGAGTTCGTCAAGGAAGCCGCCGAGAAATTCGGCGAGCAGTGCGTGGTCGTCGCGATCGATGCCAAGCGCGTCAAGCGCCCGGGCGGCGACCGCTGGGAGATTTTTACCCATGGCGGGCGCAACTCCACGGGCATCGACGCGATCGAATATGCCCAGGAAGTGGTCTCGCTCGGCGCCGGCGAGATCCTGCTCACCTCGATGGATCGCGACGGCACCAGGCAGGGCTTTGACATTCCGCTGACCCGGGCGATCGCCGACAGCGTTCCCGTTCCCGTGATCGCCTCGGGTGGCGTCGGTAATCTCGACCACCTCGTCGACGGGATCCGCGACGGCCATGCCACGGCCGTGTTGGCCGCCTCGATCTTCCACTTCGGGGAATTCACCATCCGCGAAGCCAAGGAGCATATGGCCCGGCGCGGGCTAGCCATGCGCCTCGATGCCTGACGACTCCGCTTCATAAAAATGCTACATAGGCCGGCGGGACCGGCCCGTTCGGCCGGACGTGTATTTGAGTGTTCTGTATGGCGCGTTTCACGATCCATCATCTCGCCGAGACCATCGACGCCCGCGCGGCGTCCGGTGGCGAGGCCTCCTATACCCGCAAGCTGCTCGACAAGGGCGCCGAGCATTGCGCCAAGAAGTTCGGTGAGGAAGCAGTCGAAACCGTAATCGCAGCAGTCGAAAACGATCGCGCGCATCTGATCGCTGAAAGTGCCGACCTGCTCTATCACTTCCTTGTGCTGCTCAAGTCCCGCGACGTAAAGCTGGAAGAGGTGGAAGCGGCGCTGGACAAGCGTACGAATATGTCAGGGTTGGAAGAGAAGGCGTCGCGCAAGAGCGGCAGCTAGAGGGTTTGTTTGAGCATGATCTTTTCGGAAAACCGCTTCACACTTTTCCGGATCATGCTCTCCTCTTAACGGAAAGGTCGCGTCATGGATATCCGCGCACCCGAGCAGCAATACAATCCATACCGCGTCTATACGCGCGAAGAATGGGCGCGGTTGCGCGACGATACGCCGATGACGCTGGAGCCGGGCGAGTTCGATCGGCTGCGTTCACTGCACGACCGCCTCGATCTCAAGGAAGTCGAGGACATTTACCTGCCGCTGTCGCGCCTGCTCTCGATCTATGTCGATGCGATGCAGCGGCTGTATTACGCCGAGCGCCAGTTCCTCAACATTCGCGATCGCAAAGTCCCGTACATCATCGGCGTTGCCGGCTCGGTCGCGGTCGGAAAATCCACCACGGCCCGCGTGCTCCAGGCCCTGCTGGCACGCTGGTCGCCGCGTCCGAAGGTCGAGCTGATCACGACTGACGGTTTTCTTTACCCGAAGGCCCTGCTCGAGCAGCAAGGCATTTTGCAGAAGAAGGGCTTTCCGGAGAGCTATGATCTGCCGCTGCTGCTCAGTTTCCTGTCCGATATCAAATCGGGCCGCCGCCATGTCCGCTCGCCTGTCTATTCGCATTTGACCTACGATATCGTGCCGAACGAATGGGCGGAGGTCGACCAGCCCGACATCCTGATCGTCGAGGGGGTCAACGTCTTGCAGACCGGCAAGCTGCCGCGTGACGGCAAGGCGGTGCCCGTCGTTTCCGACTTCTTCGATTTCTCAGTCTATATCGACGCCGACGAGGCGGCGCTGCGGCAATGGTACATCAAGCGCTTCCTGGCGCTGCGCGACACCGCGTTCACCAATCCAAAGTCCTACTTCAATCGCTATGCGCTGTTGTCGGACGAGGAAGCCACCGCCACCGCCACCGCGATCTGGGAGCGCACCAACCTCGCCAATCTCGAAGACAACATTTTGCCGACGCGGCCCCGCGCGACGCTGATCCTGAAGAAGGGCGCGGATCACGCGGTGGAGAGCGTGGCGCTCAGGCGGCTGTAGCTTCGCCGCCTCCTATTTGCCGGCCTTCGCCGTCCAATCCGCGGACTTGACGCGTGCGACAAAGGTCGCGGGCCCCGAGCCGTTGGCCCGGTAGACGAAGGCTTCGCCCTCCTGTACTTCCCCGGCCTCCTTGCCGAAGGCATCGGCGATGTTCGTCTTGTGAGTGACGAGGACGGTGTTCGTGCCGGGCGCCGGCGATTGATCGACGAGCTGGCGCACGGCCGCCCCGGCCTTTGCGTTCGCAGCGGTGGGGTTTGCCATTCCCGACGTGCTGGCATTGCTGCTGTCCGTCAATGCGTCGACCGGCTTGCATTCCTTGCCAGTAATCAGCCTGCCGGCTTCGATCGCGCGGTTCAGACGGCTTGTGTAGACATCGCCAATCGGAATCGCGCGCTCCTGGATCGCCGCTCCGATCTGACGCGCCATATCCCTGCCCTTTTCACTCAGCTGGCGCTGGGCACTCATGTCGTCGAACTTGAAGGGATAGACGTCTTTCTGGCTGTCGTCGGTCGCGGTGTGCCGAAAGACGAGAACGTACCCGCCTTGCTTCAGCGCAGCGATGAGCTCCGACGTACCCGCTGCGGCGACCTGGGAGCTAACAGCGAGAAAGACAATGACGGAGAGCCGGTAGAGTACATTCATGCGCGATATCCTCGTCGGAAACCGAGCCCCCGAAGGATGATGACGCGCAGTGGGTTCGATTTCAATCAAAGATTGTCGGTCGGGCAGGCGCGCGTATCACCGCATCGTCATTACGAGCGCAGCGAAGCGATCCAGACTGCCTACGCGGAAAGATTCTGGATTGCTTCGCGGCGCTCGCGATGACGGCGAGGGAGCGGGGACTACATCGCCAGATGCCGTGACGCTGCCAGCCCCGCCAGTGCCTCGTCGAGCTTCTCCCGGTCGAGCGGCTTGATCAGAAAGCCGTTCATGCCCGCCTCGAAACAGGCGTAGCGGTCTTCCACCAGCGTATTGGCGGTGAGCGCGAGGATCGGCGTGTGCTGGCCGCTGGTAACGGCCTCGTGGGCGCGGATGCGCTTGGTTGCCTCGATGCCGTCGAGCTGCGGCATCTGGATGTCCATCAGCACGAGATCATAGGGCGTGCCGGCCGAGCTAGCCGCCAGCCAGGATTCCAGCGCGGCCTCGCCGTGGACGGCGATGACGACGCGGTGGCCGAGTTTTGTCAGCAGCGAGCGCATCAGCAGCGCGTTGATTTCGTTGTCCTCGGCGACGAGAATCGACAAGCCCTTTGCCGGTGCAGCGCCGGTGGAGTCGGCCGGTGGCTCCGGCGCGAGGTCGGGCGAGGCGACCTCGGGTGTCAGCGCGAGACGTGCGGCGAGCGAGGCGGTGCGTAAGGGCTTGACCAGGAAGCCGGTGAAATCAGCCGAAAACTTCTCGTGGCGCGAGCTCGACGTCAGCAGCACCAGCCGCTGCGCCGCATGCGCGCGCCCCAGCCCGCCAAGCCGGTCGGCGATGGTCGCGCCGATCGCACGATCGACCAGCATGGCGTGCCAGGATCGCTCCGGCAGCAGCGCTTCCACGACCGACGCATCGGAGGTCATGCAGGTCTGGCCGCCCCAGCGCTCGAGACGCCGCGCGATCAGCGAGGCCTCGATGCCGTCGGCAACCAGGAGGATCGATTTGCCGGTGAGGTCGGGGCTCGGGAATGCCGTCTGTCCCGCGCTGCCTTGCGATGCCGCCAGCGGCAGCGCGACCTCGAAGGTTGCACCCTTGCCCGGCTCGCTCGTCAGCGTGATGCGGCCGCCCATGCGCTTGACGATGCGCTCGCTGATGGCAAGGCCAAGGCCGGTGCCGCCATAGGTGCGCGCGACGCGCTCGTCGGCCTGCTCGAATTCGCGGAAGATGCGCTGCTGCGCGTCTGGCGCGATGCCGATGCCGGTGTCGCGGACCAGAAAACTGATCTCGTGCGGCCAGATGCCGGGCTCGACGATCAGCGCGACGCCGCCTTTTGCCGTGAACTTGATGGCGTTGCCGGCGAGGTTGAGCAGCACTTGGCGCAGCCGCGCCGCGTCGCCGACCACTTCCAGCGGCAGGCGCTCGTCGACATAGGCGGCGATCTCGAGCTGCCTGGCCTGCGCGCGCGGCGCCAGCAGCTCGGTGATCTCCTCGATCAGGGTGGAGAGCGCGAACGGGCGCAGCTCGAGATCGAGCTTGCCGGCCTCGATCTTGGAATAGTCGAGCAGCTCTTCGATCAGCGCCATCAGCGCTTCGCCAGAGGTTTTCACCGCCCTGGCATAGGTCGCCTGCTCCGGCGTCAGATTGGTGTCGAGCAACAGGCCGCCCATGCCGATGATGCCGTTCAGCGGCGTGCGAATCTCGTGCGAGGCCATCGCCAGGAAGCGCGACTTGGCGCGGTTGGCGGCGTCGGCCTGGTCGCGCGCGTCCGACAGCGCGCGTTCGCTCTCGGTGCGGTCGGTGACGTCGCGCCCGACGCTCTGCAATTCGGCGGGTTGGCCGGCATCGAGCCGGACATAGCCTTCGCGCCAGGCGATCCAGCGCGCACCGAGCGGAGTTGCGATCTTCTGGTCGTGGACGCGCGTGCCGCTGCTCTCGCGGGCGCTGTCGCCCTGCTCCAGCACGTCGAAATCGAAGCGGGTGCCGACCAGCGCGCCGCGCGGCTGCCCCGCGAGCGCGCAATAGGCGTCATTGGCGAAGGTGATGCAGCCCTGGGTGTCGCGCAGTACGATCAGATCGCCCTGCTGCTCGAACAGGCTGCGGGCGCGCTCCTCGGCCTCCTTCAGCTCCCAATTGCGGTCGATCAGCGCCTCGTTATGCGCAGCGAGCTTGCGCATCCGCTTGTTAACGAAGCGCAGGCGCATGCTCAGCGTGGCAAGGCCGAGGCAGGCGAGCGCGAACAGGAAGCTCGCACCGATCGCAAAGGCGTGGGGATCGTAGCCGGAATTCTCGGACCGGCTGCCGGTGACGAAACCATAGGCGCCGCCGAAGGTCGCCGAGAAGATCATGAAGGAGCGGATCGCGAAGGCTATGCGGGGATGACGCCGCCTGAAGCGGCGCAAGCGCACCTTGATCCGGAACGTCCGATCCATCTCCACCGACCCTTATCCGAAACCCCGCCGCCAGCGCGAGCGACGATGTCGTGCCGACCTTGCGAACAGTTTGAGGCTTTGGGGTTGCCTCCAAACAGGGTTGACGAGGTGTTAATGCCTCAGAGCATGATCCGGAAAGATCATGCTCAAACCTAGAGCGAGGCGGCCTGGAGGTGGCGGTGGCCGCCGCGGGCGCCGACGATCAGGGCCGCGGCCTCGCGTTGCGAGAACGTCCGCGAGCGCACAAAGATACGGTAATCCGCCGGCCCCTCGGTGGAGAGATAGATCACCGGGCCGCCGTCGACCGGCTGTGCGGCGATCGAGACGAGGCGGTTCGAGGAAGTGGCCTCGCAGGAATCCGGCTCGGACCCGAGGCCGTCGTCGACGACGGCGAAGTCCGCAGCATCCGCATCGTCGGTGATCTGGACCCGCACCGTCGCCTTTTCGGGATCGTCGGTGAAGGCGACATGCACGCCGGCGGTCCAGAACAGCGATGTCAGCTCGACCGAGGTTTCGCCGATGACGATGCAGGGATGCGAGACCGATCCGATCTCGCCGCGGGCGAACACCGCAGCCGCCAACAAGGGAACAACCGAGGCCAGGATCTTGAAACGCAACATGACACTCTACTCACCAGGCCGCTCGGGAACTGTCCCCTAAGAACGCATGGCCTTATGGTTTGCAGAGCGTAAAGGAAACTCGTTACCGCCGGGTTGACGCGCGGAATGATCAGGCGATCTGCCGCACATCCTCCGCGAGTGCGCGGTAGGACAAGGCTTCGGCGAGATGCAGCCGGCCGATCTTGTCGGCATTGTCGAGGTCGGCGAGCGTGCGTGCCACGCGCAGCACGCGGTGATAGCCGCGCGCCGACAGCCGCATGGTCTCGGCGGCATCGCGCAGCAGTTTCTGGCCTTGCGTGTCGGGCTTGGCGACGTTCTCCAGCACAGAGGCGGGCGCTTCGGCGTTGGTGCGGACATTGGGCAAGCCGGCATCGGCATAGCGTGCAAGCTGGATGTCGCGCGCCGCCGCAACGCGCGCGGCGACTTCGGCAGATCCTTCCGCCGGCGGCGGCAGGATCAGATCGGCCGCGGTCACCGCGGGCACCTCGATGCGCAAATCGATGCGGTCCATCAGCGGGCCGGAGATGCGCGCCTGGTAATCGCCGGTACAGCGGTCGATGCGGCCGCGCTTGCAGGCATAGCCCGGCTCGAACGCATTGCCGCAGCGGCACGGATTCATCGCCGCGACCAGCATGAAGCGCGCCGGATAAGTGACGCGGTAATTGGCGCGTGACACCGCGACCTCGCCGTTCTCCAGCGGCTGGCGCAGCGAATCCAGCACGCGCGGATCGAACTCCGGCAGCTCGTCGAGGAACAGCACGCCCTGATGCGCCAGCGAGATCTCGCCGGGTTTTGCGCGCATGCCGCCGCCGGTGAGCGCCGCCATGCTGGCGGAATGATGCGGCGAGCGGAACGGCCGCCGCGCGGTCAGCGCGCCGCCATCGATCTCGCGGCAACGGACGCGATCATCGACACTTCGAGCAGCTCGCCCGGCGACAACGGAGGAAGGATGGAGGGCAGGCGCGCCGCCAGCATCGATTTGCCGGCGCCGGGCGCGCCGATCATCAGGAGATGATGTCCACCGGCGGCCGCGATCTCCAGCGCGCGCTTGGCGCTCTCCTGGCCCTTGATGTCACGCAGGTCGAGCGTAAAGGCGGCGGCCTCGTGCACCTTTGGCGAAGGGCGCGAGAGCACCTGCGTGCCCTTGAAGTGGTTGGCGATCTGGATCAGCGAGCTTGCCGCGATGATCTGGATGTCGGGGCTCGCCCAGGCCGCTTCGGAGCCGCAAGACGCCGGGCAGATCAAGCCTTCCTCGCGCATATTGGCGCCAATCGCGGCCGGCAGGACGCCGGCCACCGGCGCGATCGAACCGTCGAGGCCGAGCTCGCCGAGCACGGTAAAGCCCGTCAGCGCATCCGGCGGGATCGCGCCGATCGCCGCCATCAGCCCGAGCGCGATCGGCAGGTCGTAATGGCTGCCTTCCTTGGGCAGGTCGGCCGACGCCAGATTGACAATAATCCGCCGCGCCGGCAGCGCGAGCCCCGAGGCGATCAGCGCCGAGCGCACGCGTTCGCGCGCTTCCGACACCGCTTTGTCGGGCAGACCGACGATGGCAAAGGCCGGCAGGCCCGGCGCGACCTGCACCTGCACGTCGACCGCACGGGCCTCGATCCCCTCAAAGGCGACGGTAGAAACCCGTTGAACCATGCCGAACCAGCCTGCCCTCTTGCACAATCGAGGGTAGCAGGAGGCGCGGGGCCCCGCAAGAACAATACGGGAACATTTTCGGGGCGCGGCAAGCCCTAACAAGCGGTAAACGGGCAGCGGACACTAAGCCTCGAATGCGAGCGGCTGTCCTCAGCACATTCCAACGAATGTCCGGTACTCCTAGGGCTGCGGGATGGGCCGTGATCTAACGGGTGAACAGTTCAAATGCTTGCAAATCGCCGGAGAAGCGAACGTCGGGTGTGCAGCCGGCTCGCCAAGATTCATTTTGGCGCGGGCTCGCTGCCGCGGGATTGCACGATCACGGATATCTCCGACGGCGGTGTGAAGGTCGTGGCGGAATTCCTGGAAGTGCCGCCGCAATTCACCATCATCTTCGCGCCGGACTATTCCCGCCAATGCCGCCTGCGCTGGCGTATCGGCTGCGAATTCGGCGCCGAATTCACCGACTAAGGTCCAAAGGACCGCGTCCTTAACGGGACTTTAGCGTTAATCGGCAAAGCATCTCTGATCAGTCGCCGAGTGATCAGAGTATGTCCAAGCGTTTGTTCGTTGCCTCTCCCCCGGCGAGATATCTGTTTTCCGCGCTGCTGGCCCTTGCCCTCGGCGGCTGTCAGACCACCGGCCTCGAGGACGTCACCGGCGCGCTCGGCGGCAAGCCGGAGGCGGCCGCCAAGGCCGACCCGAAGTCGGACATGGATGCCTTGCGCGAGCGCTATCGCGCCAAGCCCAGTGATCCCAACGTCGCGCTGGAATATGGCAAGGCACTACGCGAGAGCGGCCAGCGCGCGCAGGCGGTCGCGGTGCTGGAGCAGGCCGTGCTCGCTCATCCCAGCAACAAGGCGCTGCTCGCCGGCTACGGCCGCGCGCTCGCCGACAACGGCAATTTCCAGCAGGCCTTCGACGTGCTCGGCCGCGCGCATTCGCCCGAGGATCCGGACTGGCGCATCCTGTCGGCGCAGGGCGCGGCGCTCGATCAGCTCGGCCGCAACGAGGAGGCGCAGCAATATTACGCCGCGGCGCTGAAGATCGCGCCCGACGAGCCGACCGTGCTGTCCAATCTCGGCCTGTCCTACATGCTGCAAAACAATCTGCCGAAGGCCGAACAGGTGCTCGGCCGCGCCTATCAGCGCAATCAGAACGATGCGCGGGTCCGTGCCAATCTCGCGCTCGTGCTGGGATTGCAGGGCCGCGAGGCCGAGGCTGAAATCCTCGTGAAGGCAGATTTGCCGCCGGACCAGGCCGCGGCCAAGGTCACCGCGCTGCGGCAGCTGCTGGCGAAGAAGCAGCAGCGGGCGGACAAGTAACCGCCCTCTCCATCACCCCTACAATTCCTGGTCTCTACGACGCCTTGCGGTGGGGCGCGGAGCTGCGGCTTGACCGGCCCTTCAGCTTCTTCAGCAGCGGTCCGAGCAGCGAGCGCTTCGGCTTCTTCACCTCGCCGCGGCCGGCGAGGCGGTTCGCCATATTCTGGAATAGCTCGGTGGTGCGGTGGCTCCTGGAGACCTCCGCGATCATCTGGCCGTTATTGGCTGCGGTCGAGAACAGCTTTGAATCGAACGGGATCACCGCGAGCGGCTGGCTCTCCATGGTCTTGGCGAATGCCTTGACCTCGATCTCCGCGCGCTTGTGCATGCCGACCTGGTTGATGCAGTACAGCGGCGGCCGGTCGTTCGGCCTCGCAGCCTTGAGCACGCTGAGCATGTTCTTGGTGTTGCGCAGGTTGGCGAGATCAGGCTCGGCCACGATCACGATGTCGTCGGCATTGACCAGCGCGCGCCGCGTCCAGCCCGACCATTGATGGGGCACGTCGAGCACGATGCACGGCGTGGTCATGCGCAGCGTGTCGAACACCGCGTCAAAAGCTTCCGCGCCGAAATCGTAGACGCGGTCAAGTGTGGCGGGTGCAGCAAGGAGGCTGAGGCGGTCGGTGCATTTGGCGAGCAGGCGCTCCATCAGCGCCGTGTCGGGCCGGTCCTGCGACAGCACCGCATTGGCGATGCCCTGCACCGGGTCCTGGTTGTAGTCGAGGCCCGCGGTGCCGAAGGCGAGGTCGAGATCGATCACGACGGAATCGAGCGTGAGGTCGCGCGCGATGGTCCAGGCCACGTTATGCGCGACCGTGGATGCGCCGACGCCGCCCTTGGCGCCGACCACGGCGATGACGCGGCCGGTGATGATGGCTTCGGACGCCGAGAACAGGCTGCAGATGGAACGGACGACGTCGAGCGTCTCGACCGGCCCCACGACATAGTCGTTGACGCCGCGGCGGACCAGCTCGCGATAGGGCGCGGTGTCGTTGGGATTGCCGATCACCACCACGCGGGTGCCGGGATCGCAGACGCCGGCGAGATCGTCGAGACCCTCGAGGATGTCGCGCGTGCCGTCGGATTCGATCACGATGACGTTCGGCGTCGGCATCGAATCGTAGACTTCGATCGCCGCGGCGAGGCCGCCGCTCTTGGCGGTGAGATGCGCCTTGGCGAGCCGGCGGTCCTGGCCGGCGGCGGTCACCGCCTGGAGCGTCTGCTCGGTCTCGCAAAAGGCCTGCACGGAGATGCGAGGAACCGGCGCAATGTGTTCCTCAGGGTGCTGCGGATCGTCCGCCTCTTCGTCGTGGACGCTGGTCATTTGCCTGTGTCGCTCAGTTTGGCCCTGTCGGACTCTGGATAGGTGGTCGCGGTCGTCGAGCCCTTGCGGTAGCGGTCGAAGGCGATTTCGCGCCGTGCGGTATAGGCCGGCGTCTCCGCGCGCGGCTGCTCGAGGTCGGCGGGATTGTCGATCATGGCCGCGAGGTTGCGCTGGTTGGCGCAGCCGAGATTGAAGTAGGGATGGTTCTCGTTGTAGCCGGGGTCGAGGATGGATGGCCCGATGTCCTCCGGCCACAGCCCGCAGGGGCCGGCGACAGCCGTGATCTTCGAATAGCTCAGACGGATGGTCGGTAGCAGTCCGGGATCCTCAGGGCGGTAGCGATGCTGGACGATGGCGCGTGACGGCACGCCGCCGGAGGCGAGCACGGCGCGGATCTCCTGATAGGTCGCCGCAGCAGCGCGCGAATTCGCGGTGTCGACGGGCACGTCGACCACGACCGAGCCGGTGCCTTCGCGCACCCAGTCCCGGGCGATACCGGCGACGTCGGCGTGCTGCGCGGTCGAGAGGCCGCCTCTGGCCTTGCCGACGAAGATCACGATCGACTTCTTGCCTTCCTGCACCGCGATCGGGTGGCGCTGGCGGTAGTCGGTCGGCACCGTCTGGGTGACGATTTCGCCAGTGGTGTTGCAGGCGCCGAGCAAGACGGAGAGCCCCGTCAGCGCCAGCGCGATCCGCAAGCTGCGACGTCGATCGGCTGTCATCTTCGTCATCGCCTTGTCCCCTCTTGCCCCGTGTCTCGCCCCGGCCCCCAAGCCGTCGGTCTCAGTCGATGATGAAGCCGAAATCGCCGTGGACGCCGTCGATCGGATCGACGCGGCGGGCCGTGATGCCATAGAGGCGGTTCACGCGGCCAAGCAGCGCCGTCTGCGCGTCCGAGGCCGGCGCGAAGCCGTCGTCGGGCCGCGACAATTCCTTCTGGGCGACCGCGCGCACCACATAGGGCGTCACGATCACCATCAGCTCGGTCTCATTGTTGACGAAGTCCTGGCTGCGGAACAGCGCGCCGATGATCGGCACCTGATCGACGCCGGGCAGGCCGTTGATCGCCTGCTTGGTCTGCTGCTGGATCAAGCCGGCCATCGCCATCGAGCCGCCCGAGGGAATTTCCAGCGTGGTCTCGGCGCGGCGGGTCTGGATCGAGGGGATGGTGATCGAGCTGGTCTGGCCCGCGGACACCGCCTGCGTCACGGAGATGGCGTTCTGATTCGACAGCTCCGAGACTTCGGTCATCACGCGCAGGCTGATACGTCCCTCGCTGAGCACGACCGGCGTGAAGTTCAGGGAGATGCCGAACTTCTTGTAGGTGATCTGGGTGGTACAGACGTGGGTGACCGGATCGCAGGAATAGCCCGCAGGGATCGGGAATTCGCCGCCGGCGATGAAAGTGGCGGACTCGCCGGAGATCGCCGTCAGGCTCGGCTCGGCCAGCGTCCGCATCACGCCGGCGCTTTCCATCGCGCGCATCGTGGCGTTGACGGTGGCGACGCCTTTTGCGAGTCCGGTAACACCGAGCCCGTTGCTGCTGACGAGCGGGCCGCCGGAGACCGAGAACGGGTTGGAGTTGTTGAAATTCACGACCGCGGTGCCGGCGTTCAGGCTGGCGCTGAGATCGACGCCGAGCTGCTTGACGATGTCGCGCCTGACTTCGCCGACGACGACCTTGAGCATCACCTGGTCGCGGCCGCGCACGACGATGTTGTTGACGACCTTGTCCGCGCCGCCGACGAGCTTGGCGGCGACGTCGCCGGCCTGCTGGGCCTCGACCGGACTCGACACCGAGCCGGTCAGCATCACGCTGTCGCCGACGCCTTCGATCTGCACGCCCGGCAGCGACTGGCGCAGCGCCGAACGCATGCCGTTGAGGTCGCGTTTCACCGCGATGTCGTAGGCGGCGACCTGCTGGCCGTCGGCGGTGAAGAACACGACATTGGTCTGGCCGACCTGGCCGCCGATGATGTAGGCGCGCTGGGCCGAGCGGATCACCGCGTTGGCGATCTTGGGATCGGCCACCAGCACGTCCTTGACCTCGCGCGGCAGGTCGATGACCACGGATTTGCCCACACCAAGCGAGAGGAAACGCGTGCGGGCCGGCGCGATGGTCGCGACCGGAGACACCGCGAGATCCGGTGGCGCCTGCATCGGCGCCTGATCGCCGACCGGCGCATCCGCCGCAGCGACGAAATTGGGGGCCGCGACCAGCCCCAGCATCAGCATTGCCCCTGCTAAGGACGAGCGCGCGCGCTTCCCCCGAATGCGCAGGCCCATCCGACCTTCCCCGTAGTTCATGCTATCCCCATCATCACTTCTGTGACGTCAGCTGCCGCGCCTGCACCCCGTAACGGATCACGTTCACGCCGCCCGGACGCCTGACCGCCTCCTCAGGCGTGCCGTCGATGGCATTGGCATCCACGATGCTGCGCAGCGCGAGTGTCAGCGTGCCGCCCTGGCGTGCGGCCGAGAGCGTGGCGACCTGGTCGGGCCTGAGCTCGAGCGTGACGGTCTTGCCGATGACGGCGTTCTGGCCGTCCTTCTCCTTCGGCGCCTGGTCGATCGCGAGCACGCGAATATTGGTCAGGATGACCTCGGACAGGATGAGGTCGTTGCCGCCGGTCGGGCCATTGCTGTTGGCGCCGTCAGGATTCTTCAGGCGGCGGGTCAGCACGATGTCGACGCGGTCGTTCGGCAGGATGAATCCGCCGGCGCCGGTCTCGGCGGAAATCTCGGTGGAGACGGCGCGCATGCCCGACGGCAGGATCGCGGCCATGAAGCCGGAGCCATCGGCCTTGACCAGCTTCTGCTCGCGGATCGGCTCGCCCTGCATCAGCGGCACGCGCGCGATCGAGCCGGCGAGCTGGGTCTGCGCCTCGGGCCTGCTGTCGCGGCGGATGAAGGCGCTGCTCGCGGTCGCCGCCGGCCAGGCCTGCCATACCAGGTCCTCGGGCTTCACGGCTTGACCGAGCTGGATGTCGTTCTTGGCGACCAGGACCTCGATCGTCGGCAGCTTCTCGACGACGGGAACGACGGGCGCGGGCGCGTTCTGATAGCCGCTCGCTAGATACGCAGCGACGCCGCCGGCGCCCAGTGCGATGACGAGAACGATGATGCGTGCGGTGTTCATACGCTGCTACTCTTACGCGGGGCACTCGAACCGCACCTGGCGGGTTCCCCTGCGTCGATGAGTAGGGAGGAAAAGTATAAGGGGTGTTGCGAGCCCGAATGTGATCGCCGGTCACGCTGCTGGTTTTGGGCAGATGGTGAACGCCGCGTTATCCGGTCGGCCAGCGACCCCGTAGTTTCACGCGGGCCCGCTCCTGCGTTCGCATGAGGCGCGAGGCATCTTGGTGAACGGGTGGTTAGTGATGCGCGAGCTGATGCCGCGCGGTGATCAAGACGTAATCCGTCATCCTCGCGCAATGGCAAAGCCATTGTCGCTGGAGGTGCGAGGCTTGCGATGCATCGCATCGCAGGGTGAGCCTCGAAGGATGAACGGCCCCGATGCAGCCGGGCGACCGCCCTTCGAGGGCCGCTGAAGGAGCGGCTACCTCAGGGTGACGGTGATGGAGCGCGTCGCTCGGACAGAGCTAATGGAGCGCGTTTTCGCATCGAATTTCCTGCTTCATATGCTGTGGCGGCAGGTGGCCGCCTGCCTCCCGCTTCCCTTGAACGCGGCGTTCACTGGCCGGCTGCGTCCACGACACGGCAGAGGTTGGCGCTGATGCCTGGAGCCACCTGTCCCGGCGGCATGATGAAGACCGCATCGACGCGGCTGCCTTTGACGTCCTTGCGCACGACGACGCGAAGTGTCTGCGGCCGCCCGGATCCGGTCGTTTCCTGCTGAGTGGTCAGCGTGCCAAGCGCCTTGTCCACGTTCACGTTGACGAAGCCTTCCGCCATGACGGCACGGGAGACCCTGTCGAGGGCAAGGGTGGGATTGACCGACGGGAAGATCATCCAGACCTTGTGGGTCGTGCCCGTCACCAGCGGAACGCCGCTCATCTGATAGTGGTCTGCGCAGCTGTCGGCCCGCGCCGGCATCGACGAAAGGGCCATCAGCGTGACCGCGCAAATTGTTCTGGTAAGCATGCTTCCATAACCTGTTTGAGGTGGTCGAAGCGATTTAGGCCGATCGCGCCGCAAGTCCATGGACTCCGGCGCGTTCGGGATGGAAGCCTTCGGTTTCCGGCTAGGCCGATCGATGCGCGATCTGGATATCCTCTTTCGGAAATCGGATATTGAGAGCGCGATCTGAATTCACCCGAGTTGTGCTAGGACAGCAAAAGACCAACGATTGGGATTTGCATGGTCGAAGACATACTTGCCGCACCTCCCGCGCGATCAGGGTCGTCGTTTCAGGAGTTGCTCGAGATACTGCGGCCTCACGGAATCAATGCGCATTCCTCGCCGCGGCCGGATGGATCATTTCGCTGGCATGCGGATGTCGCGATTGGTGCGGGCATGGATGTCGTGAGGGCGGAGCTGTCCGCGGGGTGGGACTGGCGCTACGCCTACGGCAATTCATCGGGAGAGCTTGCGATCAGCCTTCTCAATGCCGGCAAGGCCGAGATGCTCATTGCCGGAAAAAACGTGCAACGTATGGACTCCGACATCGCCATCGTATCGCTTCCGACGTTGCAGAAGCAGCGGGTCGAAGCGGTGGATGGACGGTATTCGAGCGTGACGCTGACGGTGCATACCGGCGTCGTCACCAAGGTGCTGTCCGCGACGTTCGCGGGCACGGCTCTGGAAGACCTCAATCTCGCGCCCAAGATCGAGCTGTCCACCAGCGCCGGGCAGATGCTGCTTCAGCTCGTTCGCGCCAGCACGACCGGCCTCCATGACGGGATCCTGGCACGTTCGCCGAAAGCCAGCGCTCTGTTGTCGGAGGCCGTGATCCAGCTAGTCCTCCAAAACGTGCCGCATCGGCTGATCGAGCGGTTGAACCGCCAGCCCATGGATGTGCCGCCCCGTCACGTCAGGCGGGCCGTCGAATACATGCGGGCCAACCTGCATCTGCCGCTGACGATCGCCGATATTGCCGGGAACGTCGGGATCAGCAGTCGGTTGCTGCAATCGGGATTTCGCCGGATCCACGGAACGACGCCGGTCGCCTATTTGCGCAGAATTCGACTCGAAGCGATCCACGACGAGCTGTCGCGACCGGAGAATCTGCTTCCGGTCAGTGAAGTCGCGCTGAAGTGGGGCTTTACCCACATGGGCCGGTTTGCGGCGTCCTACCGTGCGGCCTTTGGATTGTATCCGTCCGACACAGCCCGGCGCGCTCGGGGATTTTTCGGCTGAAGGAGCCGACCCAAGGCTCCGAAGCTATTTCTTTCGCTTCTGCTCGATCGCATCCCAGATCTTCGCCGCGACGTCAGGGCCGCCGAGCCGCGCGATGGCGCGGATGCCCGTGGGCGAGGTCACGTTGATCTCGGTGAGATTGTCGTTGATGACGTCGATGCCGACGAACAGCAGTCCGCGCTCGCGCAGCGCCGGACCGATCGTCGCGCAGATCTCGCGCTCGCGCGGCGTGAGCTCGGTCTCCTTGGCGGCGCCGCCGCGCACCATGTTGGAGCGGAGATCGTCGGCGGCAGGCACGCGGTTCACCGCGCCGGCGAACTCGCCGTTGACCAGGATGATGCGCTTGTCGCCGTGCTTCACCTCGGGGATGAACTGCTGGATCACCCAGGGCTCCTTGAAGGTGACCGAGAACATGTCGAACAGCGAGCCGAAATTCATGTCCTGCGGCATCACGCGGAATACCGCCGCGCCGCCATGGCCGTGCAGCGGCTTCATCACAACGGCGCCGTGCTTGTCGCGGAACGCGTTGATCTCGTCTAAGTCGCGCGAGATCAGGGTCGGCGGCATCAGCTGCGGGAAATTCATCACGAACAGCTTTTCCGGCGCATTGCGCACCGAGGCGGGATCGTTGACCACCAGCGTCTTCGGATGAATGCGCTCCAGGAAATGGGTCGAAGTGATGTAGGCGAGGTCGAACGGCGGATCCTGGCGCAGCAGCACCACGTCGAAGCCGTTGAGCGCCTCGCGCCTGTGCTCACCGAGGGTGAAATGGTCGCCGGACTCGTCGCGCACTGTCAGAAGCTGCACCGGCGCGACCAGCTCGTCGCCGACCATCGAGAGCTTGTCGGGCGTGTAATAGGACAGGCCATGGCCGCGCTTCTGCGCCTCCAGCAGCAGCGCGAAAGTGGAATCGCCCTTGATGTTGATGCGGGCGATGGGGTCCATCTGGACGGCGACGTTGAGTTTCATGGTCTGCCTTTCAGGTCGAGGCGTCGAATGCCGCCAACACATGGCGCGGAAGTGAGCGCGGCGCAATCAGCATGGCGTCGAATCGCAATTCGAATTCGGCATGCTCGGGATGCGCTACGAGCCAGCCTTGCGCGGCGTCGATGATGCGCTGCTGCTGGCGCGGGGTGACCGCGTAAGCCGCGTCATCCAGGCTGGCGCGGGCCTTGACCTCGATGAAGGCGATCAAATTGCGGCGGCGCGCCACGAGATCGATCTCGCCATGCGCCGTGCGGTAACGCTTGGCCAGGATGCGGTAGCCCTTGGCGATGAGATAGGCCGCGGCGCGGCTTTCGGCCGAGATGCCGGTGCGGAACGCGGCGACGCGCTCGGGCGAGGCGACTTTCGGTTCCGCATCGCCCCTAGCCTTCGCCATCACCGCCCCGCAGATCCTTGGCGATCTCGAGCGCGCGGGCATACACCTCGCGGCGCGGCCGGCCCGAGAGCGCGACCGCATGCGCAACCGCGTCCTTGACGCTGTGCGCGGCCAGCTGCTCGCGCAGGAGATCGTCCAGCGCATCCGAGTTCAGCACCTCGGCGTCGGCCGCCGGCGGAGCGATCACCAGCACGAACTCGCCGCGCGTCTCCAGCCCCTCGGCGTCACGTGCCAGCTCGGCGAGCGTTGCACGCGAAATCTCCTCGTGCAGCTTAGTCAGCTCACGACAGATCGCGGCCTCGCGGCTGCCCATGATCTCGGCGAGCTCGGCCAGCGTATCCTGCACGCGGTTGCCGGATTCGAACATCACCAGGGTCGCATCGATGCGGGCGAGCTCGGCCAGACGCGATTTTCGCGCGGCTGATTTGGCCGGCAAGAAACCCTCGAAGAAGAAACGGTCGGTCGGTAGCGCGGCGACCGACAGCGCCGCCAGCACCGAGGACGGGCCCGGCAGCGCATAGACGGCATGGCCGGCGGCGCAGACCTCGCGCACCAGCTTGAAGCCGGGATCAGAGATCAGCGGCGTGCCGGCGTCCGACACCAGCGCGACCGAGCCGCCCGCGGCAAGCGCCTCCAGGATTTTTGGGCGCGCCACTTCGGCGTTGTGCTCGTGATATTGCTTGAGCTGGGCGGCGATATCGTAGCGCTCGGTCAGGCGGCGCGTGATGCGGGTGTCCTCGCAGGCGATGACGTCGACGCCGGCAAGGGTCTGGAGCGCGCGCAGCGTAATGTCGCCGAGATTGCCGATCGGGGTCGCGACCAGATAGAGGCCCGGCGCCGCCTTCGGGGCCGGGAGCCGATAGGCGTCGATGGAGAAGCCGCGTGGAGCGGCGTCTGGGCCTTCAGGCGTATTTATCGGGGCCGGCTTTGCGCGCATAATGAATCGAACTTAGGCATGATCCCCGGGGCTGGGAACCGGTTCTCCGAAAAAGATCGTGGCCAAGCCCAAGATACGGAAGGACGGGAATGTGATCCATCCGGGATCACATTCGAGAGGGTATGAAGTGTCAGCGTCATATTCGCGGCGGAAACGCCGCCTTGATGCTGTCGTGACGGTCGGCGGACAGCCAGGACTTACAGGTGCGGGCGCGTTAAGCGGTCATTATCCTTTTGTTTTGGTTAACTATTTGCCGACAATATGTCGGAATCCGCGGCTTCTGTCGCGGCCATGAATGTTGTGACCGGCTGGCGATCGCCGGTTAGAAGAGAAGCTGCAATGCTGGGCCCGCGTGATCCGAAATCTCCCGTTGAGGGGCCCCGAATGTCCGGGGCGACCCGGCGGGGTGCGCTAGGCTTGTTGCTCGGCGCCCCCCTGCTCTCGGCCTGCGCCGGCGTGCAGCAGAGCCTCAGCCAGTTCTCCAATCCCTTCAGCAGCTCCTCCCCGCCCCCGGCCCAGCCGGCCGGGCCGCCGCAGCAGGCGACGACCGCCGGCACCGGCGGGGTCAAGGTTGCCGTGATCCTGCCACTCTCGGCCGCCGGCAATGCCGGCCTTGCCGCGCAATCGATGCGCAATGCGGCCGAGATGGCGCTGGCTGAGTTCCAGAACCCGAACATCCAGCTGCTGATCAAGGACGACAATGGCACCCCGCAGGGCGCGCAGGCCGGCGCGCAGCAGGCGGTCGAGGAAGGGGCCGAGATCATTTTGGGACCGTTGTTCGCGCAGTCGGTGCCGGCGGTGGCTCAGGTCGCGCGCACGCGCGGCATTTCCGTGATCGCGTTCTCGACCGATTCCAGCATCGCCGGCCGCGGCGTGTATTTGCTGAGCTTCCTGCCGGAGTCCGACGTCAATCGCATCATCGAGTACTCCGCCAGCATCGGCAAACGCTCCGTCGCCGTCCTCGTGCCCGACAATGCCTATGGCAATGTCGTCGAGGCCGCGGTGAAGGCGGCGGTGCCGCGGCGTGGCGGACGCGTTGTCGCATTCGAAAGATATGGCGCGGATCGCGCCACCCCGGCGCGCGCCGTGGCGCAGCAGATCGGCAGCGCCGATGCGCTGTTCATTGCCGACGACGGCGATGCCGTCGTCGCGGTGGCCGATGCGATGACCGCGGCCGGCGCGAACTTGCGCAACATCCAGCTGCTCGGCACCGGCCTGTGGGACAATCCGCGCGTCTATGCCAGCTCGGCGTTGCAAGGCGGTCTTTACGCCGCGCCCGATCCGGCCGGCTTCCGCGCCTTCTCCGGCCGCTACCGAACCAAATACGGCGCCGAGCCGGTGCGCACCGCGACGCTTGCCTATGACGCCGTCGCCCTCGTCGCCGCGCTCGCCCGCACGCAGGGCACCACGCGATTCTCGGCGGATGTGCTCACCAACGCCTCGGGCTTTGCCGGCATCGACGGCCTGTTCCGCTTCCGCGCCGACGGCACCAACGAGCGCGGCCTTGCGGTGATGAAGGTGACGACCGGCGGCGGCGTTGCGGTCGCGGGTTCGCCGAAGAGCTTTGGGGCATAGTTCAGGACGACGGTGCCGTAGGGTGGGCAAAGGCGCACTTGCGCCGTGCCCACCATCTCTCAGCTAAGTCGCATGGAACGGTGGGCATGCTTCGCTTTGCCCACCCCACAAGAGCTTGCTACGCCGCGAGATCCGCGACCACTGCATCGAGCACCGGGAATCCGCTGCTCGTCACCCGCAGGCGGCCCGTTGCATCGACGGTGATCGCGCCTTCCTCGCGCAGCAGCGCGATGCGGCCGGCGTCGAGCGGACGACCGGCGAGGGCCTTGTAGCGCGCGGGGTCGATGCCCTCGGCGAGGCGCAATCCCATTAGCAGAAATTCGTCGGCGCGTTCTTCGCTGTTGAGGAGGTCGTCGGTGACGACGCCGTGACCATTGGTCTCGACCCGCAGCAGCCACGCTTCGGGACGCTTCTCGGTGGCGGTGGCATGGCGCACGCCGTCGATGTCGAGACGGCCATGCGCGCCCGGCCCGATGCCGGCATATTCCTCGCCGCGCCAGTACACCAGATTGTGCCGGCACTCGGCGCCGCGCCGCGCGTGATTGGAGATCTCGTAGGCGGGTAGCCCAAGCTTGTCGCAGGTTTCCTGCGTCACGTCATAGAGCGCGCGCGCGACGGCTTCGTCCGGTGTCTTCAATTTGCCGGCCTGGTGCAGGCCGAAGAACGGCGTGCCTTCCTCGATCGTCAATTGATAGAGCGACAGATGCTCGGCCGCTTCATTGATGGCGAGACGCAGCTCGTCGGCCCACATCGCCGGCGTCTGGTCGGGGCGGGCGTAGATCAGGTCGAACGAATAACGGTCGAAGGAGCGGCGCGCGATGGCGACGGCATCGAGCGCCTCGCGCGCGCTGTGCAAGCGGCCGAGCGCCTTCAGCGAGGCATCGTCCAGCGCCTGCACGCCGAGCGAGACGCGGTTGACGCCGGCGGCGCGATAGCCGGCGAAGCGTGTGGCCTCGACGCTGGTCGGGTTCGCTTCCAGCGTCACCTCGACGTCGCTCGCAACAATCCAATGCTTGCCGATGGCATCGAGCACGGCGCCGACGGTTGCAGGCTGCATCAATGACGGTGTGCCGCCGCCGAGGAAGATCGAGGTGACCTCGCGACCGGGCGCGCGCTCGGCCGTGGTCTCGATCTCGCGCGCGAAAGCGGAGGCAAAGCGTGCCTCGTCGATGGCGGCGTGGCGGACATGGCTGTTGAAGTCACAATACGGGCACTTCGACAGGCAGAACGGCCAGTGCACGTAGACGCCGAAGGCTTCGGATTCTTGTTTCGACGCGTTTTCCTGGCGCGAACCGGTATCCACTTCGCTCGAAAACGCTCTAGCGCGGCTCAAGGCAGATCTCCGCCAGTTTCACGAAGGCGCGGGCGCGGTGCGACAGGGCAAGGCCGAGCGGCGGCAGGCCGTGCTTCTCGATGCTGGTCATCTCGCCGAAGGTGCGGTCGTGCCCGTCAGGCAGGAACATCGGATCGTAGCCAAAACCGGCGGTGCCGCGCGGCGGCCAAGCTAGCGTGCCGTCGACGCGCGCCTCGACCTCTTCGAGATGATCGTCGGGCCAGGCGACGCAGAGCGCGGAAACGAAATGCGCGGTGCGCTTTGCGGGCGTGCTTGCCCCGCGCTCCTGCAGCAGCCGCTCGATCTGGGCCATCGCCGCGTTGAAATCCTTGGTCGGACCGGCCCAGCGCGCGGAGAAAATGCCGGGCGCGCCGTCGAGCGCGTCGACCACGATGCCGGAATCATCCGCGAAGGACGGAAGCCCCGTCGCCTTTGCCGCCGCGATCGCCTTGATCGCGGCGTTGCTGCGGAAATCGTTGCCGGTTTCCTCCGGCTCGTCCAGGCCGAGCTCTCCGGCCGACACCGCCTCGATGCCGTGAGGCGCGAGCAGCTCCTTCATCTCGGCGAGCTTGCCGGGATTGTGGGTCGCGATGACGAGCTTTCCGGTGATTCGGCGGTGCATGGCTTATTGACTACGCCACGGCCAGTTTCTGCAAGTCCACCAGACGCGCGATGCCTTTCTGCGCCAGGGCGATCAGCTTGAGGAACTCGTCCTGCGTGAACGGCTCGCGTTCCGCGGTGCCCTGCACCTCGACAATGCGGCCATCGCCGGTCATCACGAAATTGGCGTCGGTTTCGGCCTCGGAATCCTCGGCATAATCGAGGTCGAGCACCGGCGTGCCGTTGTAGATGCCGCAGGAGATCGCGGCGACGTTGTCGCGCAGCACGTTGGCCTTGATCATGTTGCGCGCCTTCATCCAGTTGATGCAATCGGCGAGCGCGACCCAGGCACCGGTGATCGAGGCCGTGCGGGTGCCGCCGTCGGCCTGGAGCACGTCGCAATCGACCGTGATCTGGCGCTCGCCGAGCGCTTCGAGGTCGACGATAGTGCGAAGCGAGCGGCCGATCAGGCGCTGGATCTCGACGGTGCGGCCGCTCTGCTTGCCGGCGGAGGCCTCGCGGCGGGTGCGTTCCGAGGTCGCGCGCGGCAGCATGCCGTATTCGGCGGTGACCCAGCCGCGGCCCTGGCCCTTCAGCCATGGCGGCAGGCGGTCCTCCAGCGTGGCGGTGACCAGCACATGGGTGTCGCCGAATTTCACCAGGCACGAGCCCTCCGCATATTTGACCACGCCACGCTCCAGCGTCACGGGGCGCAATTCGTCGGGCGCACGGCGGCTTGGCCGCATGGGAAATCCTCCAAAAACTCGCGGAAATGGGCGGTTCGCGGTGCTTGTAGGTGGGGTGAGGGTGGGCGGCAAGGTTTTTTCACCCCCGGTTTTCCACCCCGCAAACGCCACGCTTGTCAGAACCGTCCTGGATGGACAAATTATGAGCATCTGAGAGGAGTTACCGTCTGTGGCCCATCACGATCCGATCCATCTGATCGCGCCGCACGCAGGCCTCGCCCAGCTCAACGAGCGTTCCCGCGACATCTTTCGTCAAATTGTCGAAAGCTATCTCGCGACCGGCGAGCCCGTCGGCTCGCGCAATATCTCGCGGCTGATCGCGATGCCGCTGTCGCCGGCCTCGGTCCGCAACGTTATGGCCGATCTGGAACAGCTCGGCCTGATCTACGCGCCACATACCTCCGCCGGCCGCTTGCCGACGGAACTCGGCCTGCGTTTCTTCGTCGATGCCCTGATGCAGGTCGGCGATCTCAACGAGGCCGAGCGCGCGTCGATCCAGAGCCAGCTCGCATCGGTCGGCCAGGCACAGTCGGTCGAGGCGGCGCTGGATCAGGCCTTGACGCGGCTATCGGGTCTCACGCGGGCCGCAGCCGTGGTGCTGACGCCAAAATCCAATGCGCGACTGAAGCACATCGAGTTCGTCCGGCTGGAACCGGAAAAGGCGTTGGTGATCCTGGTCGGCGAAGACGGCCAGGTCGAAAACCGCGTGCTGGCGCTGCCGCCCGGAGTTCCCTCCTCCGCGATCACGGAAGCCGGTAATTTCCTCAATGCGCGCATTCGCGGCCGCACGCTCGCCGAAGCGCGGCTCGAGCTCGAGACTGCGCTCGGCGAGGCTCGCGCCGAGCTCGATCAGCTGACGCAGAAGGTGATTTCGGCCGGAATCGCGAGCTGGTCCGGCGGCGAGAACGAGGATCGCCAGCTCATCGTCCGCGGCCACGCCAATCTGCTCGAAGATCTGCACGCGCTGGAGGATCTGGAGCGGGTGCGCCTGTTGTTCGACGATCTCGAGACCAAGCGCGGCGTGATCGACCTGCTGGGCCGCGCCGAGACCGCCGAGGGCGTGAGGATTTTCATTGGCTCCGAGAACAAGCTGTTCTCGCTGTCCGGCTCCTCCACGATCATCTCGCCGTACCGGGATGCCGCCGGTCATATCGTCGGCGTTTTGGGCGTGATCGGGCCGACGCGGCTGAATTATGCCCGCGTGATCCCGACCGTGGACTACGCCGCCCGCATCGTCAGCCGCCTTCTGGGCGGCTGACCGGCATTTGTGCCGATCACGGGCGCTTGATTTTCGTGCGCTTAGGCACGATATCCGGGCCAACAATCCTTGCCAACAATCCCTGGAAACGAGTTCGAGATTTGAGCCGATGACCGATCGAGACCGGCAACCCGAAGACACGACCGCACCGACCGGCGAGCCCGTGGTGTCGAAACCCTACATCATGCCCGACGATCCCGAGCCGGGTTCGGTCGAGCTGCTGCAGAAGGAAGCCGCCGAGGCGCGTGACCGCATGCTGCGGACGCTGGCCGAGATGGAGAACTTACGCAAGCGTACCACCAAGGAGGTCGCGGACGCCCGTCTCTACGGCATCACCGGCTTTGCCCGCGACGTGCTCGACATCGCCGACAATCTCCAGCGCGCGCTCGATGCCGTTCCGGCCGAGGCGCGGGCCGCGGCCGATCCCGGCCTGATCTCGCTGATCGAGGGCGTCGAGCTCACCGAGCGATCGCTGCTCAACGCGCTGGAAAAGCATGGCGTGAAGAAGTTCGACCCGCAGGGCCAGAAGTTCGACCCGAACTTCCAGCAGGCGATGTTCGAAGTGCCCGATGCGTCGGTGCCGTCGGGCACCGTGGTGCAGGTCGTGCAGGCCGGCTACACCATCGGCGAGCGCGTGCTGCGCCCGGCCCTAGTCGGTGTCGCCAAGGGCGGCGCGAAGGCCGCGGCCAACAGCAACGACGTCAACTGAGCGCTCTAACCCCTCATGGTGAGGAGGCGTGTCAGCGCCGTCTCGAACCATGCAGGTCCGGCTGCAGCAGCGGGCCTCTATCCTTCGACGCGCGCTAAGGAGCGCGCTCCTCAGGATGAGGGTCTGGCGGATGCGCGCCGGCTACGCGCTCACCGCGATATCCGCCGACTGGATCCGCTTCACGCCGGCCTTGGCCATATCGGCCCAGGCCTTGGCCAGCGAGCCCTGCGTGTCGATGCCGCGGCAGGCATCCTCCACGACATAGACCTCGAAGCCAGCCTTGCGCGCGTCGAGCGCGGTCCAGGCAACACAGAAATCTGTCGCCAATCCCACAACGAAGACGCGCTTGATCTTGCGGCCCTTGAGGTAGCCGGCAAGGCCCGTCGAGGTCTTGCCGTCGGCTTCGAGGAAGGCCGAGTAGCTGTCGACGTCCTTGTGAAAACCCTTGCGGATGATCAGCTCGGCATGCGGGATCGCGAGGTCCTTCGACAGCGCGGCGCCGTCGGTGCCTTGCACGCAATGGTCTGGCCACAGCACCTGCTTGCCGTAGGGAAGATCGACGGTCTCGAACGGTTTCTTGCCGGAATGCACCGAGGCGAACGAGATGTGGCCGGGCGTGTGCCAGTCCTGCGTCATCACCACATTCGCAAAACCTTTCGCGATTCTGTTGATGACGGGCACCACCTGCTCGCCCTCCTTCACCGCGAGGCTGCCGCCAGGCAGGAAGCAGTTCTGCACGTCGATCACGAGCAGCGCGGAGGCGTCGTCCGGCTTGATCGATGCCGCTGCGAAGAGTGCGGTCGGAGTGAGAGCCGCGAGCGCCGTCGTCCCAAGCGCCGCCAGGATTTGTCGCCGATCCAGCATCGTTCGCCTCCCCTTGTGAGCCAATGGAGGCAAAGCCTAGTTCCGCGCGCGAGCGAACTGAAGCCCGAAAATGCAGCCGGCGTTGGTGAGGGGTTGGGCTCTTGCGGCGTGCTCGCTGCACCTCTCCCGCTTGCGGGAGAGGTCGCTGCGCTCGCAGAGCGCGGCGGGTGAGGGCTTTCTCCCCTTGGGGGTTCTCGATTGCCGAGACACCCTCCCCCCAGCCCTCCCCCGCAAGCGGGGGAGGGAGCGCATCTCGTTCGGAGATGCCGCTACCCCTTCGGCTGGATCCCGTCGCGCACGGCGCGGAAGCGGGTGAAGGCGGCTTGCCACTGGTCGCGCGGGGCGCTGGCGATGATGCGCAGCGAGGCGCCGCCGGTCGAGAAGCGGATCCACTGCACCACGGTCACCGGGATCTTGTCCTTGCCGCTGACGCCGTCGATCCGGGTCTCAAAACCCTGCTGGCCATTGATGCGGATCGGCTCTGACATGGTGACGCGCGACTCGCGCACACCGGGGATCTGGAGCGCCGCCTCCTGGGCGAAGCGGGCGCGGTCGTCGGCCTGCTGCGGCGTGGCGCCGATCAGGCCGAGGATCATGAACGGCTTCTGCTCGTAGCCGGCGCTCTCGTTGCCGTCGGCGAGGATGATGCTGGAGCCCGGCGCCAGCGTGCGGATGTCCTTGAAGTCGGCAAGATCGGTGATCTTGAACGGCATCAGCGCGATCTGCTCTTCGGCCGAGACCTGCTTGCGGGTGGTGGCGCTGGCGAACATCTGCCGCACCGCCTCGTCGGTGTAGATCTTGGTCGCGTTCTCCGGAATCTGGACCGCGACATAGCCGGAGAAGCCAGCGCCCGGCACGATCATCGAATAGCGCTTCACCGGGGTGTCGCCGGCCTTGCCGCTTTCGGTGGTGAAATAGGCAAGACCCGCCGGGGTCTCGATCTTGTCTTGCTTGACGCCACCAGTGCCGGCCGGATTGGAATTGAAGGCGCTCACCACCTCGCCATAGGCCGCCGGCGGCAGCTCGGTGATCAGCACCTTGACGCTGCCGTCCTCGCTCTCGAAGCCCGGAAAGGTTTTGGCCGTGCTCAGCCCGACCAGCGGCACCATGCCGAGACGAAGTCCGGGCGGGTAAACGGCGTCGGCAGCAAGGGCCGGCAGCGCCGAGGCAATCACGAGGGCGAGCGCAGCGAGGGGGCGGATCAGCTTCATGGGGACTCTGATTGGTTCACATTGAGGCCGTTCGATGGTCGGCGATCGGGCCCTTTGTCGCGCGAGGCAGCCCGATGGCGAGGCTGTCCGGCCGGTCCGCCTTGTAGCGGGTTTGGCCCGCCGGTAACAGGGCGGGGCGGATCACGGTGGCGGGGGCGGGCAGGCCGCCGAACCTGTTAATATTTCCTCACCCGCAAGGGCGGTTGAGCCCGGATATGATCTTCCAAAACCCAATGTTTTCACGGCCGAAACTTGCGTTCGGTCCTTGCGGCCCCCTCCCCCCCTCCTATATGAGCCTCAATCATCGCAATATCGCGGATGTTTGATCTTAGGGGGTTTCGGTTCGGGTGCCTTCTGGGCCCAGCCAACCTGCCGCAAAAAGAAGGATATCAGGACCATGGGAAAGGTCATTGGGATCGACCTCGGCACCACGAACTCGTGCGTCGCCGTAATGGATGGCAAAAACGCCAAAGTTATCGAGAATTCCGAAGGCATGCGCACGACGCCTTCGATCGTCGCCGTGACGGACGACGGTGAGCGCCTCGTTGGCCAGCCTGCCAAGCGCCAGGCCGTCACCAATCCCGAGCGCACGTTCTTCGCAGTGAAGCGCCTGATCGGCCGCCGCTACGACGACCCGATGGTCGAGAAGGACAAGAAGCTCGTTCCGTACAAGATCGTGAAGGCTTCCAACGGCGACGCCTGGGTCGAGGCCGACGGCCAGACCTACTCGCCCTCGCAGGTCTCCGCTTTCATCCTGCAGAAGATGAAGGAGACCGCGGAAGCCCATCTCGGTCAGAAGGTCGACCAGGCCGTCATCACCGTTCCCGCCTACTTCAACGACGCCCAGCGCCAGGCGACCAAGGACGCCGGCAAGATCGCGGGCCTTGAAGTGCTGCGCATCATCAACGAGCCGACCGCGGCCGCCCTCGCCTATGGCCTCGACAAGACCAAGGCCGGCACCATCGCCGTGTACGACCTCGGCGGCGGCACGTTCGATATCTCCATTCTCGAAATCGGCGACGGCGTGTTCGAGGTGAAGTCGACCAACGGCGACACCTTCCTCGGCGGCGAAGACTTCGACATGCGTCTCGTTGGCTACCTCGCCGACGAGTTCCAGAAGGAGCAGGGCATCAACCTGCGCAACGACAAGCTCGCGTTGCAGCGCCTGAAGGAAGCCGCTGAAAAGGCCAAGATCGAGCTGTCGTCGACGACGCAGACCGAGATCAACCTGCCCTTCATCACCGCGGACCAGACCGGCCCGAAGCATCTGACGATGAAGCTCACCCGCGCCAAGTTCGAGGCGCTGGTCGACGACCTCATCCAGAAGACCGTCGAGCCCTGCCGCAAGGCGCTGAAGGACGCCGGCGTTACCGCCGGTGAGATCGGCGAGGTCGTGCTGGTCGGCGGCATGTCGCGCATGCCGAAGGTCCAGGAGGTCGTGAAGCAGCTGTTCGGCAAGGAGCCGCACAAGGGCGTCAACCCGGACGAAGTCGTGGCGATCGGTGCCGCGATCCAGGCCGGCGTGCTCCAGGGCGACGTCAAGGACGTGCTGCTGCTCGACGTGACCCCGCTGTCGCTGGGCATCGAGACGCTGGGTGGCGTGTTCACCCGCATCATCGACCGCAACACCACGATCCCGACCAAGAAGAGCCAGGTGTTCTCGACCGCCGAGGACAACCAGAACGCGGTCACCATCCGCGTCTTCCAGGGCGAGCGTGAGATGGCGGCCGACAACAAGATGCTCGGCCAGTTCGACCTGATGGGCATTCCGCCGGCCCCGCGCGGCATGCCGCAGATCGAAGTGACCTTCGACATCGACGCCAACGGCATCGTCAACGTCTCGGCCAAGGACAAGGCCACGGGCAAGGAGCAGCAGATCCGCATCCAGGCCTCCGGTGGTCTGTCGGAAGCCGACATCGAGAAGATGGTCAAGGACGCCGAGGCCAATGCCGAGGCGGACAAGAAGCGCCGCGAGGCCGTCACCGCCAAGAACGAGGCGGATGGTCTGGTGCATTCGACCGAGAAGGCCCTGGCCGAGCACGGTTCGAAGGTCGCCGAGAGCGAGCGCCGCGCCATCGAGGACGCCGTCAGCGACCTCAAGGAAGCGCTGAAGGGCGACGATGCCGAGGCGATCAAGGCCAAGACCCAGACGCTGGCCCAGGCTTCGATGAAGCTCGGCGAGGCCATGTACAAGCAGCAGGCCGAGGCCGACGCCAAGAAGGATGCGGCCAAGGACGACGTCGTCGACGCGGAATTCACCGAAGTCGACGACGACAAGAACAACAAGAAGTCCGCCTAACCCCAAGAGGGTGTGATGCGGACGGCTTGGACCCCACACGCTTCACTAGCCTCCCCCCTCAGGGGGGAGGCTATCGTGTCGGGACGGGCGGGCGGAATGCCCGTTACCATCAATCAATTCCCAGCATCTATGCTCAACGCTGCCATGCAGCCCTCTGCCGCAAATCAGAAGGCTGCCTATATCGTCGCGTGGCGACGTTGTTTCGCTCCGACTTGACTCGCGATTGGATAGACCGAGCCTGCCATGTCCACCAAGCGCTGCTATTACGAAACCCTCGAAGTCGAACGCACCGCTGACGATTCCGTCCTGAAATCGTCCTTCCGCAAGCTGGCGATGAAGTTCCACCCGGATCGCAATCCCGGTGACGACACCAGCGAGGTCAAGTTCAAGGAAATCAACGAGGCCTACGAGGTCCTCAAGGACAAGGACAAGCGCGCCGCCTATGACCGCTTCGGCCATGCGGCCTTCGAGCAGGGCGGCCCTGGCGGCGGTGCCGGTTTCGGCGCGGGCTTCGCCTCCTCCTTCTCCGACATTTTCGAGGATCTGTTCGGCATGGCCGGACAGCGCGGCCGCGGCGGCCGCGAGCGCGGGGCCGATCTGCGCTACAACATGGAGATCACGCTCGAGGAAGCCTTCGGCGGCAAGACCGCGCAGATCGAGATCCCGGTCTCGGTCACCTGCGAGGCCTGTTCGGGCATCGGCGCCAAGGCCGGCACCAAGCCGAAGACCTGCTCGACCTGCGGCGGCGCCGGCCGTGTGCGGCAGTCGCAGGGCTTCTTCACGCTGGAGCGCACCTGTCACGGCTGCCAGGGCCGCGGCCAGATGATCGAGGATGCCTGCCCGTCCTGCGCGGGCCAGGGCCGCGTGACCCGCGAGCGCACGCTCTCCGTCAACATTCCCGCCGGAGTCGAGGACGGCACCAGGATCAGGCTTGCCGGCGAAGGCGAGGCCGGCGTCCGCGGCGGTCCGCCCGGCGACCTCTACATCTTCCTGTCGCTGGCCCTGCACCAGCTGTTCCAGCGCGATGGCGCCGATCTTCATTGCCGGGTGCCGATCTCGATGGTGACTGCCGCCCTTGGCGGCGAATTCGAGGTGCCGACCATCGACAAGGGCAAGACCAAGGTGAAGGTGCCGGCTGGAACCCAGTCGGGCCGCCGATTCCGCATCGCATCAAAGGGCATGCCGGTGCTGCGCTCGCGCCAGATGGGCGACATGTACGTCCAGGTCGCGGTCGAGACCCCGCAGAACCTCACCAAGAAGCAGCAGGAATTGCTGGCCGAGTTCGAAAAGCTCTCCTCGGGCAATACTCAGCCGGAATCCGTCGGCTTCTTCGCCAAGGTCAAGGATCTCTTCAGTAATCGGGCGAACTGACTCGTCTTGACCGGCCCGCCTTCGGCCTATACCTGTTTATGACCATTTTCTGACACGCCGCGGTCACGCGGTCCCGTCCGGTCCAGACATGCCCTTGCCATCGTCCGCGCGTGCGTTGAAGAAGCCCCGTCTTGACGACGAGGTGCGTTTTCTCAGGTCGTGGATCGAAAAGCCGCTGCACATGGGCGCGGTGATGCCGTCGGGCAAGCTGCTGGCGCGGACCATGGCGCACTACGTCGATATCGATTCGGACGGCCCGGTGGTCGAGCTCGGGCCCGGCACCGGCGCCATCACCTCGGCCCTGGTCGAGCGCGGCGTCGACCAGAAGCGCCTCGTCCTCGTCGAATACAATCCCGGCTTCTGCGCCCTGCTGCGCGACCGCTACCCGCAAGCCAAGGTGGTGCAGGGCGATGCCTATCGCCTGCGCGACACGCTCTGGAATGTGCTGAGCGCGCCGGCAAGCGCGGTCGTCTCGGGCCTGCCGCTGGTGACAAAACCGATGCTGACGCGGCTGCGGCTGATCCGCGATGCCTTCACGGCACTCTCGCCCGGCGCGCCGTTCGTCCAGTTCACCTATGCAGTGGTGCCGCCGATCCCGAAATCGCTGCCCGGCGTGTCCACAGAGGCCTCGGAACGGATCTGGATGAACCTTCCGCCGGCCCGCGTCTGGGTGTATCGCAAGGACTAATTCCGCCGGCATCTCCTTTGCGCGGCGGGCTCGTTTCGCCGCACGCATTGGATCGGATGCCCGCACCCAAAATCCTGGTCATTCCCGGCTCGCTGCGCACCGGCTCGCATAATGCGAAGCTGGCGGCGGTAGCCGCTTATGAATTCGCCCAGGCCGGCATCGACGTCACGCGCATCTCGCTCGCCGATTTCCCGCTGCCGATCTACGACGGTGATCTCCAGGCCAAGTCAGGCATTCCCAAGCACGCCATCAATCTCAAGCGCATGATCGGCGCGCATCATGGGGTCTTGCTCGTCACGCCCGAATACAACGCCTCGGTGCCACCGCTGCTGAAGAACGCGATCGACTGGGTCAGCCGCGTGCAGGAGCTAAATGAGGCGCGCGGCGACGTGTTCCGCAACCGCCCCTTCGCGCTCGCCGGCGCATCGCAGAGCCGGCTCGGCGCTGCGCGCGCGCTCCAGGCGCTCAGGCTGATCCTGACCTCCTGCCACGCCAATGTCATTGCCAGCCAACTCACGCTCGCCTTTGCCGACCAGGCCTATGACGATATGGACAGGCTGAAGAACGAGGGCGATATCGCCGCGTTGAAGCAGCTGGTCGCGCAGTTGATCGACATTTCCCAACGCATGATGTGAGGTGACATGACGCCAGCCGAGATCGTCCCGAAAGACCGCCTGATCGTCGCGCTCGATCTGCCCAGCGTCGATGCCGCGGAGGCGATGATCGCTCGGCTCGGCGACAGCGTCAGCTTCTACAAGATCGGCTATCGGCTCGCTTACGCCGGCGGCCTGCCGCTCGTCGCCAAGCTCGCCGACAAGGGCAAGAAGGTCTTTCTCGATCTCAAGCTGCACGACATCGGCAACACCGTGACGCAGGGCGTCGAGAGCATCACGAAGCTGGGCGCGACCTTCCTCACCGTGCATGCCTATCCGCAGACCATGAAGGGCGCCGTCGAAGGCCGCGGCAACTCGCAGCTGAAGATCCTCGCCGTCACGGTGCTGACCTCCTACAACGAGGACGATCTGCACGCGGCCGGCTACCGGCTCGGTGTCTCGGAGCTGGTCGAGGCGCGCGCGCAGCAGGCGCAGGTGCTCGGCGTCGATGGCCTCGTGTCCTCGCCCGAGGAAGTCGGCAGCCTTCGCAAGATCGTCGGTCACCAGATGCATCTCGTCACGCCCGGCATCCGCCCGGCCGGATCGGCCACAGGCGACCAGAAGCGGATCATGACGCCCGGTCGCGCGATTGCCGCGGGCGCGGATTATCTCGTCGTCGGGCGGCCGGTGGTGGAAGCCGCCGACCCCAGGGCGGTTGCTGAAGCTATCCAGACCGAGATCGCGCAAGCGCTTGGCTAACGAACAAACAAGGAGAAGAACAATGGCAAAGGGCTACTGGATCGGACGCGTCGACGTGAACAATGACGAGGGCTACAAGCCCTATGCCGTCGCCAACGGTCCGATCTTCAAGAAATGGGGCGGCCGCTTCGTCGTCCGCGCCGGCAAGTTCACCACCGTCGAAGGCGCGAGCCGCACCCGCAACGTGGTGATCGAATTCCCGGACTACGAGACGGCGATCGCCTGCTACAACTCGCCGGAATACCAGGCCAACATCAAGGTGCGCCAGCCGCACTCGATCGCCGATCTCATCATCATCGAGGGCTATGACGGCCCCCAGCCGTAGTAGCGACGCGACCAGCTCCGTCATGGCCGGGCTTGACCCGGCCATCCACGTCTTCGCCTCCATATTCGGCTTTCGTGGATGCCCGGGACAAGCCCGGGCATGACGGTGGAGGTTGTCCCCTCGGTTGCCGGAACTGCATCCCCCCGCTACAACGGCCCGAGAGAGGATCAGACCATGTCGGACATGCGCTTGATTGTGGCTGGAGCCGGCGGCCGGATGGGCCGGACGCTGACGCGGGTGATTGCCGAGAGCAAAGGCGCGGTGCTGGCGGGCGCCCTGGAGGCGCCGGGCTCGGAGCTGCTCGGCAAGGACGCCGGCGTGCTCGCAGGGCTCCCCGCCAACGGCATCAAGCTTTCCGCCGATCTCTGGGCGATGTCGAAGGAGGCCGACGGCATCCTCGATTTCACCGTGCCGGCGGCCACCATCGCCAATGTCGCGATCGCCGCCGAGCGCGGCCTCGTCCATGTCATCGGCACCACCGGGCTGTCGGGCTCCGACAACGCCGTGATCAAGAGCGTCACCAACCGCGCCGTCGTGGTGCAGTCGGGCAATATGAGCCTCGGCGTCAATCTGCTCGCCGCGGTGGTCAAGCGCGTCGCCAAGGCGCTCGATGAGAGCTTTGACATCGAGATCGTCGAATCCCATCACCGCATGAAAGTCGATGCGCCCTCCGGGACTGCGCTCATGCTGGGCGAGGCGGCCGCGGCAGGTCGCGGCATCCCGCTCGACGAGGCGCATTCGGAACGTGGTCGCGACGGCATCACCGGCGCGCGCAAGCCGGGTGCGATCGGCTTCGCTTCCTTGCGCGGCGGCACCGTCGCCGGCGAGCACAGCGTGAACTTCCTCGGCCCGTTCGAGCGGCTCACGCTGACGCATCTGGCCGAAGACCGCATGCTGTTCGCGCACGGCGCGCTCAAAGCCGCGTTGTGGGCGCATGGCAAGAAGCCGGGGCACTACTCCATGGCCGACGTGCTCGGTCTCGCCGACATCTGAACAAAGCAAGCAACGGAAACAGTCAATGAGCGAACGTCTTCTCGTGCTGGTACGGCATGGCCAGAGCGAATGGAATCTGAAGAACCTGTTCACGGGCTGGAAGGACCCTGACCTCACCGAGCTCGGCGTGAAGGAAGCCACCGAAGCCGGCCGCAAGCTGAAGGCGCAGGGGCTCGTGTTCGACGTCGCCTTCACCTCGGTGCTGACGCGCGCGCAGCATACGCTCGATCTCATCCTCGGCGAGCTCGGCCAAGAAGGTCTGCCGACCTCGAAAAACCTCGCGCTGAACGAGCGAGACTATGGCGATCTCTCCGGCCTCAACAAGGACGACGCGCGCAAGAAGTGGGGCGAAGATCAGGTGCTGATCTGGCGCCGCTCCTACGACGTGCCGCCGCCCGGCGGCGAAAGCCTGAAGGACACGCTGGCGCGCGCATTGCCTTACTATGTGCAGGAAATCCTGCCCGGCGTGCTCAACGGCAAACGCACGCTGGTCGCCGCCCACGGCAACTCGCTGCGCGCGCTGATCATGGTGCTGGAAAAGCTCTCGCCCGAAGGGATTTTGAAGCGCGAGCTCGCGACCGGCGTGCCGATCATCTACCGGCTGAATGCAGACTCGACCGTGGCCTCGAAGCTGGATCTGGCGGGCTAACGAAGGTCTCGTAGGGTGAGCAAAGCGACTTGTCCGCCGTAGCTCGAAGAGCGTAGGCGGAAGCGTGCCCACGCTCCGTTAGTGATTGAGAAAGATGGTGGGCACGGCGCAATGCGCCTTTGCCCACCCTACGGCACTGTGCTTGCAGTTCCTACTGCATCCCCAGCCGCCCGGCTTCCCAGCCCAGCATCGCCTGCTTGCGGGTGATGCCCCAGTGGTAGCCGGTGAGCTTGCCGCTCTTGCCGAGGGCGCGGTGGCAGGGCACGACGAAGGAGACCGGATTCTTGCCGATCGCAGCGCCAACGGCGCGCGAGGCCTTCGGCCTGTCGATGTTGCAGGCGATGTCCGAGTACGACACCGCGCGGCCCATCGGGATCTTGAGCAGCGTCTCCCACACCCGCACCTCGAAATCGGTGCCGATCAGGACCACGCGAAGCGGCTGGTCGGGCCGCCACATCTTGGTGTCGAAGATGCGCGCTGCGAGCGGCGCGGTGCCTTCGTGATCTTCCACATAGGTCGCGTTCGGCCAGCGCCGCGTCATGTCGGCGAGCGCGATCTTCTCTTCGCCGTGATCGGCAAAGGCGAGGCCCGACAGGCCGCGATCGGTCGCGATCACGATCGCGGTGCCGAACGGCGAGGGGTGGAAGCCGTAGCGCAAGGTGAGACCCGCGCCGCCGTTCTTCCATTCGCCCGGCGACATCGCTTCATGGGTGACGAAGAGATCGTGCAGCCGGCCCGGTCCCGACAAACCTGAGTCGAGCGCCGCGTCGAGGATGCTCGCGGAGTCCCGCAGCAGGCCCTTGGCGTGGTCCAGGGTGAGCGCCTGCATGAAAGCCTTCGGGGTGATCGAGGCCCAGCGGCGGAACAGATGGTGCAGCTCATCCGGCGTGACGCCGGCAGCATCCGCCATCGCCTCGATGGTTGGCTGCGCACGCCAATTCTCCGAGATGAACGCGATCGCCCGGCGCACGGAATCATAGTCGCGCAGCGCGGCGTTCAGGGGGCCCGGCTTGGCCAGGCGCTGGTCATGTATGGCGAGTGTCATCATGACTGGAAATGTAGGAGAGGGCCGGCTTCGAAACCACCCGATTTCTGACTGAGTTCAAGTCACCGGGTTGTAAGTCGGCCCGCGCTTGGCGGCGTTCAGCGCCTCGACCAAGCCCTTGTAAAAACTTGCCTTTTCGTCCGGTCCCAGGAACCTCGCGATCTGGATCTGATGGCCGCGCGAGATCAGATAGAGATGCTCGATGCCGAAATCCTCGTCGACTTCCAGGTCGAGGCGGACCCAGAGCGGATTGAACGTCCATTCGGCGACCTGGCCGCGATGGCTGACGCGGCGCACGCGCAGCTCGGACGGCGTGACCACGATCTCCTCGCTCGCCCGCGCATCGCGGAAATTGACCTTGAAGGCCCACCAGATCACCAGCACGTCGAGCCCGAAGAAGCCGAACACCGGCCAGGCGCCCATCATCAGGAAGACGAGGCCGGTGACGAAGCTGACGACACTCAGGAACAGCATCACGGCGAGGAAGCCGGTGCGGTTCAGCGAGCGGTGCGGCGTCAGCAGCGCGGAGAAGATCAGCACCTCGCGCGGATCTTCAGAGCTCTTGCGCTCAATTTCGTTGCCTGTGCTCATCGTCCCTCAGTATATCCCGATCATGGCAAAAATCACCCGCAAGCCGGCCCCGCGCAAAGCGCCGGCGCCGAAGAAAAAGGCAAAGCCGGCTGTCGCGAAGCCCAAGGCCTCTTCTAAGAAATGGGCTTCCTCTCAGAAATCGGGTCCCGCCAAGAAATCGCTCAAAGCCACAAGACCCTGGACGCCTGCGGAGATCCACGAGGTCTTCAGCCGTTTCCGCAAGGCCAATCCGGAGCCGAAGGGCGAGCTCGAGCACGTCAATCCGTTCACGCTACTGGTCGCCGTGGTGCTGTCGGCGCAGGCGACCGATGCCGGGGTCAACAAGGCGACGCGCGCCTTGTTCGAGGTCGCGGACACGCCGCAGAAGATGCTCGACCTCGGCGAGGAACGCTTGCGCGAGTACATCAAGACCATCGGCCTCTACCGCACCAAGGCGAAGAACGTGATCGCGCTGTCGGCCAAGGTGCTCAGCGATTTCGGCGGCGAGGTGCCGCGCACGCGCGCGGAGATCGAGTCGCTGCCCGGTGCGGGACGCAAGACCGCCAATGTCGTGCTCAACATGGCCTTTGGCGAGCACACCATGGCGGTGGACACGCATGTCTTCCGCGTCGGCAACCGCACCGGGATCGCGCCCGGCAAGACGCCGCTGGACGTCGAGCTTGGTCTCGAAAAGGTGATCCCGGCCGAGTTCATGCTGCACGCCCATCATTGGCTGATCCTGCACGGCCGCTATACTTGCCTCGCGCGCAAGCCGCGCTGCGAGGTTTGCCTGATCAACGATCTCTGCCGCTGGCCGGAGAAGACAGTGTGAGGCGGCAAGTTCCGGGTCCGGTCCTTCGGACCGTCCCGGAATGACCGCGGTGAGAGTGAAGCGCTCTAGGGGCATGTCGTGAGCCAACAGGAACAGATCGCACCGCCGCCTGCCGCTGCTCCCGCTCCCGCCGCACCGCCCAAGCCCACGCAGCCACCGGCCAGCTCGCTCTGGAGCCGGCTCGCGATCCCGCTGTTCGCCGTCGTCGTCGCGCTCGGCTTCGTCGCGCTGGCGACGCTGCGCTTTGACGAATGGGTCGGCAATGCCGTGGTCCAGACCACCAACGATGCCTACGTCCGCTCCGACCTGACGCGGCTCGCGAGCCGCGTCTCCGGCGAGGTGCTGACCGTCGCAGTCACGGACTTCCAGCGCGTCAAGGCCGGCGATCTCCTGATCCAGATCGATCCCGCCGATTACCAGGCGCAGGTCGCGCAGTCCGAAGCTGCCGTTGCGGCGGCCCAGGCCGTGCTCGACAATCTCGCCAACCAGATCGAGCTGCAATATGCGACGATCGCGCAGGCCGAGGCCGCGCGGCTGTCGGCAGAGGCGATCGAGGTCGAGGCAAAGCAGGAGCAGGTGCGCCAGCAATCGCTGTCGCAGACCGAAGCCGGAACACGGCAGCGGCTCGAGCAGGCGGTCGCGGGTCTTGCCAAGGCGCAGGCCGATGTGCGCGCGAGCCGCGCCGTGATCGCGGCCCAGCAGCACCAGCTCGAAGTCTTGCAGGGCACCAAGAAGCAGCGCGCGGCCGATCTCGACGCCACCAAGGCAACGCTGGCAAGTGCGAAGCTGAAGCTTGGGTACACGAAGATCACCGCGCCGTTCGACGGCGTCGTCGGCGAGCGCCAGGTGCAGCCCGGCGACTACGTCAACATCGGCACCAACCTCATCAACGTCGTGCCGCTGCCGAAGGTCTACGTGATCGCGAACTACAAGGAGACCCAGCTGACCCACGTGCAGCCGGGCCAGCCGGTCGAGATCACCGTCGACAGCTTTCCGCGCGAAAGGCTGCGCGGCAGGGTCGAACGCATAGCGCCTGCCACTGGCGCGCAGGTGGCGCTGCTGCCGCCGGACAACGCCACCGGCAATTTCACGAAAGTGGTGCAGCGCATTCCCGTGCGTATCCAGTTCGACGACAACCAGCCGCTGCTGACGCGGCTCGTGCCGGGCATGTCGGTCGTCACAAGCATCGACACGAAGAGCGGCGATGGCAGAAAGTGACGATGCCCGCCGCGGACCGGTCTCGCTCGGCGGTATCGCGCCTCAGCCGCTGTTTGCCGTCGCGGCGGTGCTGCTCGGCTCGTTCCTCACCAATGTCGACAGCCGCCTGACCACAGTCGGCTTGCCGGATCTACGCGGCGCGTTCTCGCTCTCATTCGACGAGGGCGCCTGGCTGTCTACCGCCGGCATCGGATCGCAGATCCTGATCGCGCCCGCGGTGCCGTGGCTTGCGACCGTGTTCGGCCTGCGTCGCGTGCTCGGCATCCCGAGTTTGATCTATGCCGTGATCTCGCTGGTCGTTCCCTTCGTGCACGATTTTCAGACGCTGATCGTGCTCAGCGTTGTGCATGGCCTCCTCCTCGGCACCTTCGTGCCGGCGACGCTGATGATCATCTTTCGCAATTTGCCGATGCGCTGGTGGTTGCCGGCGATCGCGCTCTATTCGATCCGCGTCGGCTTTGCGTTTGATACCTCGAGCTCGCTGGTCGGCTTCTATGTCGATCATCTCGGCTGGGAATGGGTCTACTGGCAGAGCGTGATCGTCGCGCCGCTGATGGGCCTGATGGTCTATCTGGGCACGCCGAGCGAGCCGGTGAACCGCGCGCTGCTGCGCGAGGCCGATTGGGGCGGCATGCTTTTGCTCGGCACATCGGTTTCGATGATCTATGCCGGCCTCGACCAGGGCAATCGTCTCGATTGGCTCGGCAACGGGACGGTGATGGCTCTGCTCGTTGGCGGAGCCGTGTTGTTTGCGGGCTTCCTGATCAACGAATCGCTGGTGCGCCAGCCCTGGGCGCATGTCGATGTGCTGTTCTCGCGCAACATCGGATTGGGCCTGGTCTTGATCCTGCTCTACACGCTGACCAGCCTCTCCAATTCGTCGCTTGTGCCGAACTTCCTCGGCAATGTCGCTCTGCTCAGGCCGGAGCAAAGCGGTCTCTTGTTGCTGACCTATGGCGCGCTGCCGATGTTCGTGCTGGTGCCGATCTCGATCTGGCTGTTGCGGCATTTCGATACGCGTACGGTGGTCGTCGTCGGATTTGCCTGCTTCGCTGCCGCCAATCTATGGGGGACCCAACTGACCCACGACTGGGCGCGCGAAGATTTCATCGGCATCGTGCTGCTCCTGGCGATCGGGCAGTCGCTGACCTTGCTGCCCTTGATCATCACGCTGCTGTCCAACGCCGATCCGAGCCGCGCCACCGCCTTTGCCGCCTACATCCAGATCATGCGGCTCGGCGGCGCCGAGATCGGCGTGGCGTTGATGGGAACCTGGCTGCGTGTTCGCGAGCAGGTTCATTCGTTCTATATCGGCCAGCACGTGCTGAACGGCGACATCGACGTGACGCAGGCCCTGAAGCAGCTGACCGATTATTTTGCTGCCCACGGAACGGGTTCGGCGCAGGCGCGCGCGATCGGAACGCTCGCGGGCTTCGTGCAGCGCGAGGCCAATGTGCTGGCCTATATCGACGGCTTCTGGCTGTGCTTCTGGCTGGCGATCGCCGGGCTCGGCGTCATCGTGCTGGTCACTCGCGCCCGGCCGGGCCCGTTCAGCCCCGAACCATTCGGCTTCGCCAAGACGGTGCTGCGCAAATGCGGGGTGAAGGCCGCGTAATCGTCGTCACCGCATCTGCCGCGCCGGCTCGATCAGCTCGGGCCGCGGGCCGGACAGGCGCTTGTGCATGTGGACCATGAAGGCCATGCCGAAGATCGGCGTCGCGAGATTCACGACCGGGATCGAGACGAAGGCGGCGATGAACAGGCCGGCGGTGAAGATGGTCGCGGCGTTGTCGCGCCGCATCGCCTTGGCCTGTTCCGGCGGCCGGAAGCGCATCGCGGCGAGCTCGAAATATTCGCGGCCCAAGAGCCATGCGGCGGCGAGGAAGAAGATCAGGAAACCGGCTCCGGCGAACAGCACCAGCGGCAGGGCGGCGAGATACACCAGGATCGTCAGCAGCGCGGTCTTGATGCCTTCGAAGATCGCCTGGTTGAACGGCAGCGCCACGCCGGGCCGTTCGGCGGGATAATGCTCGCGCTCGACGACGTCGGCGACGTCGTCGACGAATAGGCTCGCCACCAGCGAGGTGATCGCGGGCATCAGGAACACGCCGCCGAACACGACGCCGAGGCCGGCCGCGATCGAGACGATCCAGGCCAGGACTTCCAGCGAGGAATGCCAGCCCGGCCCGAGCAGGCCTTCCAGCCAGACCTCCCCCGAGGTCGCAAACCAGCTGAGCAGCCGCTGCAAGCCGATCGCCAGCACGGTGATCAGCACCAGCGCAAGCCCGATCGATCGCCACAGGATCGAGCGCATCGGGGGCGAGATCAATTGCGACAGCGCCTTTGCGGCGGCATCCAGCATGGGGGACCTTTCACGTAAACACCTCGCGAGAGGTAGACACCGAATGCGGCTTCGGCAAGGGCGGGCGGCTGCGGCCTCTTCCCTTCTACCCTTGTGGGAGAAGGTGGCGCGAAGCGCCGGATGAGGGTTGTTTCCACGAGCTCAAATATGAGTTGGTGCTCGCGGAGAGATACCCCTCACCCGTCTCACCGCTCCGCGGTGAGCCACCCTCTCCCACAGGGGGAGAGGGGTCGGCACCGCATGCGCGGCCTATGCCTACTCGTGCCGGTGCCCGTGCTTCCGCGCCTTCGGTTTCCCCTCCCCGGTCGGGATCATCATCACCCGGCCGTAACGCACGCCGCGCTCGGCGATGATGTGGTCGGCGAAATGCCTGACCTCGGCGGCATCGCCACGCAGCGCCGTCATCTCCATGCAATTGTCGTGGTCGAGATGAACGTGCAGGGTCGCGAGCGCGAGGTCGTGGTGGCCATGGAATTCCTGCACCAGGCGTTTCGACAGATCGCGCGCGGCGTGGTCGTAGACATAGACGAGGCCGGCGACGCATTGACCGGTCTGCGCGGTATCCTCGGTGGATTGCTGGAGCCCGGCGCGGGCGAGATCGCGGATGATCTCGGAACGGTTCTGGTAACCGCGCGCTTCGGCCGCGGCGTCGATCTCCGCCAGGAGATCGTCCTCGATCGTGATCGTAATTCGCTGCATCAGGTCCTCTCCGCGCGTCTCGCTCCTCTTACCTCGCCCCGCTTGCGGGAGAGGTCGGAATTCAAGCGTAGCTTGAATTCCGGGTGAGGGGGACTCTCCGCGAGTCCAATTCTCACTGTGATTGCGGAGACAGCCCCTCACCCCAACCCTCTCCCCGTAAGAACGGGGCGAGGGAGCGCACCTTCGTGCGGTTACTACGCTTCACAGCCGCGTCGCACGCAGCCGCAAGGCATTCCCGACCACGCTGACCGAGGACAGCGCCATCGCCGCTGCGGCGATGATCGGCGACAGCAGGAGGCCGAACGTGGGATAGAGGATGCCGGCGGCGATCGGGATGCCGGCGGCGTTGTAGACGAAGGCGAAGAACAGGTTTTGCCGGATGTTGCTCATCGTCGCCTGCGATAGTTTTCGCGCGCGGACGATGCCGGTGAGGTCGCCCTTCAGCAGGGTGACGCCTGCACTCTCCATCGCGACATCAGTGCCGGTGCCCATGGCGATGCCGACCTCGGCCGCCGCCAGCGCCGGCGCGTCGTTGACGCCGTCGCCGGCCATCGCGACGCTGCGGCCGGCCTTTTGCAGTTTTGTGACGACCGCGCTCTTCTGATCCGGCAGCACTTCGGCCTCGACCTCGGCGATGCCGAGCCGGCGCGCCACCGCTTCCGCCGTGGTGCGATTGTCGCCGGTCAGCATGATCACCTTGATGCCCTCGGCCGCCAGCGCCTTCAGCGCCTCCGGCGTCGAGGCCTTGACCGGATCGGCGATCGCGAACAGGCCGGCGAGCTTGCCGTCGACAGCCATGTTGATCACGGTCGCGCCGTCGCCGCGCAGCCGCTCGGCCTCAGTGTCGAGCGCCTTGGTGTCGATGCCGATCGATGTCAGGTATCTGGCATTGCCGAGCACGATGGTCTTGCCGTCGACCCTGCCGGTCGCGCCCTTGCCGGTCGGCGAGTCGAACGCTTCGACCTGGCCGAGGCTGAGCTGCCTCTCCTTCGCCGCGCGCATGATCGCATCGGCCAGGGGATGCTCGCTGGCACGCTCGACGCTGGCCGCCATGCGGAGGATGTCGTCCTCCGCAGAGCCGCTCGCAGCGACGATCGCGACCACCTTCGGCTTGCCCTCGGTCAGCGTGCCGGTCTTGTCCACCACCAGCGTGTCGATCTTCTCCATCCGCTCCAGCGCCTCGGCGTTCTTGATCAGCACGCCCGCCTGCGCGCCGCGGCCGACGCCGACCATGATCGACATGGGCGTGGCGAGCCCGAGTGCACACGGGCAGGCGATGATCAGCACGCTGACGGCGGCGACGAGGCCGAAGGCGAGCCGCGGCTCCGGCCCGAACCAGGCCCAGGCCGCGAAGGCGGCGATCGCGACGACGATGACGGTCGGCACGAACCAGCCGGCAACCTGGTCGGCCAGCCGCTGGATCGGCGCGCGCGAGCGCTGCGCGTCGGCGACCATCTGCACGATCTGCGACAGCAGTGTCTCGCGGCCGACCTTGTCGGCGCGCATGATGAAGCTGCCGGATTGATTCAGCGTGCCGGCGATCACCTTGGCGCCCGTCTCCTTGGTCACCGGCATGGATTCGCCGGTGACGAGCGATTCGTCGAGGGAGGAACGCCCCTCCAGGATGACACCGTCGACCGGCACCTTCTCGCCGGGACGCACGCGCAAGGAGTCGCCGGCATGCAGCGTGTCGATCTCGACTTCGTGCTCATTGCCGTCGGCGTCGACGCGGCGCGCCGTCTTTGGCGCAAGCTGGAGCAGCGCCTTGATCGCGCCGGAGGTCGCATCGCGCGCGCGCAGCTCCAGCACCTGGCCGAGCAAAACCAAGACGGTGATGACGGCCGCCGCCTCGAAATAGACCGCCACCGCGCCTTCATGGCCGCGGAAGGTGGCAGGGAAAATCTGCGGCGTGAGCGTGCCGGCCAGGCTGTAGACATACGCAACGCCGGTGCCCATCGCGATCAGCGTGAACATGTTGAGGTTGCGCGTCACCAGCGACTGCCAGCCGCGGACGAAGAACGGCCAGCCGGCCCATAGCACCACCGGCGTTGCGAACACGAGTTGGATCCAGTTCGAGAGAGACTGATCGATCCAGTTGTGAGGCCCTGCGAGATGGCCGCCCATCTCCAGCACCACGGCCGGTAGCGCCAGCGCGCCGCCGATCCAGAACCGCCGCGTCATGTCGGCGAGCTCAGGGTTGGGGCCCGTCTCCAGGCTCGCCACCTCCGGCTCCAGCGCCATGCCGCAGATCGGGCAGGTGCCGGGGCCGACCTGGCGGATCTCCGGATGCATCGGGCAGGTGTAGATCGTCCCCGCGGGCCTCTCCGGCTCGGGTGCCTTGTCCTTAGCGAGATATTTTGCGGGATCGGCGGCGAATTTGGTGCGGCAGCCGGCCGAGCAGAAATGGAAGGTCTCGCCGTGATGTGTGAGGTGGTGCTTTGAGGTCGCGGGATCGACGCTCATGCCGCAGACGGGATCGAGGACTTTCGCGGCGCCGTGGTCATGCGCGTGATGATGGCCGTGGCCGGTGTCATCGCCATGTCCGCCGCAGCACGAGGATGCCGCGGGCTTGGTGGCCGGGGCTTTCGTGGAACAGCCGCATCCAGAATGCGTTCCCGTGTCGTGATGATGCTCGTGGTTGGCGTCGCTCATGTCCGCACTCCGGCCTTGTAACCTATACCCGGTAGGGGTATATAGACCTCATGCGCAAGGACATCAAGGCATCCGTTGGAAAACGCCTCGGCCGGATCGAGGGCCAGGTTCGCGGCCTCTCGAAAATGGTCGAGGAGGACCGCTATTGCATCGACATCGTGACGCAGATCTCGGCCGTGCGCGCCGCACTGCGCCGGGTCGAGGAAGAGGTTTTGAAGGATCACGTCGCCCATTGCGTCGAGCACGCCATCGCCAGCGGCGACAAGGCCGATCAGCGCGAGAAGATCGCGGAGCTGATGGCGGTGATCGGACGGGCGGAGCGGTAGGGCTCCCCGTCGTTGCGAGGAGCGTAGCGACGAAGCAATCCAGAATACCTCTGCGGAAGGATTCTGGATTGCTTCGCTGCGCTCGCAATGACGGTTGTTGAAGCAAGATCGCCCCACCCTCACAGGCGTCGTCCCTGCGAAGGCAGGGACTCATAACCCCAGGGAGAAGTTTGGCGAAGACTGGTTGTTCGGTACGTCTACCGCCCCGGACCGATAGATTCCGCGGTATGAGTCCCTGCGTTCGCAGGGACGACAGCGGGGCTATGCCGCAATCTCGCGCTTGCGACCGCGCCGCCGCGGGCGGTACATCGCCAACCTCTTCAGCAGCGGGAAATGCCTGGAGACGATAGCGCGCCCGTCCATCTCCGCCGGCTGCGCGCTCACTTCCTCAGCCGGAACTTCAGCCGGCGTCTCTTCGTCAATCGCTTCAGGAACGAGCGGCGGCGCACGGAGCGTTTCTGGAAACACACTGAACGTGCCCGCTACCTCCTCGAGCGGCTTCTGCTTGTCGGCCCAGTGCAGGGAGGTGTAGTCGAAACCGTGCACGATGGTGGGTTTGACGACTTCGAAATAGGGCGAGATGTCGAAGTCGCGGGGCATGTAGAGCGAGGAATCGCGGATGTGCAGGATCTCGCGGCGCGCGGCACGGCTGCCGGCCTTGGTGATCTTGGGCAGGATCGGATAGCGCACCGCGTCGAACGCCTGCGCGATCAGCGCTGAGCAGATGATCTTGGTCGGGTCGCCCGAGCCGAGCGCGATCATGCGCCGCCGCCAGCGCTGCGGCACCGGCAGCGGGAACAGGAAGCGCATCAGATCGACGATGTTCTTGGTGTCGTAGCCGAAGCCGATGCGGTTGATCGCATAGCGGCAGACCGTGGTGCGGTCCTCATGGGACAGCCCGACCGGGCGGCAGACGCGGGTGTGATACGGGAAGTATTTCGACAGTGGCGCCGAGGTGACGCCCTCGCCGATATTCGCCTCGATCAGCACATGCGGCTCACCGTTCGCCTCTTCGGCGCCCTCGATCGGGCCGACATAGAGCGCGGCATGCGACCAGGTCGACTGCGTCAGATATTTGATGATGCCGGAGATACGGTTGTTGCCCTCGACCAGCAGCACGTCGCCGGGCTCGATGACGCCGCGCAGGTGCTCGGGGTCGCTCGGCGTGAACGGCTCATAGCCCGGCACCTCCTTCGAGAGGTACGCAGCAATCAGTTTGCCGACTGAATCTAGGACCGTCCCCATGAACTCCCCCGGGCCTTTCTGGCCGTCTTTTTTCTATCTGTATCATGGTCGAAACCTGTTGCAATTCGGTTCATGGCTCTGTGAGTTCAAGCACGATTGATTCACCATGATGGTTGCTGTGCAACATCAGATGCGGCAAGTTCGCTTGCTGTTCCCGTTCGCCGCAAGTCTCCGGAAACCATGACATGACAATCACGCGCCGCAGTTTCCTATCGGCGTCGGCGGCTTTTGCCGCAGCGCCGGTCCTGCGCGCGACCGCGGCGCCACTGTCACGCGAGGCTGACATTGTCGTGATCGGTGCGGGAGCGGCGGGAATCGCTGCGGCGCGGCGCATCATGGCGGCCAATCGCAAGGTCGTGGTGGTGGAGGCGGCGTCGCAGATCGGCGGCCGCTGCATCACGGATAGCACGACCTTCGACACGCCGTTCGACCGCGGCGCGCGCTGGATGCACAATCCCGAAACCAATCCGATGATCCGCCTCGCGCGCGCCGCCGGGTTCGAGGTGGTGCAGGCGCCGGCGGGTCAGAAGATGCGCATCGGCCGCCGCAACGCGCGGGCGGGCGAGACCGAGGAATTTCTGGCTGCGCTGGTGCGCGCCAACCGCGCCATCGACGAGGCCGGGCGCGGCAAGCTCGATACCTCCTGCGCGTCCGTGCTGCCGAAGGATCTCGGCGACTGGGCGGGCGCGACCGAGTTCATGCTGGGCGCGAGCTTTGCGGGCAAGGATTTGAAGGAGCTGTCCGCGATCGACAAGGCCCGCGCGCAGGACCGCAACGCGCCGATCGCCTGCCGCCAGGGGCTCGGCACGCTCATCACTAGGCTCGGCGAGCAGGCACCGGTGGCGCTGTCGACGCCGGCGAGCCGGATCGTCTGGAGCAATCGCGACGTCAGCGTCGAGACGCCGAGCGGCAAGATCGCCGCGCGCGCCGCCATCATCACGGTCTCCACCAATGTGTTGACCTCGGGCGCAATCAAGTTCGGTCCTGATATCCCGAAGCGGACCCTCGACGCGGCCTCGAAGCTCAGCCTCGGCAGCTACGATCACATTGTGCTGCAACTGCCCGGCAATCCGCTCGGACTTTCCCGCGACGACATCCTGATCGAGCAGAGCAGCTCGACGCGTACCGCACTGATGTACGCCAATATCGGCGGATCCTCGCTGTGCTCGATCGACGTCGGCGGCTCGTTCGGCCGCGATCTTTCCGAGCAGGGCGAGAAGGCGATGGCCGCCTTCGCGAAGGAGTGGATCACGAAACTGTTCGGCAGCGAGGCCGCGTCCGCCGTGCAGAAGACCAGCGCGACGCGCTGGAATGCCTCGCCCTACGTCATGGGCGCGATGTCGGCGGCTTCACCCGGCGGCCAGCTCTCGCGCAAGGTCCTGGCCGAGCCGGTCGGCTGCATGTTTCTCGCCGGCGAAGCCACCCACGAGACGCTGTGGGGCACCGTCGATGGCGCCTGGGAAAGCGGCGAGCGCGCCGCCGATGCGGCCCTGCGCAAGATCGGCGCGATCAGGGACGAGCAGGAGGTGCCGACGCAGTCGACGAAGAAGCGGCGGGCACCGCGGGAATAGGGCAATAAGCCGCAACAATCTCCGCTGTCGTCCCGGACAAGCGCAGCGAAGCGGAGCGCCGATCCGGGACCCATAACCACAGGGAGAGGTTTGACGAAGATTCGGAGTTATCAGTTCGCCCCATAACCGCTTCCTGTGGTTATGGGTCCCTGCGTTCGCAGGGACGACAGCGCTGGCTAGCGCAAAACCCCGTCCAGCACTGGAAGTCCAAAAATCACCGCCATCGCAATCAGCCCGTAGCAAATCCCGCGAAACACCTTCTCGCTGGCGCGGCCGAACAGCGAGGCACCGAAGGCGGCGCCGAGCGCATAGACCGGCCCGACGATCAGCGAGAGCACGAGCGACTCGCGGGATATCAGCCCGGTCGTCGCATAGCTCACCATCGAGAAGAAATCAGACGCGCCGAAGAACAGCAAGATGTTGGCGCGCGCGACGATCGGCGCGATCGGGCGGCCGAGCCAGTAGCCGACGATCGGCGGCCCGCCGGTCTGCGCGAGGCCGCTACAGAAGCCGGAGAGACCGCCGATGCCGACCGAGAGCCAGGCGTGGTCCTTGCCGCGATAGCGCCAGCCCGACAGCAGCAGAAGCAGCAGCGCTGCGACGAAGCAGGAGATGATCCAGCGCGTGGTGATCGGCTCGAGCACGCTGAGGAAATAGGTGCCGACGGGAACGCCGGTCAGCGCGCCCAGCACGATCACGGCGGTCGCTCTTCGGTCCGCCTTCCGCCACGCATCCGGCAGCAGCGGCGCGGCGGCGACGAAATCGATCACGAGCAGCAAAGCCGCAACGAGCCGCGGGGCGGCGATGCTACTCGCCAGCGGCATGAAGATCAGCGCCGAGCCGAAGCCTGAGAAGCCGCGCGCGGTGCCGGAAACAAAAGCGACGGCGCAGAGCGCCATCGCAATGGTGAGGCTGACGTCCTTCGGGAGGAAGTCGGCGATACTCATGCTCTGCCATTCCAGAGCATCATGCTCGCAGCGTGCCACCAGTCTTCTTCGTGACCTCCGCCACGATCTTCGCGGCGACGGCCTCGATATCCTGGTCGGTCAGGGTCTTCTCGCGTGGCTGGAGCGTCACCGCGATCGCGATCGACTTCTTGCCGTCCTCGATGCCCTTGCCCTCGTAGACGTCGAAAACGTTGACGCCGGTGATCAGCTTCTTGTCGACGCCTTGCGCGGCGCGCACGATGTCGCCGGCCTTCACGGCTCGGTCGACGATGAAGGCAAAGTCGCGCGACACCGGCTGGAATGCCGACAGCTCGATCAACGGTTTTGCGCGGGTCGGCTTCTTCTTCGCCTCGGGAATGCGGTCGAGGATCACCTCGAACACGACAAGCGGGCCGTCGGCGCCAAGCGCCTCGAGCGCGCGCGGGTGCACCTCGCCGAAATAGCCGAGCACGTTCTGCGGGCCGATCTGGATCGTGCCGGAACGTCCCGGATGCAGCCAGGCCGGGCCACCGGCGACGATCTGGAGCGCCTGCATCGGCGCGCCGGCCGCCGCCAGCACCGCCAGCGCATCGGCCTTGGCGTCGAACACGTCGGCCTGCGCCGAGCCCGTCCAGTGCCGTCCGAGGCCTTCCGAGGACGCAAGGCCGCGGCGCACGCCGCTCGCCGCCATGAACTGATCCTGCGGGCGATCGCCCTTGAAGATTTGACCGACCTCGAACAGCGCGACGTCGCCATAACCGCGATCGGCGTTGGCCTGTGCTGCCGCGATCAGCCCCGCCAGCAGCGTCGGGCGCATGTCGGAGAGATCAGCCGCGATCGGATTGGCGACTTCGAGCTCGCGCTGGCCGCCGCCGAACAATTTTGCTGCAGTCTTGGTGATGAACGACCACGTCACCGCTTCGACGATGCCGCGGCTCGCCAGCGCGCGCCGCGCGCGGCGGGTGCGGAGCTGAAGCGGGGTCAGCACGGGCTTGCGCGCGTCGTCGCCGCGCTCGAACGGCGTCATCGGCACCTTGTCGACGCCGAAGATGCGGACGATCTCCTCGACGATGTCGGCCTTGCCATGCACGTCGGAGCGCCAGGACGGCACGGCGACCTTCACGACCGGGCCGGGGCCCGCCATCATGAAGCCGAGATGGGTCAGGATGCGCTTCATCTCTGGCTGCGGCACCTCGATGCCGGAGAGGCGCTTCACTTCCGTCACAGGGAAATCGATGACGCGGTCGTCGCCAAAGGCCTTGCCGACCACGACGTTCTCGGACGGCGCGCCGCCGCACATCTCCATCACGAGCTTGGTCGCAAGCTCTAGGCCCGGCACCATGAAGGCCGGATCGACGCCGCGCTCGAAGCGGTAGCGGGCATCGGAATTGATGCCGAGCTTGCGGCCGGTCTGGGCGATGTTGATCTCGTTCCACAGCGCCGATTCGATCAGCACGTCGGTGGTGTTCTCGTCGCAGCCCGAGGCTTCGCCGCCCATGATGCCGGCGAGCGATTCGACGCCGTGCTCGTCCGCGATCACGCAAATGGCGGGATCGAGATTGTAGGTGCGGCCGTCGAGCGCCAGCAGGGTCTCGCCGTCGCGCGCGCGTCGCACCACGAGATTGCCCCTCACCTTCTTGGCGTCGAACACGTGCAGCGGGCGCGCGCGGTCGTAGGTCATGAAGTTGGTGATGTCGACCAGCGCGTTGATCGGACGCAGACCGATCGCAGTCAGCCGCTTCTGCAGCCAGTCTGGCGATGGGCCGTTCTTCACCCCGCGCACGAGACGCAGCGCGAAGCCCGGGCAGAGCGTCGCGTCCTCCACCGTGACCTTCACTGGGCACGGGAATTCGCCCTTGATCGGCTTGATCGTCGGGTCCTTGAACTTGCCCATGTCGGCGGCGGCAAGATCGCGCGCGATGCCGTGCACGCCGGTGCAGTCCTGGCGGTTCGGCGTCAGATTGATCTCGACCACGGGATCGCCGAGCGTGGCCCATTCGGCGTAGCCCGCACCAACAGGCGCGTCCGCCGGCAATTCCATGATGCCGTCATGGTCGTTGGAAATCTGCAGCTCCGCCGCCGAGCACAGCATGCCGCGGCTCTCGACGCCGCGGATCGTGCCGACGCCCAGCGTAATGTCCTTGCCGGGAATGTAGGTGCCGGGCGGTGAGAACACGCTGACGAGCCCAGCGCGCGCATTCGGCGCGCCGCACACGACCTGCACCGGCGCGCCACCGTCACCGGTATCGACCATGCAGACGCGCAGCCGGTCGGCGTTCGGATGCTGCTCGGCCGAGATCACCTTCGCGATCGTGAACGGCTTCAGCGCCTTTGCCTTGTCCTCGATGTTCTCGACCTCGAGCCCGATCATGGTCAGCTTGTCGGCGAGCTTTTCCAAGGGCTCGTCGGTGTCGAGATGATCCTTCAGCCAGGAGAGGGTGAATTTCATGGCTGTGTGCCTCGGCTCTTGTCGGTGGAGTTACTTTGGGCGGTGTCAGTGTTCCCTCCCCCCTTGTGGGGGAGGGTCAGGGAGGGGGGTGAGCCGCGGGCTCCGGCGGAAGCTGCCTGGCGAATTGCCTCAACAACACCCTCGAGGTTCGTCATCACCTGATCGTTGGTGAAGCGCAGAACCTGAAAGCCCTCGGCTGCGAAGAAGGCGTCGCGACGCTCATCCTTCTTCTGACGTTCCTCGAAATCGTGGGATTCTCCATCAAGCTCGATGATGAGCTTCGAGGAGAAGCACACGAAGTCGGCGATGTAGTTTCCGATTGGCGTTTGGCGACGGATGCCAACCCCATCCATTCGATTGGCCTTCAGATAGCGCCACAGCAGTGTTTCGGCGCGCGTCATTGCTCGGCGAAGCTGTTTCGCCCGGCTGCGCTGACGCTCGCTCACAACTGCGTGCGGCATCCGCGGCTACCCCCCTCCCTGACCCTCCCCCACAAGGGGGGAGGGAACGGAGAGAGTCATCGTATGGCCGAGCAGCGCTCTCACGTGCTCAGCCCTCCGGCAAGCGTTGGCACTTCGAGCGGCTTGAAGCCGTAATGGGACAGCCAGCGGACGTCGCTGTCGAACAGCTGGCGCAAATCGGCGATGCCGTATTTCAGCATGGCGATGCGGTCGATGCCCATGCCCCAGGCGAAGCCCTGGTACTCGTCGGGATCGATACCGCAGGCGCGCAGCACGTTCGGATGCACCATGCCGCAGCCGAGAATCTCGAGCCAGTCCTCGCCTTCGCCGAAGCGGATCTCGCCCTTGTCGCGGCGGCACTGGATGTCGACTTCCAGCGACGGCTCGGTGAACGGGAAGAACGACGGGCGGAAGCGCATGTTGATGTGGTCGACCTCGAAGAACGCCTTGCAGAACTCGTGCAGGATCCATTTGAGGTGGCCGAGATGCGAATGCTTGTCGATCACGAGGCCTTCGACCTGGTGGAATTGCGGCGTGTGGGTCGCATCCGAATCGATGCGGTAGGTGCGGCCCGGGCAGATCACGCGGATCGGCGGCTTCTGGCTCAGCATGGTGCGCACCTGCACCGGCGAGGTGTGGGTTCTGAGCAGCATGCGCGAGCCGTCCTCCTTCGGATGGAAGAAGAAGGTGTCGTGCATCTCGCGGGCGGGGTGGCCGACCGGGAAATTCAGTTTTGTGAAGTTGTAGTCGTCGGTCTCGATATCGGGGCCTTCCGCGACCGAGAAACCCATGTCGGCGAAGATCGTGGTGAGCTCGTCCCAGACCTGGCTCAGCGGATGGATGCGGCCGGCCTCGGCCGGCGCATCACGCAGCGGCAGGGTGACGTCGACGGTCTCCGAAGCAAGCCGCGCATCGAGTGCCGCCGATTTCAGCACGTCGCGCCGTGCGGCGAGCGCCTCGGTGACCTTGTCCTTGGCCTGGTTGATCGCCGCGCCTTGCGTCTTGCGCTCGTCCGGCGACATCTTGCCGAGCGTGGCAAGCAGTGCGGAGATCGAGCCCTTCTTGCCGAGCGCTGCGACGCGCACCGCTTCGAGCGCGGCTTCATCGCCGGCGGCGGCGATCTGGTCGAGAATGGATGTTTCGAGCGTTGCGAGGTCGGACACAGTCAAATCCTTGCTGCCAAAATTCGGCTGGGTTGTCGCCGCCCGAAGGCCGTAACGTCAAGCAAAAAGCCGGTCATTTCGGGCTGATGGACGGCAGGGTTGAACCTCACGCGGGGGCCCGGCACCAACGGGGATACGAGGAGACCTTTGCGATGCTTTCGAAATCCTGCCTGGCTGTTCTGGCCGTCGTTCTGTCGTTTGCAGGCACCCCTGCGCGCGCCATGGTCTGCATGGATAAATCCATGACGCTGGACGAGGTTGTCGAGGCGATCGGCGCCCAGAAGAGCTGCGCAAGCGCGATGAAGCTGTTTCAGGATTGCCAATTGACCGCGAGCGGCGATGTTCAGCTCGGCGCCGCCGTCGAGAAGAAATGCGAGGCGGACTTCATGCCTGGCCTCAGCACGGCGCAGCAGCAGGCTTACAAACGCGAGATGCGCGCATGCGACCTCAAGTACCGGAACAAGTCCGGCACCATGTATCTCTCGTTCGCAGCTTTTTGCCGGGCGGAGGTCGCCCAGCGCTACTCGCAACGCGCGCTGAAGGCTGCGGGCCAGAAGGCTCGCTAGCGCAAGCTTCAGGCCGCGAGAGCAGCCTTGGCCTTCTCGGCGATCGCCTGGAACGCGGCGGGCTCGCTGATCGCGAGATCCGACAGCACCTTGCGGTCCACGGTGATCCCGGACTTGGCCATGCCGTCGATAAATCGGCTGTAGGTCAGGCCGAACGGACGGACGGCAGCGTTGATGCGCTGGATCCAGAGCGCGCGGAAGGTACGCTTCTTACGCTTGCGGTCGCGGAAGGCGTATTGCTGGGCCTTCTCCACGGCCGGCTTGGCGGCGCGGATGGTGTTCTTGCGGCGGCCGTAGAAGCCCTTGGCGGCCTTGTAGACTTTCTTGTGCTTGGCGTGGGCGGTCACACCGCGTTTGACGCGAGACATGACAAAATCCTTCAGAGATGACTTCGGTTATCGGATTGCCGCGGGATGCGCGGCACGGATGGCAGTGATCGTGGACGCGATCAGGCGTTCGGCAAGAAGTACTTCTTGACGTTGTCGCCGTCGGTCTTGAACAGCACGCGGGTGCCGCGGAGCTGACGGATCTGCTTCTTCGTCCGCTTGATCATGCCGTGACGCTTGCCGCGCTGGGCGTGCATCACTTTGCCGGTGGCAGTCACCTTGAAGCGCTTTTTAGCGCCCGATTTGGTCTTCAGCTTGGGCATTTGGCTCTCCTAATGGCCACAGAAATCCGCCCGCGAAGGCGGCTGGCCGTCAAAATTGCTCGTTAGAGCGTTGATTGTGCTCAGGTTTTCGCGAACAAGCGCGACACCCGCACGAACACCGCCACGGCAGCCCTTAAATCAGCCGGGCGATGAAGGCTGGGCTTATGACAGAGGACAGGCCGATTGGCAACGATGAACCGCGGGAACCGGCTCGCCGACTATTGCAAGTTGTCACCCTCATGTCCCAGCCGTGTCGCTCGGAGCAGGACCAAAATGGCCCATTTCCCGCAATTTCTTTCGTCGTTGACCAATTTCGCCCGCCCGCGCCATCTGGCGCTGTTCGCCGTGCTCGCCACCGCGGCGCTGCCGTCAACTGCCGACGCGCGTGTCGGTGGCTATGACGGCATCTGGAACGTCACTTTCGCCACCACCCGGGGCAATTGCAGCTCCGGCTATAGCGTCCCCTTCACCGTGACAGGCAGCCGGGTGTCGTCCGCCGGCGGCGGCCGGGTCTCGGGCCGGGTCAACCGCACCGGCGCGGTCGCGGTCGAGGTCTCGGTCGGCGCGTCCCATGCGAGCGGCGGCGGCCGCCTCGCCGGCCTGAACGGCGCCGGCTCCTGGAAAGGCATCATCTCCGGCGACCAGTGCAGCGGCACCTGGCAGGCGACGCGGACGTAGTGGAACGAGCCGTTGCCACGAAGGCGGTGCGCTCCCTCCCCCGCTTGCGGGGGAGGGTCGGGGAGAGGGTGTCTCCGCGATCGAGAACCCCCAAGAGGGAAAAGCCCTCACCCGCCACGCTTCGCGTGTCGACCTCTCCCGCAAGCGGGAGAGGTGCAGCGAGTTCGCGGCGGGGGATATTTCCGACAACGCGCTCCAAAACAAAACGGCCCGCCGGAGATCCGGACGGGCCGCTGAATTCTCAAGTCCCCTGAAAAAGCCTCAGCGCGGCGCCAGCACCATGACGACCTGGCGGCCTTCGAACCGCGCGTCCTGCTCGACCTTGGCGAGCTCGGCGACGTCGGTCTTGATCTTGTCCAAAAGCTTGGTGCCGATCTCCTGATGCGCCATTTCGCGGCCGCGATAGCGCAGCGTGATCTTGACCTTGTCGCCCTCTTCGAAGAACCGCTGCATCGCGCGCATCTTCACGTCGTAATCGTGATCGTCGATCATCGGGCGGAGCTTGATCTCCTTGATCTCGACGGTCTTCTGTCGCTTGCGGGCTTCCGCAGCTTTCTTCTGAGCGGAATACTTGTACTTCCCGTAGTCCATGATCTTGCAGACGGGAGGGCTGGTATTCGGCGAAATCTCGACCAGATCCATGCCAGCTTCCTGGGCCATCCGGATGGCGACGACGGTCTCGACCGTGCCTTTGTTATCACCGGTTTGGTCGATCAGCTGGATCTGCGCATTGCGGATATCATCATTGATGCGCGGCCCGTCTTTGCTGGCAGCGGGCGGAGCTTTATTAGGACGGCGAATGGGTGGTTCTCCAAAGTTGTGAAAGAAGCGGCTATTTTGAAGGAAGAAGCGTTTGCGGGCAAGCAAGTCGCGTGTGCCAGAGGCGAAAAACCCTCAAATGCGAGGCATTTGGGCCACGCCTGTCGGCACGCTGATCGACATAGACACCTTGCTTCTGTTCCGCAAGCGTCCCAAAGGGACAATGCCGGCAGCGGTTACTCAATCGCACGCGGCCCGACCTGCTGAAACCGCACAGCCAGAGTAAACGTTCCATGACCGACGCAATTCCCGATGCCGTGCTCGACTTCATCGATGTGGGCGAGGGTCCATCCGCGCGCAAAATCGCAGTGCGCAGCCGGCGCGGACAAGGACCTGGGCTCGTCTGGCTCGGCGGCTTCAAATCGGACATGCAGGGCGGCAAGGCCATCGCGCTGGATGCCTGGGCCGGGGAGCACGGCCGTGCCGCGGTCCGGTTCGACTATTCCGGTCATGGTGAATCCAGTGGCAATTTTGCCGATGGAACCATCGGCAGCTGGCTCGAGGACAGCGTCGCGGTGTTCGAGCGGTTCTGCGAGGGTCCGCAGATCCTGATCGGCTCCTCCATGGGCGGCTGGATGGCGCTGCTGCTCGCGCGCGAGATCAGGAAGCGTTCCGGTCAAGCGTCGCTGGCGGGCCTCGTGCTGATCGCACCGGCGCCCGATTTCACCGAGGAGCTGATGTGGAAGAACTTTTCGCCCGCGGTGAAGAAGGAGATCGAGACCAAGGGCTTCTGGCTGCGGCCGTCGGAATACGGCGACGGCTCGCCCTACCCGATCACGCGGAACCTGATCGAGGAGGGCCGCAATCATCTCGTGCTCGGCAGCGCGATCGATCTCGGCTGTCCCGTGCGTATCCTGCAAGGCGCGCAGGATCCCGATGTGCCCTGGCAGCACGCCTTCGCGCTGACGCATCGCCTGCCGGCCGACGACGTCGTGCTGACCATGATCCAGGACGGCGATCACCGCCTCTCCCGCCCGCAGGACATCGCGCGCATTCTTGCCGCGGTGGCCGAGATCGGGTGAGATGTTTCTCTTCCCTTCTCCCCTTGTAGGAGAAGGTGGCTTCGCGAAGCGAAGCCGGATGAGGGGTTCTCTCCACGAGCCCGACTGAGAATTGGACTCGCCGAAGCAACCCCTCACCCAAGTGAATGCGCGTCGACGAGCGGAGCTGCCCTCTCCCACAAGGGGAGAGGGCACAACAAGAAGCACCGGGAGGCAATTCAATGACCACCGCCGCCATGCTGCGCGCCTTCTGCGATGCGGTCGAGCAGCGCAATGGCCGCGCCTTTGCCGAGCTGTTCACCGAGGACGGCGTCTATCACGACGTCTTCTACGGCGCCTTCGCCGGCCGCGAGAAGATCGCGGCGATGATCGACGACTGGTTCTATCGCACGGCGACCGATTTCCGTTGGGACATGCATGATCCCGTATCGGACGGCAGCACGCTCTATGCGCGCTACACCTTCAGCTACAAATCAACCCTGCCGGAAGCGAACGGCGCGCGGGCAATGTTCGAGGGCGTCGCGATCATGACGCTGCGCGACGGCAAGATCGCTAGATATCACGAGGTCGCCAACACCGCGCCGGCATTCGTCGATCTGAAGTTCACGCCGGAGCGGATCGCGAAGATCGTCGCCAAGCAGGGCGCGGAGCTGAAGGCACGGCCGGAGATGAAGCGGCATTTGGTGTAGCTGCATCCTCCTCGTCATTCCGGGGCGCGCCACTTGGCGCGAGCCCGGAATCCATAACCACGATCGGGAGTATGGATTCCGGGCTCGTGCTTCGCACGCCCCGGAATGACGGTCACGGCGGCGGTATCTTGGCCATCGGCTTGCGCTGCGCCAGTGCGGCGACCGTCGCGGTGCCGATCGGGCCCTCTTCGTCATAGAGCCAGCATTCGCCGATCGCCACGCCCTCGGTGGCCTGATGGTTCACCACGTCGAAGCCGATCCAGTTCGTCACCGGCAGGCGGTGCAGATAGATCGTGACGTCGCTATTGATGTAGCCGAGCCCCTTGTCTCCAGCATTGGCAAATGGGCTGGCGAAGTCGGCGCCAACGGCGACATGGACGAACGGCGTCATCGGCACGCCCGCGACGAGCTCGCGCACCTCGCTCATCCATAGCCGGCGCGGACCGAGCGAGCCCATGTGGCCGACAATGGGGCGCGTCGTCCATTTGCCGTTCATGCCGAGCCTGGGATCGGTCGGCTTTGCAATGTCTGCCGGCTTGGGCACGTCCCAGTTCGGCGGCGACCACACATTGCCGTCGGGATTTTGTGTCTTGCGCAGCAGCTGGCACGAGGCGCGCGCCATGCTGACGCCGCCGGAGAAGAGCTCTGCTTCCACCACGCGGATGCGCAGGCCATCGCGCACGAGCCGCGTCGTCACCTGGATCGGCTTGTCGATGGTCGGCAGCCGAAACATGTCGACGGTGAGCCGCGCCGGCACGAATTCAGGCCCCGAATGACGCTCCTCGATGGCGAAGCCAAGCAGCCCGATGATGACGCGCCCGTGCAGCGATTTCGGATCCCACGGGCCATTGGCCACTTCCGTCGGATGGAATGTATCACTGTTGCGGGTGAAGAAAGGCATGTTTGTCGTCATGATGCGCGACTTTTGAGGGAATGGGCGCGGAAATCAAGGGTGGTGAGGGCGGGCGCGCGAGCCAGCCACAACACAGGTGTCATCGCCCGCGAAGGCGGGCGATCCAGTATTCCGAGACGGCAGTGGTTCAGTCGAGAACCCGCGGCGTACTGGATGCCCCGCCTTCGCGGGGCATGACAGCGGAGAGCTAGGACGCGGCCTGCCACTCCTCACGCACGGCCTCGTCCGACTCGTGCTTGAGCCTATCCAGCTTCGTCGCCGCGAGTTCCTCGCGCGACAAAAGTTGCCCCAGCGCCCACACCGCCGCCCCGCGCACCAGCGCGCTCTCGTCCTCCAGCAACCGCCGCGCCTCTTCCGCCAGCGCCACCTCGCCGGAATTACCAATCGCAATCAGCACATTCCGCAAGAACCGATCGCGGCCGATGCGCTTCACCGGCGACTTCGTGAACAGCGCGCGGAACGCGGTATCATCAAGCCGTGCCAGCTCAGCAAGACCAGGCGCGCGCAATTCCTCACGCGCGGCGAGTTTTGCTTCCCGCCCCTCCTGCGCGAACTTGTTCCAGGGGCAGGCAGCGAGGCAATCGTCGCAGCCATAGATGCGGTTGCCCATCGCTTTGCGGAATTCGTGTGGGATCGGTCCCTTGTTCTCGATGGTGAGATAGGAGATGCAGCGCCGCGCATCGAGCTTGTAGGGCTCGGGAAACGCCGCGGTCGGGCAGATGTCGAGGCAGGCCCGGCACGAGCCGCAATGATCGATCTCGGCAGTATCGCGCGGCAGCTCGAGCGTGGTGTAGATCGCGCCGAGAAACAGCCACGAGCCGAACTCGCGCGAGACCAGATTGGTGTGCTTGCCCTGCCAGCCCAGTTGCGCGGCTTGCGCCAGCGGCTTCTCCATCACCGCTGCGGTGTCGACGAACACCTTCACTTGCGACGGCGCGGTTGCGACCAGCCAGCGCGCCAGCGCCTTCAGGCGTTTCTTGATCAGGTCGTGATAGTCGTCGCCCTGCGCATAGACCGATATCGCCGCGCGCGTGCGTTGTTTCAGGATCGCCAGCGGATCGGAGTCGGGGCCGTAATTGACGCCGAGCATGATGACGCTGCGCACGTCGCTCCAAAGCCCGCGCGGATCGAGCCGGCGCTCCGGCTGGTTCGCGAGCCAGTCCATGTCGCCATGGCCGCCCGAGGCGATGAATTCGAGGAAATGCGCTCCGGCCTTTTCGATCGTGCCAGGCTCTGTGATGCCGATGCAGTCGAAGCCGAGCGCGTGCGCTTGCTCTTCGAGCGCGGTGCGCAGCCGATCCATGTCTGGGTCGAATTTGTTCAACGACGCATCCACGACTGACGCCGTCATGGCCGGGCTTGTCCCGGCCATCCACGTCTTTGCGAATTCACAGGAATAGAAAGAACGTGGATGCCCGGGACGAGCCCGGGCATGACGCTCATCCTCAGAAATCCAGGTCCACGTAAGTCCGCGACGCCGGCACGCCGGCCAGCCATTCGCTCAGCAGCGGACGGAACGACGGGCGGGATTTCACCCGCGCGTACCACGCCTTTGCTGCGTCGTCCTCGCTCCATGGCACGTCGCCCAGATAGTCGATCGCCGAGAGATGCGCCGCGGCGGCGAGATCCGCGTAGCTGAGCCGGTCGCCGGCGAGGAAGTTACGCGTCTGCGCCAGCCAGCCGATATAGGCGAGATGATAGCGCACGTTGGCCTTGGCCGCGCGCATCACGTCGGCCGAGGGCGGGCCGCCACCATTCTCCTCGCTCATGAAGCGCTTGTAGATGCGCTCGGTGACGAGCGGGTGCGAGACCTCCTCGAAGAACTTTTCGTTGAACCAGGCCATCAGCCGCCGCACCTCGACGCGCTCGAAGGTGGTCTCCGGCATCAGGCGCTTGGGTCCCATCCCGGCGCCATAGGCCTCATCGACATATTCGGCGATGATGGCCGCGCCCGGGATCGGCGGCTGCTCGTCGTCCACCAGCACGGGCGTCGTGCCGGCCGCATTGAGCAGCAGAAATGCCTCGCGCCGTTCCCAGCTGCGCTCCTCGATCAGCTTCAGATCGAGCCCGTATTCGCCCGCGATCAGGCGGATGAAGCGCGAATGCGGACAGAACGGATGATGGAACAGCGTAAACATGAAGCCTTTGACTATTTGATGGTGCTTAAGAATCCATCAATGTTTGTGCGGCGCCACACTAGTTCCCCAAAACTGCGAAGCAAGAGTGTGACGGCGCATTTTGCGATTGCAGCATTTAGGGGAATAGGCGAGAAGAGCCCCGCTTTTCCAGCCGAAATGGACCGTAAATATGTCAGATGCAATACGGGCAGTGATCCTCGGCATCATCGAGGGTGTGACCGAGTTCCTTCCCGTGTCCTCGACCGGCCACCTGCTGCTCGCGGAGCGCTTCTTCGGCCTCGGTGAAGGCGCCTTCTGGGATTCGTTTACGGTTCTGATCCAGTTGGGTGCGATCCTCGCGATCGTCGGGCTCTACTTCAGGAAGCTCTGGGATGTCGCGATCGGCCTGTTCACGGGCGATGCCTATGCGCGCCGTTTCGTGATCGGCGTGCTGGTGGCGTTCCTGCCGGCCGTCGTCGTCGGCCTCGTCGCCGGTAAATACATCAAGAGCGTGCTGTTCAATCCCTGGGTCGTCTGCTTCACGCTGATCGTCGGCGGCGCCATCCTGCTCTGGGTCGACAAGCTCGACCTCAAGCCGCGCGAGCATGACGCCACGAAGTTTCCGCTGCTGATGTATCTCTATATCGGCATCGCGCAGTGCGTCGCCATGATCCCGGGCGTGTCGCGCTCCGGCGCCAGCATCGTCGCCGCGATGTTCCTGGGTGCCGACAAGCGCGCGGCGGCGGAGTTCTCGTTCTTCCTCGCCATTCCCACCATGATCGGCGCGTTCGCCTACGATTTCTACAAGAACCGCTCCGAGATGACGATGGACCACATGGGCATCGTCGCGATCGGTTTCGTGGTGTCGTTCGTCACCGCGATCATCGTGGTCAAGACGTTCCTGGAATACGTCACCCGCCACGGTTTCGTGGTGTTCGCCTGGTGGCGCGTCATCGTCGGCACCCTCGGCCTGATCGCGCTGGCGCTGGGCAGGTAGGCTCGTACTCCATCCGTGCTACGCCGTTAACCTTTGCAACTTCCCGATACGCCTCAACGCAATATCAGCTTTTGACCGGTAGGCAGTTTCCGGAGCAGGGCGGCGCGCGCCCGGCACAGGAGCTGAACCATGACCCTCGTCAGCGGCTGGGGACGTTTCCCGGTCGTCGATAGCGACGTGCTGCGGCCGCGCTCGTTCGCGGCGGTGGGCGACGCCGTGGTGGCCGGTTCCGTGGCGCGGGGCAACGGCCGAGCCTATGGCGATGCCGCGATCGGCGCCGTCAGGACCATCGGGATGACCGGGTTCGACCGGATCAGGTCGTTCGATCCCGCAACCGGTCGCATCCGTCTCGAAGCCGGCGTGCAGCTCGCGGATTTGATCGACACCTTTGGCCCGCGCGGCTTCCTGCCTTTCGTCGTGCCCGGCACGCGCTTCGTCTCGGTGGGCGGTGCGATCGCCGCCGACGTGCACGGCAAGAATCACCACTGCGAGGGCGGCTTCGGCCGCTATGTCGACAGCATCCTGCTGCGCACCGGTCAGGGCCAGACCATCGAGGTCTCGCGCGAGCAAAATTCCGATGCCTTCTTTGCGACCATCGGCGGCATGGGTCTCACCGGAATCATCCTCGAAGCGACGATGCGGCTGCGGCCGGTGGAAACGGGCTGGATCCGCGAGCGCGTGATCTCGGCATCCGATCTCGACGCTGCGATGCGCGCGCTGGATGCGGGCGATGCTGCAACCTACTCGGTGGCGTGGATCGATTGCGCCGCGCGCGGGCGCGATCTCGGCCGTTCCCTGATCTATCTCGGTGAGCACGCCAGCAGAGACGAGCTAGCGGAAGGTGCCGCTGCATTTCCCGTCGGCAAGAATCCCAACCTCGCCGTGCCCGTCGACCTGCCGTCGATGACGCTGAACCGCTTCAGCATCCGCGCCTTCAACGAGCTCTACTACCGCATGGGCGCGCGGCGCGCCGGCGGCAGCCATGTGGTCTCGCTCTATCCGTATTTCTTTCCGCTCGACGCGATCGCCGACTGGAATCGCATCTATGGCAAGCGCGGTTTCCTCCAACATCAATGCGTGATCCCGGAACGGAATGCCCGCGCCGTGCTGGGCGAGATCCTCGACCGCGTCGCAAGGCGCGGCGATGCCTCCTTCCTCGCGGTGCTCAAGAAGCTCGGCCAGGGCGACGGCATCCTGTCGTTCCCGCTGCCCGGCTACACGCTGGCGCTGGATTTCCCCGTCAAGGGCGACATCCTGAATTTTCTCGACGAGATCGACCGTCTCGTCGTCGCGGCCGGCGGCCGGCTCTATCTCGCAAAAGACGCGCGCCAGTCGCGCGCGACGTTCGAGGCCGGCTATCCCGCGTTGCCGCGCTTCAACGCGATCCGCAAATCGCTCGATCTCAACGGCGCCATCCGTTCCAAGCTTTCGCAACGCCTGTTCGATGAGGTGTAAGCCGTGACGTCACGCAAGACTGCATTGGTGCTCGGTGGCTCCTCCGATATCGGACGCGCCGCCGCGCGCGCCTTTGCCAAGGCCGGATACGATGTTGGACTCGCAGGCCGCGACGTGGCCGCGCTGGAGCCTGATGCCGCCGATTTGCGCGCGCGCTACAACGTCGAGGCCAATCTCCATAAGTTCGATGTGCTCGACACCGCTTCGTTCGATGGTTTTGTCGCCGCCCTTCCCGCGCTGCCTGACGTCGTCATCTCGATCGTCGGCTTGCTCGGCGTGCAGCAAAATGCCGAGAGCGATCTCGCGCATGCCACCACGATCATGCGCTCCAACTACGAAGGCCCGTCGTTGATCCTCGGCCTGTTCGCGGAGAAGTTTTTGGCACGCGGCGCTGGCACGATCGTCGGCGTGTCCTCGGTCGCCGGCGATCGCGGCCGCGCCTCGAACTATGTCTACGGCTCGGCCAAGGCAGGCTTCTCCGCGTTCCTGTCGGGCCTGCGCGCCCGCGCCAGCCGTGGCGGCGTGCATGTCGTCACCGTCAAACCCGGCTTCGTCCGCACCAAGATGACGGAAGGCATGAAGCTGATCGGCCCGCTCACGGTCGAGGCGCCTGTCGTCGGCGATGCGATCCTTCAGGCCGTGGAGAAGAAAACCGAAGTCGTCTATGTCAGCGGCAAATGGCGTCTGGTGATGCTGATCATCAAGACGCTGCCGGAGGCGGTGTTCAAGAAGCTGAAGTTTTGAGGTGCGGCGGTGGTCTGCTCCCTCGCCCCGTCCCACAAACTCGTCATGCCCGGGCTTGACCCGGGCATCCACGTCTTGCTGCACATGCGGAAGCGCGTGGATGGCCGGGTCAAGCCCGGCCATGACGACGGAGAGAGACGTCTCACACGCTCATGCGCTGGAATTGCCCGGCGGCGCGGAAGCGCCAGAGATATTGCGGGGCGATCGCCTCCAGCGAATCGGGGGCGATGCCGAGCCCTTCCAGCGTGAGCCCTGCAGCCTTCGCGGCTTCCGACACGACATTGTCGCGCTCGAGCAGCGTGACCTGGTCCGGGGTCAGCTTGAACGCGCCAGGCGCGAATTGCAGGAAGTTGGACTGGAAGCGGGCGAGGCCGAACGACAGCGGGATCAGCGCCGGCTTGCGGTTGGCGATGGCCAGAATGGCCTCGATGATCTCGCGCATGGTCAGCACCTCCGGCCCGCCGAGCTCATAGGTCGCGCCCGCCTTGGCCTTGCCGTCGACCGCATCCGCGATCGCGGTGGCGACGTCGCCGACATAGACCGGCTGCATCTTCGTCTCAGCGCCGATCAGCGGCAGCACAGGCGACATCCGCGCCAGCGCCGCGAAGCGGTTGGTGAACTGGTCCTCGGGGCCGAACATCACGGAGGGGCGGAAGATCGTCGCCGACGGCACCGCGGCCAGCACGGCGGCCTCGCCGGCCGCCTTGGCCTTGGCATAGCGCGAGGGCGATTCGGCGTCGGCGCCGATCGCCGAGACATGGATCAGCTGGGCGCCCGCCGCCGCGGCCGCCTTGGCGACCGTCTCGGCGCCCTTGGCCTGGACGGCGTCGAAAGTCTGAGCGCCGCTTTCGGCCAGCACGCCCACGAGATTGATCACGACATGCGAATCACGCAGCGCCGCCTCGACCGAAGCCGGGTAGCGCAGATTGGCCTGGACGACATGGACCTGCCCGACCTTGCCGGACGGCTGGAGGTACCCGGCTAGTTCCGGCCGCCGCACCGCAACACGGACCCGGTAATCGCGCCGGCACAGCGCCCGGACGACATTCCGGCCCAAAAATCCCGATCCGCCGAAAACCGTGACCAGCGTGTCCAGATTCGATGCCATGGGGTCCAATCCTGCAGGAAGAGTGCGTATTATCAGGCTTGTATCGGGCCGGTTTGCGATGCGCAATCCGCATCGCCAAAACCGGGCAGGCATGAATTGACAACGGCGTCACCGAACCGTAGTAACCGCCTCCGTGCCCCAAACGGCATGCCCAGGTGGTGGAATTGGTAGACGCGCTGGCTTCAGGTGCCAGTGGCTTAACGGCCGTGAAGGTTCGAGTCCTTTCCTGGGCACCATTTTGCGGGGTTTGGACCCAAAATCGAGCGACCTCCGGTCGGTAGAGATAGCAGGCCGGCGATTCCCGGCATCGCTGCTGCGTGGGTCGTTATGAGACCGGCCCTGCCCGCCCCCTCACACCACCCGCTTCCCCGCCCGCTCCGCGACCGCCTTCTGCACGAAATACATCGCCACCAGCGCGACGGCCGCCGACGCGCATACGACGTAGCCGATCCGGTCGAAATGGAGCAGCGAGCCGTCAGGCGCCTGCGCGATGATGGCGCCGGCGAGGACCGAGCCGAGGCCGCCGGAGAGCTGCTGGAGCGAGGCGCTGATCGCGCTGAACGAGCCGCGCTGGCTTTGATCGGGGATCGCCGTCATCAGCGCCTGCGAGGGGATCATGCGCGAGAAGATGCCGACGAACATCAGCACGTTGACGAGGATCGCGGTCGTCAGCGAGACGTGGCCGAGATGGGTGTAGATCAACACCATAATCACCGACACCACGCTGCCGAATACGAAGGTCGGGTATTTGCCGAACCTGTCGCTGGCGCGGCCGACCAGCGGCCCGGTGACGATGCTGAACAGGCCGGACACGAGATAGATCGTCGGCAGATGCGTGATGTCGATGCCGAGATTGTGCACCGTGAAGGCGCTGGAGAACGGCATCAGCATGTAGCCGCCCGTCGCCAGCAAGGTCGTGACCGCGAAGGCCAGCGTGTAGCGCGGCTCGAAGACCGTCGCGATCAGATGGTGGAACGGGTTTCGGTCCTGCTTCAGCTTCAGATGCGCGTCGACCGGCTCCATCGCGAAGATGATGACCGCGATCGCCGCGATCGACAGGCCGACGATCGCAACGAAACAGACATGCCAGTTCCAGTGATTGGCGAGAAACAGCCCTGCGGGAATGCCGAGCACCTGGCTCGCGGCAAACGCGGTCTGGACGAAGCCCATCACGCGGCCGCGCAGATGCAGCGGAAACAGATCGGTGATGATGGCGAGCACGACCGAGCCGATCACGCCGCCGAACAACCCCGTCACGATCCGGCCGAGCAGCAGCACATGGTAGTTCTGCGCGACAGCGCAGAGCAGGGTGCCGAGCGTGAAGCCGACATAGAAGAACAGCAAGAGGCGCTTGCGATCGAAGCGATCGGCAAAGCCCGCGGCGAGAATCCCCGAAAGCCCCGCGCTGAACGCATAGGCCGACACCGCGATGCCGAACTGCCCGGCTGTGATGTTGAGCGCGGGCATCAGGATGGCGCCGAGCGGCGACATGATGATGAAGTCGAGGATGATCGTGAACTGCGTGAAGGCGAGCAGCGCGATCAGGAGCGACTGGTAGCGCGAAAAGCCGCGTTGCCGTTCCTGTTGATCGTCTATCGGCGCAGCTAACGTCTGTTCGGTCATGGGCACCTGGTTCGCGGATGGGCGCGGCAGGACGTCGCGCGAAACTGGCAGATAGGGTGAATGGTGAGGATTTCCACGGGGCACACGGCAAAGGCTGTGCCGGAACACGAAGCTCACGCCCGGTTGTGGGATCCCCGCAACAGCCCGACACACCGACTTGACTTGACCGTCCCGCCGGGGCCGGCCGCGTTCTCCGGCCAAATTAAGTCGCCCTTAGCGAATGCCCCCTAGGCTCGCGGGCGTCCATTTCCCTGCTCCCCGGCCTGAGCGTCGGTCAGTTTTGCGGCAGTTGAGAGCGTTTTCGGATGGAGCAGCCTGCCCGGCCGTATGATTTTGGCGTGCCCGAGCCATCGGCCGCGGCGGCGCGGACGCTTGTCATCGACCTCGAAGGCGCGCTGCTGCGCTCCGAGCTGCTGATGGAGGCGCTGTTCTCCAGCCCCGGCCGCGTGCTGGCGCGCTTCGGCGCCGGCGGGCGCCCAGGTATGGCGGCGCTCACGGATGTCCTCGCGCAGGCCGACATCGACTACGCCCACCTGCCCTACGATTCCGGCGTGCTGAACCAGGCGCTGGCGGCGCGCGCGCGGGGCGAGAAGATTTATCTGGTAGCCAGCCGCCTCGCGCGTCATGCCGCGGGCATCGCCGCGCATCTCGGTTTTGATGGCGTCGTTGCACCCAGCGATCTCGCTGCGGGCAACAGGCTGCCGTTCGATCGCACGTCCATCGAGCGCGTCGAGGGTCGTGGCCAACGCAGCGTCAGCCTGAAGACTTCTAGTCTGAAGATTTGGGCCAACGCGCTGCGCGTCTATCAATACGCCAAGAACACGCTGGTGTTCGTGCCTGCGATCACCGCGCATCAGATGAATCTCGCCACGTTCGGCTATGCGCTGCTGGCATTCATGGCCTTCTCGGCCTGTGCGTCCGGCGCCTATCTGATGAACGACCTCCTGGATCTCGCCGCCGACCGGCAGCATCCGACCAAACGCCATCGCGCGCTTGCTTCGGGCGATCTGCCGATCTCCTCCGCACTGCTTGCTATCCCTGCCCTGTGGCTGTTCGCGATCGCCGCCAGCCTCTGCATCTCACCGCTGTTCCTCGGCGTGCTCGGCGCCTATCTCGCCACCACCATCGCCTATTCGCTCGTGCTCAAGCGCAAGATGCTGGTCGACGTCGTCACGCTCGCCGGGCTCTACAGCTTGCGCATCGTCGCCGGCGCGGTCGGTGTCGGCGTCGTGCTGTCGGAATGGCTGCTGATCTTCTCGCTGTTCGTGTTCACCTCGCTCGCTCTGATCAAGCGCTTCAGCGAGCTCAGCATGCGCGAGAGCGCGGGCCTCGCCGATCCCTCCAACCGCGACTACAGGATCACCGACCTCCATGTCATCGCCGCGATGGCGGCGGCGAGCGCGATGAACGCGGTGACGGTGTTCTCGCTCTATGTGTCGTCAACGGCGGTGACGCCGCTCTATAGCCGGCCCTGGATGCTGTGGCTGCTCAACCCGCTGCTGCTGTACTGGTTCGGCCGCGCCCTGATGATGGCGCATCGCCGCGAGATGCCTGATGATCCGATCCTCTACGCCTTCCGTGACGGCCCCAGCCGCATCACGGTCGCGGCGATGATCTGCATCATGCTGGCGGCGATCTGAGCTGTCAGGCGCTTGCGCGGCCCGCCTCCAGTGGCTACATCGCGGGCCATCCGATTAGCCTATGATGCCGACAAACCGATTCGATTGAGGTTTTGACCCGCCATGACCGTACGCTTGCACCGCGGCGACCTGCCCGACCTGTCCCGCTACACCTCGGCGGTGGCGATCGACACCGAGACCATGGGGCTCAACCCGCACCGCGACCGGCTCTGCGTGGTGCAGCTCTCGCCCGGCGACGGCAGCGCCGACGTCGTGCAGATCCCCAAGGGTCACACCGACGCGCCGAACCTGAAGGCCCTGCTGGCCAATCCCGCCATCACGAAGATCTTCCACTTCGCTCGGTTCGACGTCGCGGTGCTCTACCAGACCTTCGGCGTCATGACCGGGCCGATTTATTGCACCAAGATTGCCTCCCGCCTGACCCGCACCTATACCGACCGCCACGGCCTGAAAGACCTCGTGCGCGAGGTGCTCAACGTCGATCTCTCCAAGCAGCAGCAGTCCAGCGACTGGGGTTCCGACAGCCTGTCCGAGCCGCAGCTCGCCTATGCCGCCTCCGACGTGCTGCATCTGCATGCCCTGCGCGAGCGGCTCGATGCCATGCTGGTGCGGGAGGGCCGCACAGCGCTGGCCAAGGCCTGTTTCGACTTCCTGCCGACCCGCGCCCTGCTCGACCTCCAGGGCTGGGCCGAAGAGGACATTTTTGCGCATTCCTGAGGCCGCGCGCGGCGGCTGACCTCAGGGCCGCCGCCCCGTTTCGGACACTTTCGTAACGGCCTGTCGCCGGCTGCATATCGTGGCGGCGCCGGGTACAATGGGGCGAACCTCAACCGGACAGAGCGAGCGACACTCTGGAGCAGCAGTGAATTCGGCCCAGAATCCCACCTACGACGCCGCGCTTGCGGCGAAGTTTGCCAGCGCGGCGCGCCACAGCCGCCTGGTACGGATTCTGCGCATCGCGGTGCCGGTGACCGTGATCGTGTCCCTGGCCGCGATCGTCGCCGTCTCGACCTTCCTCAATCCGTTCCAGATCCCGATCAAGCTCGACTCCGGAAACCTCGTGGTGACGGGAACCAAGATCACGATGGAATCGCCGCATATGTCCGGCTTCACGCCGGACCAGCGGCCCTATGAGCTCTGGGCCAAGGCCGCGACGCAGGACATCACCGACCCCGATCATGTCGATCTCGCCGATCTGCGCGCCAAGGTGCTGATGGAGGACCAATCGACCCTGTTCCTCGATGCCCGCACCGGCCGCTTCGACAACAAGCAGCAGCAGCTCGATCTGCACAAGGACATCTTCCTGCGCACCTCGACCGGCTATGAGGCGCGGCTGAACTCGGCCTTCGTCGACATGGGCAAGGGCACGGTCTCCTCGGACGAGCGCGTCGACGTCAAGCTGACCAACGGCACGCTGACCGCCGATCGCTTGCGAATTATGGAAGGCGGCGACGTCATCCGCTTCGAGGGCAATGTCGTGATGCATCTGGACAAGATCAGCACGGATGATGCCGCGGCCCCCGTCGAGCAGCCGGCGCCACCGCCGGCGAAATTAAAGAGCAAGTCCGCTAATTCAAGATGATTTTCATGATCAGGTTTTTTCCGCGCAGCGAAGACAAAGGGCGCGCCATCCTCGGCGCGGCCGCGCTTGCCCTCGGCATTGCGCTGACGGCAGGTGCAGCGATCGCGCAGAGCACGATACAGGGCCAGCCCAACGCGCTGCAGGGCTTTTCGCAGAATCGCGATCAGCCGATCCAGATCGAGGCCGCCTCGCTCGAGATGCGCGACAAGAAGAAGGAGGCGACCTTCTCCGGCAATGTGAAGGTCATCCAGGGCGACACCACCATGACCTCGAAGACGCTGGTGGTGTTTTACGATTCCGGCGGCGGCGACAAGCCGGCCGCGCCGCAGCCCGCGGCGAAGGGCGCCAAGGGTGCGCCGATGCAGTCGGCAACGCCGGGCCCGGGCGGCAGCTCCTCGATCAAGCGGCTGGAGGCGCGCGGCAATGTCGTGGTCACCCAGAAGGACCAGGTGGTGACAGGCGAGACCGCCGTGTTCGACACCAAGACCAACCTCATCACCATGTTTGGCGGCGGCGCAGGCCAGGTGGTCATGACACAATGCAAGAATGTCATGCGCGGCGACCGGCTGACCGTCGACATGACCACCGGCGTGTCCCGCGTGGAATCCGACAGCGGCCGGGGCGTTCAGGTCCTGCTGCCGCAGGGCGCCGGCAGTGATTGCGGTTCAGGCGGTCCGGCTAAGCCCGGCGCGGCCCCGCCCTCGCTGTTGCCCGGCGGCGGCAAAAAGTAAATTCTGAAAGTAAATTCAGGGTCTTGGGCCGGATGCCGCCGATCCGAGGTTGAAGCTTGTGCGGTGAGACTGTATCTACGCGCAGGGCTTCGAAGCGGGATCCGCCGCTTTTCGGGCGTGTTTCACTGGGCATGAGACATCCCTTCATTCATGCTGCGTCGGCTAGTCGAAAGGCCGGCGCGGCAGATCGCGCGAACGCTGCGCAAACACCGCGCAAACACCGCGAAAGGCTGGAAGGCGGGGATGGTCGATCTATTCAGCATGTTCCGTCGGCGCCCCGCCAAACGCGGCCGGCCAGGATTTGCGCGTGACATCACCGCGCTCGGGGACAGCGTCGGGGGCCTCGTGACCAGCCCGGTGCGGGACGCCCCGCCGATCGCCCGTGACCAGCCGATGCGCGCGCCCGACCAGTTCCAGGGCGGCTATCAAGCCGATTATCCCGCCGACTACCAGGCCGAGCCGCCGCGCGCGGTTCACCCCGTCAGGAGCGCCGCGAAGCCAAACGGCGCCGGCGGGCCGCAGCTGCTGCGCCGTCCCGGCTTCCTGGCTGTGCATAGCGTGGAAAAGGCGTTCGGCAGCCGCCAGGTGGTGCGCGGCGTCAGCATCTATGTGCGCCGCGGCGAAGCCGTCGGCCTGCTCGGCCCGAACGGCGCCGGCAAGACCACCGTGTTCTACATGATCACTGGCCTGATCAAGGCCGACCGCGGTGCGATCGAGCTCGACGGCCATGACGTCACCCAGCTGCCGATGTATCAGCGCGCGCGGCTCGGCATCGGCTATCTGCCGCAGGAAGCCTCGATCTTCCGCGGCCTCACCGTCGAGCAGAACATCCGCGCCGTGCTCGAAGTGGTCGAGCCCTCGCGCAAGAAGCGCGAGCAGCAGCTCGATTCGCTGCTCGACGAATTCAACATCACGCGCCTGCGCAAATCGCCGTCGATCGCGCTATCGGGCGGTGAGCGCCGCCGCGTCGAGATCGCGCGCGCGCTGGCCACGCGTCCGAACTACATGCTGCTCGACGAGCCCTTCGCCGGCATCGATCCGATCGCGGTCGGCGACATTCAGGACCTCGTCCGCCATCTCACCAATCGCGGCATCGGCGTCTTGATCACCGACCACAATGTGCGCGAGACGCTCGGCCTCACCGATCGCGCCTATATCGTCTATGCCGGTGAAATCCTGACGGAGGGTAGCCCGGACGAGATCGTCGCCGATCCCGACGTTCGCCGCCTTTACCTTGGCGAGGAATTCCGCCTCTAGCCCTTTTTTCCTTTTAGTCAAGGCGTGTACATCGGGTCAGGACTAAGATAAGCAAGAATCGGACCAATTTTTGGGAACGGTTCTTGTTAGATGGCGCTTACGCAGAGATTAGAGTTCCGGCAATCGCAGTCGCTGGTCATGACGCCGCAGCTGATGCAGGCGATCAAGCTGCTGCAATTGTCCAATCTCGATCTCACGACCTTCGTGGAGGAGGAGCTCGAGCGTAACCCCCTGCTGGAGCGGGCCAGTGACGAGGCTCCCGGCGGCGAGGCCCCGGCCGAGGCCGGCCAGTTCAGCGACCACGATGGCGAGGATTCAGGCAGCCAGGGCGGCGATGACGGCTTTGGCGGCAGCGGCGACGCTTTCGAGCCCGGCCAGGAAGAATGGATGAGCAAGGATCTCGGCACCCGCGCCGAGATCGAGCAGACCCTGGACACGGGTCTGGACAACGTCTTCTCCGAGGAGCCGGCCGAGGCTGCCGCGCGCAACGCGCAGGACGCCGCGCCAAGCGTCTACACCGAATGGGGCGGCGGCGCCTCCGGTGACGAGGACTACAATCTCGAAGCCTTCGTCGCCGCCGAGATGACGCTGTCGGACCATCTCGCCGAGCAGCTCTCGGTCGCCTTCTCCGCGCCGGCGCAGCGCATGATCGGCCAGTACCTGATCGACCTCGTCGACGAGGCCGGCTATCTGCCGCCCGATCTCGGCCAGGCCGCCGAGCGTCTTGGCGCATCGCAAAAGGACGTCGACGACGTTCTTGCCGTGCTGCAAAAATTCGATCCGCCCGGCGTCTGCGCGCGCAACTTGAGCGAATGCCTGGCGATCCAGCTCCGCGAGCTCGACCGCTACGATCCCGCGATGCAGGCCCTGGTCGAGCATCTCGATCTGCTGGCCAAGCGCGACATCGCGAGCTTGCGCAAGCTCTGCGGCGTCGACGACGAGGACATCGCCGACATGATCGGCGAGATCCGCCGCCTCAATCCCAAGCCCGGCATGAAGTTCGGCTCGGCCCGCTTGCAGACCATGGTGGCCGACGTCTATGTCCGCCCGGGTCCCGACGGCGGCTGGCATGTCGAGCTCAACAGCGACACCTTGCCGCGCGTGCTTGTCAACCAGACCTACTATTCCGAGCTATCGAAGAAGATCGGCAAGGACGGCGACAAGTCCTATTTCACCGACGCGCTCCAGAATGCGACCTGGCTGGTGCGCGCGCTGGATCAGCGCGCCCGCACCATCCTGAAAGTTGCGACCGAGATCGTGCGCCAGCAGGACGGCTTCTTCACCCATGGCGTCGCGCATCTGCGGCCGCTGAATCTGAAGGCGGTCGCCGACGCCATCCAGATGCATGAATCCACGGTGTCGCGCGTCACCGCCAACAAGTACATGGCGACAAATCGCGGCACATTCGAATTGAAATATTTCTTCACGGCGTCGATCGCGTCGGCCGACGGCGGCGAAGCGCATTCCGCCGAAGCGGTGCGCCACCACATCAAGCAGCTGATCGATTCGGAAGAACCCTCGGCGATCCTGTCGGATGATACCATCGTGGAACGCTTGCGCGCCTCGGGCATTGATATTGCCCGCCGCACGGTCGCGAAGTACCGCGAAGCCATGCGCATTCCCTCCTCGGTGCAACGCCGCCGCGACAAGCAGAGCGCCCTTGGTAACGTCCTCTCCAACGCACTGTCCGACCGCTCCCGCAACACCGAACCGGCCTGATTGCGCTGGCGCGAAATCGCGCTACTCTCATCCCCCCATCGCGACCGATCCAAGCACGCGCATGATCCGGAAAGTGTACGGCGGTTTTCCGAAAAGATCATGCGCAGGGAACAACCCCAGCTACGATGACGCGTCACCGTAGCCGGGCGCAAACCAAGCGAGGCATCACCATGACTCTTCGGATTTCGGGCAAGAGCGTCAGCGTCGGCGAGGCCCTGCGTGGCCGCGTGACCGACCGGACTGAAGAGGTCCTGCGCAAATATTTCGACGGCAATTATTCCGGCCACATCACGCTCTCCAAGGACGGCTTCGGCTTTCGCACCGACTGCGCGCTGCATCTCGATTCGGGAGTTACGCTGGAGGCCGATTCGAACGCGCCGGACGCCTATGCCAGTGCCGACCAGGCGCTGATCATGATCGAGAAGCGGCTCAAGCGTTACAAGAGCCGCCTCAAGGACCGCTCCGCCCGCAAGGCCCATGTCGCCTCTGCGGCGCTGGCTACCCTCGACGCCACGGCTTACGTGCTGGAAGCGCCAGGCGAGGGGGAGGACGACGACGAGGTCACCGGCTACAGCCCCGTGATCATCGCCGAGGCCACCACCGCCCTGAAGCAGCTCTCGGTGAGCGAGGCCGTCATGGAACTGGACCTGACCGGGGCGCCCTGCCTGGTGTTCCAGCATGGGTCCAGCGGCCGGGTGAACATCATCTACCGGCGTGCCGACGGCAATGTCGGCTGGATCGACCCACCGGGCGGGAATGCCGGCGGCAAGGCCGGGGAATAGGGGGGCCAGCCGGACCCCGTACCATCCGCAGCCCTTAACAATGACCGGGGCAAAGCCTTACGCGGGAGTTGGCACCGGGATTGCGTTGGAGTAGAAGCGCCCCACATCAGGGTCTAGGGACTGGCTAAGTCTCCCTCCTGCTTCACCTTCTCGACGCCGGCCCGGCGCGGTTATCCCCACGCTGGCCAAATCGGAACCTGACGGTTTAATTCACCTCGGAAAGCTTCCATGCCGATTACCGATCTGGTCGCACCCGAGGCGATTCTCCCGGCATTGAAGGTCAACAGCAAGAAGCAGGCGCTTCAGGAACTTGCGGCCAAGGCCGCCGAGCTGACCGGGCAGAACGAACGCTCCGTGTTCGAGGTGCTGCTCCAGCGCGAGAAGCTCGGCACCACCGCGGTCGGCTATGGCGTCGCCATCCCGCACGGCAAGCTGCCCAAGCTGGAAAAGATTTTTGGCCTGTTCGCGCGGCTCGATCGCCCGATCGATTTCGAGGCGATGGACGGCCAGCCCGTCGATCTCGTCTTCCTGCTGCTCGCCCCCGAAGGCGCCGGCGCCGATCACCTCAAGGCCCTCGCCCGCATCGCCCGCCTGTTGCGCGACCAGGACATCGCCAAGAAGCTCCGCGCCTCGCGGGATGCCCAGGCGATCTATTCGGTGCTGGCCCTGCCGCCGGCGACCGCGGCGTAAGACGTCGGTTCCAATCTCCACATCTTAAGGCTCCTTAAAGCTGAAGTATCTGCGTCGTCATGGCCGGGCTTGTCCTGGCCATCCACGGCTTGCCTCATCGAACCAGGAACGTGGATGCCCGGGACAAGCCCGGGCATGACGGTACGAAATTGTCGTTACAAATGATAACGGGCACGCTTACTCTCGTGCGTCGGTCCAGTCAGAAGTCTTCGCGACTTGGCCGCGAGCTTCCCAAGAGTCCTTCCTTGCTGACATTCCTCGTATTCGCCGGAATGATCGGGTGGCTGACCAGCATTGCGTGGCAGCTACGGCTTGCCAGCACGAAAGGAAAAATCTGGAGCCGCAACGGCTACGTAACTCGCGCCAGCAACGAGACAACTTTCGAAGGCTGCGTGCTTATCACCTGGGTCATGCTTGCGTTCGGGTTCGCGATGCTGGTCTTCATGATCGTCGCGACGATCAAAGAGGTCGCGAACTGAAGCGCTGCGCCGCGTCCAGGACATGAGAGTTGAGCACGCCGTTACCTCACACTCCGTCATTGCGAGCGTAGCGAAGCAATCCAGAATCTTTCCACGGAGGGATTCTGGATTGCTTCGTCGCAAGTGCTCCTCGCAATGACGATGCGGAAGCTTCGCGGGCGCTGCCCGCGCTTCAGCACACGGTCGGCAGCAGGCGCCGGACTTCGTCGAGCAGTTCGGGAGCCGCCGTCTTGTCACCCGCGAGGTGCCGGAGCAGCGCGCTCTGGAACAGGCCGTCGAACAGCGCATAGAGCGCAGCCGGTGACGACGCCGGCCGCTTGCCGCCGAGTTCGGCATAGCGCGAGGCGATGCGCCAGATCATCGCCTCCAGGCTCTTGTCGATCTCGAGCACGTCCTTGCGGAACGCCGCCTCGAACATCGCCTGCGAGCGCAAATCGTACCACAGCCGGTGCATACGGGCTTCGTTCTGCAGCGTTGCTGCGAGCTTGGCGAGGAAGCCCTCCGTCAATTCGTCGCGGCTCGTTGCCGTTGCGACGACCTCGTCATATCGCGTCACGCACTTCGCCTTGTAGTGGCGCACGCAGCAGCAGATCAGGTCGAGCTTGTCGCTGAAATAATAGTGGAACACGCCGTGCGTGAACGCCGAGTTCTGCGCGATCTCCCGCAGGCTGGTGCGGGCGAAGCCGAGCTCTCCGAGGGTTTCGAGCGCGGCCTCGGCAAGCTCGATGCGCCGCGCGTTGAACTTCTCGTCGCGCAGCACCTCGGCCGCATCGGCCACACGCCGGGCCGCCCCTGTCATCTGCCGCGCCATGTCGTCCTTTCCTCAGTCCCGTTTTTTCAAGGACTTGAACCGCGTCGACCGCGGAATAGCTCCGCCTCCTCACAACCACTTCCTTAGACAACTGTCAAATTCGATCTTGACAAGTGTCAAGATTCTGGCGGAGGCTCCCGCCAATAATTTGGACAGTCGTCAAGACGTCCGGCCATGGAGGAACGCTTCGCTGGGTGCCGCCGAAAGGCCTGCGCCCATCGACCTGGTGCGCGCCTGGTGGCGCAGCACGAATCAATCACCAGCAACGGAGGAGTGCGTCATGGGTGGGAAGAGCCTTGCGGGCAGGAAAGCCCTGGTCACCGGCGGTGCGAGGGGAATCGGCGCGGCTATCGCGCAGGCGTTGGCGCGCGCCGGCGCCTCGATCATGATCGCCGACATTCTGGAGGAGGCCGGCCGCGCCAGCGCAGCTGCTATCGCGAAGGAAGATGTCGCGACGGGCTTCGTCCAGCTCGACGTCACCGACGACGCGCAATGGGAGCGGGCGGTGGCCAAGACTGTCGCCACCCTCGGCGGCTACGACATCCTCATCAACAATGCCGGCATTGAGATCACCTCGCTGGTCAGCGAGATCAGAGCCGAGGATGCGCGGCGGATGTGCGACGTCAACATCGTCGGCACCGTGCTCGGCATGAAGCACGCCTTCCGCGCGATGCGGCCGGGCGGAGCGGCGGGCAAGGGCGGCGCGGTCGTCAACATCGCCTCCGTCGCGGCGACGATCGCCTTCCCGAGCATCGCGGTCTATTCCGGCACGAAATCCGCGGTCGATCGCATGACACGGGTCGCTGCGATGGAGGCCGGCAAGCTCGGTTATGGCGTGCGCGTCAACTGCATCTATCCCGGCCTGATCCCGACCGACATGGGCCTGCAGCTGGCCAACGACATCGTGAAGATCGGCCTCGCGCCCGACGTCAACGCCGCGGTCGGCTCGGTGGTGGAGCAGACGCCTCTCGGCAAGCTCGCCGAGGTCGGCGACATCGCCGACGCCGCGGTGTTCCTGTGCTCGAACGAGGCGCGCTTCATCACCGGCATCGGACTGCCGGTCGATGGCGGCATGGGCATGTGAGCCAAAAAACCTGACAACGAACATTTCGGAGGAACGCAATGAGCGCGAAGAAGCCCGTCATCGTCTATGGCGCGTCCGGCTACACCGGCCGGCTGGTCTGCGAATACTTACGCGAGTACAACATTCCCTTCATCGCCGCCGGCCGCAGCGCCGGGAAACTCAACGCCGCGATGAAGGCGAACGTCGCCGGCATCGAGACCGCCGACTACGAGGTGGTGGAAGTGCCGCACACCGTGAGCGCACTGTCGGAATTGTTCAACGGCGCCTCGGTGGTGCTCAACACCGTGGGCCCTTCGCCAGATTCGGCGGCGAGGTGGTGCAGGCGTGTTGGGCTTCCCGATGCCATTACACCGACACGACAGGCGAGCAGGACTGGCTGATCACGCTCGAGCAGGAGTGGGGCGCGAAGTTCGCCAATGCCGGCCTGCTGCTCGCGCCCGGCATCGCACAGATGTACACCACCGGCGAAATCGCCGCGCAGCTGTGCCTGGAGACGCCCGGCCTCGATACCCTCGATATCGCGGTGTTCTGGGGCGGCAGCCCGACCATCGCCTCGACGCAGACCATCCTGGTCAATGCCGCAATGGCCAAGGCCTACTATCTGGATCAGAACAAATATGTCGAGCATCAGGTGGATGCCGGCCTCTACAACCTCGCCATCCCCGGCCAGCATGAGTTGGCGCTGGCGCTGCCCTGGGGCGGCACCTCGCATCCGGTGTGGTTCAAGCGCGATCCGCGCGTGGCCAACGTCAAGGTGCTGGGCGGCGTGTTCAATCGCGCCCTGATGCTGGGCGTGCCGCAGATCGTCGCCGCCGCGCTGGAAGCGACCAAGGACATGAACCCCGACGACCGCTACGCCGCGTTGGCGCAGACCGCCGCCGGCGTCATGAACACCATGCCGCCGCGCGAGAACCCGCGCGTCAACAAGTCGCTGGATTCGGTGCATGCCTCCGGCCCGTTGGGGCGCGCACTGCGTCATCAACGGCAACAGCAATTACAAGCAGACCGGCTTGCTGCAGGCCTATGCCGCCGCGCACTTGCTGCAGCAGCCGCCCAAGCGCGTGGGCTTCGCCTCCGGCTGCCAGGCGTTCGGCCATCACGAGCTGCTCGGGCAATTGCGCAGTTTTGGTCTGGTCAGCAAGCCTGTTCTAACCGTACACGATTAGGAGACGCGGCGGCGATCGTTCCTCACCTCTCCCAAGGGAGAGGTGGACCTTCGCCGCGGCTCGCATCTAACCAACCTTACGATGCTTCGGGGGCGACCATGCGCTTCATCGATTACCTGGACAAAGGTGCCTCGCTCGGCCCCGATGCGCCGTGCCTCACCATGGATGGGCGCGACCTCAGTTATGGCGAAGTGCAGCAGCTCAGCTATCGCATCGCGCGCGGGCTCGCGCGATCGGGTATCGCGCCCGGTGAGAAGGTTGCGATTCTCTCCGGCAACGATCCGGTCGCCTTTGCGTGCGTGTTCGGCCTTTTCCGTGCCGGCTCGGTCTGGTGCCCGATCAATCCGCGCAACGAGGCGGCCGAAAACCGCATCATCCTCGACCAATTCGACTGCAGCCTGCTGCTGTTTCATTCAAGCTTCGCGCCGATGGTCGAAGCGGTGCGTGCAGAGCTGCCGAAGCTGCGCGCCCTCGTCTGCCTCGATGCAGAGTTGCCCTTCGCGCCCTCGTTTGACAGCTGGCTCGCCGGCCTCGCCGACGACCCCTATCAATGCGAGACGGTCGACGATCTCGCGATGATTCCCGGCACTGGCGGCACCACCGGCAAGCCGAAGGGGGTCATGCTGTCGGGCCGCAACATCGAGGCCATGACGGCCCTGACGCTGATGGGCTATCCCTTCAAGGGCCGTCCAGTCTATCTCGCGCTCGCGCCCTTGACCCACGCGGCCGGCGTGCTGTGTTTCCCGATCATGGCGCTCGGTGGCCGCATCGTGATCATGCATCACCCCGACATCGCCGAATTCCTCGATCTGATCGAGCGCTACGGCGTCACGCACACTTTCCTGCCGCCGACCGTGATCTACATGCTGCTCGATCATCCCAGGCTCGACTCCGCCAACCTCGGCTCGCTGCAATGCTTCTGGTACGGCGCGGCGCCGATCTCGGCCGCGCGGCTTGCGGAGGCGCTCCAGCGTATCGGGCCGATGGCGCAGTTGTTCGGTCAGACCGAAGCGCCGATGATGATTTCGATGATGGCACCAGATGAGCATTACAATGCCGACGGCACCATCGCGATGGAGCGCCTCGCTTCGGCCGGGCGGATCAGCCCGCTGGTGCAGGCCGGCATCATGGATGGCGACGGCAATCTGCTGCCATCAGGCGCGCGCGGCGAGATCGTGGTCCGCGGCTCGCTGGTGATGCAGGGCTACTACAAGAATCCCGAGGCCACGGCGGAGGCCTCCGCGCATGGCTGGCACCACACCGGCGACATCGGCTACATCGACGACGACGGCTACCTCTATATCGTCGATCGCGCCAAGGACATGATCATCACCGGCGGGTTCAACGTCTACTCGATCGAGGTCGAGAACGCGCTGCGGGCGCATGAGGCGGTGCAGGATTGCGCCGTGATCGGGCTGCCCGATCCGAAGTGGGGCGAACGGATCGTGGCCGTGGTGCAGCCCCGCGCCGGCCAGCGGATTGACCCCGCGGTGCTCGCCGCCTTCGTCAAGGAACAGATCGGCAGCGTCAAGACGCCGAAGCAGATCGAAGTCTGGGACGATCTTCCGCGCTCAAAGGTCGGGAAGGTCCTGAAACCGGACATCCGAGCGCGATTGACCTGATTGGGCTTGCCTGTGCGCCTCGCGCGAGGCGTCCGCGATCTATTCGGTGCTGTCGGCCACAACTGCGGCCCAAGGCTGCCCAACCGCTTTCTTTGAGTGTGGTCAGAGGGTGCGCGAGAGATAGCGCACCGTCTTGCTGCCATTGTGGATGTTGGCGCTGCCGACCTCGGCAAATCCCAGGGCGGCGTGAAACGCATCCGACGCCGGGTTCGGCGGCTGCCGATTCACTTCGCAGACGATGCGATCGTGTCCGGCTTCGGCCGCGCGATCGAACAGGTCGGCGTAAAGCCGGCGCGCGCATCCCATGCCGCGCGCGGATGCTGCGACCACGATCCGGTCGACGTAGACAAAGCGCGCGTAGCGGGATCGAAACCACAGGAAGTTCGGGCTGTCGTAGTGCCCGTCCTGATCAAGTGCGATCAGGAACGCATCGAGATGGCTGATCCTGCGCGCGTAGAAGGCTTGCGCGACCAGGTCTTGCAGCCGCTCGCGCTCAAGCCACGACAATTCCTCTGCATGGCTGTTGTTGAGAGACAGCATCGTCTCGGCCAGCGCTTCGCCGGATGACAACTCGGATATCGCAATCGGGATGGGCATGGGCTGGTCCATGACCACCGTCTAGCAGCAGCCCCTCACAAATGAAAACGGGCATGCCTTCGTCTGAAGGCATGCCCGCCAAATCTCTAGTCGTGCGATGCGCGCTCAGTGCACGCTGACGGCTTGCAGCTCGTTGCTCCAGGCGTTGGCGATCGCGGCTTCGCGGCTGTCGGTCAGCATGATCGGCGTGCCGTCGGCGGCGTGGAGCGCGAAAAGCTTGAGACCCGGCGCAATCTTCGGCGCCTCGGGAAACAGGCCCGGAACGTCCTCGGAGCGGATCTGCTTCACATAGGCGATATGGCCTTCGCCAAGGGTTGCCAGCGTCTCCGGAGAGACATTCTTGGCTTCGTATTCGAACGCAACGTGACCTTCACTCATGGTCTCGACTCCTCTAAAGAACTAAGCGGTCGAGTCCGCTACTCGTTCCATTATTCGTGCTCATTGATAGCGATTGTCTTAACGATCCTCTCCGGTTCAGGCCGGGCCAGGTCGATCGACAACAACCCGTTCTTCAAATCCGCACCCAGCACCAGCATCCCCTCCGCCAGCACGAAGGTGCGCTGGAAGTGGCGCGCGGCGATGCCGCGATGGATGTATTGCCGGGTCTTGTCGTCCTGCTGCCGCCCGCGAATGACGAGCTGGTTTTCCTCAATGGTTACATCGAGTTGGTCGCGGGTGAAGCCGGCGACCGCCAGCGTGATGCGCAAACGCTCGGGTTGGCCGTCCGAGCGGTCACACCTCTCGATATTGTAGGGAGGGTAGCCGTCGGCGCCTTTGACGACGCGGTCGAGCACGCGCTCGATCTCGTCGAAGCCCAGAAGGAACGGACTGGAAAGCGTGGGAACACGAGACATAGTTTACAAAGTCCTCTCGAAGCGACTTTGGTGCTTCGGGGCCCGATCAAGGCACCCCTTGGTCAGCAATATGGTCATATCCCCGTGTCGGTTCAAGGACGTAGCCGGGGGCCTGTGGATGGGGCGCTTGCCGCCCAGGGCTCTGCCATCGCACAAAATGCTTACAATTCGTCATACCCCCGAAGGCGCAGGCATGACGAATTTGCGGGCGATTTATCTCAATGAAAACAGGACCCCTCCTACTGTGCATGGGGTTGTTTTCGGACGTTTTCTCGGTCTGCCCCCCGGTACCCGTCAGGCCTCGATCCGCTTCCGCCCGTCGCCGCTGAACAGATGCAGCTTCGCCCGGATCGCCGCGACGCGGATCCTCGCGCCGATGGCAGGGGCCTCGGTTCCGGGAATGCGGACGATGACCTCACCGGGCGGCAGCTCGCCCGGGGTGGCGGCGACGCGCTGGTCCTCCTGCTCGCGGGAGCCGTAGACGAAAGTTTCGGCACCGACGCGCTCGATGGCTTCGACCGTTAACGGCAGCGCCACGCCGCCCGCTGGTGTCTCGTCGGTGATGACGAAATCCTCCGGGCGGATGCCGAGAATGCCGGCCTCAACAGCACTGCCGCCGAGCTGCGACTTGATCTCGTCGGGACGCGTCGACATCAGGTTCATCGGCGGTGCGCCGATGAAGGAAGCCACAAAAGTCGTCGCCGGCTTCTCGTAGATCGCGAGGGGATTGCCGACCTGCTCGACCTGGCCGCCGTTCATTACGACGAGAACGTCGGCCAGTGTCATCGCCTCGAGCTGGTCGTGGGTGACGTAGATCGACGTCGTGCTGAGCCGGCGCTGCAATTTGCGGATCTCGACGCGCATCGCGATGCGCAGCTTGGCGTCGAGGTTGGAGAGCGGCTCGTCGAACAGGAACACCTTCGGCTGGCGCACGATGGCGCGGCCCATGGCGACGCGCTGGCGCTGGCCGCCGGAGAGCTGCCGCGGCTTGCGCTCCAGCATGGCGGAGAGCTCGAGCACGCGCGCGGCTTGCTCGACGCGGGTCTTGATCTCGGCCTCGGCCATGCCGCGGTTGCGCAGGCCATAGGCCATGTTGTTGTAGACGCTCATATGCGGATAGAGCGCGTAGTTCTGGAACACCATCGCGATGTCGCGATCGGCGGGCTCGACCTGGTTGACGACGCGGCCACCGATGTCGATCTCGCCGCCGGTGACGGTCTCGAGCCCTGCGACCATGCGCAGCAGTGTGGACTTGCCGCAGCCGGAGGGGCCGACCAGCACGCAGAACTGGCCGTCGCCGACATCGACGTTGACGCCCTTGATGGCTTCGAAGCCGCCTTGATAGGTCTTGCGGACGTTGCGCAGGGTGACGTTAGCCATGAAAACTCATTTCTCGGTTTCGACGAGGCCGCGCACGAACAATCTCTGCATGGCGACGACGACGAACACCGGCGGCAGCATGGCCAGCACGGCGGTCGCCATCACGATCGGCCATTCGGTCAGCGCGTCGGTGGTGGTGATCATCTTGCGGATGCCGACCTGGATGGTCTGCATATCGTCGCGCGTGGTGATCAGCAGCGGCCAGAGATATTGATTCCAGCCGAGGATGAACAGGATCACGAACAGGGCCGCCATGTTGGTGCGCGACAGCGGCAAGAGGGTGTCCCAGAAGAAGCGCAGGGGACCGGCGCCGTCGATGCGCGAGGCCTCCAGCAATTCGTCCGGCACAGTCATGAAGAACTGGCGGAACAGCAGCGTCGCGGTGGCCGAGGCAATCAGCGGCAGCGCCAGGCCCGCATAGCTGTCGAGCATGTGCAGGTCGGCGACGATCTTGTAGGTCGGATAGATGCGCACCTCGACCGGCAGCATCAGGGTGATGAAGATGATCCAGAAGATCGCCATCCGGAACGGAAAGCGGAAATACACGATCGCATAGGCCGAGATGATCGAGATCGCGATCTTGCCGATTGCGATCGCGAGCGCCATCACCAGCGAGTTAAGCATCATGTTGCCGACCGGCTCGCGGGTCGACCCGCTCGTGCCGACGAAGATGGTCTGGTAATAGACCTCGAAGAAATGACCGCCCGGCAGCAGCGACATCTGGCCGTTGGCGATCAGCGCGTTGTCCTGGGTCGAGGCGACGATGGCGATGTAGACCGGGAATGCGACGATCGCGATCCCGATCCAGAGGATGATGTGGGCGACGTAGCGCCGAAAGCCCTCTTCCTCGACCATCAGTAGGTCACCTTGCGTTCGACGAAGCGGAACTGGATTCCCGTCAGCACGATGACCATGATCATCAGGATCACCGATTGCGCCGCGGAGCTGCCGAGATTGCCGCCGAGCAGGCCGTCCGAATAGACCTTGTAGACCAGCGTGACGGTCGACGTGCCGGGTCCGCCGCGGGTCATGGTGTCGATGATGCCGAACGTGTCGAAGAAGGCGTAGACGATGTTGATCACCAGCAGGAAGAAGATGGTCGGCGACAGCAGCGGGAAGATCACGGTCCAGAACCGCCGCATCGGACGCGCGCCGTCGATCGCGGCGGCCTCGATCACGCTCTTCGGGATGCTCTGGAGGCCGGCGAGGAAGAACAGGAAATTATAAGAAATCTGCTTCCAGGCGGCGGCGAGGATGACCAGCGCCGCGGCCTGGTTGCCGTCGAGCAGCGGATTCCAGTCGATGCCGAGGCCGCGCAGATAGCGCGAGAGCACGCCGAGCGAGGGATGCAGCATGAAGATCCAGAGCACGCCGACGACCGGCGGCGCCACCGCATAGGGCCAGATCAGCAGCGTGCGGTAGAGCATCGAGCCGCGCAGCGGCTTGTCAGCCATCACGGCGAGCAGCAGCGCGAAGGACAGTGACGAGATCGCGATCGCGAACGAGAAGAAGAAGGTCCGGACGATCGTTGCGAAATAGGCGGGATCCCTGAACAGCTCGATGTAGTTGTCGAACCAGACGAAGCTCGACGACAGGCCGAAGGCGTCCTGGAGCAGGAACGACTGGATCACCGCCTGCAGGGCCGGCCAGTAGAAGAAAATCAGGACGATCGCGAGTTGCGGGGCAACCAGCGCGTAGGGCAATAGCCTCGATTGGAAAATGGCTTGCTTTTGCATGATGCCCCGGGGAGCGGCAGGCCGGGCGACCGGCCTGCCGCAGTCGCCTTACTTCACGGCGGTCTTTTCGAACTGCCGCAGCATCGTGTTGCCGCGTTCGACGGCGGCATCGAGCGCCTGCTTGGCGGTCTTCTTGCCGGCCAGCGCCTGCTCGATCTCTTCCGACCAGACGTCACGCAGCTGAACCATGTTGCCGAGGCGCAGGCCGCGCGAATTCTCGGTCGGCTCCTTGTTGGTCAGCTCGAGCAGCGGGGTCTCGAGATAGGGCTGGTCCTTGTAGAAGCCTTCTTCCTTCGCCTTGGCGTAGGCCGCCTTGGTGATCGGCAGATAGCCCGAGGCCTTGTGGATGTAGACCTGACGATCGGTGTCGGAGAGGAAGGTCAGGAATTTCGCGACGCCCTTGTAATCGTCGGCCGGCTTGCCGCCCATGACCCAGAGCGAAGCACCGCCGATGATCGAGTTCTGCGGCGCGCCCTTGGCGTCGGGATAATAGGGCATCGGCACGGCGGTGAAGTTGAACTTGGCCTGCGCCTTGACGTTGCCGAAGAACGCCGACGAAGTCAGGTAGATTGGGCATTCGCCCGAGGTGAAGCGGCCTTCGCCGGTGTTGGTGCGGCCGGCGTAGTCGTAGACCTTGGTCTTCTGCAGCTCGACCAGGTTTTCGAGATGCTTGACCTGGAGCGGGCCGTTGAATTCGAGCACGGTGTCGAAGCCGTCGAGGCCGTTGGCCTTGCTGGAGAGCGGCACGTTGTGCCAGGCCGAGAGCTGCTCGAGATTGACCCAGGTGACCCACGAGCCGGAGAAGCCGCAGGTGTCGTGACCGGCGGCCTTCAGCTTCTTGCCGGCCTCGAACACTTCAGGCCAGGTCTTGGGGATCTCGACATTGGCTTTTTTCAGCTCGTCGAGATTGACCCACATCACGGTGGACGACGAGTTGAAGGGGAACGACAGCATCTCGCCCTTCGAGGTCGAGTAGTAGCCGGTGATCGCGGGCAGGTAGTTCTTCGGATCGAACTTCTCGCCGGTCTCGGCCATCAGCTTGTAGACCGGCTTCACGGCGCCGGTCGCGGCCATCATGGTCGCGGTGCCGACTTCGAACACCTGCATGATGTGCGGGGCGTTGCCGGCGCGGAACGCAGCGATGCCGGCGTTCATTGTATCGGGGTAGTTGCCCTTGTAGGTCGGGATCACCTTGTAGTCGCTCTGCGACGCGTTGAAGTCGTTGGCGAGCTTGACGATGACGTCGTTGTTGGCGCCGGTCATCGCATGCCACCACTGGATTTCGGTCACGGCCAGGGCCGGCGAGGCGCCGAGACCAACCGTGAGTGCAACAGCTGCAGCCGCGCCAAAATGTCGAAGAGCCATCAAGAAAACCTCCCTTGCCCGTCAATGAAGAGGCGCTTGCGCTAGCAGCGCCATATGACGTTCACATGACTGTGTAAGCGGGAGAAACGAAAGCAGCAAGCGCGGCCAAAAGGGAAGTCGTCAAATAGGCGAAGGCGCCACGGACGGGCCTGCGCCGTTCGCGGTGCCCATGCACGGCCCGCGCCGCAGTGCGGCATTGGGTGATGAGGCGGACAATCGGGCCGCGAGTTCGAAAACCTCTCCCGCTTGCGGGAGAGGTCGGCGCATAGCGCGGGTGAGGGCTCTGTCCTCTAGGGAGTTGTCCTGTTGCGGAGACACCCTCTCCCCAGCCCTCCCCCGCAGGCGGGGGAGGGAGCGCACCTACGTGGCCGCTCGATTTGTTCTGATCGACTAGCGTTTCCGCTCGGGGCCGCAGACTGTGCCCTTTTCGACCATCGCGTCGATCTCGGACTTGGAGTAGCCGAACTCGCCCAGCACCTCGGCCGCGTGCTGGCTGAATTTCGGCGGCAGGCGGCGCAGGCTCGGCTTGCTGCGATCGAGCCGGATCGGCGAGGCCACGCCCTTGTACCAGTCCTTCTCGATGACATCGCCGCGCGCGATCGTGTGCGGGTTCGTCAACGCCTGGTCGATCTTCTGCACCGGGCCTGCGGGCAGACCCGCCGCAAGCAGGCGATTGCACAGCGGCTCGGCCTCGTGCTGGCTGAACACGGCGGCAAGCTCGGCGCGCAGCGCCTCGCGGTTGGCGATGCGGTCCTTGTTGCGGGCAAAGCGCGGATCGGTGCCGAGCTCGGGCTTGCCGATCTCCTTGGCGAGCTTGCGGAAGGTGCCGTCATTGCCGACGCCGATGAAGATGTTGTCGGTCTTCGTCGGGAAGATCGCGTAGGGCACGAGGTTCGGGTGCTCGTTGCCGGTGAGGCCAGGCGGCTTGCCATGCATGAAATAGTTCGCCGTGTGCGGATGCATGATGGCAAGGCCGGTCTCGTACAGCGTCGTCTCCAGGAACTGGCCCTTGCCGGAGCGCTGCCGCTCCGACAGCGCCATCAGGATGCCGATCGCGGCGTAAAGACCGGTGGTGATGTCGACGAGCGGCACGCCGATCCGCATCGGTCCGCTCTCGGGCGAGCCGGTCGCCGCGATCATGCCGGTCATGGCCTGGATGATGGCGTCATAGCCCGGGTTGCCACCGCGCGGGCCGTCGGCGCCGAAGCCGCAGATCCGGCAATGCACGAGGCGCGGGAACTTTTCGCGCAAGACCTCGTTGCCGATGCCCCATTTCTCCAGCGTGCCCGGCTTGAAATTCTCGATCAGGACGTCGGCCGTCTCCAGCATCTTCAGCAGCACCACGCGGCCGCCCTCGGCAGCGAGGTCGAGGCCGATCGAGCGCTTGTTGCGGTTGATGCCGACGAAATAGGCCGCATCCTCCTCGTGGAAGGGAGGGCCCCATTCGCGCACCTCGTCGCCCGCGGGCGGCTCGACCTTGATGACGTCGGCGCCGTGGTCGGCGAGGATCTGGGTGCAGTAGGGACCGCCGAGCACGCGCGTGAGATCGATGACGCGCAGCCCGCTCATTGCGCCCAATGCTGCTCCAGAACTGGCGGCTTCAGTCATGCCTTCGCTTCCCTGTGTCGGTCGTTTGATCACAGGCCTAGCGAGGTTTGTTTGCGCCAGCAATGGCGCCGGGCGTAGGGCCGCATGCACGGCCGCACGGCAATCCCGCGGCGTGGCAAATCAAGCAGAAGCGGCCGGCCCGAGGGGGATCCCGGGCCAGCCAATCCGCCCTTTGATCAGACGACCGTCAGGCGAACGTCGACATTGCCGCGCGTCGCATTGGAGTACGGGCACACCTGGTGCGCCTTGGCGACCAGCGCCTCGGCCTCAGCACGGGCAAGGCCCGGCAGCGAGACGGCGAGGTCGATGTCGAGGCCGAAGCCGCCTTCAGAGCGCGGGCCGATGCCGACGGTCGAGGTGACGGAGGCGTCAGCCGGAACCTTCGGGCCGCCCTGCGAGGCCACGAATTTCATCGCGCCGATGAAGCAGGCGGCATAACCGGCCGCAAACAGCTGCTCGGGATTGTTGCCGGCGCCGCCGCCACCACCGAGCTCCTTCGGCGTGGTGAGCTTGACGTCGAGCGCGCCGTCGAGGGTCGCAGCATGGCCGTCGCGGCCGCCGGTGGCTTTTGCGCTGGTCTTGTAGAGGACGTTCACGGACATTTTCGTCTCCCTTGGGGGTTTCCGGGTTGGGACGCGCCCTATATCGCAGACAATTAGATTGTGCGCAATTGAAATTGTGCGGCCTCACATTTAATTGTCCGCAATTGAATATGCCGCCGGCCGGCCCCAGAATGGAAGAAACCTCGTGAGATTCGTTATGCCTCGGAAAGTGCCGGCGCTGGACCCGCAGCGCCTCGACAACCAGATCTGCTTTGCGGTCTATTCGGCCGCGCATGCCTTCAACCGCGTCTACAAGCCGCTGCTCGACCGGCTCGGCCTGACCTATCCGCAATATCTGGTGATGCTGGTGCTGTGGGAGCGCGACGACGTGCCGGTCAAGGACATCGGGGAGAAGCTTTTCCTGGATTCGGGCACGCTGACGCCGCTCTTGAAGCGGTTAGAGGCCGCTCATCTGGTCAGGCGTACCCGCTCCAGCGAGGACGAACGGCAGGTGCTGATCGCGCTGACGCCGCAGGGCCACGCGCTGAAGGAAAAGGCCCGCAGCGTGCCGCAGTCGATCCTGGCGGCGTCGGACTGCTCGGTGTCGGAGCTGGTGGCGATGAAGGACGAGATCGTCGCGCTGAGGGACCGGCTGAATGCGGTGATCGGGGAGTAGGGAATTCGTTGGAGCCCGCCTACGCCCTTCGGGCTTCTCCGCGCGGCTGCGCCACGCGTAGCCCGAAGGGCGAAGCGTGGTGGAGCCAGGCGGGATCGAACCGCCGACCTCTTGCATGCCATGCAAGCGCTCTCCCAGCTGAGCTATGGCCCCTTAAGTCCTGGGATGATCCTGGGGGATCACTCCCGACTGGCGAGCCTTCCGACTCGCGCGGTGCTCCCTTTTTCACAGATCAGGGCTGATCTCAAGTCTCTTCATCACCTCCGACATCACCAATGATGTCGGTCACGTCCTCATCGCCCTCTTCTTCGTCGGCAATGAAGGTCGAATCATCGTCATCGTCGTCGTCGAGGGTCTCGTCGACCTCGATATCGTCCTCCGATTCGGGCACGACGGCCTTGACCTTGCCGGTGTTCTCCTCGGCATCGGCCTCCTCGAGGGAGACCAACTCTTCGGCCTCGGCCGGCTCCGGCGCGGTGTCCTGGGCCATGCTGCGGGCTTCCGCGCCACGGGGCGCGCGAGCAGGGGCAACCGGGGCGATCGGAACCACCTCGCCGGTATAGGGCGAGATCACCGGATTCTTGTTGAGATCATAGAATTTCTTGCCCGTGGTCGGGCAAATACGTTTGGTTCCGAGTTCGGACTTGGCCACGGCAGGAATCCTGGGAATGTCTGAAAAGCGGTGCTTCACTTGGCTAGTTGGCGGCCCGCTGTCAATAGCGCATTACGGGAGAAAGACATGCCCGTGACGCCGGGGAGACCATGTGGTACCTGCCCCGCGAGCCCCGCAGGGATATTTCGGGCCTATCCAAGGACATAACGTGACCCATTCCGACAAGCCGACGCCCCTTCGGTCGCGCGCCAGCGGTCCCCTGACCGGGAAAGTACGGGTGCCCGGGGACAAGTCGATCTCCCACCGCGCCCTGATCCTGGGCGCGCTCGCGGTCGGCGAGACCGGGATTTCGGGCCTCCTCGAGGGCGAGGACGTCCTCAACACCGCCAAATCCATGCAGGCCCTCGGCGCCCAGGTCGAGCGCACCGGCGATTTCGCCTGGAAGGTCCAGGGCGTGGGCGTCGGAGGCTTTGCACAGCCCAAGACGGCGCTGGATTTCGGCAATTCGGGCACCGGCTGCCGGCTGGTTATGGGCGCCGTCGCCGGCTGCCCGATCTCGGCGATTTTCGACGGCGACGCCTCCTTGCGCAGCCGTCCGATGCGCCGGATCCTCGATCCGCTCGAAAAGATGGGCGCAAGGGTCGTCTCCGGCGGCGAGGGTGGCCGCCTGCCACTGACCGTCCAGGGCGCGCGCGATCCGCTGCCGATCACCTACAAGACCCCGGTCGCCTCGGCCCAGATCAAATCGGCCGTGCTGCTGGCGGGCCTCGCCGCGCCGGGCGCCACGACCGTGATCGAGAGCGAGGCCAGCCGCGACCACACCGAACTGATGCTGAAGCATTTTGGCGCCGACATCACCTCGGTGCAGGAAGGCCAGCATGGCCGCCGCATTACGCTCGTCGGTCAGCCTGAGCTGCATGGAGCCAACGTCGTCGTGCCCGCCGATCCCTCGTCGGCCGCCTTCCCGATCGTCGCGGCGCTGATCGTCGAGGGCTCCGACATCGTGTTGTCCGATGTCATGACCAATCCGCTGCGCACCGGCCTGTTCACCACGCTGCGCGAAATGGGCGCCTCGATCGAGGAGAGCGAAGTGCGGGGCGATGCCGGCGAGCCGATGGCGCAATTGCGCGTGCGCGCGTCAAAACTGCGTGGCGTCGAGGTGCCGCCGGAGCGCGCGCCCTCGATGATCGACGAATATCTCGTGCTGGCGGTGGCGGCCTCCTTCGCCGAGGGCACGACCATCATGCGTGGCCTGCAGGAGCTGCGCGTCAAGGAGTCCGACCGTCTCGAAGCCACGGCCGACATGCTCCGCGTCAACGGCGTCAAGGTCGAGATCTCCGGCGACGATCTGATCGTCGAGGGCCGCGGTCATGTACCCGGCGGCGGCACTGTCGCGACCCATATGGATCATCGCATCGCGATGTCCGCGCTGGTGATGGGCTGTGCCTCCGACCAGCCCGTGACCGTCGACGACACCGCCTTCATCGCCACCAGTTTCCCGGACTTCATCCCGATGATGCGTGCGCTAGGGGCCGAGTTTTCATGATCATCGCCATCGACGGTCCCGCCGCCTCGGGCAAGGGGACGCTCGGCAAGCGCCTCGCCCATCATTACGGCTATCGTCATCTCGATACCGGCGTGATCTATCGCGCGGTGGCCTATGCCCTGATGCAGTCGGGTCATGATCTCCGGGATGAGGCGGCCGCGGTCCAGGCTGCGCTGGAACTCGATCCCGAAAAGTTCGGCAACCCCGCGCTGAAGACCCAGGAGGCCGGCGAGGGCGCTTCCATCGTGTCGGCCATCCCCAGGGTTCGTGAAGCCCTGCTCAATTTCCAGCGGCAATTTGCCGCCGATCCGCCCGGCGCCGTGCTGGACGGCCGGGACATTGGAACCGTGATCTGTCCTCATGCAGACGTGAAGATTTTCGTGGTCGCCGACCCCCGGGTTCGCGCGCGGCGGCGGACCATGGAGGCCAGGGCAAGGGGCGAGCAGGCGGACGAGGCGGCTGTGCTCGCGGACATCATCCAGCGCGACGAACGCGACAAGAACCGGCCGATTGCGCCTCTAAAACCGGCCCCGGATGCTTACTTGCTAGATAACTCCCAACTGGATATAGAAGGCGGCGTCCGGGCCGCCATCGACATTATCGAGGCCGTCCGAGCGGGCCGTCCGCGGGGTTAAGCCGCGGCCGTCATTGGAGGAAGCGCCCGCTCCCGCTCTTTGAGGTCGATACCTCGGTTCCCGTTTCGGGAGCCGTCGCATCCAGCTCCGGACACAAGAATTCCACGTATCGAATGCGCGGGCCTCAGCCGGCTCGCTTCCGTTGTTCTGGCCGCAAGGCCCGGGCAACGAGCGGTCGCTCGAAGGTTTTGCGGACCTTCCGACACTGCGTGTGCGATGCGCCCTTAAACCCAACGGCCGGCAAGACATCCGCAACTGGAGAACAAATGGCTTCGACTTCTGCTGATACCTATAGCCCCTCGCGCGACGATTTCGCCGCGATGCTCGACGAGTCCTTCGCAGGTGGCAACCTGCAGGAAAGCTCCGTCGTCAAGGGCAAGGTGGTTGCAATTGAAAAGGACATGGCCGTCATCGACGTCGGCCTGAAGACCGAGGGCCGCGTCGCCCTGCGCGAATTTTCCGGCCCCGGCCGTGACAGCGAGATCAAGGTCGGCGACGAGGTCGAAGTGTTCCTCGATCGCATCGAGAACGCCCTCGGCGAAGCCGTGCTGTCGCGCGACAAGGCGCGCCGCGAGGAGAGCTGGGGCAAGCTCGAGAAGGCCTTCCAGAACAACGAGAAGGTCAACGGCGTCATCTTCAACCAGGTCAAGGGCGGCTTCACCGTCGACCTCGACGGTGCCGTGGCGTTCCTGCCGCGCTCGCAGGTCGACATCCGTCCGATCCGCGACGTTGCGCCGCTGATGAACAACTCGCAGCCGTTCCAGATCCTCAAGATGGACCGCCGCCGCGGCAACATCGTGGTGTCCCGCCGCACGGTTCTCGAAGAGACCCGCGCCGAGCAGCGCCAGGAGCTGGTGCAGAACCTCGAAGAGGGTCAGGTCATCGACGGCGTGGTCAAGAACATCACCGATTACGGTGCGTTCGTTGATCTCGGCGGCATCGACGGCCTGCTGCACGTCACCGACATCGCGTGGCGCCGCGTCAACCACCCGACCGAGGTGCTCTCGATCGGCCAGACCGTGAAGGTCAAGATCATCAAGATCAACCACGAGACGCACCGCATCTCGCTGGGCATGAAGCAGCTGCTGGACGATCCGTGGCAGGGCATCGAAGCCAAGTACCCGCTGGGTGCCCGCTTCACCGGCCGCGTCACCAACATCACCGACTACGGTGCGTTCGTCGAGCTCGAGCCGGGCATCGAAGGCCTGATCCACGTCTCCGAGATGTCGTGGACCAAGAAGAACATGCACCCCGGCAAGATCGTGTCGACCTCGCAGGAAGTCGACGTGCAGGTGCTGGAAGTCGATTCCGTCAAGCGCCGCATCTCGCTCGGCCTCAAGCAGACCATGCGCAACCCCTGGGAGGTCTTCGTCGAAGGTCACCCGACCGGTTCGGTGGTCGAGGGCGAGGTCAAGAACAAGACCGAGTTCGGTCTGTTCCTGGGTCTCGAGGGCGACGTCGACGGCATGGTCCACCTTTCCGATCTCGACTGGAAGCTTCCGGGCGAGCAGGTGATCGACAACTACAAGAAGGGCGACGTGGTGAAGGCCGTGGTGCTCGATGTGGACGTCGAGAAGGAGCGCATCTCGCTCGGCATCAAGCAGCTCGAAGGCGACCCCTTCGCTGAGCCGGGCGATGTCAAGAAGGGCGCGGTCGTGACCTGCGAAGTGCTCGAAGTGAAGGAGAGCGGCATCGAGGTGAAGATCGCCGGTACCGACTTCACCACCTTCATCAAGCGCTCGGAGCTCGCGCGTGACCGCAACGACCAGCGCGCCGAACGCTTCGCCGTCGGCGAGAAGGTCGATGCCCGCGTGATCCAGTTCGACAAGAAGGCCCGCAAGGTCCAGGTGTCGATCAAGGCGCTCGAAGTCGCCGAAGAGAAGGAAGCCATCGCGCAGTACGGTTCCTCCGATTCGGGTGCGACGCTCGGCGACATCCTGGGCACCGCGCTCAAGAACCGCGACAGCAAGTAAGCGAAACGTCTGTTTTGCTGACATCAAAGCCCCGGCGAAAGCCGGGGCTTTTTTGTTGTTGCTGTATACTCCGCTGTCGTCCCGGGGCGCGCGGAGCGCGAGCCCGGGACCCATAGCTACAGGAAGTAGTTTGACGAAGACTTGGAGTTACCCGTTCCGCGCAACGACTCCACCTTGTGGTTACGGCTCCCCGCTTTCGCGGGGACGACACCGATTGCGTGGCTGTGTCCCGGGGCCACGCAGTGCCAGCCTTGTTTTCTTCAAAATGCGCCGCAATTGATGTATCGAGATAAGCCAATCGTCACGCTGTGACGGCACAACGCGCCAGGCCTTCTTGGACGCGCCTTTCATTTGGAGATATTCCGATGTCGCTCGATTCGGACATCATCGTCGATCGCCGCAGGATCCGCCGCAAGCTGACGTTCTGGCGCGTGATGGCCGCGCTGATCGCGATCGCCGCGATCGCGGGCTTCGCGCTGGTCGCAACGCCCGGCGCGCGCGGCACATTCGCAGCCGCCGGCTCGATTGCGCGGGTGCAGATCGAAGGCCTGATCCGCAGCGACTCTGATCGCACGCAGGCGCTGGAGCGGCTGGAGAATTCGCAGGCCGCCGCCGTCATCGTTCACATCAACTCGCCGGGCGGGACGACAGCCGGCTCCGAGCAGCTCTACGATTCGCTCGTGCGGCTCAAGGCAAAGAAGCCGCTCGTCGTCGTGGTCGAGGGCCTTGCCGCCTCCGGCGGCTACATCACCGCGATCGCGAGCGACCATATCATCGCGCAGCAGAGCTCGCTGGTCGGCTCGATCGGCGTGCTGTTCCAGTATCCCAACGTCGCCGAGCTCCTGAAGACGATCGGCGTCAAGGTCGAGGAGGTCAAATCCTCGCCGCTGAAGGCCGCGCCGAACGGTTTTGAGCCCACCAGCCCCGAGGCGAGGGCCGCGCTCGATGCGCTGGTGAAGGATTCCTATGCCTGGTTCAAGGGCCTGGTGAAGGACCGGCGTGGCATGGATGACACGCAGCTCGAAAAAGTCGCCGACGGCCGCGTCTTCACCGGACGCCAGGCGATCGACCTCAAGCTGATCGACCAGATCGGCGACGAGAAGACGGCGGTGACCTGGCTGGTCGAGCAGAAGGGCGTCAAGAAGGGTCTTTCGGTGCGCGATTACAAGCTCCAGCCGCGCTTTGGCGATCTGCCGTTCCTCAAGACTGCGGCCGCCGTGACGCTGGAAGCGCTTGGTTTAGGCTCGATTGCGCATCAGATCGGGCAAACTGGCGTTGTGCAGGCCGTGGATCGGGTTGGAATCGATGGAATGCTGGCCCTGTGGCAGCCGGCGGGGTCGAATTGACGGAACCGGGCGAGGCCTGGAGGATTTTCCCGTCTGACGGGTGGGCGGTCAGCCTGCTTTTCCGGCATTTGTCACGTATTTTCCCGACGCTCAACCTTGATTTAGCGTCTTGACAGATCACAGTATTTTCACGGAAATGGTCATCCGCACGCTTCCGGGTCCTATCTCTCGATGATCAAATCCGAACTTGTTCAGCGTATCGCCGAGCACAACCCGCATTTGTACCAGCGGGATGTCGAGAACATTGTGAATGCGATTCTCGAAGAGATCGTAGCGGCCCTCGCGCGCGGTGACCGCGTCGAGCTGCGCGGTTTCGGTGCCTTCTCGGTCAAGCATCGCCCTGCACGCGCCGGGCGCAATCCGCGCACCGGCGCCCATGTGCCCGTCGACCAGAAGAGCGTTCCGTTCTTCAAGACCGGCAAGGAAATGCGCGAGCGGCTGAACCGCGACCATCCGGATCCCGGCGCTGCAGACTAAGGCTGTCGTCGGCGTTTAACCGAACGGCCGCATGATGCGGCAGCAAGCTTGATTCAAGACGAGCGATCGCGATGCGAAAGTTCCTGACCGCGCTGATCGTGATTCCGCTGGGCCTGCTCCTGGTGACCTTCGCCGTCGCCAACCGGCATTTCGTCACGGTCTCCCTCGATCCCTTCGTCACGGACGATCCGTCCTTCGCGGTGACGCTGCCGCTGTTCCTGCTGCTGATCCTGGTGGCCGCCATCGGGGTTGTCGCCGGCGGCTGTGCGGTCTGGTTCGGCCAGCGGCGCTGGCGCCGCGCGGCGCGGCGGAACGATGCGGATGCGCGGGCTGCCCGGGTCGAGCTGGCCGATCTGCGGGCCCAGATGGCCGCCGCAAAGCCCGAATCCCAGCGCCTCCCCGTCCCCGCGGGGGTAGGCCTTTACGGGCCTATCGGGCGAGACAAGCAGCGCGCGACGTTGTAGAAGCGGCCCCGACCGAAAAACCCGTTTCCCGGCGCCCCTTGCGGCCGCTACCCGCTTCGAGACCATGTCCCTGCTCGTCAAAATCTGCGGCCTGTCCACGCGCGAGACGCTTGACGTCGCGCTCGACGCCGGCGCCGACATGGTGGGCTTCGTGTTCTTTCCGCCGTCGCCGCGGCATCTGTCGCTGGAAGCCGGCCGTGACCTCGGCCGCCAGGTGAAGCGGCGCGCGCTCAAGGTGGCGCTCACCGTCGATGCCGATGACGCCACGCTCGACAACATCATGGATGCGCTGTCGCCGGACATCTTCCAGCTGCACGGCAAGGAGAGCGTGGCGCGGCTGCGCGACATCAAGCAGCGGTTCGGCCGCCCGGTGATGAAGGCGGTGCCGGTCGCAACCGCGGCCGATCTCGCCGTGCTGCCCGGCTATGCGGCGGTCGCCGACCGTATCCTGTTCGACGCGCGCGCGCCGAAGGATGCGACCCGGCCCGGCGGCCTGGGCGAGCCGTTCGAATGGCACCTCCTGGAAAATCTCGATCTGAAATTGCCCTACATGGTCTCGGGCGGACTCGACGCCGGCAACGTTGCCGAAGCGCTGCGCGTTACCCGCGCCGGCGGCGTCGACGTGTCCTCCGGTGTCGAGAGCGCACCCGGCGTCAAGGATCCCGAGCTGATCAAGGCCTTCATTCGCGCCGCGCGCGCCACTCAAGAGTTGAGCGTTCGATGAACATCGCCAAACCAAATTCCTATCGCAGCGGCCCCGATGAGCGCGGCCATTTCGGCATCTTCGGCGGACGCTTCGTCGCCGAAACCCTGATGCCGCTGATCCTCGATCTGGAGAAGGCCTACACCGCCGCGAAGGCCGATGCGGCCTTCCAGGCCGAGATGAACGGCTATCTCAAGAACTATGTCGGCCGGCCCTCGCCGCTCTACTTCGCCGAGCGTCTCACCGAGCACCTCGGCGGCGCCAAGATTTACCTCAAGCGCGAAGAGCTCAACCACACCGGCTCGCACAAGGTGAACAACGTGCTTGGCCAGATCATGCTGGCGCGGCGCATGGGCAAGAAGCGCATCATCGCGGAGACCGGCGCCGGCCAGCACGGTGTCGCCACCGCGACGCTGTGCGCGCGCTTTGGCCTCGAATGCGTGGTCTATATGGGCGCCGTCGACGTCGAGCGGCAGCAGCCCAACGTGATCCGCATGGAGATGCTGGGCGCAAAGGTGCTTCCGGTGCAGTCGGGCACGCGCACGCTGAAGGACGCGATGAACGAGGCGCTGCGCGACTGGGTCACCAACGTGCACAACACCTTCTATTGCATCGGCACGGTCGCGGGCCCACATCCCTATCCGACACTGGTGCGCGACTTCCAGTCGATCATCGGCAACGAGACCAAGGCGCAGATGCAGGAGGTCGAGGGTCGCTTGCCGGATTCGCTCGTTGCCTGTATCGGCGGCGGCTCGAACGCGATGGGCCTGTTCCACCCGTTCCTCGACGATCCCTCCGTCGAGATCTTTGGCGTCGAAGCCGCCGGCCATGGTCTGACGCAGCTGCATGCGGCCTCGATCGCGGGCGGCCGTCCCGGCGTGCTCCACGGCAACCGCACCTATCTCTTGATGAATGAAGACGGCCAGATCCAGGACGCGCATTCGATCTCGGCCGGCCTCGACTACCCCGGCATCGGCCCCGAGCATTCCTGGCTGCATGAGATCGGCCGCGTCAATTATCTCTCCGCGACCGACGACGAGGCACTCGCCGCGTTCCAGCTGCTGTCGCGTCTCGAAGGCATCATCCCCGCGCTCGAGCCGGCGCATGCCATCGCCAAGGTGATGGAGCTCGCGCCGAAGCGGCCGAAAGACCACCTGATGGTCGTCAATCTCTCCGGCCGCGGCGACAAGGACGTCCCGCAGGTCGGCGACATCCTGAGGGGCAAGAGCAAGTGACCACGCGTATCGACACTCGTTTCGCCGAGTTGAAGAAGCAAGGCCGCGCGGCCTTCGTCACCTATGTGATGGCCGGCGATCCCGATCCGGCGACGTCGCTCGAGATCGTCAAGGCGCTCTCGAAATCAGGCGCCGACGTCATCGAACTCGGCATTCCCTTCACCGATCCGATGGCGGATGGTCCCTCGATTCAGGCGGCAGGTCTGCGCGCGCTCAAGAACGGCATGACCTTGAAGAAGACGCTGGAACTCGTGCGCGCCTTCCGAAAGGACGACAACGTCACGCCGCTGGTGCTGATGGGCTATTACAATCCGATCTACATTTACGGCGTCGACAAGTTTTTGGCTGATGCCAAGACGGCCGGCGTTGACGGCCTGATCATCGTCGATTTGCCTCCGGAGGAAGACGACGAGCTGTGCATTCCCGCGCTGAAGGCGGGCCTGAACTTCATTCGCCTCGCGACCCCGACCACCGACGACAAGCGCCTGCCCGCGGTGCTCGCGAACACATCAGGCTTTGTCTATTACGTCTCCATCGCCGGCATCACCGGTGCAGCGGCGGCGGACGCCAATGCCGTCGGTGAAGCTGTCGCGCGCATCAAGCGGCATACCAAGCTGCCGATCTGCGTTGGTTTTGGCATCCGCACGCCGGAGGCGGCGCGCGCCATCGCCGAGAAGGCCGATGGTTCGGTGGTCGGCACTGCGCTGGTCGATGCGCTGAAGAACAGCCTCGATGCCGAGGGCCGCGCCACCGCCAAAACCGTTAACGCCGTGGCTGAGCTGACGGCGGCCCTGGCCCAGGGCGTTAGGGCTGCGAAACAGGCGGCCGAATAGGCCATAATTCCGCTGCCAAAGCGGACGACACGACGGCTTGCCCGGCAGCGGCCCGGCCGCCATATAGTCCTTCAGGCGATCCCGCGAGGCGGGGTCGCACATCGGAGCAAACCATGAACTGGCTTACCAATGTGGTCCGGCCGAAAATCCGCAACATGCTGCGGCGGGAGACGCCCGAGAATTTGTGGATCAAGTGCCCGGATTCCGGGCAGCTCGTGTTCTACAAGGACGTCGAGGCCAACCAGTTCGTCATTCCTGGCTCGAACTACCACATGCGCATGGGCGCGGTGGCGCGTCTGAAGTCGATCTTCGACAACGAGACCTGGTTCGATGTCGCGCTGCCTGACGTGACGCCCGATCCGCTCAAGTTCCGCGACGAGAAGAAATATGTCGACCGCATCAAGGATGCGCGGGCGCGGACCAACCTCAACGACGCGATCAAGGTCGGCTACGGCAAGCTCGAGGGCGCGGCTGTCGTCGTCGCCGTGCAGGATTTCGATTTCATGGGCGGCTCGCTCGGCATGGCTGCGGGCGAAGCGATCGTGCGCGGGCTGGAGCTTGCGGTCGAGAAGAAGTCGCCGTTCATCGTGTTCGCCGCATCGGGCGGTGCCCGCATGCAGGAAGGCATTTTGTCGCTGATGCAGATGCCGCGCACCACGGTCGCGGTCCAGATGCTGCGCGAGGCAAAGCTGCCCTACATCGTCGTGCTGACCAATCCGACCACCGGCGGCGTCACCGCGTCCTATGCGATGCTGGGCGACGTGCAGATCGCCGAGCCGGGCGCGCTCATCGGTTTCGCCGGTGCGCGCGTGATCGAGCAGACCATTCGCGAGAAGCTGCCCGAAGGCTTCCAGCGCGCCGAATATCTGAAGGAGCACGGCATGGTCGACATGGTCGTGCATCGCCACGAGCTGCGCCCGACCCTGGCGCGGCTCTGCCGCCTGCTGACCAAGGCGCCGGCGCAGGATGGCGCCTCGAAGCCGGTGCAGCCAGTCGTCAGCCCAGCGCAGATCGTATCGGCCGCTGAGACGGCGCCAGCCGCACCCCACGCGTGAACGCATCCCCTGACAGCGCAAAGAAACCGCTCGATGAATTGATCGGGCGGTTGTCGGCCCTGCATCAGAAGCGCATCGATCTGGGCCTTGAGCGGATGCACCGCTTGCTCGAGCGGCTCGGACACCCCGAACGCAAGCTGCCGCCGGTGATCCACGTCGCCGGCACCAACGGCAAGGGCTCGACGCTGGCCTATCTGCGCGCGACGCTGGAGGCCGCCGGCTTGCGCGTTCACGCCTACACCTCGCCCTATCTCGTCCGCATCAACGAATGTTTCCGGCTCGGTCGCGTCGGTGGCGGCGTGCTCGTCAGCGACGACGAGCTGCGCGCGGCGCTGGAAGAGGTCGAGCGCGTCAATGCCGGCGAGGCCGCGACGGTGTTCGAGCTGAAGACTGCGGCGGCGTTTCACCTGTTCGCGCAGAACCCGGCCGATGTCGTGCTTCTCGAAGTCGGCCTCGGCGGCCGGCTCGATTCGACCAATGTGATTGATGCGCCGGCGGCCTGCGTGATCACCCCGATCAGCATGGACCACATGGATTTCCTCGGCGACACGCTGACGTCGATTGCCGGCGAGAAGGCCGCCATCATCAAGCGCGGCGTGCCCGTGATCTCAGCCGAGCAGCCGGGTGAAGCGATGGCTGTGATCGAGGCGCAAGCCAAGCGCATGCGCGCGCCGCTGTTTGCCGCGAACGAAAACTGGCACGTCAACGTCGAGCATGGGCGCCTGGTCTATTCTGACGAGCGCGGCCTGATGGATCTGGCGGCGCCGCGCCTGTTCGGCCGCCACCAGTTCGACAATGCGGGTCTTGCGATCGCGACGCTGCGCGCGATCGCGAATTTCAGGATCAATCACGCGGCGTTCGAAGCCGGCATCGTCGGTGCGGAATGGCCGGCGCGGATGCAGCGCATCACCTCGGGCGAATTGCTCTCCTGGGGACCGCAGGGCTCGGAGATCTGGCTCGACGGCGGCCACAATGCGGAAGGCGGGCGCGTCGCGGCCGCCGCGCTCGGCGATCTCGAGGAGCGGGTGTCGCGGCCGCTGGTGGTGATCGCCGGCATGATGGCCAACAAGGACGCGCAGGGCTTTCTCGCCAATTTCGCCGGCCTCACCCGTCACATCATCGCGGTGCCGATTCCCGAGACCGAGAACGCGATGCCGGTCGACCGCCTCGCCGACGCCGCGCGCAGCCTCGGCATGCGCGTCGAGCCCGCGCCCGGCATCGAGGCCGCGCTCCGCGCCCTGGCGAAGCTGGCCTACGAGGTGCCGCCGCGCATCCTGATCACCGGCTCGCTCTATCTCGCCGGCCACGTGCTCGCCATCAACGGCACGCCTCCTGCATAGTCGGTCTGGTGTGCCGGACGCGGTGCAGCGTGCAACGCTGCTCCGCTGAGCCGGGACCCAGCATGCCGCGACATGGGCCCCGGCCCTGCAGCGCACCGTTCCACGCTGCGCTGCGTCCGGGGCACGAAAGTGAGGATAACGATGCGTTTTGCCGCGATCGCCGACGTCCACGGAAACTACCTCGCGCTGGAGGCGGTGCTCGCCGACATCCGCGCCCAAGGCATCTCCGACATCGTCAATCTCGGCGACATGCTGAGCGGTCCGCTCGATGCGCGGCGGACGATCGAGATCCTGATGCAGCTCGACGCCGTCCATGTGCTCGGCAATCACGACCGCTATCTGCTCGACCGTCCGCCGGAGAAGATGGGCTCGTGGGATCGGCCTGCGCACGCGCAGCTCAATGCCGCGCAACTCGACTGGCTGCGTGCACAGCCGATGACACGCGTCTTCCGCGAACAGGTGTTCCTCTGCCACGCGACACCGGACAATGATGAGATCTACTGGCTCGACACCGTGCATCCCGACGGCACCGTCGCGCTATCGCCGCTCGACCGGATCGCGCAGTTCGCGCACGGCATCGCACAGTCGTTGATCCTTTGCGCCCACACGCATCTCGCCCGCGCGGTGCGGCTTCGCGATGGCCGGCTGATCGTCAATCCCGGCAGCGTCGGCAGCCCCGGCTATGGCGACAAGCACCCGTTCCCGCATGTCGTCGAGGCCGGTACGCCGCACGCGCGCTATGCGATCCTCGAACTCGCTGACGGTGCCTGGCAGGTAACGTTCCGCCATGTCGCGTATGATCACGAGGCGATGGCGGCGCTCGCCCGCCGGAACAATCAGCCCGAGCTCGCGAACGCGCTGGCGACAGGGTGGATCAAATAGCTACGTCGCTTTCAGCAGCTTCATGGGATCGGCCGCCTTCTGCTTCAACTGATCGAAGGTGCATTGCCGCGGGGCCTTGTCGGGGCGCCAGCGCAGGATCGAGGTGCCGTGGCGAAAACGCTCGCCGCTGAAATGGTCGTAGCGGACCTCGATCACGAGCTTCGGCTCGAGTGGGCACCACTTGGCCGAGCGCTCGGTGGACCAGCGGCTCGGCCCGCCCGGCGCGTTGCCGGTGAAGCCGGGCGCGCTGATCAATGCCTCCAGCCGGTCGGTCAGGTCCGGCTTCGCCTCGGTCTTGATCGCCGAGGTGAAGCCGACATGGTGCAGCAGGCCTTTGTCGTCGTAGAGGCCGAGCAGCAGCGAGCCGACGACTTTTCGGCCTGCGAGTTTGTTGGTGGCGTAGCGGAAGCCGCCGACCACGCAATCGGCGCTGCGGAACTTCTTGATCTTCTGCATGCCGTCGCGGTTGCCCGCCTGATAGGGCAGGTCGATGCGCTTGGCGATGACGCCGTCCGAGCCGTCGCCGGATTGCGCCAGCCATTTTTTCGCGGTGGCGTAGCTCGGCGTCGTCGGCGAGAGGCGGAAGATGCTGCCCTTCAAATTGGCCTTGGCAAATGCTTCCAGCGCCGGCCGCCGCTCGCTCAGCGGCTTTTCGGCAAGCTTCTTCTCCCTGGCGGTCGCGAGCAGATCAAAGGCGAGATACAGCGCCGGCGTCTCCTGCGAGAGCTTCGTCACGCGGCTTGCGGCGGGATGGATCCGCTGCAGCAGCGCGTCGAAGGAGAAGCCCTTGCCCTGCGGCACGACGATCTCGCCGTCGAGCGTGAAGCGATCCGCCTTCAGCGCCAGCGCCGCGGCGACGATCTCGGGAAAATAGCGCGCGAGATCCTCGCCGGATTTCGAGCGCAGATCGACGTGAGCGCCATCACGCGACAGCAGGCAGCGAAAACCATCCCATTTCGGCTCGTACTGCCACGCCTTGCTGCGCGGGATGGCGTCGACCGACTTCGCCTCCATCGCCACGAGGGAGGCGGACTTTCGCGCACGTTTCGCAGAAGGGGCGGGCAAGGGCGGGACTCGTCATACGCAGGACACGTCCCGTCAACGCAAACGGCCGGCATTTCGCCGGCCGTTGTCAAAAATAATCGCAAAGCGAGGTGGGTCAGACCGCGGAGGTGATCCACTGCTGCAGCTTCGCCTTCGGCGCCGCGCCGACCTGGCGGGAGGCCATCTCGCCGCCCTTGAAGATCATCAGGGTCGGGATCGACATCACGCCGTACTTGGACGCGGTCTTCGGGCTCTCGTCGACATTGAGCTTCACGATCTTGACCTTGTCGCCCATCGCGCCAGCGATCTCGTCGAGGGCGGGGGCGATCATGCGGCAGGGGCCGCACCATTCGGCCCAGAAATCGACGACCACGGGGCCGTTCGCCTTGAGCACTTCGGCTTCGAAATCGGCGTCGGAAACCTTGCTAACGGCCATTGGAGTACCTCACTCGGTTGAAAGAATCGGCGCGGATGGGAATCGCGCGCGGGATCATGGCGTCAACCTATGAACGGCCCCTTGCCGGGTCAAGGACGCTCACACCGAGATGAAGGGATGCCAGCGCCGCGTCCAGCGCGGGGGCCGAAATCTCCATATATTCAAGGGCCTCGGTCCAGAGCAGGACGGCCCGGATGGGCTTTTGGGGATAAAGCCGCGCCAGCACTGCCCGGTACAGCGCAAGCTGCCGGACATAAGTGGCGGGCGCCTCGGCGGCGCTTTTGGGTGCCGACTGGTTGGTCTTGAAATCGACGATCAAAACCTCATCCGGACGCACGACCAGCCGGTCGATCTGGCCCGACACCAGCGCCGGCGGCCGCCCCGGCCGGTCGAGCCGGCCGGCAATGGCGACCTCCGCCCGGCTGCCCGTGGCGAAGACGGCTGCGAAGCGCGGCTCGGCGATCAGGGCGAGCACCTTGTCGGCGAGCGCAGTGCGGTCGGCCTCCGGCCAGTCCGAGGCGTTGCGCGCCATGAAACCGAGCGCGGCCTCGCGCCGGCGCTCGGTGGCAATGCCAGGCAGGGATTGCAACAGCCGGTGCACCAGCGTGCCGCGTTGCAATGCCAGCGCGCGGGACTGGACCGATTCGCCTGATCGTACGCTGCGGCCCTCCTCGGCGGACTGGCCGGAGGGGCGCACGGGATCGTCCTCGATCATCTCGCGCGGCGCGGGCGTTCGCAGCCAGTCCGGTAATGCGATCGTCTGATCCACGGTCGTGGCGGGCTTGCCCAGAGCCGCGACATCCTCGGGCCGGGCGAATCGGGTCACCTTGCCGAGCGGCGTCTCGATCGTCTCTTTGTCCAGGCCCGAGCCGGTGAGCCCGGTGTCGATCAGGTCGTACCAGCTCAGCTTCCGCACCGTCCTCATATTGCCGGGCATGCAGCCGCCGACGATCAGCCGGTCGGCCGCGCGCGTCATCGCGACATAGAGCAGGCGGCGATACTCGTCCTCGGTTTCTTCCAGCATCGCCTTGCGCGCGTCGGCAACCGGCTTGGGATCATCGGCCTTGCGGCCGGCCCAGACCACGACCTCGCCGCCATTGCCGCGCGGCACGTGAATCAGCCGCACCCGCTGCGAATCTGCGGGTGACGACGTGGTGTCGACCATGAACACGACTGAGGCCTCGAGGCCCTTGGCGCCGTGCACGGTCATCACCCGCACCTCGTCGCGCGAGATTTCCATATCGCGCTTCACCTCGGTGTCGGCCGAGCGCAGCCAGGCCATGAAACCTTGCAGCGAGGCCGGCGCCTTGCGCTCATAGTTCAGCGCCAGCTCCAGAAATTCGTCGAGCGCGTCGTTAGCCTCGTGGCCGAGCCGGCGCAGGATGCGCGCGCGGCCGCTGTCGCCGCCGAGCAGCCAGGCGTAGAAGGCGAACGGCGTCTCCTCGCGGGCCCGGATTTCGCAGGCTTCCAGGCGCCGCAGCACCGTCGCGAACTTCTCGCTTTCCGCCGCATGCTCGCCGAGCGCGCGCCGCAGCGATCCCTTGCGGCCATGGGCCAATTGAAACAGATCGTCGTCATCGAGCCCGAACAGCGGGCTCTTCAGCGCCACCGCAAGCGCAAGATCGTCCTGCGGCAGCAGCAGCGCGTCGGCGAGGTTCATCAAATCGATGATGCCGATATGCTCTGTGAGCTTGAGCCGGTCCGCGCCGGCGACCGGGACGCCAGCGTGCTTCAGCGCCTGGATCACCGCATCGAATGCATTGCCGCGCCGGCGCACCAGGATCAGCATGTCGCCGTAACGCAAGGGACGGCGCTCCCCTGCGTGCCCGGTCAGCGTGCCGCTCTCGACCAGCCGCTTGATCTCGGTCTGGATGCGGCGCGCGAGCTTGACCTCAGGGCTGGTGGCGGCAACGCCGTCGAACGGTGCGCGCCAGCCTTCGATCTCCTGCCTGTCATCGGCTTCCGCAAGATCCCACAGCTCGATCACGCTCGGGCCGGCGTCGGCCAGCGCGTTGTGCAGGGGATGGCCGATCTCGACCGAATGGATGCTCTTGTAGATCTGCGGCTCACGGAAGACGTGGTCGACCGAATGCAGGATCGCCGCGCCCGAGCGGAACGAATAGGTGAAGGCGACCGGATCGAATTTCAGCCCGGCGGCGGTGAACTTGCGATGCAGCTCGCGCCGGCGTGCGTCGAATTCGTGGGGAGCGGCCCCCTGGAACGAAAAGATCGACTGCTTCTCGTCGCCGACGGCGAAGACGGTGCGATTCAGCCCCTCGCGCGCGCCTTCGCCGGCCGTGAACTCCGAGATGATATGCGCGACAATGTCCCATTGCCGCGGGCTGGTGTCCTGGGCCTCGTCGATCAGCACGTGATCGACGCCGCGGTCGAGCTTGTAGTGCACCCAGCCCGAGGAGACGCGGTTCAGCATCGCCAACGTCTTGTCGATGAGGTCGTCGTAGTCGAGCAGGCCGCGTTCCTGCTTCTCGCGGCGGTAGTTTGCGGCGGCCGCGGTCGCGATATGCAGCAGCGCCGCGGTGCGGTCGCGCATGGTCACCGCGCGGCGCTTCTCGATCAGTCCAGCGAGGCGCTGCGCCTCGTTCTCGAACAGGCGGGCGACGGATGGATTGTGCTCGCCGAATTTCTTGGTCAGCACCGCCTTGCGCGGCAGCTTGTCGTCGGTGAGGAAGACGCAGAGATAGGCATCGACCTGCGCCGCGCCGGAAAACCCTTTTGCCTCGCGGAGGCGGCTGGCCTGGTCGTTGTCGGACTTGCTGCCGTCCTCCAGTGCGAAGGCAATGTCGTCCCAGCGCGAGCGGGGCAGGAACGGGCCGTCGAGAATCTCCGTCTCGACGTCCTCGATGCGGTCGCTTGTATCCACGCCCAACACGGCCGCCATCTGTTCGGCCGCGGCCGCGGCGTTGCCGGCCTCGTCCATCCAGGCCATGAAATGGTCACGGCTCAGGCACGCTTCGCGCACGACTTCCTTGAAGGTCACGTCGGCGGCGCTCGCCATCGCCGTCAGCAGCGCGCGGCCGGTCACGGTCTCCGGGTCGCGCGCGGCCTCCAATAACACCTTCAGATTGGCGCGCTCCATCATGTCGGTCTGGTCGCGCTCGTCGATCACGGCAAAGCGCGCGGGCACGTTGGCCTCGAACGGAAACTGCTGGAGCAGGCGGGTGCACAGCGCGTGGATGGTCTGCACCTTCAAGCCGCCCGGCGTCTCCAGCGCGCAGGCAAACAGCTTTCGCGCGTCGCGGCGCAGCTTTGTGCTGGGGTGGGGGATGCCGACGGCGCGGATCGCGGCATCGAGCCCGGCATCATCGAGCGTCACCCAGTGACCGAGCGTGGTGAACACGCGCTCGGCCATGTTGGCGGCGGCCGCCTTGGTGAAGGTGATGCAGAGAATCTTTTCCGGCGGCACGCCCGACAGCAGCAGGCGGATCACGCGCTGCACCAGCACGTGCGTCTTGCCCGAGCCGGCATTGGCCGACACGAAGGCCGATGCTGTCGGATCGGACGCACGCGCTTGCCGCGCGCGCACCTCATCGGGAATGGGGCGAGGCAGCTTCACCATTCCTCGATCCCCAGGCCGCCGGCTGCGGACCACTCCTTGATCCGGGCGAGGTCGTCATAGGCGCCGTAGCGGTTGGTCCACATCGGCAGGTTCAGTGAGGTGTAGGGCTGGTTCTCATCCTCGAAAGCGCGGATCAGCGCCTCCAGCTTGGCCCGCGCTTCCGCAGCTGCGGTGTCCGGCGGCTGCGGCTCGTCGCCCGGCTTGTATTTGAGCTCGAGGATACGCTCTTCGCCGGGCGGATTGTTGCCGCTGAGGCGGACATAGACGAGCTGGCTCACGGACGCGCCGGCGTCGATCTCGGGGAAACCGCCCTCGCGCAGGATCGCGGCCTCCAGCGTCAGCTGCGGCGACAGGCCCATGCGGACCTGCTTGCCGGTCGGCGGCTGGCCGGTCTTGTAGTCGAGGATGGCGTAGCCGCCGGCCTGGCGCCGCTCGATGCGATCGGCGCGGGCAGAGAGGCGGAAGCTGCGCTCATTGTCGAGCCTGATCGAGATCTCGCCACGCGTCTCCGCCGTGATTGACCCGATCGCATCGCGCCGCGCCGTCTCCCATTCGCCGAACCAGCGCGCGATGCGCTGGAAGCGCGGCCACCACAGTGCGCGCGCTTCGGGCCGCTCCATCAGCGGCGCGAAATGCCTTTCGCCGATCGCGCGCAGCACGCGGGCGGGATCGTCGGGCAGATGCGCGGCATAGGTCTCCGTGAACTCGCCGATCGCATCGTGGATCGCCGAGCCGCGGTCGGCGGCCGACAGTGGCATGTCGACGGGATCGAGCGCGTCGAGCCGCAGGATGTATTTTGCGTAGATCGTGTAGGGATCGCGCAGCCAGTCCTCGATCGCGGTGACTGACATGCTGAGCGGCCGCGTCGCGCGCGGCGGCCGCGGCTCGGGCTGCTTGATCGGCCTGACCTCGGCGGGCTGGTCGAGCGCGCCCGCGAACTGCACGTATTTTTCGCCGGCGCGAATGGCCGCTTTCCAGAGATCGTCCCCTGCGACGGCTTCGAGCCGATGCAGGAAGCGCGAGGCGACCGCCGGCGCGCCGCCTGCCTTGGCGGAATGGGTGAGGATCACCTCATCACCGCCGAGCAATTGCGCGAAGTCGTGGGCGGAGAGGCCAATGCGGCGTTCCGGCAAATCAAGGCCGAGCTCATGCCGCATCGGCCGGCTCAGCCAGGGGTCGATCCGGGGCGCCGGGGGCCAGACGCCCTCGATCAGTCCGCCCACGATGACGCGGTCGGCCTGCATCAGGCGCGATTCCAGCGGACCGTAGATCTGCAGGCGGGCGCCAGGCTTGTCGCGCCGCCGCACCGCGCGATCACTGAAGGCGGTCTGAGAGACGTCGGCGTAATCAGGCAGCGGCACCATCAATCCGCTGGTGGTGCCGCCGCGCAGGAGATCGTCGAAGGCCGCTGCGAGTGCGAGGCCCTCGCGTTCCTCGAAGGCGAGCGGAATGCCCTGCTCGTCGCGCGACAGCTCGATCATGATCTCGCGATGCCGGTGCGCGAGCTCGGCGAAGTCGTATGGCTTCGACGGCGGCAGGCTCTCGATCGGCGCCAAGGCTTTCTGCAAGGTATCGATCAGCGCCTGAATGCGGTCGAGATCTTCGGCCTTGAGGCGTGCGCGGAGCTCGGCCTTGTGGAGCGCGGAGACCTCGCTGCGCCACAGTTTTGTCAGCTCGTCGCGAAAGCGGTTGAACTCGCGCAGGAGACCGCCGGTGCCCGCAGGCGGACGCGTGCCGCGCAGCACTGCGAGCTCGAGGCCCTCGATCGCCGCTTTCCATACACCTTGCGCGCGGCCGAGCCGGCACAGCGGATGTTTCAGCATCGCCAGCAGCGTCGGCGGCTCCAATCCAAAGGTCGCGGCTTCCGCCACAAGGCGCGCGAAAACGCCGGCGGAGGTCTCCATCAGTACGTCGCCGCCGGAATCGTCGAAATCGAGATCCCATCGCGTCAGCGCTGCCATGACACGCCGCGCCAGCGCGCGATCCGGCGTCACCAGCGCCGCCGATTTGTCGAGATGCCGCGCCTCGCGCATCGCGATGGCGATCGCGAGCGCTTCCATCTCGGGATTGGGGGCTTCGACGACCGCGAGGTTCTTCATGCCGCCCGCGATCTTCGCGGCGACATCCGGCTGCCTCAAGCGGTCGTGCCAGACTTCCGTCTTGGCCGATGGCCGCATCGATTCGGAAGCGAGCAGGTCGCGGCCGCCATCGGCCGGCGGCTGGAGGATCTCGACGTCGCTGCGCTTGATGCCAAAGCGATCGAGCAGCGCGTGCATCGCATATTGCGGATGGTTCGACGCCGGATGTTCGGCGAACTTGCCGAGCGAATCGCGCACGCCGCCGATGGTGCGCCAGGCATCGGCGTCGAGATCGGTGTCGAGGCCCGGCAAAACCACCGCACCATGCGGCAGCGAAGCGACTGCATGCAAGAATTTCGCGGTGGCGGGCATCGAGCCGGTCGAACCGGCCGCGATTACGGGGCCATGGGGATGCGCGGTCAGGCGCCTTGCTTCCGCTGCGATCAGGAGGTCCCGCCGCGCCGCGGGCTCGATGCGGTTGATCTCGGCGAGATGGCCAGGCCAGGCGATACGGGCGATGCGCAAGAATTCGAGCGAGTGCTGCCAGTAACGGTCGAGGTTATCAGGCACGAGGCCATCGAGCGCGCTCCAGTCGACGCCGCGCGTCACCATGTCGTCGATCAGGCGGGCGAGATCGCCGGCGAGCGCCAGCGTCGAGGCGGGACCGCCGACCACCTGCGGCGACAGCACCGGGCCCTTGGCCCAGGCCGCGACGAGCTGCGCCAGTGTCAGCCGCCGTTCCAGCTCGCCGAGTCGCGGCGGAATGTCGAGCGGCGCCAGGCCCGAAAACTGCTCGCCGTCCTCAGTGAAGGCGAGCTCGTCCTCGTCGATGTCGCCGAGTGCGACGATGCGCGGCAGCACCACGGCATCCGCCTTCATCTCGTCGAGAAAGATCTCGCGGACGACGCGCATGGCGCGCCGTGTCGGCAAATACAGCGTGGCGTCGGCCAGCCGCGCCGGTTCCTTGCGCGCCTCGAAGCCGTTGACCAGCCGGCCGTCGAGCAGGCTCGCGACGACCGTGCGCAGGAACGGAACTGAGAGTGGAATGCTGACGACGCGCATGAGCTGCCTGATTCGGGGATCAGGGCAATATAGGGAGGAGGGCGCGAATGGTCATGGTCTGGACGCGAGTCGTCCCCGCTGTTCGCCGACCAGGAACAGGTCTCATAGGGCAGGCAAAGGCGCGATAGCGCCGTGCCCACGTCTCTCATCGAGTTTCTCAGGTCGAATGGTGGGCACGCTTCGCTTTGCCCACCCTACGGCACCGTGGTCGGAGGGGACTACGCCACGCTCTCCAAAAACGCCTCTTCCGCGGCGTGCACCGCGTCGGGCGTGCCGACATGCATCCAGACGCCGTCGAGGCGGAGGCCGAACAGGCGCTCCTGCTCATTGGCGCGGTCGAACATCTTTGTCAGCGAGAACTCGCCCGGGGGCGCATCGGCGAAGATCGCCGGCGACAGGATCGCAGCGCCGGCGTAGACGAACGGAACGATCTCTTTTTCCTTGCGCTTGCGCAGGGCACCGTCGGGCGTCATGCCGTAATCGCCGCGGCCGCTATAGCCGATGCTGGTCGCGGTCGGCGCCATCAGCAGCAGGATATCCATCCGCGCGGGATCGAAATTTTCGGCAAGCCGCGCCAGGTTGGAGCGCACGCCGTCGATCCACAGCGTGTCGGAGTTGACGTGGAAGAACGGCGCGTCGCCGAGGAGCGGCAGCGCCTTGACCACGCCGCCGCCGGTGCCGAGCACCTGGTCGCGCTCGTCCGAGATGGTCACGCGCGGATGTTTGCGGGACGCGGTGTGGTCGATGATCTGGTCCGGCAGATAGTGCACATTGACAACGGCATCGGTGACACCGGCCTGACCGAGCTTGTCGAGCACATGGTCGAGCAGCGGCTGGCCGGCCACCCGCACCAGGGGCTTTGGCATCTTATCCGTCAACGGACGCATGCGCAGGCCGAATCCTGCGGCGAGCACCATGGCTTTGGTCGGTTTGACGGACATCAATTGCTTTCTCAGATCTTCTTTCTCTGACCTATCGATTTCGCGTTCGCAGCAATCCTAGCACGGAGTTCGCTGAACCGCACCGCATCTGAACCGCCTTAACCAGCCGCCGTGACGGTTGTACGACGGGTGTTGCCGTTACGCCCCGACGGATGTGGAACGCGCCTTTTTCTTCTTGTCGCCAAGCTTGAGGAAATTGACGCCGATCTGGTCGCCATTGACCCAGGCCAGCTCGCAGCGCCGGTATGCGAGTCCGGTTGACGACAGCAGCAGGAAAAATTCTTTCAGGTGGAGTCCCTCGACCGAGCCGTCGATGGTCAGCTTGGCGCCGCTCTCGGAGACGTCCTCCATGGTGCAGTCGCGCCGCCAGGTCCCGTCGATCCCCATCATCTGGGCCGGAATCCCGCGTTCGAAAACAACCCGGCTGTTGCCGCGCTGGTCCGTCTTCACCGCCATCTGCCCTTGCTCCAGCCTCGTAATTCTCCGGCTGACTGCGGGCGATGATACCGATGGGATGGCTAACAGGCGGTAAATCAGGTTCCGGCAGGGGCACCGGGCGGCGGCACGTTGGTGAGGTACCAGTCGCGCAAGGAGCTGAGCGCCGGATGCGCGAGGGAGCGCTGGAGATAGGTCCAGATCCGCGGCTGATGGCGCAAATAATGCGGCTTACCGTCGCGGCGGTTGAGCCGGGCGAAGGTGCCGAGCAGGCGCGTGTTCCGCTGCGCCGACATGATGGCGTAGAGCTCGGCAAAGCCTGCCGCGTCGAAGCTCGCATAGCCGGAGCGGCGCGCCTTGATGTAGCGCGACAGCAGTGTCAGCTCGACATTCTCGGGCACGTCGATCCGGGCGTCCTGCAGCAGCGAGACGACGTCGTAGGATTGCGGGCCAAGCACGGCGTCCTGGAAGTCGATCACGCCGACGCGTTCGATGCCGGTGCGGTCCGCGAGCCAGATCAGATTGGGCGAGTGGTAGTCGCGGATGATCCAGGTTCTCGGCGCGGCCAGCGGCTTCTTCAAAAGCTCGCGCCACATCCCGAAGAATTCCGCGCGCGCCGCCGCGCTCAGCGGCGCGTTGCGGTCGGGCAGATACCATTCCGGCATCAGGCCGATCTCGATCAGCAACGCCTCGGCGTCGAAGACGGGAATGGTGTAGGTCTGATCCACCAGCGGCACTGTCTCCGGCAGCGTCTTGCCGTGCAGCATGGCGAGCGCGTCGGTTGCGGCCTGGTAGCGCTCGAGGATCGGGCGCGGTGGATCGCCCTCGATCACGCCTTCGCTGCCGAAATCCTCGGTGATCAGGAAGCCATGGTCCAGATCGGCATGGTGGATCGCCGGCGCCGAAATTCCTTGCGCGCGCAGGCCTTCGTCGATGGCGACGAACGGCCTGACGTTCTCGGCGAGATGCACGGCCGCGCTGTAGGACTTTCCGTTGTAGAGCGCGGCGCCGTCAGGCCGCTGCGGAAAGTTCATGAGGATGACGATCTCGTCGTCGCGCAGCAGCCGCGCATAGGAGCGCGTCGAAGCGTCACCCGCCATGCGCTTGCGCGCTGCGTCCGTGTAGCCTGACGCATCGAGGAATGCACGCAGCGCCTGCAGCCGCGCGACAGTGGCGGCGGCCTTGCCGTAACCGGTGATGTCGGCCGCGCGCGCGTTCGAGCCCAGCGCCGGCCGATGCGTCAGCGCGATGTCGATGCGGTCTTCGGGTATCGCCGACGGCGCGCGCTCCGGCCATTCGATCAGCACCAGCGTCGCTTCGGGGAGCGGCGACAGCCCGATCTCCTCGAGCTCGCTCTCCTCTTCGACGCGGTAGAGATCGGCATGCATCACGGGGAAGGGCGGCAGCTCGTAGCCCTGCACCAGCGTGAAGGTCGGGCTCGGCACTTCCAGCTCGTCGTCGCCGGCGAGGTAGCGGATCAGGCTGCGGGCGGCTGCGGTCTTGCCGGCGCCGAGATCGCCGGTCAGCGTGATGACGTCGCCGGGGCCGACCAGCAGCGCGAGATCGGCCATCAGTTGCGCGGTGGCCGTCTCGTTGTGAAGCGCGACGGAGAATGTGGCTGACGCGATCATTCGGCGGCGTCGCGATGCGCCGCCTGGTCGGTCGGGAAATCGCAGATCACGACCGTGCCGCGGCCGACGATCGAATCCACCCGCACCTTGCCGCCATGCAGCTCGACGAAGGAGCGCACCAGCGACAGGCCGAGCCCGGCGCCGCGGTGACGCGAGCCCTGCGAGCGGCTTTCGAACCAGTTGAACACCTTGTCCTTCATGTCGGCGGGTATTCCGGGCCCGGAATCTGTCACGGTGAAGACCACGCTGCGCTCGGTGCGCCGCGCACTGATGCCGACGGTGGAATCCTGTGGAGAAAAGCCGACGGCGTTGGCGAGGAGGTTATAGAGCACCTGCACCACGCGTTTCTCGTCGCCGACGAAGCTGCCGATATCGGGCGCGATCTCGACCTTGAGGCGGATGCGGTCGGTGGCGAGCCGGTCCTGAATACCTTCCGCGGCGAGCTCGATGGCCTTGCTGACGTCGACGGGCCCAAGTTCCAGCTTCATCGCGCCGGCGTCGATGGTGGCGAGATCGAGGATGTTGTTGGTCAGCGCCAGCAGCGCGTTGGTCGATTTGGTGACGTAGTCGAGATATTCGGCCTGTTTCGGCGTCAGCGGCCCGGTCGAGGGATCGCTGAGGAAATGCGCGAAGCCGATGATAGTGGTGAGCGGCGAGCGCAGCTCGTAGGAGACGTGGTGGACGAAATCCACCTTCATCTGGTCGGCAGCCTCCAGCGCTTCGTTGCGCTCGCGCAGGGCGCGCTCGACATTCTCGGTGTCGGTGATGTCCTGGAATGTCAGCATGGTCGCGCCGTCGTGCAGCGGGCGGATCATGCCGTCGAGCACGCTGCCGTCCTTGCGCTCCAGCTTCAGCGGCACGTCGCCGCGATTCTCGATCGAGGTGATGGCTTCCCGGATCTGGCGCCAGACCACGGGGTCGTCGAACAGCTGATGGCACCAGCCTTCGACGGTCTGGACGTGGGGCTCGTCGCGCATTGCGTCGCTGGAGAGCTTCCACATCCGGACAAAGGCCGGGTTGAACAGCTGGGCCTTGCCATTGCTGCCGAACACCGCGACGCCCTCGGCGAGGCTGTCCAGCGTCTCGCGCTGGACCCGGATCAGGCCGTCGAAGCGGCGGGCGAGATCGAGGCTTTCAGTGACGTCGTCGAACAGATAGGTGACGCCGCCTTCCGGATTCGGCGTGGTGACGACGGAGAGCGCGCGCCCGTCGGGCAGGTACCAGGTGTCATGGGCGGCCTCGACCGCGCGATAGGCCTCGTGCAGCTTGGCCTTCCAGGCGCGGAAATCAGGCTGCTCCGGCAGCTTGCGCGCGGCGCGGAGCTGGTCGAGCACGCTGGAATCGTCGGGGCTGGCGTCGAGGAAGGTGCGGTCGAGGTCCCACAGCCGTCGATAGGAATCGTTGTAGAAGGCAAGCCGCCGCTGGCCGTCGAACAACGCAACGCCGGAGGAGAGCTGGTCGAGCGTGCGGCGATGCGCCTCGGCCATCCGCACCAGCGCCGAGCTCAGCGCATCCGCTTCGCTGGCATCGATCGCGATGCCGACGCTGCCGCTGCCGACATTCACCGCGCGCACGTCGTACATGCGCCGCTCGCCACTGACGACGATCGGCAGCCGCGAGGTGAAACTGGCCGCGTCCTTCAGTCCCCGCTCCATCGCGCTGCGGTCGGCGCTGTCGAGCAGCTCGAGCTTGCGCGCGTGGGCATCGGCGATGCTGGCGGCCTCGGTCGCGCGGACATAGGCCGGGTTGGCGTAAGTGAGCGCGCCGCTCGCGGCCTTGGCCCAGATCGGCCAGGGTGCGGCAGCGACGAAGCCGCGCAGCATCTCGGTCTCGTCGGAGAGCGCCTTGTAGCGCAGATGGGTCTCGGCCAGATCGCGCCGCAGTCCGGACAGTTCGCGAATCCTGACAATGGCCTGGCCGCCGATGGCGCGGCCGATGGCCTCCAGCGTATGGCCATGCGCGGTGGTCAGCGTCAGCTGGAACCCGTCGCCACGCTCGCGCAGCGCATCGACCGCGTGGTCCATCTGCAGTGCAGGCTCCGGCGGCAGCCAGGTTCCGAACGCCAGCACGCGCTGCGGCGAGGAATCGCGCGGCAGCACCATCGAGATGTCGCCGGTGATCTGGGCGCGGTTGTCGCCGGCGGGCCAGGAGATCATGATCTGCGGCTCGGCGAACAGCAGCGCGCCGTAGCGGTCGGCCTGGAGCTGGAGTTCCCCGATCCGCGCGCGCAGCTGCGCCTCGTTGTCCGCGGTGCGCACGCGCGTGCGCATCAGCAGGATCGCGGCCATCACCGAGAAGCCGAGCAGGGCCAGCGCAGTGGCGAGCACCGCGAGTTCCTGCCGGTTGAAATCCAGCAATGTGGAGAGGGTGTCGACGAGGTCGGCGGCCTCAGCCGGCGCAGCCGGCAGCAGCGCTGCGAGAGCGCCTCCCAACAAGCTGTTGCGCGCCAACGATGTGCACGACAGCAGCGTCCGACGCATCGACACGATCACGCCTGACATAGTTGCCCCAAGACCGCACGGATTTGCGCGCAGCGACCCCCGCCGCACGCGAATCAAACGACAATACCCCCACCGCGACTCCAGCGGTAAGAGTCCAGATCGTGAACGCAAAGGCGGCCTCAAAAAAATGCGGGGCGCGGGGTTCCAGGCTCACGTAGTTCTGCGGGTGATTCTGCTGCAATTGCCGTGTGTTAGCGGCAATGAAGATTGGCGAGTCATTCCCGCGATGCAGGTGCGCTCCCTCCCCACCTTCGCCAAGGCTTCGACGGACAAGCGCGGGAGAGGTAAGAAGCTAGCGCCCTGTCGAACCAAACCCGCCGGCGCCACGATCCGTCTCCGACAATTTCGCTACCGGAACCAGCGCGGCCTGCACCACGGGTGCGATCACCATCTGCGCGATGCGCTCGCCGCGCTTGATCACGAACGGCACGGCACCGTGGTTGATCAGGATCACCTTGATCTCGCCGCGGTAGTCGGCGTCGATCGTGCCCGGCGAGTTCAGCACGGTGACGCCGTGCTTGGCCGCGAGACCCGAGCGCGGCCGCACCTGCGCCTCAAAGCCCGGTGGCAGCGCAATCGCAAGGCCCGTCGGCACCAGCGCATATTGGCCGGGCGCGAGCGTCAGCGGCTCGCTGTCCGGTACTGCAGCCATCAGGTCGAGCCCGGCGGCCTCCGCGGTCTGATAGGCCGGCAGCGGCAGGCCTTCGGCATGCGACAGGCGTTGCAGTTCGACCGTGACTTTCGTGCTCAAGATGCGGACTCCAGGGATTTGCCGGTCACGCTTTTTGCGACGTGCGCGACCAGCTCGATGGCGACCTGTTCCTTGGTCATCACCGGCCAGGAATCAACTGCAATCTCGCCATCCTCCTCACCATTCTTGCGGCTGATCAGATGCACGGTGTTGCGGTCGCCGCCCATCACGCCGGTTGCGGGCGAGACGTCGTTGGCAACGATCCAGTCGCAGCCCTTGCGGGCCAGTTTTGACTTCGCGTTGTCGATGAGGTGTTCGGTCTCGGCGGCAAAGCCGATCACCAGGGGCGGGCGCTGGTCGGTCAGTTTCGAGATCGTGGCGAGGATGTCGGGATTCTCGACCAATTGAAGCGGCGGCATGCCGGCGGCCGTCTTCTTCAGCTTCTGCTCGCCTTCATTGGCGACGCGCCAGTCGGCCACGGCAGCGGCGAAAATTGCGATGTCGGCGGGGAGCGCCGCCTGCACCTGCTCCAGCATCTGTCGCGCCGATTCGACATGCTTGACGGTGACGCCGGCGGGATCGTCGAGGTCGACCGGGCCGCTGACCAGGATCACCTCGGCGCCCGCGGCTTGTGCTGCGGCGGCAATCGCAAAACCCTGCTTGCCGGAGGAGCGGTTGGCGATGTAGCGCACCGGATCGATCGGCTCGTGGGTCGGCCCCGCGGTGATCAGCACCCGCTTGCCGGCGAGCGGGCGCGGCACCGGCGGCCGCAGCAGCCGCTCGGCGGCGGTGGCGATCTCGATCGCCTCGGACATGCGGCCGACACCAGCCTCGCCCGCCTCGGCCATCTCGCCGGAATTCGGCCCGATCAGTACCACGCCATCACGCTGGAGCTGGGCGACATTGCGGCGCGTCGCCGCGTTGTTCCACATCAGCGGATTCATCGCCGGCGCCAGCAGGATCTTTCGGTTGGTCGCGAGCAGGATGGCGCTGGCGAGATCGTCGGCATGGCCGTTGGCCATCTTGGCCAGGAGGTCTGCTGTCGCCGGAGCCACCACGATCAGATCGCAGTCGCGCGCCAGACGAATGTGGCCGGCGTCGAACTCGCTCTGGGGATCGAACAGGTCAGTATAGACGCGCTCATGCGACAGCGCGCTGACCGCGAGCGGCGTGACGAATTGCTGCGCGGCCTTGGTCAGCACGCAGCGGACTTCGACACGCCGTTCCTTCAGCCTGCGGATCAGGTCGAGCGATTTATAGGCCGCGATGCCGCCGCCGATGATCAGGGTGACGCTGGCCTCTGGGACGGCGCCGGTGCGCTGGGAGGCAGGAGCCGGCGCATGATCCGGGGGAGCGGCCATCGGCGTCAGCGGCTCCTCATGGCCCTGGACCAGCTCGCCCAGGATGATGCGGACCTCTTCCTCGACCGACCTACGGTTCCTGGCCGAGCGCAGCCGCAGATAGGTTTTGACGCCCTCATCGAGCTTGCGGATGGTCAGGCTTGCCATGACGCCCCTCCAGCACGGAATGATAGCGATGCTATCATCCGCGTGATTGCAATGCAATCACAGATTCCGGACGGCGATCAGGATCCCGATGAACGTCGCGGCGATGATCCAGAGCGCCACGGTGCGCCAACGGTTCTTGCGGCCCTCGCTGCGGCCCATGGCCGCGATGCTCTCCGGCGACAGGCGGATGCCCTCCCGGGTCATGGTCTCGAGCTGCTCGAGCACCGCGACCGAGCGCTGGGCAATGTCGGGCAGGCGCATCAGCAGGCGGGCGAGGTCGCCGCCGCCGGCCAGCGCGCCCTGCACCCGGCCGATCGGTCCGAGATTGCGCTCGATCCACTCGCGCACCACGGGATCGGCGATCTTCCAGATGTCGAGCTTGGGATCAAAGGCGCGCGCCACGCCCTCGACCACCACCATGGTCTTCTGCAGCAGGATCAATTCGGGCCGCGTCGTCATGTCGAACAGGCCGGTGACCTCGAGCAGCAGCGTCAGCAGCCGCGCCATCGAAATCTCCTCGGCGGTGCGGTTGTGGATCGGCTCGCCAATGGCGCGGATCGCCTGCGCGAAATTCTCGACCGAGTGGTGCGCGGGCACATAGCCCGCCTCGAAATGCACTTCTGCAACGCGCCGATAATCGCGGGTGATGAAGCCGAGCAGGATCTCGGCGAGGAAGCGCCGCTCCTTCATGCCGAGCCGGCCCATGATGCCGAAATCGACCGCGACCAGGCGGCCGGCCTCGTCCAGGAACAGATTGCCCGGATGCATGTCGGCGTGGAAGAAGCCGTCGCGCAGCGCGTGACGCAGGAAGCTCTGGATCACCTTGCGGCCGAGATCGGGCAGATCGACCTGCGCCTCTTCCAGGCGCTTGTGGTCGTTCAGCGCGATGCCGTCGATCCACTCCATGGTCAGCACGTTGTGCGTGGTGCGGTCCCAGTCGACGGTCGGTACGCGGAAATCGGGATCGCCCTGCGTGTTCTCCGCCATCTCGGACAGCGCGGCGGCCTCCAGCCGCAGGTCCATCTCCATCGCGACCGAGCGCGACATGGTGTTGATGACCTCGATCAGGCGCAAGCGCCGCGCCTCGGCCGAATAGGTCTCGGCCTTGTGCGCGACGAAGAAGAAGTCGGAGAGGTCGCGGCGGAAGCGCGCGGCAACGTGCGGCCTGAGCACCTTGACCGCGACAGGCTTGCGAATGCCGTCGCGCAGTACCTCGCCGCGATGCACTTGCGCGATCGAGGCGGCCGCGACCGCCGGACCGAAGCTGACGAACACGTCCTTGAGCGGCCGCTCCAGCGAGGTCGCGATGGCAGCTTCCGCCTCCGCCTGCGGAAATGGCGGCAGGCGGTCCTGAAGGCTTTCCAGGTCGCGCGCCATGTTGAAGCCGACCACGTCGGGGCGCGTCGCCAGGAACTGGCCGAGCTTGAGATAGGCCGGGCCCATCCGCGTCAGCGCGCGGGAGATCCGCGGGCCTTGCTTGACGCTTCGCCGCTCGACGATGCGCGCCAGCTTGAGCGCGAGCTGGCCGGGCGGCGGCACCAGGCTGGGATCGACCGAGCCGAACACGCCCTCGCGCGCGAACACGAACGCGGCGCGGATGAGGCGCGCAATGTGGGTGAAGGCAGAGATCACAAACGCCAGCCCGAATGTAGAGCGACGATGCCGCCGGACAATGTCTGCCAGCTGACGCGGGCAAAGCCGGCGTCGCGGATCATGTCGGCGAAGGCGTTGGGCTTTGGAAACTTGCGGATCGATTCGACCAGATACTGATAGGATTCGGCATCGCCGGTCACCATGCGGCCGAGCGGCGGGATCACCTTGAACGAGAACAGATCGTAGATTCGGTCGAGCCCGGGCACCTCGACGGTGGAGAATTCCAGGCACAGGAAACGGCTGCCGGGCCTCAGCACACGATAGGCCTCGCGCAGCGCAAGGTCGATCCGCGGTACGTTGCGAATGCCGAAAGCGATCGTATATGCATCGAAGCTGCGGTCGGCGAAGGCGAGCGCCTCGGCATTGCCTTCAACGAAATCGACCTGGGCGTCGAGATGTTGCTTGACGGCGCGCTCACGGCCGACGTCGAGCATCCCGGGATTGATGTCGCAGACGGTGGCATGGAAGCCCGCACCGGCCGCCTTGGCGGCGCGGAACGAGATGTCACCGGTGCCGCCGGCGACGTCGAGCAGCGCGAACGGCCGGTCGCCCCTGGGTGGATTGAGGGTGTTGATCATGATGTCCTTCCAGACCCGGTGCAGGCCACCGGACATCAGGTCGTTCATCAGGTCATAGCGCGACGCCACGCTGTGAAACACATCGTTCACCAGCGTCTGCTTGTCCCCCAGGGGCACGTCCCTGAAGCCAAAATGCGTGGTTTCGCCCGGCCGATCCATTACTCTACTCCACGAGGCGGACCATAGCGCGCCCGCCGCAATGGCGCTATCACACCGCCCTCATAAGGTGAATGCCTGACCATGCCTGAATTGCCCGAAGTCGAGACCGTCCGCCGCGGCCTTCAGCCCGTCATGGAGGGCGCAAAAATCCTCAAGGCGGAGGCCCGCCGGCCTGATCTGCGCTTTCCGTTCCAGCCGGACTTCGTGGCCCGGCTCAAGGGGCAGGTCGTCACGGGCCTCGGCCGCCGCGCAAAATATCTCATGGCGGATCTTGCCTCCGGCGACGTGCTGCTGATGCATCTGGGCATGTCGGGCTCGTTCCGCGTCGTCAAGCCGGACAACGAGGCGGCACCCGGCGAGTTTCACTATCCCAAGGGCAAGGATTCGGCACACGACCACGTGCTGTTTCGGATGTCCTCCGGCGCCGACATCGTGTTCAACGACCCGCGCCGCTTCGGTTACATGAAGGTGATCGCGCGCAATGCGCTCGAGGATGAGCCGCTGCTGCGCGGGCTTGGACCCGAGCCGCTCGGCAACGAATTCGACGCTGCGATGCTGGCGCGATCCTGCGAAGGCAAGACCACGAGCCTCAAAGCGGCGCTGCTCGACCAGCGCGTGGTCGCGGGTCTCGGCAACATCTATGTCTGCGAAGCGCTGCACCGCTCACATCTGTCGCCGAGGCGCATTGCCGCGACATTGTCCACCAAGAAGGGCGAGCCGACGGATCATGCCAAGCGTTTGGTCGGTGCGATCCACACCGTGCTGAACGATGCCATCAAGGCCGGTGGATCGTCACTGCGCGATCACCGCCAGACCTCGGGCGAGCTCGGTTATTTCCAGCACTCCTTCAAGGTCTACGACCGCGAGGGCGAGAAATGCACGACGCCCGGCTGCGGCGGCACCGTTAAGCGCTTCACCCAGAATGGCCGGTCGACCTTCTGGTGTCCGAAATGTCAGAAGTGAGAGGGATCGCAGCCGGGAGGTCGCGAGTCTCGGCGAAGGCGATGACCCCACCGCGCCGTCATTGCGAGCGCAGCGAAGCAATCCAGTGTCTTTCCGCGAAGGGATTCTGGATTGCTTCGCTGCGCTCGCAATGACGGGTGAATAGAGCCTTCGCCAAACACGCGAAGCGAAGCAATCCGGCCGGGCTGGTGGCCAGATGCTTCGTCGCTTGGGCTCATTCGCCGGACAGCAAAGAGCCCGCCTGCGGCCTGAGCGATCGCCCCGCTCAGGACGCCAGTGTCGTGGTCTCGTCCGCCGCAAACCCGGCAGCGACGTGCAACACGCCGTTGGCGGCCGAGATGACCTGGTCGATCAGGACATTGGTCGTGGCCTCGAGCTCGAGCCGGTTCTCGATCCAGCGCCAGAGGCCGCGGATCTCGTCCGCCGACTTGCCGTTCGGCGCGAACTCGCTGACGGCGAGGCCCGAGGCGAGCGAGTCCTGGTGGTCGTTGCGCATCACGATCAGGGGACGCGCGAGCACCTCGGCGAGATCGAGCGCGGCTTCCTCGGCGAGCGCGCCCGCAGCGTTGTCGATGCGCTGGCCGCGAATCGGCGTCTGGTTCAGCACGAAGCTGTAGGGCCGCTTCCAGGCGCGCGCGACGCTGAGGGTGGAGACGGTCGCCTCGATGTCGGCGACGGTCGGGCGGGACGGGATCAGGCAGAGGTCGGAATGGCGGATCGCGGCGGTGGTCACGGCGGACAGCCCGGCCGCGGTGTCGACGATCGCCAGCTGCAGGCCGCTGTCGGCCAGCATCTTCAGGCGTGGCTCGAAATCGGCGGCGTGATAGATCGGCTCGACGACGACGTCGTCCGTATTTCGCCGGCGCAACCAGTTCGACAGCGTGCCCTGTGGGTCGGTCTCGATCAGGCGGACGGTGAAGCCGGCCTGCTTGGCTGCCAGCGCGAGGCCGATGGCGAGCGTGCTCTTGCCACTGCCGCCCTTTTGGGTGGCCAGTACGATCGTATGCATGGAAGTTTAATTCCTTTGGAATGCCTGGGTCTTTGGGGTAACGCCACACGCGAACGTGCATCGCTTCTCGATGCTGAGCTCTTCTCGCTCAGGACGTGCCCTGCCCGATCCAAAGGGGACCGCGGATGTCTGAATCAACGGTAACAATGATGGCAGAATCGGGAATGCCAGCCAATCCGTACCAACACTGGACCCGTACTTGCGCGCATGATGTGCTCGACGTCGTGAACAAGAAGGGCAGGCGGCATGAGCGGAAATTGGCGCGACCGGACGGCAACGACCTTTGAATGCCAGAAGATGCCGGCGGTCTCGAGCCGCGGCATGGTGGTCAGCAACCACCCGCTGGCCTCCAGCGCCGGCGCCGAGATGCTCGCGGCCGGCGGCAACGCCATCGATGCCGCGATCGCCACCCTGTTCACCCTGACCGTGGTCGAGCCGATGATGGTCGGCATCATCGGCGGCGGCATGGCGCATATCCGGCTGGCCGACGGCAGCCACCGCTTCATCGACGGTCAGAGCACCGTGCCGGCCGCGGTGCGTGACACCACTTACACCTCGAAACCGGGCTCGGCGCATGACGTGTTCGATACCGTCGGCAACGAGAACCTCAACGGCCCGAAGGCGGTCGCAGTGCCGGGCTCGCTCAAGGCCTGGTGCGAGACGCTGCAAAGGTTCGGCACCATGCCGCTCGCCGATGTCATGCAGCCCGCGATCAAGCACGCCGCGCGCGGCTATGCGGCGACGCCTTATCTGCACGAATGCATCAGCGAGAGCGCCGCCGAGATGCGCAAGGACAAGCCGATCGCGGCGATTTACTTGCCTGATGGCGAGCCGCTGAAGGTCGGCGAGCGGGTGGTGCAATCGGAATATGCCGAGACGCTCCGTTACATCGCCGACCACGGCGAGGAGGCCCTCTATGAGGGTCCGCTCGGCGACGCTCTCGTCGACTATATGGAGAAGACCGGCGGCTTCATCCGCCGCCACGACCTCAGCAATTACAAGACCGTCGAGCGGCAGCCGATCCGCGCCGACTATCGCGGCTGGGCCATCTTTGGCCCGCCGCCGCCAGCGGCCTCCGGCGTGCATATCGCGCAGATGCTGAACATCCTCGAAGGATATGACATCGGCGGCCTCGGTTTCGGCACGCCCGAGACTATCCACTACCTTGCCGAAGTGCTGAAGATCGCCTTCGCCGACCGCGCCGCCGCCAGCGGAGATCCTGACTATGTCGGCGTGCCCGTGGAGAAGCTGACGTCAAAAGCCTACGCAGAAGAGCGCCGCCGCGCCATCGATCCGGCACGGGCGCAGGCCTGGGGTGCCGGCGTGTCCCAGCTCGAAGGCGCGCACACCACCCATATGACGGCGGCAGATAGCTTCGGCAACGTGGTCGCGACCACGCAGACCATCAACAATCTGTTCGGTGCCAAGATCATGATCCCGGGGCTCGGCGCCATCGCCAACAACTACATGAACCTGTTCGATCCGCGTCCGGGCCATGCGCTGTCGCTGGCGCCTGGCAAGCGCGTGACGACCTCGATGTCGCCGATGATGGCGCTGCGTGACGGCAAGCTGCGCTATGCGCTCGGCCTGCCCGGCGGCAAGCGCATCTTCCCAAGCGCGATGCAGGCGCTGGTCAATCTGATCGACCACGGCATGAGCTTGCAGGAAGCCGTCGAGGCGCCGCGGGTCTGGACCGAGGGCAATGCGCTGGAGGTCGAGCAGACCATTCCGGAGACCGTGCGTTCAGGGCTCGCCGCGCTCGGCCACGAGGTGCAACCGGTCGCTACGGTCGCCGGCGGCATGAACGGCATCGCCTTCCACGACGACGGCACCATGACCGGCGCCGCCTGCTGGCGTGCCGACGGCACGCCAGTTGGGATCTCGGGTGGGCTCGCGAAGAGCGGGATACGATTCAGGCTGAGCTAGCAAACACGCGGAAGGTCAGCGCTCCCTCTCCCGCAAGCGGGAGAGGTGAAGACCGCGACATCGCGTTTCGCTACCGCATCACGAACGGATTGGCCGGCACGTCCGTCGCGGTCGAGATCCAGACGCTCTTGGTTTCCTGATATTCGCGCACTGCGTCGATCCCACTCTCGCGGCCGACGCCGGAGTACTTCATGCCGCCGAATGGCATCATGTAGCTGATGGCGCGATAGGTGTTCACCCATACGGTTCCGGCACGCAGCTGCTTTGGCACGCGGATGGCGCGCGCGAGGTCGCGGGTCCAGATGCCTGCCGCCAGGCCGTAGATCGTGTCATTGGCAATGCGGATGGCGTCTTCCTCGGTGTCGAAGGCGATGATCGAGAGCACCGGACCGAACACCTCCTCGCGCGCGATTCGCATCGTATTGTCGACATCGGTAAAGATCGTCGGCTCGACGAACTGGCCGCCGATGATGCCTTCGCCTGTAGCCGGCTTGCCGCCGAGCAGGCAGCGCGCGCCTTCGGCCTTGGCGATGTCGATATAGTCGAGGATCTTCTTGTACTGTGCGGGCGTCGTGACGGGGCCGATGTTGGTGTCAGCCTGCATGGGATTGCCGATCTTGGCCGAGCGCGCGAGCTCCAGCAGGCGGTCCACGAACTTGTCCTTGATCGAGCGCTGTACGAGCAGGCGCGATCCGGCGATGCAGGTCTGGCCGGTCGCGGCGAAAATGCCGGAGACGGCGCCGGCGGCCGCCGCGGCGAGATCGGCGTCCTCGAACACGATGTTGGGCGACTTGCCGCCGAGCTCGAGCGACACGCGCTTCAGGCTGCGCGCGGCGGTCTCGTAAACCCGCGCGCCTGTCGTGTCCGAGCCGGTAAAGGTGATCTTGGCGACGCCGGGATGCGAGATCAGCTCGCTGCCGATCTCGGGGCCGAAGCCCGTGACGACATTGAAGATGCCGTCGGGAATACCTGCTTCCTTCGTCAGCGCCGCAAATTCGAGCGTGCTGGCCGAGGTGAATTCCGACGGCTTGACGACGACGGCGCACCCGGCGGCGAGGGCTGCGGCGCATTTCCACGCCACAAAGAGTAGCGGTGAGTTCCAGGCGGTCAGCGCGGCGACGACGCCGACAGGCTCATGCGTCGTGTAGGCAAAGGTGTCGGCCTTGTCGATCGGCACGAGGCCGCCTTCCAGCTTGTCGACCAGTCCGCCAAAGTACCACCACCATTCCGGATGGTATCGAAGCTGACCCAGCATCTCCGCCATCAGCTTGCCGTTGTCGCGCACTTCGATCTCGGCAAGACGTTCCGCGTTTGCAGCAACGAGGTCGCCGAGCTTGCGCATGACCTTGCCACGCGCGGAGGCCGTCATTTTCGCCCACGGGCCGCGCCACATCGCCTCATTGGCGGCCTTCACGGCCCTGTCGGCGTCGGCAGCCGATCCGCGGGGAATTTTTGCCCAGGGCTTGCCCTGATAAGGATCGACCGTGTCGAACCACTCGCCATTGGCGGGGTCGACATATTGGCCGTTGATGTAGAGCTGATAGGTCTTCATGAAGTCCTCCCGACCGGACGCATTATGATTGCGGCTGGAGGGGAGGCTATCACGGCTTCCATGACTTCGTTGCGGCGAAGCCACTCACAAAAGTTGCGGCTGCCCTGCGCTTGTCGCGCCAGTCTACTTCCGTACGCAGATCACGCGCACGACGGCGGCCTTCGCGTCGGTCGATGTGCCGTTCGCCGCGACCGCGTTCGCCTTCAGGAAATCGCGCACCGTCTCCGCGGAGACCATTACCGCCTGCGATGCCGGCACTGCCGTCGCGGGTCCCGCGACCATTGCCGGCTTCAACAACGCAATGCCGGCGAACTTGCCGTCGCCGTCGATCGCCGGGCCGCCTGAAAATCCGACCGCGGGTGGAGGAGAGAGCGCGGAATCGCTTGATGTGACCGGCGCCAGTGCGCCCTTGAGGCTCGAGACGCCCGCCGCGCCGCCCTGGCTCTGGGGATCGGCGATGCCGATGATATCGACACCCGTCTTCATCCCGCCTCCGGCGAGGCTGAGCGGCTTCAGGCCGCGCGCGCCGTAGATGTGTAGCAGCGCCAGATCGTGCTCCTTGTCCTCGGCGAGCCGGTCGGCGCTGCCATAGCCGGCAATGGTGATCGCGAGGCAGCTGTCGGTGACGAGGCGATCGGCGACGATAGCGCCGTCGTCGCTGACGACGATACCGGTGCCGTATTCGACGGTCTTGCGTGGCGGCGGCCCGGCCTGCAGTCCTGACGGGAACGCATTGAACGCGCTCGACATCGCGATCACGACCGGCTCGACCGTGTTCTCGGTGGCCTGATCGTAGAGGATCGTCATGATGCGGACCTCGTCGCCCTTGAAGGTGCCGCGCACGTAGAACTTCTTCAGGCCCTGCAATCCCGACAACACGAAGAAGTCGGGCTTGACCACGGTGTAGTCGACCTTGCGTCCGGCCGGCTCCTTCTTCTCGGCGTCCGCGAGTTTCGCGGTGGTCGGGTTCGCCTCCTTGCGGCGGCTGAGCAGTACCTGCACCGTGCCGGTCGGCGAGGTCCATTTCGAGCCGTTGGCGTCGGTCACTTGCTGCGGCACCAGTTTTGCGGGAATGCCGAGCCGCGCGCCACTGGTCATCTCGGTCACGATCTTCCAGCCGACACTGTCCTGCTTCCGCCGCGCGGTCTCGGCGAGCGCGGCGCGCTCCTGCGGGTTGAGCACGCCGGTCGGCTTGCCACCCTTGAGCTTTTGGTATTCCTTGATGGCCTCGACCATCCGCGTGCTGACATCGCCGGTGATGGCACCGTTATATTGGCCGACCCAGGCGAGATCGGACTGGAGCGCCAGCCGCTCTCCCTGCGTCATGCCGTCCGCGGTCTCCGATGGCGTCTGGAGGGCGGGCGGCTTGATCGGAACGGTCTGGACGACTTTCGGCTTGGTGCCGGGGACCTGTGGCGTCGTCATTTGGGCGTTCGCAGCCGTGGCAGACGCCAACATCAGTGTTGCCGCAAACATCGATCTCATGACAAATCCAGCCAGCCCATTGAACGCCATGGCATTGAAGCACATCTCGTTGGTCGCGAACAATGTTGGGGTGGTTCAGGCCTGCAATAAGGGCCAAACCCTCATCCTGAGGAGCCGTTGGCGCCTCCTCACCGTGAGGGTTGAGAGGAACGAAGGATGCTGAGCCCGGACGAACTCGAACGCTACGCCCGCCACATCGTGCTGCGCGATGTCGGTGGTCCCGGCCAGGCTGCGTTGAAGCGCGCCTCCGTGCTGGTGATCGGCGCCGGCGGGCTCGGCGCGCCCGCTTTGATGTATCTGGCTGCGGCTGGCGTCGGCACGCTCGGCGTGGTCGATGACGACGTGGTCTCGCTGTCGAACCTGCAGCGCCAGGTGATCCACACCACGCCCGATATCGGCCGGCACAAGGTCGAGAGTGCGGCGGAACGGATCGCCGCGCTCAATCCGCATGTCCGCTTCGTCGGTCACGCTACCTGGCTCAATGCCGACAATGCGCTCTCGCTGATCGGCGACTACGACCTCGTGCTCGACGGCTCCGACAATTTCTCGACGCGCTATCTCGTCTCCGACGCCTGCTTCTTCGCGAAGCGGCCGCTGATCACGGCGGCGCTCGGCACCTTCGACGGCTCGCTCACCACCATCCGCGCGCATGAGAGGAATGAGCAGGGCGAGTTCAACCCGACCTATCGCTGCCTGTTTCCGGAAGCGCCGCCGCCCGGTACCGTGCCGGCCTGCGCGGAAGCCGGCGTCATGGGCGCGCTCGCCGGCGTGCTTGGCTCGATGATGGCGCTGGAGGCGATCCGCGAGATCGTCGGCTTCGGCGACGGCCTTATCGGCCGCCTCCTGATGATCGATGCGCGCGCGATGCGCTTCGAGACGCTGCGTTACGCGCGCGATCCCGCCAATCCGCTCAATGGCGACGGGCCTGTGATCACCGACCTCAGCGCTCATCGCACCTGATTGCTGGCGCTACCTCGTCGCCGTGAAGTCCGGTGCGGTGCGAGCCGTTTCCGGGCCCGTTCCTGTATTACCCGAGCCGCCGACAAACGCCGCCCGCGCTGCGCGCCTTCATCGATTTCGTCGCGGACTGGCGCAAGCGCGAAGGGCGCGGGAAGTAAATCTCAAAGCATGCTCGGCAGCACGCGATCCGGCGGCTTGTGGGCGTCGAGGAAGGTGCGGATGTTGATGATCACCTTCTCGCCCATCTCGACGCGGCCTTCGATGGTGGCCGAGCCCATATGCGGCAGCAGCGTCACCTTGCCGGCCTTGGCGAGCCGCACCAGCTTTGGATTGACCGCAGGCTCATGCTCGTAGACGTCGAGGCCGGCGCCGCCGATCTCGCCGCCTTCGATCAGCTTGATCAGCGTGTCCTCGTCGGTGACCTCGCCGCGCGCGGTGTTGACGATGTAGGCGTCCTTGCGGATCAGCTTCAGCCGGCGCGCCGAGAGCAGGTGATAGGTCGCCGGCGTATGCGGGCAGTTCACTGAGATGATGTCCATCCGCGCCAGCATCTGGTCGAGGCTTTCCCAATAGGTCGCGCCCAGCTCCTCGGCGATCTTCGGCGCGACGGGACGGCGGTTGTGATAGTGGATCTGAAGGCCGAAGGCGCGGGCGCGGCGCGCCACCGCCTGGCCGATGCGGCCCATGCCGATGATGCCGAGACGTTTTCCCCCGATGCGGTGGCCAAGCATCCAGGTCGGCGACCAGCCCGGCCAGGGCTTTCCTTCCGTCAGGATCGAGGCGCCTTCGATCATCCGGCGCGGCACGGCCAGGATCAGCGCCATCGTCATGTCGGCGGTGTCCTCGGTCAGAACCTTCGGCGTATTGGTGACGGTGATACCGCGGGCATGGGCGGCCTCGACGTCGATATTGTCGACGCCGTTGCCGAAATTGGCGATCAGGCGGAGCTTGCAGTCCGGCTGGTTGACGATGTCGGCGGTGATGTGGTCGGTGACGGTTGGAACCAGCACGTCGGCGGTGCGCGCGGCTTCCGCGAGCTGCTCGGCCGACATCGGCGTGTCGTCGAGATTGATCCGCGCGTCGAACAGCTCGCGCATCCGCGTCTCGATCGAGTCCGGCAGCTTGCGCGTCACCACGACGAGGGGCTTTTTCTTCACCGACATGTCCTGCCCTCATGAGGCGCTGGCTGCCGCCTCTGTCACCAAAGGCCGGCCGTTCAGGCCTCATTAACCCGGTTGTTCGACACTGCCCTTGCCGTGTCGTCCCCGGCGTTTCCTTCAAGCTCTCCCGACATTTCCGGCCGGAAAATCGGGGCAAACTGGTTGTTCAAGTGCCCGTCCTCTCTAGCAGAAGGCCGGGCCAAGACAAGAACCACGGGTCAGCTTCGGGAACACCCGCGTGGGGCGGGCGGGGTGCACGGCAGAGATTGCAATTTGGCGTGAGGATCCGGCCGGGCCGGGTCTTCGACAGGAGACGGGTTGATGGCGTTGGGGCGTTTTTGTTCGGTGATGGCCCTCGTTTGCACCTGGTTGGGCGCCTCGGTCGGTCCCTCGCATTCGGCCAAGGACAACACGCCCCAGACCGCCAGCGGGCTGCCCGTGCCGCGCTATGTCAGCCTGAAGTCCGACCACGTCAACGTCCGCGCCGGTCCGACCAAGGACAATGACGTCGCCTGGGTCTATACCCGCGCCGGCCTGCCGGTCGAAATCACCGCCGAGTTCGAGAACTGGCGCCGGGTGCGTGATTCCGAGGGCGCCGAGGGCTGGGTCTATCATTCGCTGCTGTCGGGCCGCCGCACCGCGGTCGTCACCATGAAGCACAAGGACGACCTGGCGCCGATCTACGATCGCGCCGATCCCGACAGTGCGGTTGCAGCAAGGCTCCAGGCCGGCGTCGTCACGCAGGTCAAGAAGTGTGTAGCAAGCTGGTGCCGCGTCACCGGCAACGGTTTTGACGGCTGGATCCAGCAGGAACGCCTCTGGGGCGTCTATTCGGACGAGCAAGTGAATTGACCCGAAGGCGGTTTGGTAAGGCCGCTGCCTCCACCGTCATGCCGGGGCATAGCCGTCCGAAGGACGGCGTCGCTTCCGCTCGCCTATGTCCCGGGCATCCACGCGCTTCCGCGCTCGCCCTAAGAACGTGGATGGCCGGGACAAGCCCGGCCATGACGATCTCAATCCGATCTTAGGACGATCTCAGCGCTTCTTGCGCAGCCGCACGACCATGTCGATGCGGGCGATCTCGTAACCCTCCGGCACCTCCGGCATCTTGGACAGCGCCAGATGCGGATCCTCGATGTCGACCAGCTCATGGCTGTTCTCGAGGTAATAATGGTGGTGGGTCGTGACGTTGGTGTCGAAATAGGTCTTGGTGCCGTCGACGCTGACCTGGCGGAGCAGGCCGGCATCGGTCAGCTGGTTCAGCGTGTTGTAGACGGTCGCCAGCGACACCGGAACCTTGGCGAGGGTCGCTTCCTCGTAGAGCATTTCAGCCGTAAGGTGGCGCGCGCCCTTGCCGAACAGCAGCCAGCCGAGCGCCATGCGCTGACGCGTCGGGCGAAGGCCGGCCGACTGAAGCATTTCGTTAACGTCGTGCCACGGACAGCCGGTCAGCGCCGGCTGGCGGCCGGACAGAAGGGCCGCCGTGTGGGCATCGTCGTCTTGATGATGCGGTGTATTCTCGCTCATTTCCAGATTTCGGCACGCATTGACACTATCTATCTGCAATATATGGACAGATAGATGCAGATGCAAGTTTCTCGCAACTAGAGAGCTTCTAATTAACCTTGGAACTGGGCGAGGACACCCGTCATTTTACCTTCATGACAGCGCTTTGCCACCGAAATGGCCTGTGTTAGAGAGCGCGCGGTTCCGCTAGCCAATTTTGGCGCGGTCAGGCGTGGAAGCCCGGCCCGCAGTCCATTCTGGGCGGCCTTGCGGGAACGGCGCCCGACGGTGGCAATTGGCGTTGCTCTCCGATCGCGACGGGGCCCATTTTCGCCAAAAAACGCCGCTCAATCGGGATTAGAACAGAGGCTCGTGCATGCTGAACAAGCGCAACGGTTACGAATACGAAGATCTGCTGGCATGTGCCCGCGGCGAGATGTTCGGTCCGGGCAATGCCCAGCTGCCGTTGCCGCCGATGCTGATGTTCGACCGCATCACGGAAATTAGTGAAACCGGCGGCGAGTACGGCAAGGGCCTGGTCCGCGCCGAGCTCGACGTGAAGCCCGATCTCTGGTTCTTCGGCTGCCACTTCAAGAACGATTCGGTGATGCCGGGCTGCCTCGGCCTCGATGCGCTGTGGCAAATGGTCGGCTTCTATCTGGGTTGGGTCGGCGGCGAAGGTCGCGGCCGTGCGCTTGGCCTCAGCGAATTGAAGTTCGGCGGCCAAGTGCTGCCCGAGGCCCGCAAGGTTGTGTACAACGTCGATATCAAACGCGTGATGCGTTCAAAGCTGGTGCTCGGTATCGCCGACGGGTGGCTTTCGGTCGATGACCAGATTATTTATCGCGCCAAGGAACTGAAGGTCGGCCTGTTCAAGCAGGGCACGAGCCTGGGCTGAGCGCATTAGCAAGAAGACAACGATTAAGGCGAGGCTGTCATGAGGCGGGTTGTGGTCACCGGGATGGGCATCGTCTCGTCCATCGGAAACAACACCCAGGAAGTGCTTGCGAGCCTTCACGAGGCGAGGTCGGGCATTTCGCGGGCTGAGAAATATGCCGAACTCGGCTTCAGGTCGCAGGTCGCGGGTGCGCCGACCCTCGATCCTTCGACGGTGGTCGACCGGCGTGCGATGCGTTTCCTCGGCCAGGGCGCGGCGTGGAATCACGTCGCGATGGAGCAGGCGATCCAGGACTCCGGCCTGTCGCCTGAGGAAGTCTCCAACATCCGCACCGGCATCATCATGGGCTCCGGCGGCCCCTCGGCGCGTACCATCGTCGAATCCGCCGACATCACCCGCACCAAGGGCCCGAAGCGCGTCGGTCCGTTCGCAGTGCCGAAGGCGATGTCGTCCACGGCGTCGGCAACGCTTGCGACCTGGTTCAAGATCAAGGGCGTGAACTATTCGATCTCCTCGGCCTGCGCGACGTCGAACCACTGCGTCGGCAACGCCTATGAGACGATCCAGATCGGCAAGCAGGACGTCATCTTCGCCGGCGGCTGCGAGGAGCTCGACTGGTCGCTGTCGGTGCTGTTCGACGCCATGGGCGCGATGTCCTCGAAATACAACGACACGCCCGCCACCGCCTCGCGCCCCTACGACCTCAACCGCGACGGTTTTGTCATTGCCGGCGGCGCGGGAGTCCTCGTCCTGGAAGAGCTCGAGCATGCCAAGGCGCGCGGCGCGCGCATTTACGGCGAGATCGTCGGCTATGGCGCAACGTCTGACGGCTACGACATGGTCGCGCCCTCAGGCGAAGGCGCCGAGCGCTGCATGCGCATGGCGATGTCGACGGTGAAGACCAAGGTCGACTACATCAATCCGCACGCGACCTCGACGCCAGCAGGCGACCCGCCGGAAATCGATGCGCTCCGCCGCGTGTTCGGCGCCGGTGAGAGGTGCCCGCCGATCTCGGCGACCAAGGCGCTGACCGGCCACTCGCTCGGCGCGACCGGCGTGCAGGAAGCGATCTACTCGCTGCTGATGATGAACAACGGCTTCATCTGCGAGAGTGCGCACATCCAGGAGCTCGATCCGGTGTTTGCCGACATGCCGATCGTGCGCAAGCGCATCGACAATGCCAAGATCGGCACCGTGCTGTCGAACTCGTTCGGTTTCGGCGGCACCAACGCCACGCTGGTGTTCAGCCGGCTGGATGTGTGATCCCAGCACGCCGTCATGCCCCGCGAAGGCGGGGCATCCAGTACGCCGTGGCATCTCGGCCTATAACTGCTGTCTCTACAATACTGGATCGCCCGCCTGCGCGGGCGATGACATCGGAATGATAGGAGCCGCTCGGCAATGGAAGGTTTGATGAAAGGCAAGCGCGGTCTGATCATGGGCATCGCCAATGATCATTCGATCGCCTGGGGCATGGCGAAGACGCTGCATGCCCACGGCGCCGAGCTCGCCTTCACCTTCCAGGGCGAAGCCCTCGGCAAGCGCGTCAAGCCGCTGGCGGAGCAGCTTGGTGTCGACCTGGTGCTGCCCTGCGATGTCGAGGACATCGCCAGCGTCGATGCGACCTTCGCGGCACTCCGCGAAAAGTGGGGCAAGCTCGACTTCGTGATCCATGCGATCGGCTTTGCCGACAAGAACGAGCTGAAGGGCCGCTACGCCGACACCAGCCGCGAGAACTTTTCGCGCACCATGGTGATCTCCTGCTTCTCGTTCACGGAGGTGGCCAAGCGCGCGGCCGAGCTCATGTCCGAGGGCGGCAGCATGATCACGCTGACCTTCGGTGCCTCGGAGCGTGCGATGCCGAATTACAACGTCATGGGCGTGGCCAAGGCGGCGCTGGAAGCCTCGGTGCGTTACCTCGCCTCCGATTTCGGACCGCGCGGCATCCGCGTCAACGCGATCTCCGCCGGCCCCATCCGCACGCTCGCCGGCTCCGGCATTGGCGAGGCGCGCGCGATGTTTGCCTTCATGCAGAAGCATTCGCCGCTCCGCCGCGGCGTCACGCTCGACGAGCTCGGCGGTTCGGCGCTGTATCTGCTGTCGGATCTGTCGGGCGGCGTGACCGGCGAAATTCACTATGTCGATTCCGGCTACAACATCGTGTTGATGCCGAGGCCGGACGATCTGAAGGCGGAATAGACACGATTCCGTAGGGTGGGCAAAGGAGCGCAAGCGACGTGCCCACCATCTCTCAATAATTGCAGATGGTGGGCACGCTCCGCTTTGCCCACCCTACGAGATCCGCTTCAACCCGCCGCGATCTTCTCCGCGCGCTGGAATGCCGGCCGCGCCATGCAGCGGGCCAAATAGGCATCGAACGCCGGCCGCGACGGCACCATCTTGAACAGGCGCACCGCAAAATTCAGGCCCGAGCCCACCGTGACGTCGGCGGCGGAAAAATCCTCGCCGAGAATCCACGGGCCCTTGTCGAGCGCGACCTCCAGCACGTCGAACACCTGCGTCGCGCTGCCCCACGCCGCGGTCGAGGTCGGGATCTCGATCTTGGTGAAGATCTGGATGATGGCGGGCTCGATGCAGCCCGGCGAGAAGAACAGCCATTGCAGATAGCGCGCGCGGCGCGGATCGGTCACAGCGGGCGCGAGCTTGGTCTCGGGATAGCGGTCGGCGACGTAGGCGCAGATCGCCGCGGCTTCGCCGAGCGCGGCATCGCCGTCGGTCAGCGCCGGCACCTTGCCCATCGGATTGATCTTCAGATAGTCCGGCGCCTTCTGCGCGCCGGTCGAGATGTCGGTCAGCACGCGCTCATAGGGAAGGCTGCTCTCTTCCATCAGCCAAAGCGTCGTGAACGAGCGCGAGCGTGGCGACCAATAGAGCTTGATCATGGCGGGATTCCCTTCTTCCACCGATAGTATTTCATCATGAACCCGTTCGACGGTTCGACCTCTTCCTTCTCGAACACAAAACCTTCGCGCTCATACCAGCGCCAGGCCTTTTCGTTCTCACGAACGCAACGCAGGTACATTTCGTCTGGCATTTGCGTGCGCGTAAAGGCGAGCAGCTTCCGCCCGAGTGACTGTCCCTGATATGCAGGTCCGACGAACAGCATGTCGAGATAGAGCTTTGGCAGATGCAGCGCCAGCATCGCGGCGATGGTGCCGTTGTCGTCGGCGACGTACAGGCTCCAGCCGTTCTCGATCTCGCGCCGGATCCGGGCGCGCAGGTTCGCCAGCAGGAAGTCGCTGGCTTCGGCGAGACCGGTCGAGACCCAGCTCTCCATCCAGACGCGGCCGATCTCGTCATATTCGTCGGTGCGGGCGGGGCGGATGATCGGATCAGGCATCGGTACTCTCGGTTCGATCGGCCCGCCATGCACGGGAGGTCACTTGAATGATCCCGACTGTCTCGAAAAATTCCGGCTTCAGGCCCGTTGGCTGCGCACGGCTTGCTTCGGACGCGCCTTGCCGGCCGACAGGCACACCACCTCGGAGATTTGCAGGAGCTGGCGCGCGAGCGGGCTGGTCTTGCGCCAGACCATGCCGATGGTGCGCGAGGGCTGCGGGTCGCGAAAGCGCGCCAGCGAGACCGAGGCCGATCGTGTCTCCACCGGCACCGCCATCTCCGGAATGAGTGTGACGCCGATGCCGGCGCTGACCATCTGGACCAGCGTCGACAGCGAATTCGCATCCAGCATCTCGCGCGGTGGCGCCGATTGCATGTTGCAGAAGGACAGCGCCTGGTCGCGGAAGCAGTGTCCCTCCTCGAGCAGCAGCAGCCGCATCTCCCGCATCATCTCGCGTGACGGCACCGGGGTGCCTTCATCGGAGCCCGGCCGTACCAGCAAGAATTTCTCGTCGAACAAGGCGACCTCGGTCAGTGAGGGCTCCGACACCGGCAGCGCCACGATGGCGGTGTCGAGCCGGCCCTCGACCAGCTCCTGGATCAGCCGCGGCGTCATCGTCTCGCGCACGCGAATGTCGAGCTCCGGATGCAGGCGCGTGAGATTTTTCGTGATCTTGGGCAGCAGATAGGGCGCGATGGTCGGGATCATGCCGATGCGCAGGCGGCCGGCAAAACGGTCCCGCGACGCCCGGGCGAAATCGCCGAGTTCGTCGACCGAGCGCAAAATGTCGCGGACGCGCTGGGCGAGTTCCTCGCCGAACCGGGTCAGCGCCACCTGCCGGGCGCTGCGCTCCAGCAAGAGGCCGCCGAGCGCTTCCTCCAACTCCTTGATTTGCATAGATAAGGCCGGCTGCGAGATCGAGCAGGCCTCCGCCGCGCGGCCGAAATGACCGTGACGCGCCAGCGCGTCGAAATAGCGGAGCTGGCGCAGCGTCAGATTGATCATCAGAAAATCCTATCGCAGCGATCACTAAAGTCAACTTCCCCTGATAGGAGGCGACGCTTAGAGTGCTTCTACCTGGTCAAAGGCGCGAGTTCGACGCCACCAGAGGAGGTAATCATGGATGACACTTCGAAGTGCCCGTTTTCGGGCGGAAAACCCACGCGCGTGAACCGCGACTGGTGGCCGACCCAGCTCAGCATCGAGATGCTGCACAAGAATTCCGATCGGTCCGATCCGATGGGCGAGGGCTTCGACTATGCCAAGGAATTCAAGACGCTCGACCTGAATGCGGTCATCAAGGACCTGACCGCCCTGATGACGGATTCGCAGGAGTGGTGGCCCGCGGACTTCGGTCACTATGGCGGCCTCATGATCCGCATGGCTTGGCACAGCGCGGGTACCTACCGCATCACCGATGGCCGCGGCGGCGCCGGTGCCGGTCAGCAGCGCTTCGCGCCGCTGAACAGCTGGCCTGACAACGCCAACCTCGACAAGGCGCGCCGGCTGCTGTGGCCAATCAAGCAGAAATACGGCCGCAAGCTTTCCTGGGCCGATCTGATGGTGCTCGCCGGCAACGTCGCGCTGGAATCGATGGGCTTCAAGACGTTCGGTTTTGCGGGTGGCCGCGCCGACGTGTGGGAGCCGGAAGAGCTCTATTGGGGTCCGGAAGGCACCTGGCTCGGCGATGAGCGCTACAGCGGCGAACGCCAACTCGCCGAGCCGCTCGGCGCCGTGCAGATGGGCCTCATCTACGTCAACCCGGAAGGCCCGAACGGCAAGCCGGATCCGGTCGCGGCGGCCAAGGACATCCGCGAGACGTTCGCCCGCATGGCGATGAACGACGAGGAGACCGTCGCGCTGATCGCCGGTGGTCATACTTTCGGCAAGACCCATGGCGCGGGTGATCCGTCGCTGGTCGGTCCGGAGCCGGAAGCGGGCGCACTCGAGGATCAGGGCCTCGGCTGGAAGAGCAAGCACGCTTCGGGCCGCGCGGGCGATGCCATCACCAGCGGTCTCGAGGTGACGTGGACCTCGTCGCCGACGAAGTGGAGCAACAATTTCTTCTGGAATTTGTTCGGGTATGAGTGGGAACTGACCAAGAGTCCTGGTGGTGCACACCAATGGACGCCGAAGGGTGGTGCGGGCGCCAATACGGTACCGGATGCGCACGATTCGTCGAAGCGTCACGCTCCCGGAATGCTGACGACGGACCTCTCGCTGCGATTCGATCCAGTCTACGAGAAGATCTCGCGTCGCTTCTTAGAAAACCCCGATCAGTTCGCGGATGCCTTTGCCCGCGCCTGGTTCAAGCTGACCCATCGCGACATGGGTCCGATCCAGCGCTATCTCGGCCCGTTGGTGCCGAAGGAAGCGCTGATCTGGCAGGATCGGATTCCGGCAGTGGATCACGAGCTGGCCAACGAACAGGACATCGCCGCGCTGAAGACGAAGATCCTGGCTTCGGGCCTCTCGGTCTCCGAGCTGGTCTCGACCGCCTGGGCGTCGGCCTCGACGTTCCGCGGCTCGGACAAGCGCGGTGGCGCCAATGGTGCGCGCATCCGCCTTGCCCCGCAGAAGGATTGGGAGGTGAACCAGCCGGCCCAGCTTTCCAAGGTGCTCGGCAAGCTCGAAGCGATCCAGAAGGAGTTCAGCACCGGTGCGAAGAAGGTCTCGCTTGCGGACCTGATCGTGCTCGGCGGCACCGCCGCGGTCGAGAAGGCCGCCAAGGATGCCGGCGTCGAGGTGAAGGTCGGCTTCACGCCGGGCCGCATGGACGCCTCGCAGGAGCAGACCGACGCGGAGTCCTTCGCGCCGCTCGAGCCCCGGGCCGATGGCTTCCGCAACTATGTGGGCAAGAAGCATCAGTTCCTGCAGCAGGAAGAGGCGCTCGTCGATCGCGCGCAGCTTCTGAGGCTCACCGGCCCCGAGTTGACCGTGCTGGTCGGCGGCCTGCGTGTGCTCGGTGCCAATGCGAACGGTTCGAAGCACGGCGTCCTGACCGCCAAGGCAGGTACGCTCAGCAACGACTTCTTCGTCAATCTGCTCGACATGAGCGCGCAGTGGACGCCGGCGGCTGACGGCACCTACGAGGCACGCGACCGCAAGACCAATGCGGTGAAGTGGACCGGCACCCGCGCCGATCTCATCTTCGGCGCGCACTCGCAGCTCCGCGCCTTCGCCGAGGTCTATGCGACCTCGGACTCCAAGGAGAAGTTCGTCAAGGACTTCGCCAAGGCCTGGACCAAGGTGATGAACCTCGACCGGTACGACATCGCAGCGTGAGGCGGTGCCGCTCCACCTCTCCCGCATGCGGGAGAGGTGGCACAGCTTTCCCGGATCAAACACAAACAAAAAGGGCGGCCTGTCGGCCGCCCTTCGTGTTTCTGATGCAGCGGCGAGGCTTACTCGCCGGCCGCTTCGCGCGGGGCCTTCTCGCCCTCGGCGGCCTTGTCCTTGGCCTCGAGGTCCTCGCCGGTGGTCTGGTCGACCACCTTCATCGACAGGCGGGTCTTGCCGCGATCGTCGAAGCCGAGCAGCTTGACCTTGACCTTGTCGCCTTCCTTGACGACGTCGGAGGTCTTCTGCACGCGATTGGCCGCGAGCTGGCTGATGTGGACGAGGCCGTCCTTGGAGCCGAAGAAGTTCACGAAGGCGCCGAACTCCATCACCTTGACGACGGTGCCGTCATAGATCTGGCCGACTTCCGGCTCGGACGCGATCGACTTGATCCACTTGATCGCGGCCTTCATCGCCTCGCCGTCAGAGGAGGCGACCTTCACGGTGCCGTCGTCCTCGATGTTGACCTTGGCGCCGGTCTTCTCGACGATCTCGCGGATCACCTTGCCGCCGGTGCCGATCACTTCGCGGATCTTGTCGGTCGGGATCTTGAAGGTCTCGATGCGCGGCGCGTATTCGCCGAGCTCGGCGCGCGCAGCGGTCAGCGCCTTGGCCATCTCGCCGAGGATGTGGATGCGGCCTTCCTTGGCCTGGCCAAGGGCGACGCGCATGATCTCCTCGGTGATGCCCTCGATCTTGATGTCCATCTGGAGCGAGGTGATGCCTTGCTCGGTGCCGGCGACCTTGAAGTCCATGTCGCCGAGATGGTCCTCGTCACCGAGGATGTCCGAGAGCACTGCAAAGCGCTTGTCCTCGAGGATCAGGCCCATCGCGATGCCCGCGGTCGGCCGCTTCAAGGGCACGCCGGCGTCCATCAGCGCGAGCGAGGCGCCGCAGACCGAAGCCATCGACGAGGAGCCGTTGGACTCGGTGATCTCCGACACCACGCGCGTGGTGTAGGGGAACTCGTGGTGCGGCGGCAGCACCGGGTGGATCGCGCGCCAGGCCAGCTTGCCGTGGCCGATCTCGCGGCGCTTGGCGCCGCCGAGGCGGCCGGTCTCGCCGACCGAGTAGGGCGGGAAGTTGTAATGCAGCAGGAACGTTTCCTTGTACGTCCCGGACAGCGCGTCGATGTACTGCTCGTCCTCGCCGGTGCCGAGCGTGGTCACGACCATCGCCTGGGTCTCACCGCGGGTGAACAGCGCCGAGCCGTGGGCGCGCGGCAGCACGCCGACTTCGGCGACGATGTTGCGCACGGTCTTGGCGTCGCGGCCGTCGATGCGCTTGCCGGTGTCGAGGATGTTCCAGCGGACGATCTTGGCTTCGAGCTCCTTGAACACGCCGGCGACGCGCAGCTTGTCGTATTTCGGCTCCTGCCCCTCCGGGAAGTAGTGGGCCATCACCTTTTCCTTGGCGACGCCGACCGCGGCATAGCGGTCCTGCTTCACCGGGATGGCGTAGGCGGCGCGCAGCTCCTGCTCGATCAGGCCGAGCATTTCCTTTTCGATCGCCGAATTGTCGATCACGGTGACTTCGCGCGGCTCCTTGGCGGCCTTCTCGGCGAGATCGATGATCGCGTTGATGACCGGCTGGAAGTGGCGGTGGCCGAACATCACGGCGCCGAGCATCACGTCTTCGTTGAGCTCCTTGGCTTCCGATTCCACCATCAGCACGGCGTCGGCGGTGCCGGCGACGACGAGGTCGAGCTGGGTGTCGACCATCTCGTCGAGCGTCGGGTTGAGGACGAATTCGTCATTGGCAAAACCGACGCGGGCGGCGCCGATCGGGCCCTTGAAGGGCGCGCCGGACAGCGTCAGCGCAGCGGAGGCCGCGACCATCGCGACGATATCGGGATCGTTTTCCATGTCGTGCGAGAGCACGGTGACGATCACCTGGGTCTCGTTGCGCCAGCCGTCGACGAACAGCGGGCGGATCGGACGGTCGATCAGGCGGGAGACCAGCGTCTCCTTCTCGGTCGGACGACCCTCGCGCTTGAAATAGCCGCCGGGAATGCGGCCCGCGGCGTAGGTCTTCTCCTGGTAGTCGACGGTCAGCGGCAGGAAGTCGACGCCCTCGCGCGGCGCCTTCGCCGCGACGACGGTGGCGAGCACCACGGTCTCGCCATAGGTGGCGATGACGGCGCCGTCGGCCTGGCGCGCGATCTTGCCGGTTTCGAGCTTGAGAGGGCGTCCGCCCCAGTCGATCTCGACTGAATGCTTATTGAACATAGAGGTCTTCTTTCATGGGTTCTCGAAAGAAGGGACGGCTCGAAAAACAAAAACCATGCGCAAGATTGCGGGACGCTGATCGAAGCGGGCGATCAGCGTCCTGCGATCCTGCCATGGTTTTTGGATGTCGGATGGCGTCCATCCTTTCGGGTCATACGGGCGCCTTGCCCGTTGTGCCCAGCCGCCGGATTGCTGCTGGACTGTCAGTCGGCACGAACGCGAACACCGAACCGCGGTCCTCGCCGATCGTGCCTCGGATGCTTGCCGTCACTCGAGCATGATCCGGAAAAGTGCGAAGCGGGCTTTCCGGAAAGATCATGCTCAAACAACAATCCAAAGTGCGATTCTTATCGCGCTTTGGGCCTGCATCCGACGCGCACGCAGCCTCGATCAAAAACCTTTAAATAAGTGCTTTCGTTCGAAACCACGCGAAAACGCGCGCCAATGGCGCGCGCAGGAACACTTAACGACGAATGTTGTGCTTCTCGAGCAGCGCCTTGTACCGCGCCTCGTCCTTCTTCTTGAGGTAGTCGAGGAGCGAGCGGCGGGTCGAGACCAGCTTCAAGAGACCGCGACGCGAATGGTTGTCCTTCACGTGGGTCTTGAAATGGTTGGTCAGGTTGTTGATGCGTTCCGACAGGATCGCGACCTGAACCTCGGGCGAGCCGGTGTCGCCGGCCTTGGTGGCATTCGTCTTGATGACTTCCGCTTTGCGTTCTGCGGCAATCGACATCGTCAATTTCTCTCGTTGCGACCGGGGCTGGCAGTCAGGCCGGTCAGGTTGAACACACGCTTGGGGATGATTTCGCCATTGCCGACTTCAGCAAGCGCCAAAAGACGGCCTGCCACCGTGACATAGACTGTGCCGCTACAAGTGGGCGCATCCCGTCCGCGCAACAAAACGGCTTGGCCCCGATGGAGCCTTGCCGCATCAGCCCGAGTGACGGCCAGTGCCGGGATGTCGTCCAGCGCGGTCTCAACGGGCATAAGCGCGTCGGCGAGGCTGCCCTCGCCGGACGCGGCTCTATCGCACAAAGCCTCCAACTGATCCAGCGGAATCATGTCGTTTTCGTCAAATGGGCCGACCAGGGTCCGCCGCAGCGCGCAGATATGGCCGAAAGTGCCGAGAATCCGGCCCATATCGCGGGCCAACGCCCGGACATAGGTGCCCTTGCCGCATTCGGCCTCGAACACGGCCCGGTCGTTATCTGGTTGATCTACAAGAGCTAAATGGTGAATTTCGACCGGGCGGGGCGCCAGTTCCACGACCTCGCCGTCGCGGGCGAGGTCATAGGCCCGCTCGCCCTGGACCTTGATCGCGGAATAGCGCGGCGGGATCTGCTCGATCACCCCGGTGAAGCGGGGCAGCAGCGCCAGGATGGCCTCCCGTGTCGGGCGCTGGTCGGAGGTCGCGGTGACGCGGCCCTCGATGTCGTCGGTATCGCGCTCCTCGCCCCAGCACACCGTGAACTGATAGCGCTTGCGGCCGTCCATGACGAAGGGAACGGTCTTGGTGGCCTCTCCAAGAGCAATGGGCAGGCCGCCCGAAGCGAGCGGGTCGAGCGTGCCGGCGTGTCCGGCGCGCTTGGCGTTGAACAGGCGCTTGAGCACCGCGACGGCCTGCGTCGAGGTCATGCCGATCGGCTTGTCGAGCACCACCCAGCCGTGGACGTCGCGGCGGTCGCGGCGCGGCTGGTTGCCCTTCTGCTGCCTGGCGCGCGGGTCGTTGTTGACGCGGCGCGGCTCCTGATGCGGCTGGGAATTGCCGCCGAGATCCGCAAAATTATTTTTCGTCACGTCGCGCTGATCGGCATCGTTGCCGCCGATCGTGCCGTGTACGGGGTCCATCGTCATTGCTCTTCTTCCCGATCCGAATCCAGATCCTGTTCAAGGTCCTTCTGCACCGCAGGTGTTCGCAAAAGCTTCTCGATCCGTTCCGCTTCGTCGAAGCGCTCGTCGACGCGGAAACGAATGTCAGGTGCAAATTTCAGGTTAACGCGCCGCGCGACTTCGCCGCGCAGGAATTTCTTGTTGCGCTCGAGCGCAGCGATCACGATCTCGGTGTCGCGGCCACCGAGCGGCATCACATAGACTGTCGCGAGCTTCAGGTCTGGCGACATCCGTACCTCCGGCACGGTGATGATGTGACCTTCGAGGTCCGCATCATGCACATTGCCTTGCGCCAGAATCTCGGCCATCGCATGGCGAACCTGCTCGCCGACGCGCAGCTGACGCTGCGAGCCGCCGGGCGCGGAACTCTTCTTCTGGTGGTGGCGCGGCATCGTCGAAAATCACCTCGTCGTGCCCGTGTTTGGGACACGAGCATTGTCATTTGTCCTGTTGAAACGAATGAGGCGCGGATGGCCGGAAAAAATCCGGCCATCGCACTCCCGCAATTTCAGCTCAAAAAGATCCGGGCGCTTCGGTAAGATTTGGACTTACAGGGAGCGCTGGATCGTCTCCACGCGATAACACTCGATGACGTCACCGGCACGCATGTCGTGATAGTTCTCGAAGGCCATGCCGCATTCCTGACCGGACTGGACCTCCTTCACTTCGTCCTTGAAGCGCTTCAGCGTCGACAGCTTGCCTTCGTGCACGACGACGTTGTCGCGGATCAGGCGCACATTGGCGCCGCGTTCCACGGTGCCGTCGGTGACGCGGCAGCCGGCAACCTTGCCGACCTTGGAGATGTTGAAGATCTCCAGGATCTCGGCATTGCCCAGCATGGTTTCGCGCAACGTCGGCGCGAGCAGACCGCTCATCGCCTTCTTCACGTCGTCCACGAGGTCGTAGATGATGTTGTAGTAGCGGATCTCGATGCCGTTGCGCTTGGCGGCCGCAGCGGCCTCCTTGTTGGCACGAACCGAGAAACCGATGATCGCGGCGTTGAAGCCTTCGGCGAGCGTCACGTCGGATTCCGAGATACCGCCGACGCCGGCATGCAGGATGCGGGCTGCGACTTCGTCGGTGCCGAGCTTCTCCAGCGAGCCGAGGATCGCTTCCAGCGAGCCCTGCACGTCGGCCTTGACGATCAGCGGGAACTCCTTGCGGCCCGCCGTCTTCAATTGCGACATCATCTGCTCGAGCGAGCCGCGCATGCCGGAGATCGAGGCTGCCGCGTTCTCGCGCTTCTGGTGCGCGCGGTAGCTGGTGACCTGGCGGGCGCGGGCTTCGTTCTCGACCACGGCGAGACGGTCGCCGGCTTCCGGCGGACCGTTGAAGCCGAGCACTTCGACCGGCACCGAGGGGCCGGCTTCCTGCACGGTCTCGCCCTGATCCGAGATCAGCGCGCGGACGCGGCCCATCTCGGCGCCGGCGACGATGATGTCGCCGACACGGAGCGTGCCGCGCTGGACCAGCACGGTTGCGACCGGACCGCGGCCGCGATCGAGCTTGGCTTCGATTACCGTGCCTTCGGCCGGACGCTCCGAATTGGTCTTGAGGTCGAGAATTTCGGCCTGGAGCGCGATCATCTCGAGCAGCTTGTCGAGATTGGTCTTGTTCTTGGCGGACACCTCGACGTCGACGACGTCGCCGCCGAAGGATTCCACCTGCACCTCGTGCTGGAGCAGCTCGGTGCGCACGCGCTCGGGCTTGGCGTCGGGCTTGTCGATCTTGTTGATGGCAACGATGATCGGCACGCCTGCCGCCTTGGCGTGGTTGATGGCTTCCACCGTCTGCGGCATCACGCCGTCGTCGGCCGCAACCACCAGCACGACGATGTCGGTGACCTTGGCGCCGCGGGCGCGCATCGCGGTGAACGCGGCGTGGCCGGGCGTGTCGATGAAGGTGATCTTCTTGCCGGTTTCGGGCGAGGACACCTGATAGGCGCCGATATGCTGGGTGATGCCGCCGGCTTCGCCGGAGACCACGTTGGCATGACGGAGCGCGTCGAGCAGCGAGGTCTTGCCGTGGTCGACGTGGCCCATCACCGTCACGACGGGCGAACGCGTCTCGGTGTCGGTGGAATCGTCGACCTGGTCGAACAGGCCTTCCTCGACGTCGGAGGCGGCAACGCGCTTGACGGTGTGGCCGAGCTCCTCGGCGATCAGCTGCGCGGTGTCGGCGTCGATCACGTCGGTGATCTTGTGCATCGCGCCCTGCTTCATCAGCATGCGGATGACGTCGACCGCGCGCTCCGACATGCGGTTGGCGAGTTCCTGGATCGTGATCGCTTCCGGGATCGTCACCTCGCGGATGAGCTTTTCCTTCGGCTCGTTCGAGGCGTGACCCTTCAGGCGCTGGGTGCGGCGGCGGAACGATGCGATCGAACGCTCGCGCACCTCGTCGGCATTGAGCGCCGTGACGACGGTCAGGCGGCCGCGCTCCTTCTGCGGGCCGGGCTTGTGCGTGGTCTTGGGCGCTGCCGCAGGACGTGCAGCACCACCGGGACCGCGACGGATCTGGCGCGGACCGTCATCCTCGTCGGGACCGGCTGCGACCGCGGGGGCGCGGCCGAGCGGGCCGCCGCCGGCCGGACGCGGCGTGGTTGTTCCGGGACGTGCAGTCGTGGTTCCCGGGCGTGCCGTGGTGGCGGGAGCGCCGGGCCGCGCTGCGGGCACGCCGGAACGCGGCGCCGGAGCGGCCGGGGCCGCAGCAGCTGCGGGGCGGGCAGCGGCCGGCTGCTCGCCTTCGCCAAAACGCTTCTTGGCTTCGGTCTCGGCCTTGCGCTTGGCCTCGTCCTCGTGACGGTGACGCTCTTCCTCGGCCTTGCGGCGGGATTCGGCAGCCTCGCGCTCGGCGCGTTCGGCAGCTTCGCGGACGGCACGGCGCTGGGCCTCTTCTTCGGCCTGGCGGCGTTCCTCGACTTCGCGCAGCTTGGCGTCGGCCAGCGCGCTGGCGCGGGCCGAACGTTCGTCCTCGGTCAGCGTGCGCAGCACTACGCCGGAGCCGGCGTTGCGCGGCGGCGCCGGGCGTACTGGTGCGGGTGCGGGCGCAGCCGGCGCGGGCTTCGGCGCCTCGGCAGTCTGCGGCTCAGGGGTGCCGTCGATGCGGCGCTTGCCGCGCTTCTCGACCACGACCTGCTTGCTGCGGCCATGGCTGAAGCTCTGGCGCACAGTGCCCGTTTCGACGCGCGGCTTGAGCGATAGCGTCTTGCTCGGAACGCTCAGCTTCTTGTCGCCAGGGGTCTTGGTATCAACCATTCAGCAGTCCTAATCCTGATCTTGTTAATGGTGTGCGTTCCCGCACCGTCCTATCGGGTCGTCGTTGTCTTTCAGAAATCCTGGCCGGGCTTTTCGGCAGTCTTGTCAGCGTCCGCCATCCGGTATCGGACCAGCATCTGGCTACGCGACAGGAATGACTTGCTCGCCGGGCCCGCGAGCAGGGCAGCATGTATCACATTTGACCGGGTTAGTGCCAAATCCAATTCTACCGATTTCAGTGCGGTGACGACGGGAATCGGCGGCTTGGCGCCGCGATTTCCGGCATTTTGACGCGCCAGCGTGTCCAATTTGCGGATTCCGTCCGCGGCCCCGTCGCTGGCGTGGATCAGGGCCTCGACCGTGCCTTCCCGAAGCGCGCTTTCGACCTTGCCGAAGCCGGCCACGACCTGGCCCGCCTTGGCGGCGATCCCAAGGGCTTCCGTCACGCTCCGAACCAGGAGCGCCTCGATATCGGCTGGAAGCGTCTGAGGGGTGCGCAGCTCGCGCTTGAAGGCTTTGCTAAATTGGTGACGCCGGACGGCTTCCGCAACCGCCTCGCGCGAGGCGGTGATCCACATGCCCCGCCCGGGCAGCTTGCGCTTGAGATCGGGAACTATCTGCCCGTCAGGGGATACGACGAAGCGGATCAGCTCGTCGATCGGCCGGACCTCGCGATTGACCGCGCACATGCGCATGGTCGCGGACCTTTCGGTCCGCGGTCCATGGTCAAGTTCGTGAGCAGTGTCTGCGAGCATCCGGGCGACATTCTCCTTCGTCCTTAAGCCGGCTGATCTTCGGTCGCCTCGGCCTCTTCAGCAGGCTTGGCGAGATCGGCCTCGGTGATCCAGCCGGCCTTGACGCGGGCCTGCATGATCATCGCTTCGGCATCGTCACGGGAGATGTCGATCCCGTCGAGCGCACCCGGATGCTTGGTCTGCTCGCCGCCTTCCTTGCGCTCGGTCCAGCCGACCAGATCGTCGGTGGCGCAGCCGGCGAGGTCGTCGACCGTCTTGATGTCGTTCTCGCCGAACTTCACCAGCATCTTCGAGGTCACACCGGGCACGTCCTTGACGGCGTCCTCGACGCCCAGCTCCTTGCGCCTCGCCTCGATCTCGGCTTCCTGCTGCTCGAGATATTCGCGGGCACGGCTCTGGAGCTCCTGCGCGGTCTCCTCGTCGAAGCCTTCGATGCTGGCGAGTTCCTTGAGGTCCACCATCGCGAGTTCCTCGACCGAGGTGAAGCCTTCGGACGCCAGCAGCTGGCCGACCACTTCGTCGACGTTGAGCGATTCCATGAAGACGCGGGTGGAGTTCTCGAAGTCGGCCTGGCGGCGCTCCGATTCCTCCTGCTCGGTCAGGATATCGATGTCCCAGCCGGTGAGCTGCGAGGCCAAACGCACGTTCTGGCCGCGACGGCCGATCGCCAGCGAGAGCTGGTTGTTGGTGTCGGGCACCACGACCTCGATGCGCTCGCGGTCCTCGTCGATGACGACCTTGGAGACTTCGGCGGGCGCCAGCGCGTTGACCACGAAGGTCGCGATGTCGGGCGACCACGGGATGATGTCGATCTTCTCGCCCTGCAGTTCGTTCACCACGGCCTGCACGCGCGAGCCGCGCATACCGACGCAGGCGCCGACCGGATCGACCGAGGAATCGCGGGAAATCACGCCGATTTTCGCGCGCGAGCCCGGATCGCGGGCCACGGCCTTGATCTCGACGATGCCGTCATAGATCTCAGGCACTTCCTGCGCGAACAGCTTTGCCATGAACTGCGGATGGGTGCGCGACAGGAAGATCTGCGGGCCGCGCGTCTCGCGGCGGACGTCGAAGATGTAGGCGCGGACGCGGTCGCCGTTGCGGAACACTTCGCGCGGCAGCATCTCGTCGCGGCGGATGATGGCTTCACCGCGGCCGAGGTCGACGATCACGCTGCCATATTCGACGCGCTTGACGACGCCGTTGACGATGTCGCCGATGCGGTCCTTGAATTCCTGATACTGCCGATCGCGCTCGGCCTCGCGCACCTTCTGCACGATCACCTGCTTGGCCGACTGCGCGGCGATGCGGCCATATTCCAGCGGCGGCAGGGTGTCGGCGATGGTGTCGCCGACCTGGGCGCCGGGATTGGCGCGCTGCGCGTCGACCAGCGAGATCTGGTTGGAATGGTTTTCGACCTTGTCGACCACCAGCATGTGGCGCGACAGCCGCAGCTCGCCCTTCTTCGGGTCGATCTCGGCATGAACGTCGGTCTCGCTGCCGTAACGGGCGCGCGCCGCCTTGGCGATGGCGTCCTCCATCGCTGCGATGACGATGCCGCGGTCGATCGATTTCTCGCGCGCAACCGCGTCGGCGATCTGGAGCAGTTCAAGTCGATTGGCGCTGACTGCCATGGCTAGTCTCCTTCGTCAGGCTCGATCTCGCCACGCCGCGCGCGTTCGGCGGCCAGGCGATGCTTCTTGGTATTGGTCGGGGCCGGCTTCTTCTTCGGCCTGGTATTCTTGGTGGTCTTCTCGCTGATCTTGGCGTGCGGTGCTTGCGGCGGTTCCAGGCCGAGATCCCGGCGCATTTGCCGCTCCTCGGCCTTGCCGCGGCGCATCGATTCCGCGATCAGCTCGTCGGTCAGCACCAGCCGTGCCTCACCGATGTCTTCCATCGTCAGGAGGACATCGGGATTGTCGCCGGCCTTGACGTCGTCGCGATGCAGATGCACGCGGTCGCCTTCGACGGCGCCGAGCGCGCCGCGGAACCGCTTCCGCCCCTCATGGGCGACAGCCATCTCGATCTTGACGAGATGCCCGGAAAAGCGCTCGAAGTCGGAACGGCGCACCAGCGGACGGTCGATGCCCGGCGATGAGATTTCCAGCCGGTAGGCGCGGTCGATGGGATCGGCGACGTCGAGCACGGGCGACAGCGCCCGCGAGATCGCCTCGCAATCCTCGAGCTGCATCGATCCGTCCGGCCGCTCGGCCATGATCTGCACGGTGCAGCCGGCCTCGCCGGAGATGCGGATCCGCACTAGGCGGTAGCCCATGCCTTCGAGCACAGGCGTTGCGACCGCAGACACCCGTGCCGCCACGCCAGGCTCGACCACGAGCCTCGGCTCGGCCAGCAACTCGGCATCGGTGGAACCAGTGGTCGGTTCGGTCATCGCAGGGATCAGGCGCTCGTTGGTTAACGCTTGGGTTAAGGCTTGGTTAACAAAGCCCGCTTTGGAACTTTCCCGACAGCGCGCCGGGCCGCATCTTCCGCCAAGCCGCGCTCAGGTAATAAAAAAGAGCGGGTCCTTTCGGGCCCACTCTCACTACGCGGATCGTATGAGAAGATGAATTAGCGCTGATATAGCCCTTTCCGCTGCCCCGGACAAGGCCCATCGCAGCGGCGAGGAGGCTTTTTGCGCCCGGTTCGCGGCCCCCTTAAGGCAACGCTTCTTTCATGAAGCAGGCCTAGATTCCCTGATTGTGGGGCGGCTTGGACCAAGGGCGCACCCGCGGCGTGCCCTGTACGAGTTTGCGTTTTCATGACCGTTGCCACGTCGCTCATTCCTGGACTGGACGATATCGTCAAACGCGGCGACCCCAGGCGTCGTGGCGAGATCGCGCGCGCCATCTCCGACCTGTTCTTCCAGGATCCCGAAAGGCTCCGTCCCGAGCTGATCGATCTCTTCGACAATCTCCTGATCGATCTCGTCCCCCATGCCGAGCTCGCCTCGCGGGTCGATCTCGCCGAGCGCTTCTCGCGCCTGAACAATGCGCCGCCGCATCTGGTCAACCAGCTCGCGCGCGAAAACGAGATCATGGTGGCGGGCCCTGTGCTGCGCCGCTCGCCCGTGCTCGACGACGCCGCTCTGGTCGAGATCGCGCGGCTGAAGGGCCAAGGCCATCTGCTGGCGATGACGGAGCGCCCGGCTTTGTCTTCCGTCATCACCGACGTGCTGATCGAGCGCGGCGATCGCGACGTGGTGCGTCGCGCCGCGGGCAATGCCGGCGCGGTGTTCTCGCCCGGCAGCTATTCCGAGCTGGTCAGGCGCGCGGCCCAGGACGGCGTGCTCACGCTCAAGATCGGCCAGCGCAGCGACCTCTCGGGCGAGCAGCTGAAGGAGCTCCTCGACGGCACGCTCGACGTCATCCGCCGCCGTCTGTCCACCGTGGTCAATCCCGCGCGTCAAGTCGAGATCAAGCGCGCCATGGCCGCGATCGAGGAGGCGGCGCTGCCGCCGGGGCCGCGCCGCGATTTTTCCGGCGCGCAGCGCACCGTGCTCGCGCTGCACCGCGAGGGTCATCTCGGCGAGAGCGCACTGCTCGGCTTCGCCAAGGCGAACAAATACGAGGAATCGATCGCATCGCTCTCGGCGATGTCCGGTGTCCGGCTCTCGATCCTCGACCGCCTGATCAGGGGCGACCGCTACGATCCGATCCTGGTGCTGGGTCGCATGCTGAACCTCGGCTGGCCCACGGTGCGCGCCCTGGTCCTGCTCTGGTACGGCCCGCACCGCACGCCGGCCGATGCCGACATCGAGGCGGCGCGCACCAACTTCACCCGCCTGATGCCGGCGACGGCCGAGCGCGTCGTCAATTTCTGGCGCAACCGGCAGACGATCTAAACTCGCCTGAACCGCAAGTACGCCGCCTTGCGCCCCTCGCGCGCGGCCTTCCGGCCGTAGCGCGTCATGGTGTAGCCGGCCCATGGCTCGCGGAAATCGTCGGCGCGTTCGGCAAGCCAGACGAAATCGGAAGAGCGCGCCAGATGCGACAGCGTCCAGGCGCAGTAATCATCGATGTCGCAGACGAAGCGGAATTCGCCGCCAGGCTTCAGCACGCGCGCCATCGCGGCGATCGTTCTGTCCTGGACGAAGCGCCGCTTCCAGTGCCGCCGCTTCGGCCAGGGATCGGGATGGATCAGGTCGATCCGCGACAGCGAAGCCCGCGGCAGCCAGGCCAGGAGCTCGGCGGCATCTCCGGCGAACAGGCGGATGTTGGAAATATTGGCAGCCTCGATCTGCGCGAGGATCTTGGCCATGCCGTTGACATAGGGCTCGCAGCCGATGAAGCCGGTCGTCGCGAAGTGCTGCGCTTCGGCCGCGAGATGCTCGCCGCCGCCGAAGCCGATCTCGAGCCGCACATCGTCTGCCGCGGGATCGAAGATCTCCGCGGCATCCGCCGGCGCTTCACCATCAATGTCGAGCGCGAGGTGCGGCAGCAGCTGATCGATCAGCTCGGCTTGGTGCTGCCGCAGCTTGTGGCCCTTGCGGCGCCCGAAGAAGGCGCGCTCGCTGTCGTCGCGATCGGGATCTGACTTGCGTTCACTCATCGCAGCGTCTGGTACAGCCGATGGAGCAGCCGCGCGCGCGGCGCGAGCGAGGAGACATAGAGCTGCTCATAATGAGTGTGCGCGCCCTTGCCGTCGACGCCGAGGCCGTCGAGCGTTGCGGTGTGCGCGGCGGTGAAATTGCCGTCCGAGCCGCCGCCGGTGTGCGTGTCGATCAGCTCGAAGCCGATTTCGGCGGCGAGCGTCTTGGCATGCTCGTACAGCGAGGCACCGGCATTGCTCTTCTCGTAGGGCGGACGATTGAGCTCGCCCGTGACCGTGACGGTGACGCCTTCGGTCTTCGAGGTCAGTCCGAGGATCTTGCCGACGAATTCGTCCGCGTCGGCAAAGCTCGGCACGCGCAGATCGACCTCGGCATAAGCTTCTTCCGGCGTCACGTTGGGGCGCGTTCCGCCGCGCGCCACGCCGACATTCACGGTGACGCCGCGCGTCAGATCGTTCATGCCTTCGAGCGCGAGAATCACGTTGGCGAGCTCGCGGACGGCACTGCGGCCGTCCTGGGGCCGCGTACCGGCATGCGCAGGCACGCCCTTGATGAGCACGCGGAAGCGTCCGACGCCCTTGCGCCCGGTGACGATCTTGCCGCCTTCGCGCGCCGGCTCGGTCACCAGCACGTATTTGGCCTTGCGTCCCTCCTTCTCAATCAGCGCACGCGAGGTCGGGCTGCCGATCTCCTCGTCGGAGGTGAAGACATGCGTGATGCCGAGCGGTGAGCGATTGCCATCGGCGCAAAGCGCGCGAAACGCGTGATGGGCGATGTAGGCGCCGCCCTTCATGTCGTAGATGCCGGGGCCGAATGCGCTGTCGCCTTCGACCTTGAACGGCAGACGCTCGATGAAGCCCATGGGGTGAACGGTATCGAGATGACTGAGGACCAGGATGCCCGGCTGATCCTGCCCCCACGCCGAACGCGCGATGAGATGATCGCCGCAGCCGTCGATGCCGGCGACGCGTTCGAGCGTGACGGACAGATCGCGATGCTGATCCGCGACCAACGACATCAGCCGGTTGACCTGTTCAGGCGAATCCGTCGGCGTCTCGATCTCCACCCAGCGGCGGATGCCATCGAGAATAGTTTTGGTATCGAACCAATTGGCGCTGGTCATGAACGCATCTGTGCCTTCGAACTGCATCATCGGAAAGGGCGCGCAGCAAAACGCGGCCGCAAATGACGACATAGGCCAGATTTCGCGCAGTCTCAAATCGGATCGAGTCGGCGCCTCAGCGCTTGTCGGGGCCTTCGCGCGCGGCGATCTGCTCGACGAGATCGACGATCGAGCGGCGCATCTTCGAATCGGTGATTCGGGTGAACGCCTTGGTCAGCGCGAGACCTTCGGAGGTCGCGAGGAAGTCGGAGACGTAAGAGGGCGAAGCGCCTTCGCTGAAGCCGTCCGGCCCCGGCACGCCGCTCGGGCCGCCCTCGAACAGGAACGACACCGGCACCTGGAGGATCTCCGCGATCTGCTGGATGCGGCTCGCGCCGACGCGGTTGGTGCCCTTCTCGTACTTCTGAATCTGCTGGAAAGTCAGGCCCAAAGCTTCACCGAGCTTTTCCTGGCTCATGCCCAACATGATGCGGCGCATACGCACGCGACTGCCGACATATTTGTCAACAGGGTTGGGCGCTTTCGACATTTCCTCAGCCTCCAAACACCACCTTCAGCGCAATCGAGAAGTTGCCTCAGGTGCCAGCATCGTCAAAATCAAACCCTGTTATTGGGTCACATTGCGGAGAAATTTAGCAATGCACAGCTGTCTTTCGCAGCCAGTGCAGAATGGGGAACCCGCGTGCAGTCTGTCAACCGTGGGACTACGGTTGTCAAAGGATTCCGCCGGGGCAGGCGGCGACGGTGCGATCAGGGGTGCCGCTTGGCAACACGGGCAACACGGCGGCGGAGCGCCAGAAATACCGCCAACGCGACGAGCATCGCTGCGGGCACATCGCCGACGCGCGCATAGACGGTCGGCGGGATCGCGGCGGGCAGGCTTGCATCCAAAATGCCTTCGATTCCGAGACCGAGGCTGGCAATCGTTCGCCCGACCGGATCGATCACCGCCGAGACGCCGGTATTGGCGGAGCGCACCAGCGGCAGTCCGAGCTCGATCGCGCGCATCCGCGCCTGCTCCAGATGTTGATAGGGACCGGTCGAGATGCCGAACCAGCCGTCATTGGTGAGGTTCACGATCCAGCCCGGACGCTCGTTGCGTCCGGCAACCTCGCCGGGAAAGATGGCTTCGTAGCAGATCAGCGGCAGTGCGCTCGGCGCGCCCGGTACCGAAAGTGCATGTCGCATAGTTCCGGGAATGAAGCCGCCGCGCACGCGCGTGAGTTGCTCGAAGCCGAGCTTCTCCATCAGGTCCTGATAGGGCAGGAATTCGCCGAACGGCACGAGATGCAGCTTGTCGTAGACCGAGAGCACGCTGCCGTCGTGATCGATCACATAGATCGAATTGTAGGCGCGCGTGACCGGCACCCCGCGCGGCAAATCGGGCGCGCGCACCGAACCCGTGATCAGCACCGTGCCCTTCGGCAGCAGCTCGGTGATCTGCGCCATCGCGTCGGCTTCGCGGGTCAGGAAGAACGGAAAGGCGGATTCCGGCCAGATCAGGATGGTGGCATCGCGTACGCCGGTCGATTGCGGCCCCGAGGCGCGGTCCGACAGCGCGAGGTATTTCTTCATCACCTCCGCCTTGGCGGCATAGTTGAATTTCGCGTCCTGCTGCAGGTCCGGCTGCATCAGCCGCAGCTTGGTGCCCGCGACCATCGTGGTCGGATGCAGCGACAGCCGGACCGCGCCGAAGATGGCCATGACGATCAGGAGCGCAATCGCCGCCGCCGGCACGCGCCATTGCAGGCGGCGATCGGGCGTGCGGTCGATCAGCGTCGCGGGGCTCGCGAAGATCGCAACCGTCAGGAACGTCATGCCCCACAGCCCGATCAGCGACGCCGTCTGCGCCAGCGGCAGCGGCTCGGACAGCGCATAGCCGAACGTGTTCCATGGGAAGCCGGTCAGCGCGTGACCGCGCAGCCATTCGCTGATGGTGAGGCTTGCCGCGAGCGCGAGCACGCGCGTGGCGTTCTTGGTCCAGAGCAGGCGCGCGAGCGCAAAGCCCATCGCCGTGAAGATGGAGAGATAGGCCGGCAGGCCCAGCACCGCGAACGGCGTCAGCCAGGCGAACACATCGGCGTCGACGAAGAAGGCGTAGCCGATCCAGTAGAGGCCGGGAACGAAATAGCCGAGCCCGAACCAGTAGCCGGTCAGCGCCGCGGCGGGCACGCCGCCATAGCGTCCCGCGCCGGCGCCGTCGATCAGCCAGACCAGCACTGGAAAAGTAATGAACAGTACCGGGAAGATATTGAACGGCGCCAGCGCCAGCACCGACAATGCGCCGGCCGCCATGGCGATGAGCGCGCGCTTCCAGCCCCAGGTGAGGATGATGGCAAGCGCGATCTGCCGAAGTCGCTGGAGCGCGCTCACTGCTGGCCGGTCCCCTCGCTCGGCGGCGGGGTGGGTGTGTCACTGGCCGGCGGCTGACTGCCGTCCGGCGTGGCCTCGCGGCGGCGGCTCTCGCGCTGGGTGCGCGGGGCGGGCCGTTCCTTGCGTGTCGAGATGCGCAGCCGCTTGACGCGGCGCGGATCGGCATCGAGCACCTCGACCTCGTAATGGCCGGGGCCCGAGATCACCTCGCCGCGCACCGGCAGGCGTCCGACGAAGCTGACGAGATAGCCGCCCAGCGTCTCCACCTCCTCGCCGGCCTCGCCGGTGACGAAGTCTTCACCGATCACGGTGCGGACGTCGTCGAGGCTGGCGCGGGCATCGGCGATGAAGGCGTTGTCGGGCAGGCGCACGATCGAGGGTGGCTCGTCGCTGTCGTGCTCGTCGTCGATCTCGCCGACGATCTGCTCGACGATGTCTTCCAGCGAAACCAGCCCGTCGCTGCCGCCATATTCATCGACGACCAGCGCCAGATGGATGCGCGTCGCCTGCATCTGCGCGAGCAGGTCGATCGCCCGCATCGACGGCGGCACGTAGAGCAGCTTGCGGATGATACGCGCATCCTCCAGCGGCAATGCGAGGTCGACCGCGCGCAGGTCGAGCCCGGCCGGCAGCGGCTTCTTGCGCTTGGTCTTGGCGGCTTCCGACACGCGCGCACGCGCGGTCATGAACGCGAGCAGGTCGCGGATGTGGACGATGCCGACGGGATCGTCGAGCGTCTCGTTGTAGACCACGAGGCGCGAATGGCCGGCGCTCTCGAAGCGGTCCATCAGCTCGCCGAGCGGGATGTCGCGCTTCACCGCGACGATGTCGGCGCGATGCACCATGACGTCGGCGATGCGGCGCTCGTGCAGGCCGAGGATGTTGCGCAGCATGGTGCGCTCGACCGCCGAGAAGCCGGTGTCGTCGGGCGTGGTCGCATCGAGCACGACCTGGAGGTCGTCGCGCACCGATCCGGCCTTCCAGCCGAACAGCGTGCGGATGGCGCGCAGCAGCCAGCCTTCCGCGGTCGGGCGCATCACCTCGCCGGGCGTCACCACGGCCGGCAGATTGGCCGTGTTGCGCGGATTGTCGTGAATAGGCTCTGAATCCGGCATCTCAATGCGTCCCCGGGCGCTCGGCATAGGGATCGGGGATGCCGAGGTGCGCCAGGATCTGCGTCTCCAGCGCTTCCATTTCCTCGGCGTCGTCGTCGTTCTCGTGGTCGTAGCCGATCAAATGCAGGAAACCGTGCACAGCGAGATGGCTTAAATGATGGTCGAACGGCTTGTGTTCCTCGTCCGCCTCGCGCCGCATGGTCTCGTAGGCGATCGCGATGTCGCCGAGCATGCGCGGCGCATCGCCTTCCTTCCACTCGCCCTCCGGCTGGAGCGCGGGGAACGACAGCACGTTGGTCGGCTTGTCGATGCCGCGCCAGTTGCTGTTGAGGGTGCGGATGCCGGCGTCATCGGTCAGCATCACAGCCACTTCCGCGTCGGCGACGTCTTCATCGACGCTCTCGGCGGCGGCGGCTACCGCGCGCTGGATCACGGCTTCGGAATCGGGTTCGCGCTGCCAGCAATCGGCAACGACGAGAACCTCGGTCATGGGAAGGTTGGGATGGGCCATTGTGTTGTCTGGGACGAAAGGCGCTGTGTCCGCGCCCGCTTGGTCCGGTTGCTATCTCGTCAGGATTGCCCGGCCGGCCGCTGCGGCAAACCTTCGTAGGCGGCGACGATGCGCGCCACGAGCTCGTGGCGGATCACGTCCTCGGCCTTGAAATGAACTTGGGCGATGCCTTCGACGCCGCTCAACAGGCGCGTTGCTTCTGCCAGGCCGGAAGTCTGGCCGTTCGGCAGGTCGATCTGCGAGGGATCGCCGGTCACGATCATGCGGCTGTTCTCGCCGAGACGGGTCAGGAACATCTTCATCTGCATCGATGTGGTGTTCTGCGCCTCGTCCAGGATGATGGCGGCATTGGTCAGCGTGCGGCCGCGCATGAAGGCGAGCGGCGCGATCTCGATCTCGCCGGTCTGCAGCGCGCGCTCGACGATGCGCGCGTCCATGAGGTCGTAGAGCGCGTCGTAGATCGGGCGCAGATACGGATCGACCTTCTCGCGGAGATCGCCGGGCAGAAAGCCGAGCCGCTCGCCGGCTTCCACCGCCGGCCGCGACAGGATGATCTTGTCGACTTCCTTGCGCTCGAACAGCTGTGCGGCGTGCGCCACCGCGAGCCAAGTTTTGCCGGTGCCGGCGGGGCCGATGCCGAACACCAACTCGTGGCGCTTCAGCGCGCGGATGTAGGAATCCTGCGCAGGGGTGCGCGCGCGCACCGGGCGCTTGCGCAGGTTGATGCTGTCGAAGGTCGCCTTGGACGATTTGGCGTCGAACTCGAACAGCGACCCCTGCGCGATCACGGCGCGGATCGCGCCCTCGACCTCGCCCTGGTCGAGGTCCTGTCCCTTCACGGCTTGTGCGTAGAGCGTCTCCAGCACCCGGCGCGCGGCATCGCAGCCGTCGCGCGTGCCGCCGATGGTGATGTGGTTGCCCTTGGAATCGACGACGACGCCGAGCCGTCGCTCGATCTGCGCGAGGTGCTGGCCATAGGGGCCGACCAGCGCGGATGCGGCGCGGTTGTCGTCGAAGTCGATGACGACCTGGGTCTCGGGCGGAACTTGCATGTCGCGGTCAAATTTGCGGCTGGGAGCGATAGAAGACGAATCCGATGCACTTTTGGGCAAGGGTTCAGGCTCCAGTGGCTTGCGATAAAGCGGGCTCGCGCGCGCTGCGCGGTATGGCGAGCTCGCCGAGGAAACTGTAGCGCTCGAGCCTGTCGATCCTGACAGGCAGGATCTGTCCGATGATGTCGGGCGAGGCCATCACATGGGCGGGCTGGAGGAATGCGGTGCGGCCGACGATTTGGCCGTCCTTGCGCGCCGGACGTTCGAACAGCACGTCGACCGTTGAGCCAATCGCAGCCTTGTTGAAGGCCGCTTGCTGGCTGTCGATCAGTTCCTGGAGCCGCTCCAATCGCTGGTCCATCTCGGCGGGGGACACCGTCTCCTGCATATCCGCGGCCGGCGTTCCCGGCCGGGCGGAGTATTTGAACGAATATGCTGCAGCGTAGCCGATTTGCGTGACAAGCGCGAGAGTGGCGAGAAAATCTTGCTCGCTTTCGCCGGGGAAGCCGACGATAAAATCTGATGAAAAAGCAATGTCTTGGCGTGCGGTACGGAAACGGTCGATGACATCGAGATAATCATCGGCGGTATGTTTCCGGTTCATGGCGGCGAGAATCCGGTCCGAGCCCGATTGTACCGGCAGGTGCACGAACGGCATCAAGGCATCGAGATCGCGGTGGGCCGCAATCAAACTGTCATCGACGTCGCGGGGATGGCTGGTCGAATAGCGCAGCCGCGCGATGCCGGGAATCGTCGCCAAATGCTCGAGCAGCCGGCCGAGCGGCCAGGTTTTTCCGTCCGGGCCCTCGCCATGATAGGCGTTGACGTTCTGGCCGATCAGCGTGAGCTCGCGCACCCCGTTGTCGGCGAGCCGCTTCACGTCGTCGATGATTTTTGTCACCGGTCGCGAAACTTCCGAGCCTCGCGTGTACGGCACGACGCAGAACGTACAAAACTTGTCGCAGCCTTCCTGCACCGTGACGAAGGCGGAAATGCCGCGTGCGCGGATCGCATCGGGCTTCGGCTGTGCCAGGAAGCCGAACTTGTCCGCGGCCGGAAACTCGGTCTCGATGGCGCGGCCTTCGCTGCCGGCGCGCTTCAAGAGATTCGGCAGTTGATGATAGCTCTGTGGCCCGACCACGACGTCGACGACAGGCGCACGGCGCACGATCTCCTCGCCCTCGGCCTGCGCCACGCAACCCGCAACCGCGATCTGCATTGCGCGACCGGAGCGCGCGGCCTCGTCCTTGGCGACGCGTAAGCGCCCGAGCTCGGAATAGACCTTTTCGGAGGCCTTCTCGCGGATGTGGCAGGTGTTGAGGATGACGAGGTCGGCCTCCTCGGCGCTATCAGTCTCGACGAATCCTTCCGGCGCCAGCGTGTCCACCATGCGCTGGGCATCGTAGACGTTCATCTGGCAGCCATATGATTTGATGTGCAGCTTGCGCGGCGGCGTCATGGAACCCGGAATGGATGTGGAGGACGGCCCTCAGATATAGGCTAGAGGGCCGAAAATCCAGCGAATGGAGCCATTTTCGGCCGTCATTCCGGGGCGATGCGTGGCATCGAACCCGGAATCTCGGGCCAAAACCTCTGGATTCCGGGTTCACGCGCTGGGCGCGTGCCCCGGAATGACACCCAGTGGCGAAATCAGCCCGTCAGGGCGTCCGCCTCGACCCGCCGGACCAGCTCCGGCAATTGGTGCATGTCGGCAAAGGTCAGGTCGGCGCCGGCCCGGCGCAGGGTCTCGGCATGGCCGGCGCCGCAATGACTGCCCCCGTAAAAGCCGAATACTTTCATTCCGGCCGCCCGTGCGCCGGTAATGCCAGCCAGACTGTCCTCGATGACGACGCAGCGTTCCGGCGGCACGCCCATTTCCTTGGCCGCGAACAGGAACAGGTCCGGTGCGGGCTTGCCGTTCGTCACTTGCGAGGACGAGAAGATGTTCGGCGCGAGGCGCTGATAGAGCCCCGTCCTCCCCAAGCTCACTTGCATGCGCGGATGCGAACCGCTCGAGGCAACGCAGACACGTTGCGTCAGGACGTCGAGCACGTCGTGGATGCCGCGGATCGCTTCGAGGTCGGCTTCGAAGGCGCGAAACAGCTCGTCCTGCAGATCGCCGTGATAGGCTTCGGGCAATTTACGGCCGAGCTCGGCTTCGATCTCGAGATTGGCCTGTTTTGTCGAGCGGCCGAGGAAGCGTTCGGACACCTGTTCCGACGTGATCGGATAGCCGTGGCGGGTGAGCACATCGGCATGCGCGCGACAGGAGATCGCCTCGCTGTCCACGAGCACGCCGTCGCAATCGAAGATGATGAGATCGATGGGCATTCAGTGTGTGACTTGGCTATTGCACTCTGCCGCAAGGCGGGCGGTGCCACCTCTCCCATAGGGAGAGGTCGGCGCGAAGCGACGGGTGAGGGGTTGCGGTCTCTCGTGAGACTTGAGTCCCCTCACCCGATTTGCTGCGCAAAACGACCTCTCCCCAACGGGGAGAGGTGAAGGAGCGCCGATGCGTGGAATTCGAAAAAGCACTTAAGACGTCGGCTTGTCGTCGTCGAGCGGGACGCAATAGAGCTCGAGCCGGTGGTCGACCAGGCGATAGCCGAGCTTGCGGGCGATCTCCGCCTGCAGCTTCTCGATCTCTTCGGAGGTGAACTCGATCACCTTGCCGTCGCGCAGATTGATGAGGTGGTCGTGATGGCTGTCGCGCATCGTCTCGTAGCGAGCGCGGCCCTCGCGGAAATCGTGGCGTTCGATGATGCCGGCATCCTCGAACAGTTTCACGGTGCGATACACGGTCGAGATCGAGATCTTGTCGTCGACGGCGACACAGCGCCGGTACAATTCCTCGACATCGGGATGATCGGCCGCCTCCGCGAGCACGCGGGCGATGACACGGCGCTGCTCGGTCATGCGCATGCCGGTGGCGGCACAGCGCGCCTCGATGCCGGACGCCTTGGATGCGGAAGAAGGTTTCAGTGCGGTCATGATGTGTCTGCCTGGGGGGGCGCTTTCTGCCATCGATGTTACGACAAGTCACGTCGCATCAGAAGGGCGTTCAATTGTTCCCCGTTGGGCTGCTTATAGTAGCGTTCGCGGCGGCCCACCACCATGAATCCGGCCCCATCGTAGAGCCGCCGCGCCGGCTGGTTATTTTCCTCGACTTCAAGAAATATTGTGCGCACCCCGCGCCCGGCGAGGTGGCCGAGATGGGTCATCAGCAGCGTCCGGGAGAGGCCGCGGCCGCGATGGGCCCGGTCGACTGCAATCGAGAGGATTTCCGCCTCGTCGGCGCCGATCCGCGACACCGCAAAGCCGATCGTCTTGCGGCCGAGGCGCAAGCGATGCACCAGCGTGTTGCGCTCGATCATCATGCTTTCGAATTCGCCTTCGCCCCAGCCGCGCGCAAACGACGCGCCGTGCAGCTGTGCGAGCCGTGCGGCGTCGCGCGCGGAGGCGGGCTCGACGGCGGCCGTGCCGCCGCGCCACCATTCCGACAACCAACTCATCATGAGGTTGCGGCTCGTGCGAGCGGCGGCAATGCGGCCGGCTTTGCATCGGGCGCTTTCAGGTAGAACGGCCGCGCCGGATTCGTCTCGGGATCGGCCGCAGCGCCAAGCCAGGCGACCCAGCCGATGTCGGGCGCGGGCTGCGCGTCCACCGCAACGGGCTGCGCTGCGTCTATAGTCCAGCGCTCGGCGAGGATGCTTGCGGCATTGCCGACCAGACGCGGAGCGCCAAACTGTGAGGCCGCGATGGCCTCGTCGATGGGAGCGACGACCGGCCGCACCAGTTGGCTGCCGTCGCCGGCGACGATCTGGAAATAGACGTGGTCATGCCGCGCATCGATCGCCGAGATCACGGGCACCGTCTCGTTCCGGCTGACGATGGCCGCGGCATAGGCCGACAGCGTCGTCACTCCGACCGCCGGCTTGCCGGCGGCGAGCGCAAGCCCGCGTGCGGCCGAGATGCCGACGCGCAGGCCGGTGAAGCTGCCGGGTCCGGTGGTGACCGCGATGCGGTCGAGTGCGGTGAAGGCAAGGTCAGCCGATTGCATCACCCGCGCGATCAGCGGCATCAGCGCTTCCGCGTGACCGCGCTTCATCGGCAGCGATTCCTGCGCGCGCAGCTCGGCCGTTTCGGTGTCGAGCACGGCCGCGGAGCAAGCGTCGAGCGCAGTATCGATGGCGAGGATCAACATGGAAAAGTGAATGGCGAGTGGCGAATAGCGAACAGTCTAGCGAACCCGGCGCTCATCCGCCATTCGTCAATCACTATTCGTAGCCCCCCTGACAGCGCCGCATTTCGTAGCATTTCGTAGGGTGGGCAAAGGCGCTCTTGCGCCGTGCCCACCACCTTTATCTTATGGCAGAGAAGGCGGGCACGCTTCGCTTTGCCCACCCTACGGCACCTGTTTACATCGGCCGGACTTCGACCACGTCGGGCACGAAGTGCTTGAGCAGGTTCTGAATGCCGTGCTGGAGCGTCGCGGTCGATGACGGGCAGCCGGAGCAGGCGCCCTTCATGTTGAGATAGACGATACCGTCCTTGAAGCCGCGGAAGGTGATGTCGCCGCCGTCATTGGCGACCGCCGGCCGCACGCGGGTCTCGATCAGGTCCTTGATCATGTCGACGGTCTCGGCATCGGCCTCGTCGAAGAACTCGTCCTCGTCGTCGAGGTCGACATCGCTGGTTACGGTGCCGTCGGCGAGCAGCGGCGCGCCGGACATGTAGTGCTCCATGATGGCACCGAGGATCGCGGGCTTGAGCTGCTGCCATTCACCGCTCGCCTTGGTGACGGTGATGAAGTCCGATCCGTAGAACACGCCGGTGACGCCGGGCACCTCGAACAGCTTTTCGGCGAGCGGCGAGCGCGCGGCCGATTCGCGGCTCGAAAATTCCATCGGGCTGCCGTCGACGACGACGCGGCCGGGAATGAATTTCAGCGTCGCGGGATTGGGGGTGGCTTCGGTTTGAATGAACATGGTTTTCTCCAGACGTCGCCGGTTCAAGGCCGGCGCGTACTCCATCCAGTAGCAGATGGCGACGGCGAACGCACGATCAAGGGGCGGGACGGATGTTTTGCTGTTATATCAGCAGGTTAGGTGTCTCCGTTTCCCTCTCCCCGCCTGCGGGGAGAGGGTTGGGGTGAGGGGGAGTCTCCGCGGGGACGGTGAAAGTTGGACTCGCGGAGGCTCCCCCTCACCCGCATCCCATCTTCGATGGGATGCGACCTCTCCCCGCAAGCGGGGCGAGGTGAAGAACAAGCTACGACAGCGAATCCACGCTTTGGTCGCTCAGCGCGCCCGAAATGATCGTCACCGGCACCGGGAACGTGCCGAGCTCATGCGCGAGCAGCGCGACCAGCGGTCCGGGGCCTTCGGCGCCGGGACTGGCGGCGAGCACCAGCATGGCGATGTCAGGGTCCTCGTCGATGACAGCGAGCAGCTGTTCCAGCGCCGCGCCTTCGCGGATCACCCGCTCCGGCGTGATCGCGGCAATGCCGTTGGCTCGGCCGGCGGCGCGGTCGAGCGCGGCTTCCGCCGCCTCATGCGCCTCCGCGCGCATGATCTCGGCGACTCCCAGCCATTCCTGCGTTTGCTGCTCAGGCTCGATGATGCGCAGCATCACCACGCCGCCACCGGCGCGGATCGCCCAGCGGCTGGCATAGTAGACCGCGCGATCCCATTCGGCGGTGTCATCGACGATGACGAGGCATTTGGGCTTGTGACCCGGCCCGAAGCAAAGTCGCTTGGTGGTCATGCATGTCCCGGAATGTGCACGACCGGCATGCTGCCACACTCCCGCAAAATTGGGGAGGGGAGAAGCGGCCGGCGCGGTGGCGCAGGCCGGGTTTCGCTAAGCCATCATCCGCGCCGGCGGATGAAGCCGACGATGTCCTTCGACTGGTTCATGGTCTCTTCGGCGATGGCGCGGGCGCGATCGGAACCGTCGTTGAGGATGGTGTCGATATGGCCGGGGTCGGCGACGAGGCGCTTCATCTCGCCGGCGATCGGCGCGAGCTTGGTCACGCACAGCTCCGCCAGCGCGTTCTTGAAGCTGGAGAACTGGCCGCCGCCGAAATCCCTGAGCACGTCGGCCTTGGGGCGGCCGGAGAGCGCGGCGAAGATGCCGACGAGATTGTCGGCCTCGGGACGCGCTTCCAGGCCCTTCTCCTCGGTCGGCAGCGGCTCCGGATCGGTCTTGGCCTTGCGAATCTTCTGCGCGATGGTGTCGGCGTCGTCGGTCAGGTTGATGCGCGAATTGTCGGAGGCATCCGACTTCGACATCTTCTTGGTGCCGTCGCGCAAGCTCATCACGCGCGTCGCCGGTCCCGTGATCAAGGGTTCCGGCAGCGGGAAGAACAGGCCGTCATTGGCGCCCTGGGCACGAATGGAATCGCCGAAATCGTTGTTGAACTTCTGCGCGATGTCGCGCGAGAGCTCGAGGTGCTGCTTCTGGTCCTCGCCGACCGGAACGTGGGTGGCGCGGTAGAGCAGGATGTCGGCGGCCATCAGCACGGGATAATCGAACAGACCCACCGAGGCATTCTCGCGGTCCTTGCCCGCCTTCTCCTTGAACTGGGTCATGCGGCCGAGCCAGCCCATGCGGGCGACGCAGTTGAAGATCCAGGCGAGCTCGGCATGGCCCGAGACCTGGCTCTGGTTGAATACGATGTGTTTCTTCGGATCGATGCCGCTGGCGATGAACGCCGCGGTCACCTCGCGGGTGTTGCGCGCGAGCTCGGCCGGGCCGCCCCAGACGTCCACGCCTTGCGTGATCGCGTGCATGTCGACGACGCAATAGATGCAGTTGTGAGTTTCCTGCATCTTCACGAAGTTGACGATCGCGCCGAGATAATTGCCGAGATGCAGATTGCCGGTCGGCTGGACGCCCGAAAAGACCCGTTCAACGAATGGCATGGTAAGCCTTCCCATAGGTATTCGGCCGTCGTTTCCAACAGCGGCGCTGCCCCGTCAAGGGTAATTCGCTTGCCTCAGGCGCGCTGGTCCTGCGGGGCGGGTCGCTTCAAGGCACTGGCCGCCTCGCGCCAGGACGCGGCGCCGAGGATTTGCAGCAGCAGGCCGTAGACAGCGATCCCGGCGCCGATCTGCACGCCCAGCACGATGAATCGGATCAGGCCGTGCGCCTCGGCCGGGATGAGATCCGCGGTCAGCCAGAGCAGGGCGCCCATGGTGGCCGCGGCGAGCACGATCCGCGGCAGCCGTTTTCGCGCGGCCGCATCGACCGAGAAGCCGAATTCGCCGGTGCCTTTCCGGAGCAGCGAAAGCGCGCTGCTCCAGGCGCCGGCAGCGATGCTCGCGGCGATCCCGCTCGCGCCGAAGAAATGGCCGAGCAGAACGGCGAGGGCGACCGCCACGACGAAGCCTTTGGCCGTTGCGAGCAGCGGCGTCATCGTGTCGCTGCGGGCATAAAAGGCCGGCGACAGCGCCTTGATCAGCACATGGGCCGGCAGGCCCAGCGCCAGCCACATCAGCGCATGCGCGGTGGCGACGCTGTCCTCGGCGCTGAAGGCGCCATGCTCGAACAGCAGCCGCACGATCGGCGCGGCCAGCACGATCAGGCCGAGCGTGGCGGGCAGTGCGAGTCCCGTGGCAAGCTCCAGCGCGCGCGATTCCGCGTGCGCCACGGCGTCGCGGTCGCCGCTGCCCACCGCGCGCGTCAGCTCCGGCACCAGCACGGTGCCCATGGCGACGCCGACGATGCCGAGCGGCAGCTCGATCAGGCGGTTGGCGAAATAGAGCCAGGAGACCGCAGAAGGTGTCGCGGAGGCGATGATGGCACCCGCGACCATCAGCCATTGCGGCCCCGAGCTTGCGATCATGCCGGGAATGGCCTTGGCGAAAAAGCCGCGCATCTCCTGGCCGAAGCTGACGCGCAGCGGTGTCGCGAGTTTTGCACTTCGCTGCGACAGCAGCATCAGCAATTGCAGCAGGCCTGCGACGCCGACCGTGGCCGCCAGCATCCACGCGGCGAAAGCTGCGTCGGCATGCCAGACCAGCAGTGCTACGATCGCGGCGATCAGCGCGATGTTGAACAGCAGCGGCGAGAACGCCGTCAGCGCAAAGCGTCCCTGCGCGTTCAAGAGTCCCATCAGCACCGTGACGGGGCCGGCGAAGGCGAGATAAGGCAGCATCAGCCGCGCGTTCTGGACCGCGAGATCGAGCGTCCCGCTGCCGAGGAATCCCGGCGCGATGATCGTGATGATCAGCGGCATCACCAGCGCAATGACGACCGAGAGCGCGATCAGGGCCACGCTGACCGTGCCGAGCACGTGGCCTGCGAAGGCGGAGGCGGCCGCCTCGCCGTCGCGCTCACGAACGCGCAGCCAGGCCGGGATCAGGGCCGCATTCAGCGCGCCTTCGCTGAGGAGCCGCCGCACCACGTTGACGAGCTGGAACGCGGCCAGGAACGCATCCGCCACCGCGCCGGTGCCGAGCAGCGCCGCGATCAGGGAATCGCGGGCAAAGCCCAGAAGCCGCGAGGCCAGTGTTCCCGTCGAAACGGTCAGGAAGGAGCGGATCATCGGCTGTTATAATACCGTTGCTTGCCCGTGCAGGCCCGGTCGTGATAGGCCGCGAGCCGGATTTCAGGCCGACAGGAAGCGGATTTTGCCGGTAATCGCAATCCGCCAAACAGGATCAAGGTGAATGGCTGACGTGAAATATGACGTTCTCGGCATCGGCAACGCGCTGTTCGACGTGCTGGTCCGGACCGATGAGGCCTTTCTGGCCAAGCATGCGATGACCAAGGGCAGCATGTCCCTGATCGACGAGGCGCGTGCTGCCGCGATCTACGCAGACATGGGCCCGGCCACCGAAGTCTCGGGAGGATCTGCCGCCAACACCATCGTCGGCATCGGCAGCCTCGGCGCCCGCGCCGCCTATGTCGGCAAGGTCAAGGACGACCAGATCGGCAAGCTCTATGTCCACGACATCCGCGCCGCCGGCGTCGCCTTCAACACGCCCGCCGCGAAGGATGGTCCCGCCACCGGCTGCTCCTACATTTTGGTGACCGGTGACGGCGAGCGCACCATGAACACCTATCTCGGCGCGGCGCAGGACCTCTCGCCCGCCGACATCGACCCGGCCGAGATCGCCGCGGCCGGCATCGTCTATCTCGAGGGTTATCTCTGGGACCCCAAGAACGCCAAGGACGCTTTCGTCAAGGCGGCCGGCATCGCCCATGAGGCCAAGCGCAAGGTGGCGCTGACACTCTCGGATTCCTTCTGCGTCGACCGCTATCGCGACGAGTTCCTGGGATTGATGCGGGGCGGCACGGTCGACATCGTGTTCGCCAACGAGTCCGAGCTGCACTCGCTCTACATGACCTCGGATTTCGACACCGCGCTGAAGCAGCTGCGCAACGACGTCAAGCTTGGCGTCGTCACCCGCAGCGAGAAGGGCTGCGTGGTGGTGACGCCGACGGACGCGGTCGCAGCTCCCGCCTCGCCGATCAAGCAGCTGGTGGACACCACCGGCGCCGGCGATCTCTTCGCCGCGGGCTTCCTCTACGGCCTCGCGCGCGATCTGTCCCACAAGCAGTGCGGCGAGCTCGGCGCGCTCGCGGCCGCCGAAGTGATCCAGCACATCGGTGCCCGCCCGCAGGTGTCGCTGAAGCAGCTCGCCCAGCAGCGCGGGCTGACGGTCTAGGCCTCCGCTCCCTCCCCGTCATTGCGAGGAGCGTAGCGACGAAGCAATCCAGGCTGTCCCCGCGGAGGGATTCTGGATTGCTTCGCTGCGTTCGCAATGACGCTGTGGGTGCAGTCGCGCGCCTCACACTCAGTCGTCATGCCCGGGGTTGTCCCGGGCATCCACGTTCTTCGTACCGCGAGGAGAGACGTGGATGGCCGGGACGAGCCCGGCCATGACGCGTGGTGAGAGCTGCGCCCCTCACGCCGCCTTCTTTCCGCTGCCCGCATCGAGCCCGGCATACACGCCGCGCTCGAAGCCCGCGAACGCCTCCAGGCATTTTCCATCCGCGAACGGCAAGAGCTGCATCAGGATCACGCCGGTGATGTCGCGTGCAGGGTCGATCCAGTAATAGGTGTTGGCGAGGCCCGCCCAGGCGAGGCTGCCGGCGCTGCGGCCTTCAGCTGTCCTGGCGGTGTTGATCATGAAGCTGAGGCCCCATTTCTTCACCTGCTCCGGATAGAGATCGACGTCGTTGGTGTAAGGCGGCGCTGCGGTCGTCATCTTGGTCATGTTGAGATCGCCCATTTGGTTCTGCCCCATCATGGCGATCGTCTCGGCCTTCAGCACCTGGTTGCCGTTGCCGCGGCCCTTGTTGAGGATCATTTGGGTGAACTTGATGTAGTCGGCCGCGGTCGAATAGAGGCCGCCGCCGCCCATGTGGAATTCCGGGCTCTGCTCGAGCTCGAACGGCATCGAGGCGAGCTGGCCGTCCTCCCCGCGCGCATGCATGCCGACGAGACGCTTGCGCATGTCGTCGGTGATCTTGAAGCCGGTGTCGCTCATGCCGAGCGGGGCGAACATATTGTCGCGTAGATACGCATCCAACTTCTTGCCGCTGACCGCCTCCACCGCCTTGCCGACGAAGTCGATATTGGTGCCGTATTCCCAGCGCGTGCCAGGGTCGGTCATGACAGGCGTCTTCAGCGCGGCGTTTTGGCAGGTGATGATCCCGGGCGTGCCGGTTTTCTCCATGTAGGTGGCAAACTCGGCGTTCCACATGTCGTAGCAGAAGCCGGCGGTGTGGGTCATGAGCTGGCGCAGCGTGATCGGCCCCTTCGCCGGCCGCAGCTTCGGCTTGCCCGCGTCGTCGAAGCCTTCGAGCACCTGCGGCTTGGCGAGGTCTGGCAACACCTCGCCGATCGGCGCGTCGAGCGCGAGCTTGCCTTGCTCGACCAGTTGCATCGCGCCCGCCGATGTCACCGCCTTCGTCATCGAGGCGATCCAGAACACGCTGTCCTCGGTCATCGCATCGGGCTTCGACAAATCGCGTTTGCCGAACGCGCCGTGATACAGCACGTCGCTGCCGCTGGCGGCGATGGCGACGACGCCCGGGATTTCCTTGGCGTCGCTTGTCTTACGCAGGACCTCGTCGATCTCAGCTTGGTTATGCATACGCGTTTCCTCCGGTTTGATTATTGTTGGAAGCGATCGATTGTCCTCCCTGAGGTCGCGTGCGGCAAGTATCTCAACTTGTGCGCCGGTCGCGATGTCGTGACTTGACGGTGTGCTGTCGCCGCAGGACGACAAGACGGGCTGAGCTGCAACACTCCGTCACAATCCGCGGTGGATAGCCGCAACTCACCGTGACCTTGGATGGGCTCAAGCGATAATGTTTTCGGTGTTTGAAGCACTTGAAACATTTTTTGCGTTGCGGCGTTCAGCACATGGCCCGATCGGCGCCTGACGTTAGAACTTGATGCAAATTTGCGGCCGCCATCCGGCCGCGAGGGGGACCTCAGATGATTTCGACCTGGAGCGAATGGAAGCGCTATCCCCGTCACGGACGGGGAGACAATCTGGAGGCGCCGATCTCGCCCGGCATTTACGAGGTCCGGATCGCCGGCACCGGCGCGCTCTATTCGTTCGGCGCGGTTGACAATCTCGCGCAGTCGCTGGCGCTGCTGCCGGTCGGCTCGAAATCGTGGTTCGGCCGCCGCGACACCTCCGACGTTCCCGATCTCGAATACCGGACGTGCGCGACTTCCTCGAAGGCCGATGCCAAGGCCGCCGCCGAGCGCATGATCGGCCGGCGCGAGACCTATATGAGCGGCGCGGCGTAAGGCCGCCCCTAGCTTAGCTCCCATCAGATGTGCGTTGCCGGGCGGTGCATTGCGCAGCGCCCGCCCCTATATTCCCGCCAATCGATGTCCCGAGGAGCAACGCCATGACCCCGACCGCCGCCGCACGCGCCCAGCAATCTGCCGCCACCCTGCGCGACCGGTTGAAGGACCCCTCGCTGCTCAAGGAGGCCTGCTACATCGACGGCGCCTGGGTCGGCACGCGGGTCTTCGCCGTCAACAATCCTGCGACTGGCGTCGAGATCGCCAAGGTCCCGCAGCTCGGTGCGGACGAGACGACCAAGGCGGTCGAGGCCGCTGAGCGCGCGTTTCCGGCCTGGGCCAAGCACACCGCAAAACAGCGCTCCAATATCCTGCGCAAATGGTTCGAGCTGATCATCGCCAACCGCGAGGACCTCGCGCTGATCCTCACATCCGAGCAGGGCAAGCCGCTGTCGGAAGCGCTCGGCGAGGTCGATATCGGCGCCGCCTATATCGAGTTCTTCGCCGAGGAGGCCCGCCGCGTCTATGGCGAGACCATCCCGACGCAGCGCTCCGATGCGCGGCTGCTCGCAATCAAGCAGCCGATCGGCGTCTGCGGCGCCATCACGCCGTGGAATTTCCCGAACTCCATGATCACGCGAAAAGTGTCGCCGGCGCTGGCCGCGGGCTGCACCGTGGTGCTCAAGCCCGCCAATGAGACGCCGCTGTCGGCGCTGGCGCTGGCCGTGCTCGCCGAGAAGGCCGGCATCCCCAAGGGCGTGCTCAACATCATCACCGGTGACGCGCCGCCGATCGGCAAGGTGCTGTGCGAGCATCCGGCGGTGCGTTTCGTCGGCTTCACCGGCTCGACCGCGGTCGGCAAGATCCTCTACCAGCAGGCCTCCGTCGGCGTGAAGCGGCTTGGCCTCGAGCTCGGCGGCAATGCGCCGTTCATCGTGTTCGACGACGCCGACATCGATGCGGCGGTCGAAGGCGCCATCGTCTCGAAATACCGCAATATGGGCCAGACCTGCGTCTGCGCCAATCGGATCTACGCCCAGGACAGGATCTACGACGAGTTCGTGCAAAAGCTCTCGAAGAAGGTCGCGGCGATGAAGATCGGCGACGGCACCGAGAGCGGCGTCACGCAAGGGCCCCTGATCAACATGAAGGCGATCGACAAGGTCGAACGCCACATCGCCGATGCGGTGAAGCGCGGTGCCAAAATCGTCACCGGCGGCAAGCGCAGCGAGCTCGGCCGCTCGTTCTTCGAGCCGACCGTGCTCGCCGACGTCAAGCCGGATTCGCTGGTGTCGCAGGAGGAAACCTTCGGCCCGCTCGCGCCGGTGATCCGCTTCAAGGACGAGGCGGACGTCATCGCGATGTGCAACGCCTCGCCGTTCGGTCTCGCCTCCTACTTCTACTCCCGCGATCTCGGCCGCGTCTGGCGCGTCGCCGAGGCGCTGGAATCGGGCATGGTCGGCGTCAACACCGGTCTGATCACCACGGAAGTCGCGCCCTTTGGCGGCGTCAAGGAAAGCGGTCTTGGCCGCGAAGGCTCGCGTCACGGCATGGAAGAATATGTCGAGATCAAATACGTGATGATGGCGGGGGTCTAAGGGCCCCCGCTCGGTCAATTCCTGCTTCGACGCAGTTGACTCGGACTGTATCCAAGCTCGTGTCGCATCCATTTGGCCAGATGCGACTGATGGGCAAAGCCCGCTTCGGCGGCGACGTCGCTTAGCTTGCGATCGCCTCGAAGGAGGAGCTGGCGCGCGTGCTCCACCCTCCGTCTCAGGATGTAGCGATGGATGGTGACGGCCATGGCTGCCTTGAACCAGGTGCGCAGATGCGAGCTGCTGACGCCGGCCTCGCGGCTGAGGATGTCGATCGTGAGCGGCCGATCGAGATTTGCGTCGATATAGGCGAGGACTCTCCGGAGTTGCGCGTTCGAGAGGCGAATGATCTCGCCCGGCGGATCATTGGCAAGGCTGAGCAATTCGACCGCCAGGGCCATGCCGACGTTTTCGGCAAACAGGGGACCGCTTGGCGAGCCCGCTTTCACGTCGCTTTCGAGCGCCTGTCCGAGCAGAATGATGCGATCATTCCGCAGCATATGATGATGCGTGAGCCGGGCGGATTCCAATTGCCGGCTTCTGGACGCCGCATGGTCCGGCATGCGCGGCGCGAGCCGGATCTGAAGCGATTTGTAGGGCGTTTCTGCCACGAAGCTGCCGAAGGCGCCGGACGGAATCACGTCGATATCGCCGGCCTGGCGCAGAAACGGGTCTCCGGTCTCAAGACAGATTGAGCGCGTCGCAGGGCTCAAGTGGATGATGATCCGGTGATCGCCGATCGGTTCGAGCGCGACGGAATCAGGCTCGGTTCGCGTGGCTGCGGCGGTGCTGCCGGTCGATGTGGGGGCCGAATTCGATCTTGATCGCACGGGCCGGCTCCAAAGTCTTCGGGCGACAAAAGTCTTGGCGGAACGTGACCGATATTTGGCGCATCGTGCGCGATTTTCAACGGCGCCGGCGTCAAACGGCTCATCTGTCGTTTCGTGACAAATGAGGATACCAGATGAGTCACTACGTGATTGTCGGAGCAGGTCCGGTCGGACGCGAAACCGCTCGTCTTCTGGCGGAAGAAGGACACAGCGTCATCCTGACCAGCAGGAATGCCGGATCGCTCAGTGCCGGAGATGTGCGTACGGTTTCGTCGGATGCCACCGATGCCGCGCAGCTCGCCGCCCTCAGCAAGGGCGCCGATGCGATCTTCATGTGCGCCATGGCAGCCTACCATCGATGGCCGACGGACTTCTTTCCGATCATGGATGGAACGGTCAAGGCGGCCGAGCAGGTCGGTGCCAGGCTGCTCGTGGTCGGAAATGTCTATGGCTATGGTGCGGGAGCCGCCAGCCCTCTCACGCCGGACCTGGAGCCGGACCCGACCAGCCGAAAGGGCACGACCCGGCACATCATGTGGCAGCGTGCACTGCGATCGAACGTTCCTGCCATCGAGATCCGCGCAAGCGACTATCTGGGCAAAGGGGCGGTCGCGTATTTCTCGCTGCTGGCGCTGCCGTCGCTGCTCAAGAACGAGCCGGTCTCTTTCCTCGGCGATCCCGACGCGGCGCACGCCTGGTCTTTTACCAAGGACACGGCGAGGACACTGGTCGCAGCGTCGCGTTTCACGGGCGAATGGGGCCGCGCCTTTCATGTGCCGTCGCAGTCCGCGTCCGTGCGCGAGTTGGTGCAAAAATTTGCCGTCGCGTTGAACATCGAAGCTCCAAATGTGCATCGGCTCACCGCAACCGATCTGGAAAGCATCGGTTTCAGCGAAGGAATCGAGATGTCCTATCTGTTCGAAAAGCCGCTCCTGCTCGACGCTGGCGATACGGAGAAGCTGCTGGGGGTCACCGCGAGCAGCCTGGACACGATGGTTCGCGACACCCTCTCGTAGGCCGCAGGCACGGTACAAGGAAGGAGACAACATGAGCCAGCAGATGACAAATCTGGTCCAGGACTACATTGCCGTTTGGAACGAGCGGGACGCCGGGAAACGCCGGCTGCTGATCGACAAGGTCTTCAGCGACGCGTGCGTCTATGTCGATCCGAATGACTCGGTCACTGGAAAGGATGCGATCGAACGCCTGGTGGAAGCCTTGCAGGCGAGAGTCCCGGATCTGCGCTTTACCCTCGCGGGCCATGTCAACGCGCATCACGACCAGGTCTTGTTCGGTTGGACGCTGGCCGCGCCGGGAGCCGCAGCGCCCGCGGCCACCGGCGTCGACATGGCGGTGCTGGATGGTGACCGCATCCGGCAGCTCCACGGTTTCGTAAATCCGCGGGACCAATAGCTCGTAGCCTGGATGGAGCGGAGCGAAATTCAGGCTCCGTCGCGTGCGGCGCGATTCCGGATTGCGCTTCGCTCCATCAGCGCTACGGGCCTGTCACCTCCGCAGCACCGCAATCGTCCTGTTCGCGAACGTCAGCCGCTCCGCCATCACCGACACGAAATAGGTCAGCAGCTTGTGGCTGAGTGCGGGGTCTTCTTCCTTGATGGCGTCGAACTGGTGCGTGTTCAGCACGTAGAGCACGCTGTCGACCTCGGCCTGGATTGTCGCGCTGCGCGGGGCGTGCGATACGAGGCCCATCTCGCCGATGGTGGTGTAGCGCCCCAAGCTGCGCACGCGCGTGGTGCGGTCGTCCTCGGCAGGCACCATGATGCCGACGCGGCCGTCGAGGATGAAATGCATGGAATCGGCGGGATCGCCGGCCTGCACGATGACTTCGCCCGCGCTGACCTCGATGCGCTGGCAGCGGTGGATCAGCGCGTCGGCATCGTCCTCGCTCTCCAAAATTCCGGCGAACCAGTCGCGCAGGCTGGCTTCTTCTTGCGCCAGCCCCTGATGCTGCGAGATGATCTCGTTCTCGCACCATTCCAGCGCGTGATCGAGCTCGGGAATGATGGTGACGCCCTCGCCGATGAAATCGCTGGAGCGCAGCACCTTCTCGGCCGCGGCCGACAGATGCACCAGGATCAGCTCGACGCCGAGCTCGGCCGCGCTGCGCTTGATCTGGGCAAAGCTGTAGGCGGCCGAGGAGTCGACGCCGGTGACGAGCTTGAAGTCGAACAGCAGATAGCGGCACTCCGGGCGCTCCTGGAGCAGCCGCTTGACGTGCTGGTACAGCCGGTTGGCGGAGCCGAAGAACAAATAGCTCTGCAGGTTGAGGCCCTGGATCTTGCCGCCATGGGCCTGCAGCACCTCCTGGTCGTCGCGCGAGCGATCGAGCGAGGAGCGATATTCCGAGCCGTCGAAACTGTACTTGATCGATTCGACCCTTGCGGCGCTGAACGCGAAAGTCGCGCAGCCGATGATGATGCCGATCAGGATGCCCGGGACGAAACCCCAGACCACGATGATTGCGATGATGGCGATCAGCGAGAGATATTCCAGCTTCGAAAGCCGCTTGCGCGATTCGATGATCCATTTGTGCAGCTGGTCGGCGCCGAGATAGAGCAGCAGGCCGCCGAGCACGAATTTAGGGATGTAGCCGAGCAGCTCCGGTGCGATCGCGAGCATCAGCAGCGACATCGCCGCGACGGTGAGGCCGGACAGGCGCCCGCGGCCGCCGCTCGAGAAGTTGAGCACCGAGCGGCTGACCGAGATGCAGCCGGCATAGCCGCCGAGCACGCCGGTCAGCATGTTGGCGGTGCCGGTGACGTTGAGCTCGCGCTCGAGATTGGCCTCGCGATGCACGGCCACCTCGATTCCCGTCGTGTTGAACAACGTGCTGGACGCGGTGACGAAAATCACGGCGACGAGATTGCCGAGCAGGTCCGGCACGGCGAACCAGGGATAGTGGATCAGGCCGTCGACGTGCCAGGGCACCATGAAGGCCGCCTGCGGCGGCGGCTGGAAGGTCCAGCCCAGCGCGCGGGCCTCATTGAGCGAGACGCCCGTGAGCCAGAACGCCAGATGCGCGGTGAGCACGCCGCCGACCAGGATGATCGGCAGCCCGAACGGGCTGCGCGAGCGATGCCAGGTCAGGTACAGCACCAGCGCCATGGCGCAGGCGGCGCCAAGCTCCGACAGCGCGATGCCGTTGGCGAGGCGCGTCAAGGTCGCGAGCTGCACGGGATGATCGGTGATGACCCGGATCGCGCCCATCACGATGAGCAGTCCGGTGGCGCCGAGGAAGCCGCCGACCACCGGATATGGCACGTAGCGGATGGCGCGGCCCATCCGCGTCAGGCCCAGTCCGCACAGAACGACGCCGGTCAGCACCGTCGACAGGCCGAGCGTGATCAGGACCGGCGACAGCAGCGGCGCTGCCGGATCGGCCGCCGCCACCCGTTCGACCAGCGAGGCCGCCAGAATGCCGGTCACCGCGGCGGTCGAGCTGTCGGGGGCGGCAATCGCGAAGGGCAGGGAGCTGCCGAGCGCGACGATGGCGGCGAGCACGGCGGAGCTGATGAAGGTCGCCGCGATTCCGTAAGCCAGATAGGGCGAGAGCGGGCCGGCGAAGATCAGCAGCGAATAGGACAGCCCGAAGGTGACCGTCAGGACGCTGGCGGCACTTCCACCCAATATATCATTCAGCGCACGCTTGAGAGCCGGCTCGAGCCGCGGAGCCGGAGTGAAGGTAATTGCTGGATCGGTCACGCCCTGCCGCTCGCCCCTGAAGGAATTCCGTTTTGAGACGTAGACGAGTACGGGCTTAGCGCAACAGGATTCTTGGAACTATGAAGTATCCGACAGTTTCGCAGCGGTTTGGTGAGGGATTGCGTTCACGACGTGTGAACGGTCAATCATATGGTGGACGGAAAAACCGAAGCTTTGGGCGGCAGCCGCGCGCTATGACAGGAAGCGGCTCCACGCCCACCGCCGTCATTCCCCGCGGAAGCGGGGAATCCAGTACGCCGCGGCCTCTCCGTATCTCATCGCCGTCTCTGGAATACTGGATCGCCCGGTCAAGCCGGGCGATGACAGCGAGAGTGTGGCGCGAGCCTGCTTCCTCCGCGCTCTGACGGCAGAGCGCGCGGCACCAGCCGCGCTAAATCTTCAGCTCTTTCCCTGTCACCCGCCGGTACGCTTCCAGATACCGCTTGCTGGTCGCATCCACGACGCTGGCCGGCAGCGGCGGTGGCGGAGCATCGCCGTTCCAGCGGCCGGCGCGGCGCTCGACGTCGAGATAGTCGCGCAAGGGCTGCTTGTCGAAGCTCGCCTGCGGCTGGCCGGGCTTGTAGGCATCAACCGCCCAGAACCGCGAGGAATCCGGCGTCATCACCTCGTCGATCAGGATGATACGGCCGTCCTTGTCGCGGCCGAACTCGAACTTGGTATCCGCGATGATGATGCCCTGCTCGCGCGCCAGCTCCTCGCCGAGCGTGTAGATCGCGCGCGTCATGCTCTCGAGCGTGTAGGCGACCTCGTCGCCGACCACTTCGCGCATCTTCGCGATGGTGATGTTCTCGTCATGGCCGCTCTCGGCCTTGGTCGCCGGGCTGAAGATCGACGGCTCCAGCTTCTCGCTCTCGACGAGACCGGCCTTCAGCTTCTCGCCCGCAAGGGTGCCGCTGGCCGCATATTCCTTCCAGGCCGAGCCGGAGAGATAGCCGCGGATCACGCATTCGATCGGAAACACGGTGGTGCGGCGCGACAGCATGGCGCGGCCGAGGATCTCGGCGCGATGCGGCTTCAAGGCCGGCACGGCCGCGATGATCTCGTCGGTGTCGGCACTGATCATGTGGTGCGGCACCACGCCTTCGAGCTTGCCAAACCAGAACGCGCTCACTTGCGTCAGCACCGCGCCCTTCATCGGGATGGTCTCGCCCATCACGACGTCGAAGGCACTGATGCGGTCCGTGGTGACGAGCAGCAGGCGGTCGTCGTCGACGGCGTAGATATCGCGCACCTTGCCGCGTCCGATCTTGGGGAGCGGCAGGTTGCTGGAGAGCATGGTGGTCATCGGCAAAGCTTTCGCACAGGACATCCGGCCGCGTCTGATGGCGCGGCCGGAAACCGGATTAGCCTATTCCGGCAGCGGAATGAACTCATGTTCCTGCGGAACCGCGGCGAAGCGGCCGGTTTTCCAGTCCTGCTTGGCCTGCTCGATCCGCTCCTTGCTGGAGGAGACGAAATTCCACCAGATGTGGCGCGGGCCCTCCAATGCATCGCCGCCGAGAAACATCATCCGCGTCGCCTTCAGCGCCTTCACGGTGATGCGGTCGCCGGGGCGGAAGATCAGCAGCCGCGGCCCCTCATAGCGCTCGTTGGCGATCTCGACCTCGCCGTCGACGATATAGATCGCGCGCTCCTCATGATCGGGGTCGAGCGGCACGGTTGCGCCCGCCACCGCCGTGACCTCGGTATAGAACCAGGGCGACACCATCGTAACAGGGGAGGTGATGCCGAAGGCGGAGCCCGCGATCACGCGCGCGGTGAAATCGCGCTCGGAGATCATCGGCAGATCGCCCGCTGCGTAGTGCTGGAACGAGGGATCGATCTCCTCCGATCCGGCCGGCAGCGCGATCCAGCTTTGCAGGCCCAGCATCTTCTGGCCGGAGGCGCGCTGCGCATCCGGCGTACGCTCGGAATGTGCGATGCCGCGCCCGGCCGTCATCAAATTCATCGCGCCCGGCGAAATTTCCTGGACGTTGCCCTCGCTGTCGCGATGCATGATGGCGCCGTCGAACAGATAGGTGACGGTGGCGAGCCCGATATGCGGATGCGGCCGCACGTCCATGCCCTTGCCGGAGACGAACTGCACCGGGCCGAAATGATCGAAGAAGATGAAGGGCCCGACCATCTGCCGCTTGCCGTGCGGCAGCGCGCGCCGCACCTCGAATCCATCGCCGAGATCGCGGGTGCGCGGCACGATGACGAGATCGAGCGCGTCGCAGGACATGGGATCGCCGAGCACGGGATCGTTCGAGGGTTGCCAGCTCATGGTGGACTCCTGTTCTTTGCTGGTATGATCGTAGCAGAACAATGATGGGAACGGGAGGAGACAGATGATTCCGCCGCTCAAGCCTGGCGCCAGGCTGCTTGAGGTCTCGGGCCCTCAAATCGAGACGGAACGCCTTATCCTGCGGCCATGGCGCGCAAGCGACATCGCGCCCAACGCCACGATGCTGAGCGATCCCGGAACGGCTCGCTTCATCGCCGCCGACGGCAAGCCCGTGACCACCGCAATCGCCGGCTGGCGCAATGCGGCGGTGATATCAGGTCACTGGGCGCTCTACGGCTTCGGCATGTTCGTGGTCGAGGAAAAGTCGACCGGCCATTATGTCGGTCGCGTCGGGCCGTGGTGCCCGCCGGGCTGGCCGGCCTTCGAGGTCGGCTGGGGCATCGCAAAAGAGTTTCGCGGCAAGGGCTATGCGGTGGAGGCGGCGCGCGCGTCGATCGACTGGTCTTTCGACAGCTTTGAGATCGACGAGATCATGCACTGTATCGAAAGCGTGAATGCGCCGTCGCAAGCCGTGGCGCGCAGGCTGGGTGCGCGGAAGGACCGCGAGATCGATCTGTTCGGCAAGCCCGCCGACGCCTGGATCACGACGCGCGCGTCATGGACGGCTTCGCGAAATTGAACCGAGGCGCGATCTCGACTAGAAAGCTTCAGGGATTCCGCTGCCCGACCGGACCAGCTTGATGTCGCTTTCCACCCTTGAGCTTTCCTTACGCGCCGCGACGGTGGCGCTGCTGCTGGTGCTGGCGGCTTCGCTCTGGCGCGACTTCCGCCATGTCGCGGCCGGACGCCTCACCATCGCACTGGCGCTGGGAACGATCGCGCATGCCGTCACCAACGAGATCGGTTCGACCGCGCCGGTTTCGCTGTGGCATGCGCCGCTAATCGCGCTGTCGACCGGCGATGCCGTGGTGGTGTGGTTGTTCACGCGCGCTCTGCTCGACGATGCGTTCGTGCCGCGTTGGTGGCACGCCCTGATCTGGGCGGCGGTCTCGGCCTACAGTTTTATCAGCTGCCTGTGGATCGCGCCGGCGGTCCACGGCCGGCCGGCCATTATTGCCGTCAATCTGCTCGCGCTCTGCTTCATCGCGCTGGCGCTCGTCCAAACCATCACGTCCTGGTCGGCCGATCTGGTCGAGCGCCGGCGTCACGTTCGGGTCTTCATGGTCGGCGCGGCCGTTCTTTATGGCGGTGTCAATGCACTGTTGGGCATATCGGTCTGGGGCCGCGATACGGCTGCCGTCGCCAATGTCGTGAACGCCGCCGTGCTGACCGGCATCGTCGCCGCGATCTGCTATACGATGATGCGGGTCAACGCCGCCGACTTGTTTCCCGCGCCGAGCACGGCGTCGACTGGCGCAGCTGAGCCGCTCATCGCAGCCGCCGATTCCGGCGCCGATCAAAAGCTCATCGACGCGCTGATGCGGCTGATGGCGGATGAGCGGATCTATCGCCACGACAACATCACGATCGGCGCGCTGGCGACGAAACTTTCGATTCCCGAATACCGGCTGCGCCGGCTGATCAACCAGCGCCTCGGCTACCGCAACTTCAATGTGTTCCTGAATAACCACCGCATCGAGGAAGCCAAGGCTGCGCTTGCCGATCCCTCCCAGGCCGAGGTTCCCGTCATCACCATCGCGATGGACGCCGGTTTCCAGTCGCTGGGTCCGTTCAACCGTGCCTTCAAGGCGGTGACGGGTGTGACGCCGACGGAATACCGCCGCCTCAAGGCCGATGCGGCGTGATCTTTTTTCACCTCTCCCCGCTTGCGGGGAGAGGTCGGATTGCCCTTGCGATCCGGGTGAGGGGGTACAGGTCTCACGGCAATGGAATCCGCGGAGAGAGGCCCCTCACCCTAACCCTCTCCCCGTAAGAACGGGGCGAGGGAGTACAGCGCACTCAGCGATCGAGCTTTTTTAGTCAATTGAAATACCTGTAGAATTTCGAAATCGACCAGCCCTCGATCAGTCTTCAACTAGGTCATTTTCCAAATCCGGCGAGCGCGCGTCGCCCGCCTCCGGCTTCCTCCCGGCACTCGCCTCGAACCGGAGAAAGCCCGTGACCCGCCGCCGCAACATCCTCCTCCTCACCACCGCCATTGCCTGTGCCGGCCTCGCCTTCGGCGCGGCGCGGGCCCGTGACGTGCCCAAGGTTGCCACCGGCTTCATTGCCCACACGCTCTGCTCGGAGACGTTCGTCTCCGGCCTCGATCCCCAGCGCGACCTCACTGAAACCACCGACGCGATGCTGGGCGCGGATCTGCTGACCTGGGCGATGAATTTGCAGATCGATCGCGCCCGCAAGGACGTCACGGTGACGCTGTTCGGCATCGGCCGCAGCCACGCCGTCTATCGCGAGGGGCTCGGCTGCACGCTCGAGCATGGGCAGGGGATCGCCGATGTCGCATTGCCGCCCGACGACAAGCAGCCCGCGTTGCTGTCCGAGGTCGCCGGTCCTGATATCGTCGCTCCGCAAAGCGAGGGCCTGGCGGCCGCGCTCGACCGCGCCTTCGCTGAACCCGCGGAGCCGCCTTATCGCCGCACCCGCGCGATCGTCGTCATGAAGGCCGGCCGCATCATCGCCGAGCGCTACGCCGACGGTGTCGGGCCGGCGACCCAGTTGCTCGGCTTCTCCATGACGAAGTCGGTGACCTCGGCGCTGACGGGCATCCTCGTGCGCGAGGGCAAGCTGAAGCTCGACGGTCCCGCGCCAATTGCCGCCTGGCAGAATCCGGATGATCCCCGTCATGCCATCACCGTCGACCACTTGCTGCGCCACACCGCCGGCATTGCGCTCGGAAGCTCGCTGGAGGCCAAGCTTGGCTCCGTGCTCGAGCCGGTCAACACCATGAAATACGCCGAGGACGATATGGCTGGTTTCGCCGAGCGCGTGCCGCTCGCCACCGCGCCGGGGACGGCGTGGAACTATCACGATGGCAATTACCTCATCCTCGCGCAGTTGATCCGCAACGCCGCCGGCGGCAAGCCCGCCGATGCGCTTGCCTTCGCGCGCCGCGAGTTGTTCGCGCCGCTCGGCATGCGCCACGTCACGCTCCAGCTCGACGCTTCGGGCACGATCGAGGGCTCCGGCGAGATGATGGCGTCGGCGCGCGACTGGGCGCGCTTCGGCCAGCTCTATCTCAATGACGGCGTCGCCGGCGGCAAGCGCATCCTGCCCGAGGGTTGGGTGAACTATTCGGCCACGGCGACGCCGGGCGGATGGGTCGGCATCGGCGCCGGCTTCTGGACCAACCGAGGTGACAGCTTTGGCGCCGACTTCCGCATCACACACGGCTGGCCGCGCGATGCGTTCTTCGCCAAGGGCACGATCGGGCAGTACACCATCGTGATCCCGTCGGAGCAGCTGGTGATCGTGCGGATGGGCCGCTCGCCGAACTGGCCGCCGGATGTGGATGGCGTGTTCGACCTCGTGCGCGATGTGGTAGCGGCGACGCGCGAGAAGGGGAAGATGGCGGGGGTGAATTGAGAGGAGCGGAGCGCGACGCGCCGCCTCTTTCTTCCTTCTCCCCTTGTGGGAGAAGGTGGCGCGAAGCGCCGGATGAGGGGTATCTCTCCGCGAGTCCAACTTTCATTTGAGGGCGCGGAGAGAGACCCCTCACCCGGCTCGCCGCTAGCGCGGCGAGCCACCCTCTCCCACAAGGGGAGAGGGGAAGAAGCGCCGCTGCTACCTCCCGAGCTCCGTCGCCTTGGTCACGCGGTCGAACCGCTCCAGCGTCATGATCGCATCGGCGAACTTTTCCGCCCGCGCGTTCAGTACCGGGCGCGCCAATGTCAAAAACTTCTGCTGCATCGCCTGCGCATCCGGGAACGAATTCGGCTCACCGGACGGATCGGCATAGAGCCGCTCGTGCACGCCATCATCCGTCGTGATGCTGACACGGGCGCCGAACGGATGGGTGCGGCCGACCTCGAGGCGGTCGTCCTGCACCACGTCGAACTTGTCGGCGAGTGCGTCGATGGCGGCATCGCCAAGGCGGTTATAGTCGTCCCAGCCGAACGAGCCCTGATCGAGCGCGAGCGCGCCGGTGAAGAACATCGAGAACTGGCCACCGACGATCGAGCGCGGGTGGCGCTTGGTCGCGGCATCGCCGGTGAGCGTGATGCCGTTGCGGTGCAGGCCGATCTCGACACGCTTGACCTGGTCGGGCGTCAGATTGTGCTCGCGCCGCATCGCGATCAGCGCGTCGATCGCAGCATGGGTGTAGCGGCAGCTCGGATAAGGTTTTACGCCGATCTTCATGGTCTCGTAGGTCTTGCCGAGCTCGGCGACCGCCTTGTCCGGATGCGCATCGTCGGTGTAGCCGGCAAGCAGGCCGTGCTTGCCCTCGACCGATTCGGTCGATCCGACGAAATCGTTGCGCGCCAGCGTTGCTGCGATCACGCCGTTCATCGCGGCGGCGCCGACCTGATAGCGCTTGTTCCAGGCGCCGTTGACCAGAAATTGCAGCGAGCCCGCGGCCTGGCTGCCGGAGACGCCGAAGGCGGAGACGATCTGCTTCTCGGAGAGGCCAAACAGCTTTCCGGCCGCCGCGGCCGCGCCATAGGTGCCGGCGGTCGCGGTCGGGTGGAAGCCGCGCGCATAATGCGAGGTCGGGTCGAGCGCGTTGCCGAGCCGGCAGCAGACTTCATAGCCTGCCACGATCGCGGTGAGCACGTCGCGCCCGGACGCGCCGACCATCTCGCCGACGGCGAAGGCGGCCGGAACCACCGGCGCGCTCGGATGCAGCGAGGAATCGGCATGGGTGTCGTCGAAATCGAGGGAATGGCCGAGCGCGCCGTTCAGGAGCGCCGCGACTGCCGGCGTCCAGGTCTTGGTGTCGCCGAACACGGTGGACTCGCCCTTGGTGTCGAGCGCGAGCGCCTCCAGCATCTTCAGGATCGAGGGAGTCGATTCCGCCTCGCTGCGGGCCCGGATGGCGCTGCCGAGGAAGTCCAGCGTCAGCACCTTGGCGCGATCCAGCACCTCCGCCGGAATATCCTGGTACTTCAGATTGACGACATAGGCGGCGAGCGTTGCGGTTTCGTGGGCCATCGTGTTTCCTCGTTTTGGCGCGCAAGTTAGGCGGGCTGATTTGGCCTTTCAAGCGGGCTTGCGGCCGCGGGCATCAGCTATGCTTTGGCTTTACGAGGGATTGGACCGGGGCTTCTGACGATGACATTCGCGAGGAAGGCGTTCGACCGGATCAGGGCGCGGCGCACGCAATTGGGGCTGGCGATCCGGGTCACGGTGGCGGCCGTGGCGGCCTATGTCATCGCCACCGCTCTGCATCTCTTGCTGCCGCTCTGGGCGGTGCTGACCTCGCTGATCGTGACCCAGATGAGCGTCGGGCGTTCGCTGAAGGCGACGCGCGACTATGTGATGGGCACGATCGGCGGCGCCATTTATGGCGGCGCCATCGCGATTCTACTGCACTATTCGAGCGAAACAGGGCTGCTGGCGCTCCTGGTGCTCGCAGTTGCGCCGCTTGCCTTCATCGCCGCGATCAATCCGAGCCTGAATGCGGCCACGGTCACCGCGGTGATCGTGCTGCTGGTTCCGACCATGCATCATGCCGATCCACTTGCTTCGGCGATCGACCGGGTCAGCGAGGTCGGCGTCGGCGCCATCACGGGACTGCTGGTGTCGTTCCTCGTTCTGCCTTCGCGCGCGGTGCGGCAGATTCGCGCCGCGGCGGCGCAATTGCTCGAGCTGATCGCCGATGCCTTCACCGAATTGCTCGCCGGCCTGACGCGCGGCCGCGACAACGACGCGCTGCACCGGATCCAGGACGGCATCGGCACGGCCATGGTGGGCATGAATGCGATCGGCGCCGAGGCCGAGCGCGAGCGCGCCGCGCGGCTGTCGAGCGGGCCTGACACCGGCCCGCTGCTGCGCACCGTGCTGCGGCTGCGCCACGACGTCGTGATGATCGGCCGCGCCACGGTGGTGCCGCTGCCGGTCGAGGTGCAGATGCGGCTCGCTGCGCCCCTGACGGAGGTCTCGACCGTGATCGCGCGCTTCCTGCGCTCGGCCGCCGCGGCCTTGCGCGAGGGTGCCGGCGCGCCGCCGATCCATCCCGTCCACGTCGCGCTCCAGCATTACGCCGAGGCGGTCGCGTCCGTCCGTCATGACGGCCTGATCCGCGGCCAGCCCGGCGACACCGCCGAACGCTTCTTCGCGCTCGGCTTCTCCTTGGAGCAGATGCACCAGAACCTCTGCGACCTCGACCGCGTCGTCGGCGAATGGTCGGAGGCAGCAAGTGACAAGTCGGCGCGTGTGGCTGAGTGAATCGAGCTAGAGGCCGAAACGAGCTCGGCCGGCAACGGCGCTCTCTCCGTTCCCTTCCCCCACTAGGGCAGGGCAATCGCATATGGCTTGCACGATGCGGCGGCATGGGCACTGGGCTCCCTCTCCCGCTTGCGGGAGAGGGGTGGGGAGAGGGTGTCTCAGCAACGGGATAATCCCCAAGAGGAGAGAGCCCTCACCCGCCGCGCTCTGCGAGCGCGTCCGCCTCTCCCGCAAGCGGGAGAGGCGGAGCAAGCCCGCAGACAATCCTCGTGAAATCCATATGCGATTGCCCTACCCACAAGGGGGAGGGAACGCGCTTCCGTTGACGCGATTGCTCATGTCTCATCTCTCTAAAGATCGAAGAACGCCAGCTGCTCTGCCTCGCGCCGCTTGATACCGTCGGTCAATCTCTTCAGCGCGACGTCAAACCCCGGCTGCTTCTGCTCCAGCTCCCAGGCGCCGTCATGGTCCCATTGAAAACACCAGCCATAGCGCTCGCCGGGCTCGACATGAAGCAGCAGGCAGCGGCTGAGCTGCGACGGTTCGGCGATGGGAATGAGGTGCCTCAATGAAACGCCATACTCCTTGCGGAAATAGGTGCAGGCGTCCTCGAGCTCGTCTTCGGAATGGGCGATGAAGTCGAATACATGGCGTTGCTGTGTGGTGAGCTCGCGAGGTGCATAGAAACGGAGCTCGGAGGAGGATTCGGGCAAGCGGACCAGCAGCTCGGTCTCGCCGCGGGTCAGCAGGAACTTGCGATAGTCGTCGGGCAGCCGGACGCCGAGCGCCTGCTCCGCCGCGTGGATGTCGGCTTCGCTCGCCGGCTTGCCGCGCTTCCAGCGCCAGCCTTTGGCGGATTTGCTCGCCTTTCGCCGTGCGACATATTCGGCATAGTCGGGCAGCGCCATGATGTCGTCGAAGCCGCCGAACCGGGACCATTGATAGGCATCGTCGAAGGCTTCTTCCCGCCGCTCGGGGAAATGCGCGCAGAGCAGCTCGGCGCGCTTGACGATCCGGTCCTGACTCGGGGAGACCTTGCAGAGATGCTCGATCGTCTGCAGCGAGGCGTCGGGATTGTCGGCCTCCAGATAGGCATCGCTCAGCAATTCCAGGATACGCCCTTCGAGATCGCCCTCGTACATCGACCACGCATAATGCGGCTGCTTGGCAGCGCGCCGCGCAACAAGCGTGTCGCGCGCCTGTTCGGCAAGACGCACCGCCTGCGCCGGGTCGTCTCCGGCAGAATAGCTGCGTCGCGCGGCATGCCAGAGATACAGCGGCTCATGCTCGGCCGGCGTGCCCCTGAGCGCGTCGAGCTGCCTCGCCTGCTCGGGCATCGGTGCGCTGAGCGCGAGGATCATCAGCTCGTCAAGGCCCTTCTGCCAGTCCGGCTTGGCTTGCGGGCCGGGCCCGAGGTCGCGCAGCGTGTAGTTGGTATGGTCTGTCTCGACATAGCCGGAAGCGACGAGCTCGGCGACATGGCGGCGGAACGCGGCGGCCGCGTCGGCGATGCCGGAAAATTCCTTGCGCAGAAACTGGTCCGCGTCAGGGTCGCCCTTCCAGTTCATGTGAACGCCGACCACCATGGGATCGCGGCCCGGGACCAGCATCAATTCGCGATCATCATCGCCCGGCGGGCGGTGGAAGAATTTTGCCAGATACATGCGACCTCCGAACGCGCCGCCGGCATCGGGGCACCATGTCTCAGTCGCGATCTCAGGGAAACCGGTTCACGTCGTCACGGCTGGCGCTTCGCCAGGCCCTTGCTTTGCATACGCCAGAGCAGCAGATCGATGCGGTCCTGGCCGAAGAACGGCTCGTTCGCGAAGACGAAGGTCGGCACGCCCCAATGGCCTGATGCCGCATGGTCCTTTTCGTTCTCCGCGATCACCTGCTCGTAGCGATCCGGATCAGCGGTGATCGCTGCGTCCATCGCGGCGAGGTCGAAGCCGGCCTTTTCGGCGGCGCGCGCGAGGTGGTCGCCTTCGTTCCAGCCCGCCACCGAGCCGTCCCACAGCACGCGCGCGATCGCGTCGGTGAAGGCGAGCGAGCGGCCCTCGAGCTGCGCCATCGCGCCCAGCCGGGTCAGCCGGTGGATGTAGGGCTGCTCGGTCGCAACATCGAACGTCACCTTGTCTTGCACGATCGGATCTGGCCGGGGAAAGCGGAACGGAATGCCCTCGTGCTGCGCCACGCGCGTGCTGTCGAGCACCACATAGCGAATGAAGTTCGGGCTGGCCTTCTTGAAGAAGCCGGGCACGCGCACCGCGAGCGGATAGACCGGCCGCAAATTGACCGCGAGATCGTATTGTTCGACGAGCCTCAGCGTCTTCGGCAGCGCCAGATAGCTGAAGGGACTGCGGTAGGAGTAGAAGAGGTCGACGGACAGCGTCATCGGGCCGGCTCCACGATGTCTCCCATCATGCTGCGGGCCACGAGCTTGTGGAACGGTACGATCAGCGTGAGGTAGGTTCGCCCGAGCAGATTGTTGGTCCGCACCAACGTGGTCAATGTCACCCGCCGGCCCGCCGCGTCGCCGGCGACGTCAACAACGACGCGGAAATCGAGATGGTAGTCGTCAAACCCGGCGATCAGCCGCTCCGGCGTTTCGCTCAGCACTGGAAACAGGCCGATCATCCCGTGCGGAGCCGGAGCGCCCTCACCCGACGTCTTCAGTCCGAGGGGTTTCACCAGGATGTTGCGCAAGCGCGTCAGCGCATCGATCCAGCGCGGCCCATGCAGCACCATTCGGGTGCAGGCCTCGCGGGCGCTCAATTGCGTTGCGCCGACCTCGACACGAAAGGCATCGATGAACTGCGCGCCTGATAGCACCGCGCCGGCGTCGACATTGGGGGCGACTTCGCGAACGGGACCTGTCATCCCACCAGTCTGCGCGTCAGCATCCGGAATCGCAAGATCAAGAGTCCGGCATAGACGAACGTTCCGATCGAGAACCCGACCCAGACACCGATCGCGCCGAGGCCGGCGTTGAAAGCCAGCACCCAGCCGACGGGAAACGCCACGCACCAATAGCCGATCGCCGCGAACACCAATGTCATCCTGGTGTCATTGATGCCGCGCAGCGCGCCACCCATGATGGTCTGAAGACCGTCGGCGATGAAGAAGGTCGCGCCGACCACCAGCAGCGTCGCCGTCAGCTCGATGGTCGGCGCGCTGGCCTCGCTGTTGCCGAAGAACAGCCGTCCCACCTGATATCGGCCGATGATGATGGCGACCGTCAGGGCGGAGACCAGGACGATCCCGAGCACGGCTGCGACGAGACCCGCGCGCTTGACCGCAAGCGGCTCGTTGCGGCCGAAGGCATGGCCGACCCGCACCGTCGCGGCCATGCCGATGCCGAGCGGCACCATGAACAGCACGGCGGTGACCTGGAGCGCGATCTGGTGCGCGGCGATCGCGGCGGTCGAGATCAATCCCATCAGCAATGCCGCCGACGAGAACAGGCCATATTCCAGCAGCAGCGAGAACGAGATCGGCGCGCCGATCGCGATCAACTGGCGCATCAGCGGCCAGTCGATCCGCCAGAGATGGGCGAGCGGACGATAATCCGCGAACGGCTTGCGCAGGCCGGCGATGGCGAGCGCGGCGATGAAGGTGCCGAGATTGACCAGCGTGGTCGCAAGCCCGGCGCCGAACAGGCCGAGCTCCGGCAGGCCGAACAGGCCGTGGATCAGGCAATAGACCAGCGCGGCATTGACGGGGATGGCCGCAAGGGTGATCCACAGCGGCGCCTGCGGCCGGTTCACCGCGCTCATCATGCTGCGCAGCGCGATGAAGCCGAGCGCCGGCGCGATGCCCCAGGCAAGACCGTTGAGATAGCGCTGCGCCAGCGCGGCCGATTGCGGCGCCTGGCCGAGCGCCAGCAGGATCTGCTCGCCATAGAGCGGCGAGGCCATCATCGGCAGCGAGATCAGCAGCGCGGCCCACAACCCGACGCGCAAGGAGCGGCGGATGCGCCGGACGTCGCCGGCGCCAAACGCTTGCGCCGCCAGCGGCGATACCGCGGACATCAAGCCGAGCCCGAAGGTGAAGCTGACGAAATAGACGGTGTGCGCCAGCGCGGCCGCTGCAACGGCCTCCTCGCCGAGCCGCCCGATCAGCGCGAGATCGGTCGTGATCATCGCGATCTGCCCGAGCTGCGTCAGCATCATCGGCACGGCCAGCCGCAGCGTCTCGACGAATTCCTGCGCGAGATGGTTCTGCGCGCCGGCCTGCGGCTGCGAGTGATGTTGGACGGTGTCGAGCATGGCGGGCGGGTCAATAGCACGACCAGGCGTCGAAAACATGGCCCGCCTTCCTCCCTCTCCCCTTGTGGGAGAGGGTGGCTCGCCGCAGAGCGGCGAGACGGGTGAGGGGTATCTATCCTCACGAGCAATCCTGCGAGCGGAGAGAACCCCTCATCCGGCGCTTCGCGCCACCTTCTCCCACGAGGGGAGAAGGAAGAAAGCCGCCTCGGTATCGTAGGGTGGGCAAAGGCGCATTTTGCGCCGTGCCCACGACCTATCAATGATTTCGAGAGAAACCGTGGGCACGCTTCCGCCTTCGCTCTTCGAGCTGCGGCGGACAAGTCGCTTTGCCCACCCTACGATACTGTCGTCGCGGAGAGTTCTCCCACAAAGGAAGAAAAGCCTCAGCCCTTCCGCTCCGGCACGCGCTTGATCTTGGCGCCGAGCGCGTTGAGGCGCTCCTCGATGCGCTCGTAACCGCGCTCGATCTGGTCGGCGTTGTTGATGGTGGAGGTGCCCTCGGCGCAGACCGCGGCAAGCAGCATCGCCATGCCGGCGCGGATGTCGGGCGAACTCAGCGTCGCGCCGTGGAGGCGGCTCGGGCCTGCGATGATCGCGCGATGCGGATCGCAGAGCACGATACGCGCGCCCATCCCGATCAGCTTGTCGACGAAGAACATCCTGGATTCGAACATCTTCTCGAACATCAGGATCACGCCCTCGCATTGCGTGGCGGTGACGATCGCGATCGACATCAGATCGGCCGGGAAGGCCGGCCAGGGCTGGTCCTCCAGCTTTGGCACGTGGCCGCCGAAATCGTCCTGGATCTTCAATGTCTGGTTGGAGGGCACGATGAGATCGTCGCCCTCGACGCGGCAGACGATGCCGAGCCGCTCGAAGCCCATGCGGATCGAGCGCAAATGCTCGACGCCGGCGCGGGTGATGCGCAAGGGCGAGCGCGTCACGGCGGCAAGCCCGATCAGCGAGCCGACCTCGATATGATCCGGCTGGATCCGGTAGGTCGCCCCGCCCAGCGTCGCCGGACCATGGATGGTCATGGTGTTGGTGCCGATGCCCTCGATCTCGGCGCCGAGCGCGACCAGGAAGTTGGCGAGGTCCTGCACGTGCGGCTCGGACGCCGCATTGCGCAAGTAAGTGATGCCGTCGGCGGCGACCGCCGCGATCAGCGCGTTCTCAGTCGCGGTGACGCTGGGCTCGTCCAGGAACACGTCCGCACCGGTCAGCTTCGGCGCGCGGAATTCCAGCCGGTCGGTCGCGGTGACTTTGGCCCCGAGCTGCTCCAGCGCCAGCACATGGGTGTCCAGCCGGCGCCGGCCGATGACGTCGCCGCCGGGCGGCGGCAGCATCAATTCGCCGCAGCGCGCCAGCAGGGGACCGGCGAGCAGGATCGAGGCGCGGATGCGGACGCAGAGTTCAGGATCGAGATCGGCGGCGCGGATGCTCTTGGCGTGGATGTGAAGCGTGTTGCGCTCGGTCCACTCCGCCGCCGCGCCGACCGAGCGGACCAGCTCGACCAGCGTCTCGGTGTCGCGGATCCGCGGCACGTTCTCAAGCGTCACCGGATGCTCGGTGAGCAGGGCGGCCGCGATGATCGGCAGCGCCGAGTTCTTGTTGCCGGACGGCTCGATCGAGCCCGAGAGCCGGTGACCGCCCTCGACGATGTATTGGATGGGCGCCACTTGGTTCTGTCCTGTTGGGTGGGCGGGCTGTTTCGGGCGGAAACTACAGAGAATTGAGCGCGGGAGCAATTGTGGCGGGCGCGCCTCAAAACAGCCCGATGATATTCCCGACCACATAGAGGATGGCGATCAGGATCAGCGCGCCGATCATGACGAAGGAGATCTCGATCGCGATGGCGCCGGTGCCGAGGATGCCGGCGACGCCGGCAAGGAGCCGTTCCTCGCGGAAGATCAGCGCGAGCACCGCGAGCAGGATGGCGAGCAGGCCGAGCGAGATTGCGGTGACGGAGGCGGTTTCGCTCCAGCTTCGTCCGGCGGATTTTTCGATTCTAGGCGCCTGATACTGCACGCCCTTCACGCGCGCGATCAGCCGGTCCTTGATGCGATGACCGGTGTCGACGATGACCTGGTCGGCCGGCGGCGGCGGAAACACCATCGGCACCACCCAATGCGGCAACACCGCCGCCATCAGCGCCAGCACGCCGACAATGCTGCCGATGATACCGAGCCGGCGGGACGGTGCGGCGGAACTGGTGGGTGCAGAGGCGGTCATGGCACGACGCTTCCCGGCCGGAATTGGCCTGACGGGCTCATGCCCCTTCGTCGCGATGGCAGGTGGTGAGGTTCAGGGGGGTGTCCGCGGCGTCATGGCCGGGCTTGACCCGGCCATCCACGCCTTTGCCCAGAGCAGGAAGAGCGTGGATGCCCGGGACAAGCCCGGGCATGACGACCTTTCGTGAATGTCGCGGCGCGCTAGATATCGATCGTCGCGCTCAGCGAGTGTTCCTGAATAAAATCGCGACGTGGTTCGACCACGTCGCCCATCAGCTTGGTGAAGATGTCGTCGGCCTCGTCGACCTCCTTGACCTTCACCTGCAGCAGCGAGCGCACCTCGGTGTCGAGCGTCGTCTCCCAGAGCTGCTCCGGGTTCATCTCGCCGAGACCTTTGTAGCGCTGCAGCGTGATGCCCTTGCGGCCTGCCTCGGTGACCGCTTCGAACAGGTCGACCGGGCCGTGCACCACGTGCTCGCTGTCCTTGCGCCGCAGCTTGCCGGAGCGGGCGTAGACGTCCTGCAGCTTGGTCGTGTACTCGTCGAGTTTGCGTGCCTCGGCCGAGCCGAGCAGCGCGTCGTCGATGACGGCCGCTTCCTTGACGCCGCGCACGGTGCGCTCGAACAGGAAGCCCTGGCCCTCGACGAACTGCCCGACCCAACCGCGCTCGACCTCCTCGGCCTGGCTGTCCAGCCGGGTCGCGATGTACTGCGCGGCGGCCGCGGCGTTCTCGGGGTTGCCGTAGACCGACTTGTTCAGCACGCCCGTGATGGCGGCCTGCTCGACGACCTTGCGGTTGTAGCGGCTGTGCAGGTTGCGCAGGATGCTGCGGACCACGCGGGCGTCATCGACCAGCGCGCGCAAATCGCGCCCCGAACGGTCGCCGCCGGTGCCGGGGATGTAGACGCAATCATCGAGACCGGCGTCGATCAGATAGTCTTCCAGCGCCCGCTCGTCCTTCAGATACTGCTCGGACTTGCCTCTGGAGACCTTATAGAGCGGCGGCTGGGCGATATAGAGATAGCCGCCATCGATGATGTCGCGCATCTGCCGGTAGAAGAAGGTGAGCAGCAGCGTGCGGATGTGGGCGCCGTCGACGTCGGCGTCCGTCATCACGATGATCTTGTGATAGCGCAGCTTCTCGACCGAGAACTCGTCGCTGATGCCGGTGCCGAGCGCTGTGATCAGCGTGCCGATCTGCTCGCTCGACAGCATCTTGTCGGGGCGGACGCGTTCGACGTTGAGGATCTTGCCGCGCAGCGGCAGCACCGCCTGGAATTCGCGGTTGCGGCCCTGCTTGGCGCTGCCGCCTGCCGAGTCGCCCTCGACGATGAAGAGTTCTGACTTCGCCGGATCCTTTTCCTGGCAGTCGGCGAGCTTGCCGGGCAGCGAGGAGACCGAGAGCGGGCTCTTGCGCGTCAGCTCGCGCGCCTTTCGCGCAGCCTCGCGCGCGGCCGCGGCCTGGATCACCTTGCCGACGATCATCTTGGCCTCGGACGGGTGCTCCTCGAACCAGGCCTGGAGCGCCTCGTTGAGCACGTTCTCGACCACGGGGCGCACTTCCGAGGACACCAGCTTGTCCTTGGTCTGCGACGAGAATTTCGGATCCGGCACCTTCACCGACAAGACGGCCGTGAGGCCTTCGCGGCAATCGTCGCCGGTCAGTGCGATCTTTTCCTTCTTCGCATTGGCCTCGGCATAGCCGTTGACCTGGCGCGTCAGCGCGCCGCGGAAGCCGGCAAGATGGGTGCCGCCGTCACGCTGCGGGATGTTGTTGGTGAAGCACAGCACGTTCTCGTGGTAGCTGTCGTTCCACCACAATGCGGCCTCGACGCCGATGCCGTTGGCTTCGGAGCGCACCATGATCGGCGCCGGCACCAGCGCCTTCTTGTTGCGGTCGAGATATTTGACGAACTCCTCGACGCCCCCGGAATAGTGCATCTCCTCGCGCTTCTCGACCGCGTGGCGCATGTCGGAGAGGATGATGTTGACGCCGGAATTGAGGAAGGCGAGCTCGCGCAGGCGATGCTCGAGGGTGGCGAAATCATATTCGACGTTCTTGAACGTATCGGTCGAGGCGAGGAACGTCACCTCGGTGCCGCGCCGGCCCGGCGCGTCGCCGACCACCTTCAGCGGTGCGACCGCATCGCCATGGGCGAACTCGATGTAATGCTCCTTGTCGTCGCGCCAGATGCGCAGGCCCAGCTTGCTCGACAGCGCGTTGACGACGGAGACGCCGACGCCGTGCAGACCGCCGGAAACCTTGTACGAGTTCTGGTCGAATTTTCCGCCGGCGTGCAGCTGGGTCATGATGACCTCGGCCGCCGAGATGCCTTCGCCCTTGTGGATGTCGACGGGAATGCCGCGGCCGTCGTCGCGCACGGTGACGGAATTGTCGGCGTTGAGGACGACGTCGACGCGCGTGGCATGGCCCGCGAGCGCTTCGTCGATCGCGTTGTCGACGACCTCGTAGACCATGTGGTGCAGGCCCGAGCCGTCGTCGGTGTCGCCGATATACATGCCGGGGCGCTTGCGGACGGCATCGAGACCCTTGAGCACACGGATCGATTCCGCCCCGTAATCGCTCGCGTTGGAGGGCTCGTTTTCGGCAGGCGTCTGCCGAGCAGGTTCTGTCATGAGAGGCCTTCGAGATGTCGCCCGAATCAGCTGCGGAAAAGGCGCTGATGTGGTGGTTATTTGTGCCATGAAAGAGGGCCTGCGCCTAGCGCAAAGTATCTTCCGGCAACCCTTTGGGAAGATGGGTGTTTTTGGCCGATTTTCAAGGCCGGCGAGGGCCGATTCTGGGCGCTGCAAAAAGCCCGATTCGAGACCCCGTTTGGGACCCGTAAAGGCGTGGATTTTGCGGGGGGCGCGGAGGCCTGTTCCGCGGCGTCGTCGCGCCCCCGGAAAAAATGGCTACGGGTTCAGTAGATCTGGGACGGCTTCTTGTCGTCGCTGAGGTCCCAGGCCTCGCCTGCGGCCAGGGTGACGGTATCGGCGCGCAGCAGAAGGCCCCACGCGCGCAGCTCGTAGGGGTACGTGCCGGGCGGCAGATCCAGCGTTTGTGGATGATTTTCGCCGCCAGCGATCTCAATGGTTTGATTGTTGATCACGAGCGAAGCGACGTCTGGCCTTAGATAGCCGAATATCAGCCGAGCTTGTCCTGCGGTCGGCAGGAAATTGGCCTTGGCCGCGGTCTCCGTATTCCGCTGCACCAGGTCGACAATGGTCTCACCCTTGGCGCGGTCGAGCGTCAGCACGCCCGGCCCTTTCGGGGAGGCGAAGACGAGCAGGGCGCGATCGGCGGCGACCATCGCGCCATCAGGCTTTTCCTGCCAGCCGCGCTTTCCGAGCTCTGCGCGGTAGAAGGCGAGGACGTCGCTGAGCTCCGCGGGCACCTGGGCCTTGAGCTCGAGCCGGAGCGGGACTTCGATGCCGGACGCGTGGGTAGTGCTGAAGCTTGTGTGACTGGCTCGCGTCGGCACGGGCATGTCGGCGTGAGGATCTGCTGCGGTCAGCGGCTCCTGCGAGCAGCTGGCAAGCAGAGTAAGGCCGCACAGCAGCAGCCGCCATCGTGCCGGGATCTTCGTCCCGCGCCTTAACCTCGTCATAGCCATTCTCCAGGGACGTCTTGAGCTTCGCGCGATGCGGAGGCTGCGACACGGTCAGCGCAGCCTCTGGACCACTAAGTCGCCGTGCGAACCGCTCGGGTTCAACCCAGCCGTTGCAGGCACAGGCGGCGGGCTCAATACAGCTGGAGCGGCGACCACAGCTCGCCATCGGGCCCGACCGTGACGTCCCAGGCATCACCGGCCACCAGATCGATCGTCGTGTCGCGGTCGGAGCGGCCCTCGATCTTCAGCGCGTATGGGTATTTGCCGGGCGGCAGATTGAACAGCGGGGCCTGAGGGCGTTCCTTGCCGGCGCGGGCGGGGAGGGTGATGGCCCGGTTGTCGAGAACGAACACGACGTCCCTGTTGCCGAGATTGGTGAACATCAGCGCCGCACGGCCGGACTCGGGCATGACGCGCGCCTTCGTCGCGGCATCCCGGTTCCGCTGCACCAGATGGACCGAGGTGCCGCTGTCCGTGCGATCAAGCTCCAGCATCGCCGGCCCCAGCGGGGAGACGAAGGCGAGGTGCACGCGATCGGCGGTGACCACCGCGCCATCGTGCTGCTCCTGCCAGCCGCGCTTGCCGAGCTCGGTGCGGTAGAAGGCGAGCACGTCGCCGAGATCGGCGGGGATGCGGGCGATCAGCTTGGTGCGCAACGGGGCGTCGACATCGAGCATCGTGGTGGTGAGGATCTCGCGATAGCTGTAGCGGGTCGGCGCCGGCAGGGCGGCATCGGGGTCCGGCGTGAGCGCGGCGGAGAACAGCTGCGGCAGATGCGGCACCCACGCGCTGGCGCTGGCCGCGAGCACGCAGCTTGCGAGGAAAGCGAGGCCGCACACAAACGCCCGCCATCGTGCCGGGATTTTCGTCCCGAGCCTTACCGTCCGCATCTTGCTCTCCAGAGATATCGCGCTTGCTGTGATCGCGCGATTTGCAGCGGCTGCGACACCGTCGGCGCGGCCTCACAGAGCTAGTCGCTGCGGAAAACGGCCGGGTTCAACGCCAGCGCCTAGCGCCGGGCCGAGACTCGTCCGCTCTCGACGTCAAAGACCTCGCCGCCCGCGCCGATCTCGGCAAAGGCGGCCGGGTCGGCGCCGGTCAGCCAGACCTGCGCGCCGAGCTTGCGCAGTTCGTCGAACAGCGCCGCACGGCGGTTCGGATCGAGATGGGCGACGACCTCGTCGAGCAGCAGCAGCGGCACGATGCCGGTCATCTCGGCGACCAGGCTCGCATGCGCCAGCACGAGGCCGATCAGCAGCGCCTTCTGCTCGCCGGTGGATGCATCGCGCGCCGGCATGCTCTTGGGCGCATAGACCACCTGGAGATCGGTCAGATGCGGGCCGTCGGTGGTGCGGCCGGCGATGGCGTCGCGCGGCCGGTTGTCGCGCAGGATCTGGCGGTAGCGGTCCTCGACCGACGTCGCGGTCTCCTCGAGCAGCGCGTTTTCCATCCAGCCGTCGAGCGCGATCTGCGCCGACGGAAATGCGGAGGCCTGCGCGCGTGCGTTGAGCATGCCGGTCAGCCGCGCCGCGGTCTGGCCGCGCGTGGCGGCAACCGCCACCGCAAGCTCGGCGGTCTCGCGCTCGATCGCGTCACACCAATGGTCGTCGTAATTGCGCGTCTCGAGCAGGCGGTTGCGCGAACGCAGCGAGCGTTCGAGCGCGTTGATGCGGCTGGAATGCTCGTTGTCGATGGCGAGCACCAGGCGGTCGAAGAAGCGCCGCCGCTCGGAGGCCGCGCCCATGAACAGCCCGTCCATCGCCGGCGTCAGCCACACCATGCGGATATGGTCGCCGAAGGCGGCGGCTGAACCCACCGGCTCGCGGTCGATGCGGCAGCGCCGGCTCACCGCGGCATCAGTGCGCGGCGGCTCGATGCCGGTGCCGAGCGTCGCCAGGCCCAGGGCGCCCTCGACCTGCGCGGAGACCGCCCAGGAGCCGTCGCCCTGGTTGTCGGCGACATCTTCCAGCGTCGCGCGCCGCAGGCCCCGCCCCGGCGACAGGAACGAGATCGCCTCGATGCAATTGGTCTTGCCCGCCCCGTTCGGCCCGACCAGCGCCACCATGTCAGCCGCCGTCTCGAGCCCCGCCGCCCGATAATTGCGAAAATGCGTCAGCGTCAGGCGATGAATGCGGGAGGGGGTCATTTTTCCGTTGTCATTGCCGGGCTTGACCCGGCAATCCATCGTCCGCGCTAGCGGACAATTTCATCATATAGGTCTTGCCAGTCTGGATTGCTCTTGACGATCAGATCAATCTTCCACTCGCGCGACCAGTGCTTCATGTTCTTTTCGCGCTGCAGGGCAGCGGCGATCGTGTCGTGTGCTTCAAAATAGACCAGCGTCTTCACCCCGTAACGCTTGGTGAAGCCGTCTGCCAGGCCTTCGCGGTGTTCGTAGACGCGTCTGACCAGATTATTGGTGACGCCGATGTAGAGCGTTCCACCGGGCTTGCTGGCGAGGATGGATGGCCGGGTCAAGCCCGGCCATGACGAGAGGTGAGAGAAAGTCTCACACCCGCATCGGCATCAGCACGTACAGCGCGCTCTTGTCGTCGCGGTCTTGCACCAGGGTCGGCGAGCCGGGGTCGGCGAGCCTCAGCGTTGCGACGTCGCCTTCGATCTGGGCGGCGATGTCGAGCAGATAGCGGGAGTTGAAGCCGATATCGAGGGCATCGGAGGCGTATTCGACCTCGAGCTCTTCGGTCGCGCTGCCGGAATCCGGATTGGTCACCGACAGCACCAGCTTGCCCGCAGACAGCGACAGCTTGACCGCGCGGCCGCGCTCGCTGGAAATGGTGGAGACGCGATCGACCGCGTTCTCAAAATCCTTCTTGTCGACGACGAGCTCCTTGTCGTTGCCTTGCGGGATGACGCGGCCGTAGTCGGGGAAGGTGCCGTCGATCAGCTTCGAGGTCAGCACGACGTTGCCGATCGTGAACCGGATCTTGGCCTGCGACAGCTCTATCGTCATCTCGGCTTCAGTGTCTTCGATCAGGCGCTGCACCTCGCCGACCGTCTTGCGCGGTACGATCACGCCGGGCATGCCCTCGGCGCCCTTGGGCTGCACCAGGTCGAGCTGGGCGAGGCGGTGGCCGTCGGTGGCAACGCCGCGCAAGGTCGCGGCCTTCGCCGTGCCTGCGGCATGCAGGTAGATGCCGTTGAGGTAGTAGCGCGTCTCCTCGGTCGAGATCGCGAACTGGGTGCGGTCGATCAGCCGCTTGACGTCCTTGGCGGCGAGGTTGAACGAATGCGACATGTCGCCTGCGGCGAGATCCGGGAAATCGTTCTCCGGCAGGGTCTGCAGCGTGAAGCGCGAGCGGCCGGCGCGGATCGCCAGCACGGCGCGGTCGCCGTCGGCCTCCAGCACGATCTGCGAGCCGTCCGGCAGCTTGCGCACGATGTCGTAGAACATGTGCGCCGGCACCGTGGTGGAACCGGCGGTCGCGGTTTCCGCAGCCAGCGTTTCCGTCACCTCGAGGTCGAGGTCGGTCGCCTTCAGCGACAATTTCGCGTTCTCGGCCCGGACCAGCACGTTGCCGAGGATCGGGATCGTGTTGCGGCGTTCGACCACGCGGTGGACATGGCCCAGCGATTTCAGGAGTTGCGCGCGTTCGACCGTAACCTTCATTGCACTACTCGCCCGATCCCCAAGGAAACACCAGCGTTGGAAAAAGCCGGGCAGCGGGACGCGCGCCTCGGCACCGAAGACCCCGAAAGCCGGATCATCCAGCCGATATGACCAAAGCCGTCGGGGTCGCGCAAGGTGGCGCGGATGGCCCCCGGATTCAAGGGATCGGGGGCAGTTCCCCCACGATTTACGGGCAGAAATAAAGGCGGCCGCCGAGGCGCAGGTCCGCTCCTCGCCCCGCGTGCCGTGGGCTGGAAGGGGACCGACAGTCTCCACAACGTCATGGCCGGGCTTGTCCCGGCCATCCACGGCTTGCCACGCAGCGCAAAGAACGTGGATGCCCGGGACAAGCCCGGGCATGACGATCTCTGCAGAGGGTGCACGAAATAGGCGTTTATTCCTGAAGCTGGCGCTTCAGCGACTCCACTTCCTCCGACAGCGCGGTGTCCTTGGAGACCAGGGCCTCGATCTTGCGCACGGCGTGCAGCACCGTGGTGTGGTCGCGTCCGCCGAAGCGGCGGCCGATCTCGGGGAGCGAACGCAGGGTCAGCGTCTTGGCGAGGTACATCGCCACCTGGCGCGGGCGCACCACATTGGCGGTGCGGCGCGAGGACAGGAGGTCGGAGCGGCTGACATTATACTGCCGCGCCACCACGCGCTGGATGTCCTCGATCTTGATCCGCTTCGGCTCCTGCGGCCGGACCAGGTCGCGCACCTCTCGCTCGGCCATCTCCAGCGTCACCGGCTGGTTGTTGAGCTTGGAGTGCGCCAGGAGGCGGTTGATCGCGCCTTCGAGGTCGCGGCCGTTATGAGTGATGGTGCGCGCCAGATAGTGCAGCACCTCCTCCGGCACGTCGAAGGTCGCATGATGGGCGCGGGCCGCCGCGACGCGCGACTTGAGAATGCCGTGGCGCAGGTCCTCGCCGAGCGAGCCCATCTCGACCACGAGACCACCGGCGAGCCGCGAACGGACGCGGTCGTCGAGGCTTTCGAGATCGGACGGCGGACGATCGGCCGCGATCACGACCTGGCGGCCGGCATCGATCAGCGCATTCAGCGTGTGACAGAACTCGGCCTGCGTCGACTTGCCCTGCAGGAACTGGAGGTCGTCGATGACGAGCACGTCGATGCCGCGCAGCGCTTCCTTGAAGGCCAGCGCCGTCTGCGTCTTCAGCGCAGCGACGAAGCCGTACATGAATTTTTCCGCGGTGAGATACAGCACCTTGCGCTCGTTGCCGGAATTGCCGGCCCAGGTCACGGCCTGCAACAGATGCGTCTTGCCCAGCCCAACGCCGGCATGGATGTAGAGCGGGTTGAACATCACGGGGTCGCCGCGGCGACCTTCGGCGACCTGACGCGCGGCGGCATGCGCCAGCGTGTTGGAGCGGCCGACGACGAAGCTTGCAAAGGTCAGGCGCGGATCGAGCGGCGAGCCGCCGAGCGCATCATGATTGGCCGAGACCGGCGCGGTCGCGGTCGAGCGCAACTCCGGCGCAGGCGCGCGGCGCGTTTCGACCGGCGCAGGCGCTTCCTTCGGCGCCACCACCGGGCGCACCGCGGAGCGGACGGTGAGATCAATGCGATGCACTTCGGGCATCTCGGCCTGCCAGCATGACAGCACGCGCTCGGCGTAATGAGCCTGGATCCAGCTCTTCAGGAAGCGGGTCGGAACCGACAGCCGCACGCTCTCCTCCTGCACGCCTTCCAGATCCATGCGCGCAAACCAGCTCGTATAGACGTCTTCGCCAACGTTCGTGCGCAGCCGGTTCTTCACGCGCGACCAGCGATCCTGTTCCGATGTGTTCAT